>JBBQAJ010000013.1:0-23752 GCA_038316195.1 Saccharimonadales bacterium (SeqCode)
TGGCCCGAGCCAGGTATAGCTAGTATTTGATCGTTTTCATAGACTAAATTTCCGTGGAGTGTAACTTTTTGAACTTTGCCGATTACTTTTTGTCCGGCAAAAGGAGTCCAGCCACATTTAGTTTGCAGACCATTATTTGAAAGTACGTATTCTTCCATTGAAACTTCTACTTCAGTATTCTTATCAATTTTTATCCCCATTATTTCGGCTGGACGAGTGTAACATTTGTCTAATATCTGCTGACGAGTTATTTTGCCATCTCGTTCGGCAGTCAGTAGTAGGGGCAACGTAGTTTCTAGCCCAGGCACGCCAAAAGCTCCTTGTTGCTTTTCTGCGTCTGTGTGTGGAGCGTGGTCAGACTCAAAAATATCTATATCATCCAAATGTTCCCACAGAAAATCTACATCTGCTTGTGGTTTTAGGTTTGGTTTCATTTGACCATACACCCCCAGTCGCTCTGCGTCTTTGTCATTTAGAAACAAATGATGAGGCGTCACACCACAAGTTACAGGCAATCCTGATTTTTTGGCATGTATAATTTTTTCCAAAATTACTCGGCTGGGCATATGAGCAACGTGTACCGGCCTATCTAGTCCTTTGAGCGACTCAACAGCAATGTCTATTACATCTTCTTCGGCATGTAAAACAACTGGCAAATGTGCTGGCCAAGTTGCATAAATTTTTTTCAAATAAATGGGATCCATCAGATAGTTTCCCGTCGTAATGTTCAAATACAGCTTCAGCCCGACAGCATGTTCGGACGCTTCAGAAAATGTATCTAGATTATCCCCCTGACTACCATAATAAAATCCTATGTCGCAAACTGCCTTTTGCTCAGCAAGTGCGATTTTGGCTTTTAGCCTCTCAACCGTAAAAACTGGATCAACATTGTTAGGCATGTCCAAAACAGTCGTAAACCCACCTGCCAATGCTGCACTAGTTCCGGTTGTAAAATCTTCTTTTTGCGTCTGACCAGGGTCCCTCAAATGTACATGCGCATCAATCAACCCCGGCAAAGTAATCATTCTCATTTAACATACTATACACAGTTTGCACTTGCGTGCTAGGTGCAATTTCTTTCCGAGAAGCGGACTGAGTTGTACAAAAAGTACTACTCAGGAGCATCGCAGGCAAAAATTGTATATAGTGCCAAGAAGTCAGCAAAGCTTCGGGCTTTGCCCGATAGTTTGTTGACTGGTGCGGACTTTGTATCTAGAACTGGTTTTTGCCGTCAAAAATTGCCGAAACCGACTTTCCAGAATATATGGCAGAAATTGCATCTGCTATCAGTGGCGCAATAGATAGAACCACGATTTTGTCCGACTGTGCGACTGGTTCTGTAGGTAAAGTATTTGTCACGATAACTTTCGTAAAAGCGGATTCTTCAATACGCTCTAATGCTGGGTCAGAAAGTACACCATGAGTTGCTACACAGTAAATTTCTCTAGCTCCTTTTTCGGCAAGCAATTCAGCCGCAGCGCATATTGTACCCGCCGTGTCTATCATGTCGTCTGTAATAATGCAGGTCTTGTCTTTTACTTCACCTATCAAATAACGCGCCTCGACGCTGTCGATTTTTCTGGTTGAACGCTGTTTGTGAATAATTGCAATTTCACAATCCAAATCAGATGCATATCGCTCAGCAGACTTTACCCTTCCAGCGTCTGGCGAAACCATGACTATTTCTTTGTTTTTGAAAGTCTTTTTTATGTAATTTACAAGTGTTGGTCTGGCTATAAGGTGGTCAAAAGGGCCGTCAAAAAAACCTTGTATCTGGCCAGCGTGCAAATCTACGCTTGTTATCCTATCGGCGCCTGCCTTGCTCAATATATCCACTACTAACTTTGCCGTTATTGGTTCACGACCATCAGATTTTCTGTCTTGACGAGCATAACCAAAAAACGGACAGACTGCAGTTATGGATCTGGCCGATGCGCGCTTGGCGGCATCAATCATTATGGCCTGCTCCATAATGGCATCATTTATGCTCGGAGCCCCATGCGACTGGAATACAAACACATCACTATCCCTAACCGACTCTCCCAACCTACAACTAATTTCGCCGTTGGAAAAATTGCTTAATTGCACAGTATGGATTGGCACATCGAGTAATTTGGCGACCTCTTCTGCAAGCCCAGGGTGAACCCTACCACTCATTATCTGAAATCTCCGTTGTGCCACGTTAATCATTGAACTAATAATAGAGAATATTCATCTCGTTCACAACTCTAATCTGTGCAACAGATACAAAACATGTTATATTGACAACCGTTCAAGCATACAAAATAAACAATGATAAACATAATATTACTTATTCTTGTTGGTATACTCTGTGGAACCATCAATGCAACTGCTGGTGGAGGAGCTCTTTTGATATACCCGACGCTTATAACCCTCGGTGTTGCACCTGTGAGTGCCACAGCCACGATAAGTTTAGCTGTATTGCCAGGTTTAGTTCTGGCAACTTATGGGTACCGAAAAGAAATTAAGTCTTCTCCCAAGATTTTTTGGTGGTTGATTATACCTTCTACTCTTGGAGCAATTATTGGTGCTAGAGCATTGATAGAAATTAATCCCAGTAAATTTGAAACAATTATCCCTTGGCTAGTTTTGTCTGCCGTACTGCTACTCATGTTACAAACAAGGATTCACAAACTAATAATTACCGAAAAACATCTGGTGAAAACTAACCGCAAACTAGGTATGCCACTTCTGTTTTTGTTCGTATTTGCACTTGCAATATATGGTGGGTTTTTTGGTGTTGGCGTCGGGCTTATGATAATTGCGATTTTGGGGTTTTCATCCAGACTAAAAACTACATTTCAAATAAATGGTTTAAAAAGTTTGTGTCTAATTGGTGTTGGAGTTGTTGGTTTGGTTTCATTTACCAATGCCGGACTAATTGACTTTAAATATGGAAGTTTGATTGCGATTGGAACTGGGATAGGTGGTTATTTGGGCTCCAAATATTCCAGACATTTTTCATCGCATGTAGTGCACCAGTTCACTGTGTTTATGGGAATCGTAATAGTTATTTATCTGTTTGTTAAATAAATCTTGCTATTAGCCAAATAGTTTCAGACATGCTACAATCACCCCTGTTGTATTTCCTGAAGCCATAGGGAAAAGAGCAACCAGCCAAAATGTGTTCCATTTTGCCTACGTGATGAGAAAAACCGCAGTTTTGTCTCATATTTAGTCAGGGTAGCTCAGATGGTTAGAGCGCAGGACTCATAAGCCTGAGGTCGCGAGTTCAATTCTCGCCCCTGATACCAAAGTTGTTATTATAAAGAAAGAGTCCCGAGGTTGATCGGGACTCTTCTGTCTGCTTATGCGCCGATCAAAATCATTCGCTTAGATTTAGATTTTTGCAGTTTCAAGTGCTTGGCACTTGATTTGTTGCGTGGAACTATATCTTGTATTAACAATTTACCCCCTAGTCCTCCGAAGCTTTACGCGAAGGAGGATCCTTTTTAATTTAATATTTTTGTTAATTTACAAATTCTGCGTCGTTTATATACGCGTCAATTTGTAAAAATTGTTCGTCGGTTGTGGGTATGAATTCATACGCCATTTCCCCGTTAAGTGATATGACACTCACAGGTATTTCCTTCCTTGCCTATCGCACCAGCAATCATATTTTTTGGCATAGCCAGAAACTTTGTTTGCTTTTTGATGCCATGCACAATTTTCTCTTGCGATGCTCACGAGCAGTATTTTCATACAGCCCGCTCCGCTTCTCTGAGAGAAATTGCACCTTGCGCTCAAATGCGAAATGCATGTTGTTTAAATTTTTTGTGTTTTGGTTTTGACGAGTAAATAGACATCCATATTACTTAGATTTCTTGAACCATGTTGCATTATTTTTGCAACAAATTTACCTGTCTAAACTAATGTTTTTGTTAATGCACCAACACTATGTATTATACATGATTTTGCTATTATGTCAATATAGTTATGCTTTGAGTAATGCTAGTTGTTGCTAATTAACCTCTGGTGTGGTTAAATACGCGTGCAGGTTCCTTATCTGTTAGGCAACAGTTCGATATGTTCCTTGGTACATGGTGATCAGGCGTTCGATAGTTCATTAGCAATAAGTGGTCGTACCTGGATCATTAAATACAAAGGAATGTATACATGTACAAATTATTTGTAGGTGGTTTACCTTTCAGCACTACCGACGATGAGCTAGCCCAAGCATTTGGAGCTCATGGTACTGTAGCTAGCGCCAAAGTCATAACTGACCGCGACACTGGCCGCAGCAAGGGTTTCGGCTTTGTCGAGTTTGAAAACGACGAAGAAGGAAAAGCAGCTGAAAAGGAACTCAATGGAAGTGACATGGGAGGCCGTAGCATTACGGTCAACGAAGCACGACCTAAAGAGGATCGTCCTCGACGCGACTTCGGTGGCGGCGGTGGCGGTGGCGGCGGTGGAAACCGTAGCTGGTAAATATTACCACACCAAAAATAGCTCCTTAACAGGGGCTATTTTTTTATACCTAATGTTTTTAATTTGACATGTAATTAAATGCTAGGTAAGCTTTATTTTCGTGTCTTTTTTGCCAACGCGGGCGAAAAGCACGAAACACTTACCTGGACGTTGTTCCAAATCAAATAGAATCATACAAATTAAACTGCATTCCTGAACAGTACGTTCAGGGCTGTTATTTTGGTGACTTTCAGGGAGTTTTAGGAGGTTAATATATGAAATTACCATTTATGGTAATGGGCGTAGCTATGTCTGTGATTTTTATCGCGATTAGTTCACCCAAAGTAAAAGCGCAAAAATCAAATGATATATTGGGTTTAATTCAAACTCCACAGTTGTTAGATTCGGTAATAATAAATGAAGCTAAAGCGAAGCCGGCTCCAGCACCAAATATAGTGTTGGTGAAACCGGGAGAATCTCTCACTAAAATTGCCTTGGAAAACAATACTTCATTTTCAAGGATTTACGATGCCAATCCATCTGTTCAAAACCCCGATTTAATTTTTCCGGGTGAATCTTTACGGATTCCAACTCAAGATGAACAGCTTTCAAGCCGTCCTCTTCCCGTAAATGCGCCATCAGAAGAAGTAGTTCAGAAAGTTAAAACAGTATCAGAAAAACAAATCCCTGCAGAAACTTATAGTGGAGATAGTACAGTTTGGGATCAACTAGCTAAATGCGAATCTGGAGGTAATTGGGCTATAAATACTGGTAACGGCTATTATGGTGGACTTCAGTTCAACTCAGGAACTTGGCTCAGTAATGGTGGGGGTGCGTTTGCTACGCGAGCCGACCTAGCGAGTCGAGAACAACAAATAGTTGTTGCAGAACACATGCGTGCTGGTAGAGGATTTTCTCCGTGGCCCGGATGTTCTGCAAAACTTGGACTATCTTAAGCTATTTTTTGTCTTCTTCACTACCTTTTAAAGCAGATTCAATCACATCTCTAGGAAGCGCAGCGGCGCTTAGTAATGCGGCTCTAACTGTATCTACAGCACCACCACCAACAGATGTTGCTGCGTCCATTGCTCCACCAACAGCTGCTTTGGCGGCTTCGGCAGTATCAGTTCCAACAGCACCAGCAGACTGAATTGCTCCCTTGACGGCGCTAACAGCTGCAGAACCAATATCACCACCTGTTTCGGCTGTAGCTTGGACAATTCCCTGAGCCCCACCTCTAACAGCCCCGATTATGTCTCCACCAACTTGACTTACTCCATTTACAATTCCACTCATAGTGCTTGTTGCCAAATCTGTTATTGAAGAACCTACTTGCCCTGCACCTTTTATGGCACCGCTGGCAACGCTTGCAATTGCTTCTACGCCCGAACCAGCAATTTCACCTGTGCCTTTTAGTACGTTTACTACTTGGTCTTTTACACTCGAAGTAACAGCATCTAAGATGTTATCTACGCCTTTAATTGCTGCTGATACTGCGTCTGTTGCCTCTTGAATAATTTTTGCCAACATTTTTCCTCCTAAACTTAATAATTGTATATTCACAATATCATAAAAGCATTAGCATAAAAACTTAGTAAAAAATACAAGTGAGAAGATTGCACTTTTCTGTTACGATAATTGTATTAATTGGGAGATTAGAATTGGCATCTTCAAATAAATCTAATAATGTTCAAAAATCAAAAGACCGAATTTTGCCGAAACTAACAACTACGTTTTTTAATCGTCCTATGTTGACAGCTATTTTATGGCTAGTTTTAACAGTTTTCGGAGCTTTAAGTTATACGTCTCTATTAAAACGAGAGGGGTTTCCAAATGTAAATATATCTCTAGCAATTGTTGGTGGAACTTATTTTGTAAATGATCCTTCAAAAGTTGACGAAAATGTCGCGAAACCCATTGCAGATTTAGCATTAAAACAAAGTGCAACAAAATCAGTACAATCATCAAGTGCCGATAACTTTTTTACAGTAAGCATTACATATAAAGACGGCACAGACGCTAAACAAGCTGCAAAAGAATTAGAATCTAGTATTAAATCTGCTGATGCAATTCCAAAGAATGTAAATATACAGTACAACGTGCCATATTTTGGCGCCACTGGTCCCGATACTGACCAGTTAGATATGGCAATATCTTTTTACAGCGATAGCTCTGATCAAAATACAAATCTGATGGTAAAAAAAGCATCGCAATTTGCAAAATCACTTGAGGACAAACAGGTCGAAGGCGTAAAAGCTATTTTTGTAAAAAATCCAATTCAAAAAGTAGTGAATCCAAAAGATGGGAATCAAGTCGAAGTAGAGAGAAGTTTTGATAGATTCGGAATTAGGAATGACAATAAAACAAAATTTTATAACTCTGTAATTATTGGAATTTCAAAAAAAGATGGATCAGATGTAATAAAACTAGACGACAAAGTGCGCTCAGCATTAAGTGAGATATCGAAAAACAGTGAATTCGCCGGATATCATGCTGATGTAAGTGCAAGTTTTGCATCCCAAATAAAGGACAACATAAGCGAACTTCAGCGAGTTTTACTTGAAGGATTAATTGCAGTTTTGGTGATCGGTTCGTTAGTCATTGCTCTTAGAGCTTCGCTAATTACCGTTGTTTCAATGATTACTGTAATATCTATAAGTTTAGGGTTAATATTTCTTGTTGGCTACACGCTAAATGTAATAACTTTGTTTGCGCTTATATTAGGATTAGCTTTGATAGTTGACGATACAATCATTATGGTCGAAGCGATTGATGCCGCAAGACGAAAATCTAATGATCCACTTACGGTCGTTAAGACAGCTACTCAGAAGATTAGTCGGGCTATGGTCGCAGCTACACTCACTGCTGCACTTAGCTTTTCGCCACTATTATTTGTAGGTGGAGTATTAGGTAGCTTCATTAAGGCAATACCAGTTGTGATCATTTCATCACTTTTAATAAGTTTGATTGTTGCTCTCGTTTTCATACCTTTCTTTAGCAGATTTGTACTGCTAAGTAAGAAACAGCTCGGGAAAAAAGCAAAGGCAGATTTTGCAGCTGGGATAGAAACAAAATTAGCTGAATTTATTGCTCGACCTATGTTATGGGCAAGACACTCAACAAAAAAACTTTTCTTAGTTGGATCAATCGCCGTTTTGGTTGGACTCGGTTTTATTGGAGCTGGTCTAAACATTGGGAAAAATGTAGTTTTTAATATTTTCCCTCCCACTAAAGACACAAACGGAATAAATATCACTCTAAACTTTCCACGAAATACAGATTTGCAAAAAGCAAAAGAGCTAACAACAAAAGCTGATGCAATTACCTCAGAAGTAATTGGTGAAAACTTTATTGAATCATCCTACTACAATACTGGCAGTGCACAATCTGCTAGTCTGCGAGTAGCACTTGTACCGTATAGCAAACGAAATATTAAATCTCCAAAAATTGTTGAAATGTTGCAATCGAAATTCAATAATGACTTCAAAGAAGCTGGCGTCAAAGTTGGACAGGTGGACGTAGGGCCACCAATAGCATCTTTTATAATCCAGCTCGATGCAACCGATAGACAAAAGGCTTATAAAGCTGCCAATGATGTGTCAAATTACCTACCAAGCGTGGAACTAAAACGATCCAGTGGTAAAATTGCCCACATGAAAAATATTACTATTTCCAGCCCTGATCAATACTCAAGAAAGGACGGAAAGTTGATAGTCGTGGTTTCGGCTGACTTTGATGGAAGTGATACAACAACACTTGTGAATTTAGCTCAACAAGCAGTCAACAAAGAATTTGATAGCAGTAAATTAGCATCCTACGGCCTAGACTCAAATGCCTTAAGTTATAACCTGGGACAGGAAACAGAAAATCAAAATTCATTTAAAGCATTAGTTTTTGCGTTTCCACTAATGCTATTAGCAATGTACTTATTGCTATTACTTGAATTTCGATCGCTTTTACAACCTTTACTAATTTTTATGGCGATACCATTTAGCATATTCGGAATAATGCTTGGATTAGATGTAACCAAAAATGCAATAAGCTTTTTTGCCATGTTAGGATTCTTTGCCTTGGTTGGATTAAGTATAAAAAATACAATTTTACTTACCGATTTTGCAAATCAGTCTCGACGTAGTGGGCTAGGAGTTATCGATTCTGCAGTAGCTGCACTTGAAGAACGTTTTAGGCCACTTTTTGCAACCAGTGTAACTGCTGTGGTTTCTTTGATTCCACTTGCTGTTTTAAGCCCATTTTGGCAAGGATTAGCTGTTGTACTAATATTTGGACTACTATCTAGTACCTTTTTAGTAATAACCGTATTTCCCTATTATTACATTGGGGCAGAATATCTACGCCAAAAAATCAGCCCCAAAAACTTTTTAAGTTGGATAATTATATCAAGCATAGTTGCGATAATTATATCCAGGCTGTTTAGCTTACCAATCGGCCTACTTTCATACCCTCTAAGCTTGCTCCTATTAGTCTACAAACAGTACTTTGTAGCGAGAGCTAGATCACATAAATAACATAGCAAAGTGTTTGAACCTTTTCAGACATGGAAAATGTAACTGTGGTTATTTTGAATTATAAAAAAATCTCTCGTTAGTTATTTATGATGTTTGTTTTGCACATCATTACGACCAGTTTTCAAAACTTCTGCCATCCAAATAAGCTCTACCCACGAAACTTTTATGTATTCACGGTAGTCCTCATTTAGAAGTGTGCCATGTTCATCGAACAGATCTTGAACTTTTGGGAAATGCATGTCAGCAAAAGTTGAAACCATGCCCATTTGCCTTACGGTTATAGCCAGAGCTTCGATTGCTCGTACTCCACCCCATGAACCACTCGATACACCAGCAAAGGCGACTGGTTTGTGAATGTAATTAGCTAGTTCACTATCAAGCATTCTCTTCAGACTGCCAGGGAAGCTGTGATTGTATTCTGGACTTACTATATAGAATCCATCAGCACGTTCGGTTATATTTGTGTACTTAGAATCTCTAGCTTCAGGACCCTTACCATCGCCCGGAAAATTAAAATCTTTCGGATCAATTAAATCGGATTCTACATTTTCAAACGTATTTCCAATTTCTGATACGAGCCGTGCAGCATGTATGCTTAGTCGGCCTTCCCTTGTAGTACCAGCCAAAACTGGAATATATAGTTTATTCATGCGAATCCTTTATGCTTTACGAAACTTCTACACCATGCCAAAATGCGACATAATTGGTAAAATCTTTTTTAATTTTAGTAATTGCGCTTGGAGTTGGAACTGGATAGTACCAAGCGCCGTCTTGATTCACTTTTCCATCAACTTCAATGTTGTAGTAGTCGGCCTCTCCTTTCCACCAACAAGTCGTGTGGTTACTTGAACTTGAAAATAGTTCTTTTTTAATTGACTCTGGTGGAAAATACCAGTTACCTTCAATAAATATAAGATCGTCTTTATCGGCTTCGGCTACAATTTTGTCATTCCAAATGGCTTTGAATTTAGTACTCATTTAACTAATCCCCAATACTTGATTTATTTTAGGTCTGTCGAATCCCAAGATTTTTTCTATTTTCCCATCGTCAGTTTCGATGATAGTAAATGGCACTCCTAGCTGTCCACTTTTGTCGTACAACTCTTGTGCTAACTTCGGATCTAAATCTGCGTGTTTTTCGCCGTATTTAATATCATTACTTTGCAAATAGCTTTTTAGCATTTTGCAATAAACACATGTTGCTGTGCTATAAATTGTTATCTTTGACATTTTGTTTCCTTTCTTTAAGTTATCTTTACAAGTTTTCTTATCAGTGGATCATTTAGCTTCAACTTGTAACACATTTTTTGTCCAAAACGCTGTTTATCAACTAGCCCTACTAGTTCTAAAATGCGAAAGTTTTGAGACACAGCTGGTACAGATATTCCAAGTTCATTGGCAATCTCACTAACGCACATTTGTTTGTTTGTTTGCATTATCTTGAACATTTTGTAGCGCGTCTTATCACCTAATGCCTGCATAGCATTTATCAAATGCTCTTCCTGAGAGCTAATGTTTGAAATTGATTTATGAATTGTACTCACATTAAACATTTAAGCAAACACTTAAACTTTTGTCAAGTACTATTCTGTAAGTGTTGTTTGAAGGGACTATACTATAGGTATGAATAAGTCACATATCGATAGAATTAAAAATGAACTTAAAAAAGTTGGCATAACTCAATATGGTTTATCCAAAATGGAAAGTCAGTCACTTCCCACAATAATTCATGAGGACGAACACATTGGTGGTGTGGTATACGGTAAAAGTAAGGTTGGTTCAGTTATGTTGGTTGCAACTGACAGAAGACTTATCTATTTAGATAGAAAACCTTTCTTCAATACAATGGATGAACTTACTTATGATGTTGTTTCCGGGGTCAAGGTAAATCATGTTGGAGTATTTTCTAGCGTAGTACTCCACACCAAAGTTGCAGATTTCTCGCTGAGATTTGTAAACAAAAAATGCGTAAATATTTTTGCTAAATACATAGAATCAAGACGACTTGAAGCTGGTAAGTACAATCAGGTCACCGGAAGGTACGAACAAACTGAAAAACCACCACAAACTATAGTTGAGCAAGATGGCAAAGCTATTAATTTTCTAAAAGAACATAACTTAGCTACTTTTTCGTCAGTTGATAAAAATGGAAGTGTACATGGAGCAATAGTTTACTACATGGTTGATGAAAACTTATTTATTTATATACTTACAAAATCATCTACTTCAAAAGGTCGAAATATATTTGCAAATCCACAAGTGGCTTTGACCATACACGAAACTGGTACTCAGCAAACATTGCAAATTCAAGGAACGGCAGTTGTTGAAACGAATATGCAAATTAAGCAAACTGTGTTTGATTTTGTTGTCAAACTACGAGTCTACCGTGATAAAAAACTTCTCCCTCCAATAACTAAAATCGACGCCGGATCTTTTATGATTATAAAAATTTCAGCCACCAATTTGAAGTTCAATGATTATTCAGAACTGTCTAACTAAGTAGTGCTCCACCATCAACTACTATTTGACTTCCAGTCATATATGATGACATGTCAGAAGCTAGAAAGAGTGCAACTGTACCTATTTCATCTGCTTCACCCATACGATGCATCGGGATTTTGGCCATGAATGCTTTCGTAGATTCTACCATTTGTTCGGCCGATGCGCCCTGACTCATTGCTGCGACTCCAGGTGTTGCAACTCCTCCAGGTGCAATAGCATTTACCGATATTTTATGTTTAGCAAGTTCTAATGCTGAGTTTTTTGTAAAACCCCACATTCCATGCTTTGAGGCATCGTAGTGCGCAAGTCCAACCATAGAAGGATGAAGAGCGTCAATTGAAGTTATGTTTATGATTTTCCCTCCCCCTTGTGTATTCATAACTTCACTAACATATTTTGTACTTAGGAAAACGCTTCTCAAGTTTACTGCAATTACCCGTTCAAACTGATCCACCGACATCTGTTCAATTGGGACTGGTGGATAAACTCCGGCATTGTTTACGAGTATGTCGACGCTCCCGAACTCTTTTTGACAAGTATTTATCATATTTATAATGTCTTGCTCAACTGAAACATCGACTGTAATAGCTTTGGCCGTCCAACCTTTTGAAGTTAATTCTTCTACCATATTGTTTGCTGAAATTTGGTCAGTATCTGCTATAAGTACCTTTGCACCTGCTTCAGCCAGTCTATAGGATATGCCATACCCAATTCCTTTTGCACCACCGGTTACAATAGCTGATTTACCAGATAAATCTAACAACTTTGATAAATTTTTCATAAAGCTCTTTTAACTACCGGCTTCTTTTTCCATTTTAGCAAGTCGCGTGTAATAGTCTGGAATTTCTTTTAAGTGAGCCCAAGCAATTTTGCCAGTAATAGTTTCGTCATCATTAGTAACGTTGGTTTCTGGGTCTTGAGAGCCATGCTCCGATTCTATTTCTAGCCCCATTCGAAACTGCTCCAAATCAAACTTATCGAAATCTATGCCAATTTTAGAACCAATTATTTGTGCTCTTTCAATTGAATATTTATTTCCCATATATACATGTTACCAAAGAATCTGGTTCTAGCACTATAGACAGGTATGTGATTAAAAGCACTGCCTAAACTTAGGCTTCGTCAAGAATTATTGTGAATGTCGTGCCTATGCCAACTTCGCTTTCTACTTTTAATTGTCCTTTGTGCTCTTCAACTATAAGCTTTGCCAAGTATAGACCTATTCCTTCACCTTCGTAATCGTATTGCATAACACTTGTGCCACGATGGAATTTCGTAAACAGCATTGGTACTTCCTGGGCTTTTACTCCAATTCCCGTATCTGCAATACTGATTTTTACTTTTTTGTTTTCAGTTTTTACATTTAATGTGACTTCTCCATTTTTGGTAAATTTAAACGCATTATCTAATAGATTGTGGATAGCAGTTTTTAACTTAGAAGGATTTGCAAGAATCATGACATTACTCTCAATGTTTGCCGAAAACTTATTGCCAGTAGTTTTAGCTAAATCATTCGCTTCTTCTATAATCGGCTGTATTAATTGTTTAATGTTTATTTCTTCAAATTTTTGATTGTCACCAGCTTCAATTTTGCTTATAGTTAATAATTCTTCTACTAAATCACCCAAGCGTTTGGAGCTTTTTTGTAAAATTTTTACCATCCCGGTTTGTAGTTTGTCCAATTTGACCTCACCCAATTCTTCAGCAACACCACGAATACTTGTTAGTGGGGTGCGTAAATTGTGAGAAGTAAGGATTACAAATTCAGTTTTAATTTTGTCAGTTTCCGCAATTTTTTCTTGTGCTTCTTGGAGTTCTTTGGTTCTATCTGCAACTTTTTTATCCACACTTTTCTTTTCATTTTCTAATGCATCATATGAATTTTGCAATTCGCTAACGTCAGTTATTGCAAAGACAAATCCCTCAACACCTTGCTCTTCGGTAATTTTTGCTGCAGTTATACGCACATATATTTTTTTCTCTTGACTCAATATATAGTTACCAATAACATGCTTATCCCCCATGACCATAACTTTTTCAATTGCTTCTTTTATATCCGGGGCTTGTTTGGGCCCAAATAATTCCAATAAAGTAACATCTGCATCCTCCTGTTCTTGATCGCCAAAGAGTTTTTTTGCTGATTTGTTCATAAGTTGTATTCTTAATTCTTTATCTGTTACTAAAACAGATTCAGTCATAGTTGAAAGAATGTCCAATGACATTGAAGCTGGTGTTACTTTGAAAAACTTATAGTGACTCAACCCATAAAGCATCAATCCAGCTGTCGCAACTGAGAAAAAATCTGCGAGTGGAGGTGCATGAAGCCCAATCACTGGTGCAAGTGAATCAAATAGAATTCCACCCAAAATTGGAATACTCAAAGCAATAACAAATATTTTTGCTTGTTTTTTTAAGATTATATTCTGGGTCATAGAACGAAATCTTGCCATAATTCCAACTGCAATTGCAGCCAGACCTATAACCCAGGCAATATCTAGAGCAATTGCATTTCCGAAATCATTATTATATCCCCACGGAAACTTCTTAGTCGCTTCAATTGTGTTTATGAATATTGTGTTTCCGTTGCCAAAGTAAAAATACAGGATTGCGCTACATATTATAAGGATTGGGATTGTTGCATTCATCTTTACATTTGGTCTAGTGTATTGAAGTGCAAATAATAATAATCCAATTCCTTCAAATGCAGGTCCAATGCCACTTAAAGCTGCCCAATAAATTGCCCCATTTGGATTAGCTGAAAGTCTTTGTAACATCTCAAATAGACCAAATAATATAATTGCGTAAAGAAACAACAGGTACCATGTAATTTCGCTACTTTTAAAATCATCTCGTTTTATAATTACGTAGCTTGCAAATACTATATTTACAAGAACGCTAATTAGCGATATTAATGCATATCCGTTAAATCTAAAATCAAATATGTCATAGGGTAATTGCGAGGCGTGGATATATATAAGTCCTCCGACCATAGCAAGTCCCCATGTAATAACAATCCTCTGTATCCACTTTACATTAAGTGTATCGAATTTAACCATATGCTTTATCCTTGCATACATTGTACAGCCTAAGCGCTGATATTTTCGGAAAAGTAATAATAATTTACCGGGGGCAGTTTTTTATTATAATTCTATCTGTCCAATTAATTATTACATTGTCTATTTTTTAAAAACTTTTTCATACTAAAAGTGCATGATTATATTTTTAATATATTCTGAATTGCTGCTAGGGCAGGCTTAGGATTCATATCCTTGTCCCACAAAAGACTATCACCAAGAAGAGACGGATATCGTTCAGGAATGGTAGTAGAGCCATACAAATCTGAAACGCCCCAGCTAGTGAGTGATGAGCAGCTTGGCTCACTTAAACAAACAGTTAAAACGTCAGCGTATTGTTGGTTTTGAAACTCTGGGTTATCCCCCAACACATCGATTTCAGATATTCGAACATCAAGACCCAGATCTGCAATCGCTTTAATATGGTCTCGCAAGATACCAATATCAATTTTGTCTGTGCTCTGATACACATGAGACTCAAATCCTATACCATCAATTGGTACCCCACGATTTTTGAGACGACCAAGAAGTGCAAAAAATGCAGGCCATCGTTTGTCATTATGCTCGATTCCATAATCGTTAATGTAGAGCTTCGCTGAAGGGTCTGCAGCTCTCGCTGCCTTAAATGCAGCATCAATGTATTGTTCTCCCATGGCCTTAAACCAAAAATGTTGCCGAAGCCCCAAATTCCCATTAGTATAATCTTCATCTTTTTCCGATAATGGTTCATTCACGACATCCCATGAACCCACCCGACCCTTGAAGTGATCAACGACTTTGGTGATATGATCAGTCATTACACTAGCTAATTTGTCACTTGGAGTGTCTGTTATCCACGACGGATTAGATTTAGCAAAAACAAGGGTATGGCCATGGACAGACTGTCCATTAGCAATTGCCATATCAACAATATTATCAGCATCTAAGAAGTTATATTTATCAGGTGCAGGATGAATAAACTGAGCCTTCATACTGCTTTCGGTTGTTACCATATTGAACTGCCTGACTGCGATATTCCTGTATGCCTCGTTAGTAAATAAAGGGTTTACAGAGACCGCAACGCCGATTTGAATTTTGTGAGATTGTTTACCTAATAAATTTCTAAGTAGATTTGGGTCGCTATGGTCAGCCGTCAGACTAGTTGTGGGAACAACTTTTAAACTACCCTTCTTTAGTGGTCTTGCTTTAAGCTGACTTAGTAACCAGCCATTGCCTTTGTCGTTCCCATCAGCACCGAACCAAATTGTGCCATAACTAAAAATATTGTGGTCTGGCATAGAACCTAACTTGCTTCCATTTATAGTTATAAAAATCTGGCCATATTGACGTTTTATTTCTAGTTTTGTATTCGCTTTTAGATTCGCAGTAAAACTTCTTATGTCAATTGGAGTTGACGAATTTCCGTCCCATACACGGGTTTCGATTCTTTTGCTAGAAACGTCAATTCTAAAACTTGGGTTTTCTTTTCGCCACTCATCATAAATTATCGGAGGCTGACTATACAACTGCAATGAGGCTCCATCTTCTATATCATTCATCATTGCCATGATTTCAAAGTTTCCAGACACTTCCAAATGCGGTCCTCGTACATTTATTGGTGGATTGAGTTGTGCCTTAGACCCATCCTGATGAATGATTTCTTTATTTAATGGATTGACTTGGATGCCTTTGGGAGTTCGGATTGTACCTGCAAAATGAGACCAATCTTGACCAAGTAGTACATCGTCAAATTGTGGAATACTATTAATCCGAAAAATAATGCCTCCAATTAACAGCAAAAAGAGTAGAAAAAATACAAAATATAGATGATTGTCATTCAATTCCCACTTTTTCATATTTGAATTGTGTTTCATTGTATGACAATTTGCAAATACTCTGTATTTAGCAGTTTGATTCGTAAAATTATAGTAACAAGATAGATCTGAATATTGATTCTTCCTAACTTATCATTAAAGAGCATTTTGTAATCTGGAAAGATCCGTGACGGTAAATAAATGATTTCTTTGTCTCATCAAACCTTCTTTAAATAGTTGCTCCAATATTCTACTTGCAGTTTCTCTGGAAATGTTCACAGAGTCGGCAATGTCCTGGTGAGTTAAATGAGCATTAATAAATAGTTCTTTGCCATTTTCTTCGCCAAAACGCTCAAAGAGGTTGAGTATCTCTGAAATAATTCTGCCCCTAGCTGAACGAATCTCTAGCGCCTGTATTCTCTTGGTGTAGTTTATGGAAGCATCTACAGACTGTTTCAATACTTCCTGAGAAAACCATGAGTTATGAGTCATAGCAGAGCGTAGTTTGTTTTTAGATGTCCTAAGAACAGTCACCTTGTTCATTGCTTGATAAAAAAGCCCAGTTGTATAATCTCCGTCTAATGCCCACGGTAATGGAATGAACTCGCCAGCTTGATGAATTAGCAAAAGGTTTGCATGTCCATTCTCCGTTACAGAGTAAGATTTCACAAATCCTTCATTAATTAAGTACACTCCTTGAGGTTCATCAAGTCCATTTATAACAGTTTCGCCTTGGGAATATGTAATTAAAGCGCTGTCACTGAAATGGGCTATTATCCTCTCATAATTGTTTTTTTGGGTTGGGATACCCGCCAATAAACTCATACTCATTCTGATAGTTTGCCTTAAACTATACTATTGGGCTGTGAAAATGTTCACAGACTAAACAAATTAAAAACCATACGCGACATAATTTGAAATTAACAGCTTAGCAATTGAACAATCGTAACAATCAAATCTTTTTTAGATTTTCGAAAGAGGCGAATTACTTATGAGTTAATGCAACATTTCGATAAATCCACAGATTAGTCACGGTTCAGCGTAACCAATTTAGCAATACCGAGAGCTACTATTCCATAAACCAGCATTGCAATTAGTGTATAAAGCTCGAATCTAGATTCGCCATTAAGCTGATTATTGTAGCTAAACAAACTAAAGAAAGGTGAGACGAATGGGTGTGATGCGCTATAAATGAAATTGGCAAAACTATTAGTTGAATTAGCTCCTAGTAGAGAAAGGACAAAACGGAAACCTAAAAGTACAAGTAAAATTCCTGCTACATACCATATCACTCTTTCGGCCACATTTGCATTGTGTTCGGATTCATGTTGCGAATTTTTTATCGCAGTAGTTTTTTGTACAGTTCTGCCATCATTTGTAGTGGTTTCTCTGACTTGTTGTAGTTCTTCTGACATAATAGTTTGCTCCTAGCTTTTTTTACGTGTAGTTTATTTTAAACTCTTCCCCGACGGCTAATTAAATCATATATAAATATTACTGCCGCTATAAGTAATAATAGGTGGATTAGTGGCGTTGAGATATGTACAACTAGCAATCCCATTAGCCACAAAACTCCTAGTATTAATGCTATAATCAAAATCATATATCCTCCCTTACTAATCGTAAATTTTAACCCTTAATAACTTAAAAGTATGTGACGAGCATCACATGAATAAGTACAAATCGCCTTACTCTTTTACTCTTCATGCTTATTCCAAAACTTTAGCAAATTCAATGCAAACGCAAATAGCAGACTTTCATTGTCATATTTTTTGCAAGAATTAGAGAATAATTATTAACTAATTGATTACCAGATTGTTTATACTGAATTTATGACTACTTCTAAAAATAAATATAATCACTATATTAATATTGATAAAATCATGAATACTAAGTCAGTTATTAGGCAACTTGAAATACTGAATGATTTACTTGCAAATAGTGAATTAGTACAGCTAACCTTCTTCAACCGGGCCTATATAATTATTACAGAGCAAATTGACAAAGCCACAAGTGAAAACTTGTTTACAAATACCAAAGATATGACAATTTTAGAGCTTACTTTCGCTAAGGAATACTTTAGTGCATTAAACCAATACGTAAACAAAGGGACGTTACCAATAGCATGGCGTCGAGTAAATCAAAAATGGTTTCATAATGACAAGCTAGCCTCCATCTCCCTGATGTTTGGCGCAAATGCTCACATTAACTATGACTTACTTCCTGCCTTGCGTAAATCAATTCAAAAACCAACAATGTTTAGAGATGATTATTTCAAAGTTAATAAGCTACTCAAAGAAAGTAGTAAGGATATTTCAAAAAGTTACTACGAATCAGAAGAAACTATTAATTTTCTAAAAAAGAGTTTAAGGCCCCTATATTTAAGACCTACAATTTGGCTAATTATTAGATGGCGAGCTAAAGTTTGGAATAATTTTTCATCGAACTCCAGCTAAGTCAAACAATCATGCAAAATTTATATCTGTAAGTTTCGTGGATGTTGTCGTAGGAAAAACTTTATCTTTATTACAAAGTTAATTGTAATTGAATTTCACTTAAGACAATGATTCTCATTTTGCCAAATTGTGGCTTCAAAGCTATCAGACAACTACTTTGTCAAGATAAATATCAGTAAGGTGTCTAATTACCCCGAGCTTTCTAAAATAGTACTTTGCTTTGAAAAATTACTATTTAAGAACCAAGCCATGGTCTATTTTTTAACGCCAGGTAGTTTTCTTACGTCTTCTAGTTTATCGAATAAATCATCTACTTTTATACCATCTTTTTCTGCGACTCTTTTTAACGTTTCCATAATTATATCGATCTCTTTTTCTGCCTTCACATCAGTTTGGTAATCTAGCTCTGAACGGATTTCTGCCGCATTAGACTGACGATTCTGCGAAATCATAACGAATGTTGATAAAAATATAGCTTCAAGTGAAACAATAAGAGTCAGTAGTCCAAATGGAAAATTATCAAATTTAACTCCAGCTCCAATTATTCCTAAGTTCAACAATACCCATACTCCAAACCAAATAAAGTGTAGGTATACAAAATTCATTGTTCCTGCAAATGAAGTAATCTTATCTGCAGCATTGTCCTCAATTGTTTTAAATTTTTTTAATTCATTATTGGCATTTAGAACCATATTACTCTCCTTTAATATTCGTATATTAACAGTTAAATAAAAGAACAATATTAAAAACAAATTAGAAATGATCATTTGAGCATAATTGAGCTCGTCTTGGAATAATATCCTAGAATCGCTATGTATATGCCATTATGTCTAATATAATTCAGCTTCTTTTTGAAGTATAAAGCTTGTAGACATTTCTCCACCATCAACTGTTATTGTTTCTCCGTTTACATAACTCGATTTATCAGATAGGAGGAACAAAATAACATTTGCAATTTCTTCGTAACTTCCAATTTTTTTAAGAGGATTCAAACTTTGTGCAATTTCCAATAACTCTTTTGGTGCATGCATCCCATCGCCCATCCAGCCAGGTGCGACTGCATTCACTCGTATTTTTCTATTGGATAATATATTGGTTAAGCTTTTAGTGATGCTGATTAGAGCAGCCTTACTTGCAGAGTATGCAATTCCTGTAATTGAGCCAACGTAAGCATCATTGCTAGCGACGTTTACTATAGAAGCACCTTCCTTAAGATTTTCTGCAAGTCCGTTCACAATATATAATGGTGAAAATGCATTAATTCTAAAAGTATCTTCAAATGACTTTGTGTCAAACTTTTCAAAGTCAATATCTAAAAAAACTCCCGCGCTGTTAACAATTCCATCGAACTTAATATCTTTGAGAGATGATATAAAGTCAGAAGTACTTTCCTGGTTTGATAAATCTAATTTAAACAAATTCAAGTTTTCAAATCTTCTTCTTAATTCAAATGCAGTTTCTTTGTTAGTATTGTATGTACCGTAAACTTTGTTTCCTTTTTCTAGAAGCATACCAGCAACAGCCATCCCTAGACCCCTAGACACTCCTGTAACCAAGTACGTTTTCATAAGTACATCATAGCAAACAACCAATTAAGGTTCGATACTAAAAAAGAGGGTAGAGACACTGCGAGTCTTTCTTGGTATTTCATGAGTCCTATACTTTTAAACTATGATCGAGAAGATTAAAGTATTGTAAAATTATACGCGATGCTGGTCCAAATAATCTTTTACAAGTATCTTCAGGCTCGCAGCAATAGGAATGGCAACCAAGGCCCCTACAAGACCGGCAATTGATGCACCTATAATACTGGAAGTTAATACAAGTAATGCTGAAACACGTACAGTTCGTTTATATACTAATGGTTGAAGTGTGTGATTTTCAATTTGTTGATAAACAATAAAAAATGCTAGAACTATTATCCCTTTAATGAGACCACCATAAAGTAAACTAAGTAATACAACTATAATTGCACCTATTGATGCTCCAACAAGGGGAATTAAGTCGACTAGACCAACTAATAAACCAAGCGAGATTGAATACGGCAAACGCAGTAAGGTTAATATGATTGTTACACTGACGGCTGCGACCAAACTAGTGAGTAGATTCCCATTCACGTACCCTGTCACCGTGCTATGCATCTTATGAGCAAGTTTCTGTCGATGTTCACGTTTCGATTGTGGTTGATAGACCCAGAAAGAGTTTAGTAAAGTCGGACCCTCTAAACTCATAAAGAAAGCCAGAACTAGAATTGTGATAATCGCAGCCACGGCTGTACCAAAGCCACTAACGGTTCCAATAATTAGATCTCTGTGTCCTGAAACCTGGCTTACTGCACTATTTGTTCCTACATTTAGCTTCGATAGACCTCCATATTTATTAATAAAATGAAGTATACCGTTGTTTGAATGTTGCAATTTTTCTATATAACTTGGGCCGGAATGAATTAAATCCTGAGTTTGATTCACTATTGGTGGTACTAGACTAGCTATAATAAAAGTTATAATACAGAAAGAAATAAACAGAGTGAAAAAAGCTGCAAAACCCCGACTTTTAATGTGCGTGAGTTTTTGTATTTTTTGTACTGCTGGTTCCATGGCTAATGCCAAGAACGCGGCAATTGCAAACCAGGTGAGTTCTCGTTGGGCTAAATAGGCAAAGAAAATCAATCCAATGAACAGAGTAGTCAGAATTAGTACTCTTATTACTTTGTAATCAAAAATCCTAGTATCATTCGTTTTTTTCACGACACCTCCCTGATAAGCATACTAGATAATAATTCAGCAGTAAGCAAGTTTAGATAAAGTATGATATTCGTTAATTGATAATTTACTGCACAACTATAGTGCCACGCATTTCATGATGAAATTCGCAGTGGTATTGGAATGAGCCTGACTTATTAAACGTAAAACTATACGTAGCACCTGGAGCAATATTGCTGCTTTTAGGACCACCCACGTTACTTAAATCGTCCGTAACCGTATGATCTGTATTGTCATTATTAGTCCAGACTACTGCCTCACCTTTATGTACCGTGATTTGAGGTGGAGTAAATAGCCTATTTTTTGTTATCTCAATATGCCCCATTACGGAACCTTGATTCGATTCAGGAGGCGTGGATTTAATATTTTGTGAGGTTTGGGGTAAATTACTTTTCGATGAATTATCTCGTCTCATATCCATACGGTGGGTTATGAAGACGGCTATTACAATCACCCCAATTATCACCCCCGAGGTGACCCAGAAAGTTTTTTTATTCATATTTCCTCCATTCCTTAAATTTTTACAATTGTATTAGGCAAGTTAGTTTTTAATTGAGAAGCATCTGAGCTAGATATGTCATTTCCAGAAATATCTAACACCCGAAGCCATGTCATTGATTGAAATGCAGGTGGTATGCTTTTCATTCGATTGTTATTTGCTAAGATCTCACTCAAGTTCGTCATCTGATTTATTTCCGCCGGAAATGAAGTTATTCGATTATTTTCTACATTTAATATTTTCAAACTTGTAAGTTTTGTAATCTCGGCTGGGAGTGTTGTTAATTGATTATTCGATAGATTTAATGAAGTGATATCATTTCGACTAAGTAAAGTGGTAGGTAATGCTGTTAGTTGTTGATTACTTAAGTCGACGCTTGAATCACTTGATACAGACTTAGACGTGTTCGATTCTGTACTTTGTTTAGTTTGGCTGTTTTTATGACGTTGGGTATTCATATTGTAGCCGACTAGAAAGGCACCTATTAAAACGACTATAATCCCAATGATCTTCTTACTCATATATTTATATTACACCTTTATAATGAATTGATTTTAAAAATGGTTGAATGAAATATGAGACAGGACCAAGGTATTTTTATTTGAAAGTTAGACCCTGACTCTAGCTTGTGCGATTATTTGGGATCGAATTTCGTCGATTTGTTTCAAATTTAAGTCTAGAGTCGTTTTTTCCTTACCAGGAACACTGCGACGAAAGTCAATAACTGTAAATCCTTCTTTCGGGTCATAATAAAAATTACTTAACATCGGGTCCAGGGCGATACCCAAGTTTGCAACTGCCTCAACATTTGTAGCCAGTTTCTGCCAATGTTCGGGTAATATATTGTTTGCTTGTTCACTACTTAGCTCCTCAAGACTCACGCCATAAGCTCTTTCTGCGACAACAACTGGAGGATCATTTGACCATGCCACGCCTTGTTCAAAGCCTGCCCTTCCTTTCACTAGGGCAAGATTTGAAGCCCGTTCTAATAGCTTAGCCTTAGCATATGATTTGTCAGGTGCGTGGTCAACTAGAGCAACTAAATCTTTTTCTACCCCGTCAACTTCAGCCCGAAAGGCGAATGCAGCCTTATTACTTCCTCTCCCAAGAATATTGGGATGTTCTCCGGCATCCTTATAACTTATATCTTGGATATCCATGCCTGTAATTTTTGGAGCCAACTTATCGTAAGTTCTACTCATTTTAGCCAAATTTCTGCTCTGTTCTCGTGTGGTAGGATCTTTTAGAAAGTCCGCGTATTCTTTTTTGTCAAAAAGTGGCAATGGCGATCCTACAGCTTCAGTAACTACAATTTCGCCGTCAACAAAACTTTTTTTATTGTGTTTTCGAGCGTAATTGACATGGTCAGGTGCGTAGTTGGTGTAAAAAGCTACGTCACCTAATTGCGAAAGTAGTTCGCCAGTTCTCTCAGGAGCTTCACGTTCAACTTGGGATTTTGCGTATACAGCAATCTGTGCTTGCAATAATTCAACTGGTTTTTGTTCGATCTGCATTTTATTTTTCGTTTACAGTCTAAATAATATCATTTATACTTCGTTTTGTCAATTTTCGCGTAATAACTCACCACCTTTGCAACCTAAATTGAACTAAAAATGGTAGGCGTCCTAAACTGTAAGAGTTACTAAATCTAAACAGAGAGGAGCCTACCATGGCCTATTCTATCAACCCTAACTTACCAAAAGCGAGAGCAA
>JBBQAJ010000016.1:0-16616 GCA_038316195.1 Saccharimonadales bacterium (SeqCode)
GGTAGTTCAAGCGTAGCTTCTGCATTAGCAGCTGCTGTAAACTCAAACAGTTCTAACACTGGTTCAGTCAATAACACTGGTCCTGATTCAAACAATCAGATCACATTTAACGACTCACACAGCATGAACATTAGCTCTACAAACAGTGCAAATGTTACAAACTGTAACAGTCAAACAGCAACATCTGGTGAAGCATCAGTTGAGCACAACACCACTGGCGGAAACGCAACATCTGGTAGCTCTTCAAACAGCAACACCACAACAACAATGCTAGTACAAAACTAGTCGTACTTTTGGGAAATAAGATTCTCTAAAATATATTGAATCGAAAGTCAGGATTAGGACTACTGCAGTAGACCTAATCCTGACGATCACCCATATTTATAAAAACTAACCTGTCACAACGAGTAAGGATACAATGCTTAAAAGCTTGACAATAAAATTTAGTCAATTTGCAGCAATATTTATCATCCTAGTTCAAACAATTGCCTATCCAGCAACAATCTTTGCTCAAAGCGATACAACAGTAGTAGATCCTGCCACAACTACTACTCAACCTGTACAGCAACCTGATCCCAGTCCAGTTCCAGACGCTACTGCAAGCGTTCCAGTAGTTGCCCCAACAGTTACTGAAACGAAGCCTGCTGTCACTAACTCTGGCCCTACACAACCTCAAGGTCCTGATGCAAAAACTTATCACAAAAACCCAGATGGAACATGGTCAAATGACTACTTTACATGGAACCCAGTCACGGGACTGACAAAGCCAATTCAAGAACAAACCTATAGTTATAATCCGTCTACTGGACACTGGGATACCGTCAAATGGGTATATGCCCCAGAAAGCAACAAATATATCTCTAATATTGTTTCCGTGACCGTACCCCCAAGTGGTGCAGCTACCACGTCACAACCACAAAAGTCTGGTTCATCTATATCTAATACTGGACCAAACTCCAATAATACAATTAATAATAACAACCAATCAAATTCAAACTTTGATTTGTTTTACGATGCAAAAATCAGCAATAATATCAATCAACTTTCTACAACAGGAAACGCTATAGTACAAGGCAACACACTTGGTGGGTCAGCAACTACAGGTAATGCAGATAACATTACCAATTTAATTAATCTATTACAGTCGTCATGGGGGGCACTAGGCAGTCATAATATATCTACATTTGTGGCAAATATTGACGGAAATGTTACTGGCGATCTTTATGTTGACCCAAGCGCACTTACTAATACTATCGGTAACGGAAATACTAAAATTAATGAAGTACAAAGTGGTTTAATTCAAAACAATATAAATTCAACTGCTAATTCAGGTGACGCAAGTGTCAGTGGCAACACAACGGCTGGAAACGCCACCAGTGGCAACGCAAATGCGGTTGTAAATCTTTTAAATCTTATAAACTCTACAATAACTTCCAGTAAATCTTTTATAGGTGTATTGAACATAAATGGGAATTTTAATGGTGATATATTACTTCCTAAAGGACAAATTAGTTCAGTTATTGCAAGCTCGGGACCAAACTCAAATAACACGATAGATAATTCTAATAGTCATAATTTAAACGTTGCCGTTGACGATTCTAAAACGATCAATAACACAGTCAATTCGAATGCTGTAACTGGCAATGCAAGCGTCGACCACAATACTACAGGAGGAAGTGCAACTTCTGGTTCAGCTAGTAATGTAATTACAATGTTAAACCTTACGGGTCAACACGTTGTGTCAAAAGATTCTATACTAGTTTTTGTAAATGTTTTGGGTGATTGGGTTGGACTTATTCTAAACGCCCCAGCCGGAAGTACTTCAGTTGCAGCAACTGGTCCGAATTCTAACAATCAGATAACAAATAATACAAGCAATAATTTAGACATTAATCTATCTTCTAATAATACAATCGAGAATAACATCAACGTTGCTGCTAAAAGTGGAGATGCAACGGTAAGCAATAATACCAAAGCCGGTGACGCTAAAAGTGGAGATGCAAATACGTCAGTGAATATAGCAAATCTTATTGATTCTAGTTTTCAAGCTAGTGATTGGTTTGGAGTATTATTTATAAATGTATATGGAAGTTGGTTAGGTAGTTTCGGCGTTAACACAAGTGCTGGTGATGTTACTGCAACATCTGCAACAAACCACAGCAATAATAGCCAAAGCATTGAAGCCGCATCAACGTTAGCAGCCACTACGACATCATCATCTTCAGCACGAAGCGTTTTTAGTTTTTCCCCAACAACACACCACTCAAATAATCAAACACCAAAAACAGGTGGCATTGTGTCAGATCTGGCTAGCAAGATTGAAAATCCAATCATTAGTGCGCCTTCTAAAGTAATCAAAAAATCATCTAATATGGCTACGATAATACTATTTACAGTATCCATTGGTGTTAGCTTACTAATGCTAGAACGCTATATGTCCTTAAGTCGTCGCTAATCTTTTAGTTAAGTTTAGTAATTTGATTAACAATTCAGATAAGAAATAATAAAAGTTCCTAATAAGTATATAAGCACCGATGATTATACTGAAGTTAAATACAAGGGGTAATATAGATGCAACTAGAAATCTTCTTGGGACATTACTAGCAAATAATAATATACCAGCAATAATAGAAAAAACGATCCAAATAATAACGTAAAACTGGGGCTGTTTTAAGATAATTGCGTAATAGATGCTGTAGACAGAAACAAATAACCAAAGAAATGATTGTGTCCATGACAATAGTGCATATAAATACCACTTGGAATCCAGTCTTCTCAACGATTTATGAATTTTTCGTTCTAAAGTAGGTTCGACATTTGCTACTATATTACTTGCAAAAAAAGTTGTTGGTTTAATTTTTGGAGAGCTTATAAATTTCAACTTTTCACGGGCATAAAGAATTACCGCATTTTGTCTGGGAGATTCAAGATTCAAATTATAAGTTGTTTTCTTCATATAAGATTGGAATATTGAGCTAAGTTGTCTAGTAAATGAAATTACTGAAAGCTGATTTTTTTCTCTCATACTAGTTACTAAAATATCTTGATCTATAAATTTGAAAGTTTGGAGCGAGTTTAAAACAGTATATTTTTCAAGTCTTGCAGATATTGGAACTTCTAAGATATATTCTGCCTTAGAGTAAGCCGTTATAGCCCTTTGTATGGTTAAGCTTGAACTTCTTATATGCCTACTAGTATATATTTTTATAAGCTTCTTTGGATGCTGCTTTTGGAACTCTCTAATTGTTTCTATCGTGCCGTCGACGGAAGCATTGTTTGCAATGATTAACTCTAGATTTTTATATGAACTATCAAAAACATTCTCAATTAAATTAATAATAGAGTCCTGATCATTCCAAACGAATACAACCACAGATATTAACGGTCGACTCTTTAGACTGCGAGAAAATGGATGAATGGATTTTTGTTTTTCAATTTGAAATATTTTTTTGTCATTTAGAAAACTACCAATACTAAAGCCAAGTACGCAAAGTCCTAGAATAGACAAAAATATGACGAATATAATTGAATATATATCACCCATCATTCAACCCCTTCAAAACGAAAAGTATAGAAACGGCGAAATTGAAAAAAATTACCACTACAGGTCTGAACTAATAAAGTTGGTGAGCTCTGGTTATTAAACAGGGATGTATCATTTGGGCTTATATCAATCGCACCAACATATCGGTATCTGAAAATATGACCGTTGTCAGTATATAGGGTAGCTGTTGTATTAGTATTTTCATGGATTGCGTTTAACATTCCAAATACGACTCTACTGTTATGACCATAGACAAAAGTTGTTCCTTTTCTATCGTTAGCAAGAGAACTTATTAATGCATATTGGGCGTGTGTATTACTTAGGCTCCAGTTACCACTTTTTGAATCATATATACCGTCATCTAGTGGCAGATCAATATTAAGACCATTTTCCACTTCATTTACAACAATTCTAACTGGCTTGCCACTAACAATTGGTTTTTCAGGTAATGCTTTTGGTATCTCTGTTGTCACACTCAAATTATTTATATACTGATCAGCCAGTGCCTTATTTGGTGGTCGCACCAAATACAATGCAATAACTATAGTAAGAAAATAAGCCGACCCTAATGTTATTAAGAATCGACTTATTTGAAAAGCTGTAGGCTTATCACTCATTTAAAGTGTAGCTATTTTATGCTTCTACGAAGGTAACCGGCTCTCATTTGTAATAGAGCAACTGCTATAACTACAAATCCACCTATGCCAGCCATAAGTGTAACTAGATCATTACTTCCAGTTTTAGGTAGAGCTTTGACTGATGACAAAGTTTGTGGCTTTGTTTCAGTTTTAACTTCAGCAGGTGTAGTAACAGTAGTTGGAACCACTGCAACTGGAGTTGCTGGAAGACATGACTGAGACAATTCATTTGCTACAGTGTTTATGTTGCTTGAATCACCACTTGTAGCTGTACCGCTAACTGTGTTGCCATTAACGCTAACTGAACCGCTCTGAGCCGATTGACTATTTACATTTTGGACATCAACTCCGTTGACACAATTAACACTCACGGTGTGATCTTCGTTCACCGTACAAGTATTGTTTGAACCTGGACCTGTGTTTGTAAGAGTACAACCATCTGCTATCGCAGATTGTGCTGGACCAGCTAATATTAAGGCGCTAAATAGTGCCAAGCTAATTAATTTAATTTTCATTTTTTTATACCTCCCTTAAGTGATTAATCTGAGTTACACAAGATATCCGCCACCTATACTCGATTAGCTCTTAATTAATATTACACGTATATTACAATTTGTAAATAATATTATTTTATAAGTTTTAGCATTACCATTTTAGCCAGGGGAGTTTGAGCCTTGGATTCGACTTAGGAGTTGAATTAGTGACTTCAAAATCTTCTCCCAATAAAACTGCAAGTTTTTCTGTATCAACTATGTAATTCTTTTTTCGGTGAACAATAACTGATTTTCTCTCTAACTTCTTGAGTTCAATTGTTGTTGTCTCACGTGTTAAGCCCATAAAGTTCGCCAAATCCTGTTGTGTAAGTGGAAGATCTATTTTAAATCGTCCTGTCTTTTGCTTAACGCCGTAAGTTTTAACTAAATATGCCAAAGTGAAAATAACTTTATCAGCAGCCTTTGATTGCTCAAGCGCATTAACAAGCATTTGATGGCCAAGATTCTGTTTTACTAAACGTCTAAATGCATACTGCATGGCTTCGGGGTGTTCAAATACAAACTTAACATAATCAGTCCGTGGAATAACATACACTTCACATACCGTAAATGCTTCATAAAAATACTGACACACCTCAATTTCTTGATAAGTCCATCCAAGTGAAAATAATTCTCCACTCAAATTAAATGCGATCGGTTTTTCTTCGCCTAGTTTTGTTAGATTATAAGTCTTAACTGCACCACTCTTAATTAAATAAGTTGCAGTAGGAATTTCACCTTGCTGCAAAATAATCTCGCCCCTTGCAAAGCGCTTTACCCGATAATTACTTACAAAAGATCCATAGATATCCACAGCACAACACCTCTTTTTTCATAACTTTGCAATATTGTACAGAAATATTAAAAATTTAACAGTTTTTTTATTATATACTGTTTATGATTGGGGTGGAGGTAAGTCTAATTTGAAACAACTGAATGTTGTTGTGGTTGGAGGTGGTTTAGCTGGTTTAGTTGTAGCTGCACTCCTGTCAAAAAGAAAAATTAATATACTCTTATTGGAAAAATTTTCTGAAATTGGTGGTGATCTTAAAGATGATGAAATTGGAATGAAAAATGATACATATAAATTTTTACAACACCTGAAATTTATAGACATTCATGGTGTAAAAAGTACTAAAGACCTAGTATCAACCCTAAGCGAGTATATCGAGTCCCATGGGGTAGAAATTATTCGTGGTGTTCAAGTCGATAAACTTGTGCGACATAATCTACATGCTGATTGGCTAGTTCGAACGACTTTTCATAATTTTTGTACGAGTAGCGTTGTACTTGCAGTTAAAAAATCAACTGCTGCAAATATTTTAGGTTCAGCTGCAAATCCAAATTTAACTAAAATTAATAATTGGAATATTTCTAAATTATTAACCGATAGCCCTAAAGCTAGAAGCAAAGGACTGTATATTATCAATGAATACGACCGATTAGACCATATAAATTATGTTATTGACTCAGTTAAGGCTGCAAAAAAAGTATCTAAAGAAGTTATATCTGATAGAAAATAATATCTGCGAAGAAGATTATTTAATGTAACTTATGTGCGTTATTTAGCTACTGGTGAAGAACTTTTAGCGCTAAATTTATCTTGGATTTGGAATAAAACGTAGAATCCAATTAAAGCACCGATCAAACTTCCAAATAGCGAACTAATATCTCTTGTGTATTGTAGCCAATTAAATACACCGTAAATAAACCACAAAACTTCTGCGAGAAATAATAAATCCCAGCCAGCACGTGCTTTTGTTTTAAGATGTGGAATTGATTTTAGTAATATAAATACATTCACAGCAAGCGCAATCAAAGCTATCCATGCAAATATAACAAAATGACTAACAGATGTTACTTCTTGGGCATACAAAGAGTTTACATAGGCTGGGCTAACTACTGCTGAAACAAAAATAGCGCCAGTTAAAAGTAAAAGTCCTGAGATAACACTCAGTACGACGCTTATTATTGTCAAAATCCAAATATTATCAGCTATCCATTTTCTAAAATTTTCCGGTAGAGGTGGCAACCCCTTAAGTACTCCACTTAGAAATTTTTCGAGGTCTTTGATAATTTGCATAACATCTCCTTAATTAATTTAAGAATAAACCCCTACTGCTACTTACGCAATACACGATACAATATAACTGTGCAAAACTTTGATAAAACATATGCAACTCTAAATGATGAACAGAAGAAAGCCGTTGATTGTATTGAGGGCCCCTTACTTGTGCTGGCCGGTCCAGGAACAGGGAAAACTGAACTATTGAGTGCTCGCGTAGCAAATATACTTATTAAGACTGATACAGATCCTGCGAATATTATTTGTTTAACTTTCACGGTGAACGCCGCAAATAATATGCGTGAAAGATTAAGAAAAATGATTGGAGCTCGCGCTAACCAAGTTATTATCAAAACATTTCATTCACTTGCAGCAGACATTATTACAAATAATCCAGAATATTTTTACGCAGGAGCCGTATTAAACCCAATATCCGACCTAGCAGCACAACAAATATTACTTTCAATTTTAGATAAACTTCCACATGACAACCCTTTGGCTGTTCGATTTGATGATAAATATGTACATATGGGAAATATACTTACTGCAATTGGCAAAGCTAAAGATGCCGGTTTAAGTCCCGACAAGTTAAGCAAATTAATTAGTGAACATAAAAAAGACATTGAAGCAGTCGAACCAGACTTAACTGATTTATTTTCGAAAAGTTTAAGCCACAAAACTCTAGAAAACCTGTTAGATGAGTGGAATATTATGGCAAATAAAAACGACTCAGCACTTGCTATCAGCATATCAAAACTTTTAAACGATTCAGTAAAAGCAGATATTCCATCCGGAAAAACTACCCTAACTGGAAAATTAAAATCAAAACTTATAAGTACAAAAGACGGACAAAAGGCAATGGTTAGAGAAAGAAAGGCTAACGATTGGTGGAAAAGCCTGGTTGACGTATATGAGACGTACCAAACTTCACTTTATAAACAAGGCTATTTGGACTATTCAGACATGCTGATAGGCGTCATTGAAGCGCTTGAATCAAATGAAGATTTACGTTTTGACATTCAGGAATTAACTCAATATTTACTAATTGATGAGTTCCAAGATAGTAACGAAGCACAAATAAAGCTAATGCATCTTTTAGCAGACAACCCACACATTGAAAAACCAAATATTATGGTTGTCGGCGACCCAAACCAAACAATATATGGATTCAATGGCGCCATGCTCGACAATACATCGGACTTTCAAAGATTTTATAGTGATAACTTGACTACAACTGATCTTGTTGATAATTATCGGAGTTCTCAAGAAATTTTAGATACTTCTCGTAAAATAATCACACCTTATTCTGACTTTCATCCGGATCTTCGTGCTGAAAAAGAACCAATAAACACAAATGTCGACTTTAATTCGTATATGACAGAAGCAGATCAAGCCGTTCGGGTATGCGAAGCGATACAAAAATTAATCTCAAAAAAAGAAGATAAATCAATAGCCGTTCTTGCCCGAAAACACGCCAGTTTATCGCATTTATCACGAGTTCTGATGAGCTCGGGACTAACTGTAAATTATGATCAGAACATAGACATACGCTACACATCAGGAAACATACTAATCATTAACATCTTGGCGTTGATTCAAGCAATCACCTCTGGAGACCAAACGGAAAGTGACTATCGATTGTCTGAGATACTCAGACACCCAACATTTGGGATTAATCCAACAACTACTTGGGAATTAGCTTTAAGCTCTAGACGAAATAATACTTGGATTGAACTGGCATCAAATAATCCAGAAACACAATCAATCACTGAGTGGATTCATAAACTAGTTTCAGTATCTGTTAGTCAGCCGCTTCATGTACTAATAGAGCAAATATTATCACTGGATTTCCAGCCCAAACAAACACTTTATCAGTCGTTATACAATAACGATTCTGCTGAATTGTCAGTAATTGAAGCCCAGGCTACTAGGCAACTTTTGCAAATTGCTGGGCAGTACGCCCAGTCAGGTAATGTAGACCTTAAAAGTTTTGTAGCAATGCTGCGCGAAACAAGCAATAAATTGTTTATGTTTAGCGCTACAACTGGTTATTATGAAAACGCTGTAACTCTTATGACGGTTCATGGGGCCAAGGGTTTAGAATTTGACCACGTTTTTATAATCGATTGTAATGAATCTGAATGGAAAGCCAAAAGTTCTAGGTACCCAATACCCTTAAGTTTGCCAATTCATATTAGTGCCGAATCTCCTGCAGATTATGCAAGACTCATGTATGTTGCTATGACTCGTGCAAAACAAACATTGCAGATATCATATGTTTTGCGAGTTGATAGTAAAACTACAGCATTACCTGCCGAACAATTAGCACAGATTGAATTTAAATTAGCTACCCCAGTTTCAAAAAAACTTGTAGCTAAAAGTGAAGTCGTACAAATTCTTCCTCAACTTCAACGTCCAAAAGCTATGGCTGAGCTCCTTGCAGATAAACTATCTAATTACAGTTTGAGTGCAACCCATCTTACTAATTTTATGGACCTAACTAAAGAAAATATGGAAACATTTATTGAAGATAATCTCTTGCGCTTCCCACAGCCTGCATCAGATGTTCTAGCCCATGGCATCGCCATGCATGCAGCCATGGAATTAGCTCAAATCCAAACGACTAAAGGTAAATTTAATATAAAATCCATCAAACATTTATATAGTCTAAAGCTAAGTGAATCTTTTCTTACATCTGACACAATTAAAAGACTAACTAACAAAGCTGAATCGCAATTGGATACTCTTTTCGAAGATATTGGACTTAAAATTTCACCAACTAGCAAGCCGGAACAAAGCTTCTCAGCTATCACTTCAAATGGGTTACAAATGTATGGGAAAATTGATAGAATTGACATAATTGATAGTAAATCAATTAGAATTGCTGACTACAAAACTGGTAAACCAATAACAAGTCCAAAATCCAATTCACAAGATATTTTACTGAAACAATGGCGACATAGACTACAGTTAGGTTTCTATATATTGCTAATAAAACAACAAAAATCGTACAAAAATAAAACAATTAATTCCCAAATAATACAGCTGGATGCTCAATCGCACGAACATTTATATCTAGACTACGATATTGACTCAAGCGAACTAAAAGAAATTGAAGCGTTAGCTACAATAGTATTCAATAAAATCAAATATTTAGACTTTCCAGACACGTCTAAATACACTCCAAACTTATCTGGTATTAAAAATTTCTACAATGATTTATTAAGTCAGTAGCATTTAATTAAATAATCTAATCAACTATCGAGAACATTCCTAAACTATAACGATCTCTGTTTGTAAGGTTTACACATTCATGCATCAGCGAGGTTTCAATATCAGTCTCATTACGCTCAGCTAACACTACAATATCTCCAGCATTGGCATCAACATAATACGGTTCCACGTCTGCAAATCTATCTTTACTATAATCAACCGACGACAAAAGCCAACGTGTAGGTGATGTTTGTAATATTACCGCCATACCTTGTGCATAAGAGTCAGCATGACGATTAAATTTTTTGGCTTTGAAATTGTGATTTAGTCTAATTACAGATAACTCGCAATCGTCACGATCATAAACAATCTGTGATGATGGTTGGCCTATAAGATCCTGATGGACTTCCTGCATCCTGTTTACAGCCCCTCGAAGAGTATGTGGTAAAATCCAAGCTCTGTTAATAGGAACTCCGAACGGCTGTATTTGCAAAACACTGGGAATTCTTTCAGTATTGCCATATGCATGCTTGACTATGTGGCGTGCTGCTCTTAAGGGTGTGTGCAAAGCCAATATTTTACTAAGAGAAGACCTAACTTCCATTGCAGCGACAGGATCAATAACACCACGGACAACAACCATGCCAATTTTTGTCACAACATCAGCTGCTTCATCGCTTGTTTTGTCATAAATTAAATCAAGCCTGGGCAAATAAACATCTGGCGATAATTCACTTTTAGGATATAAGGTCATTTAATATAAATATACAAGTTTCTTAGAATTTGGCAAAAATTTTAAAACTATGCCGGCTAAACGAAGAGTTCTTGGGCAATCGCAACTGCAAAGCGACATTCAGACATACTTGAGTTAGTTGTTTTTTGATATGCTTCAGCAGCAGCAATTTCTTTCCCTTGTTTCACTAGATCAAGAAATTCTTTCATAGTGTCTTGCTGAAAGTGTTCAGTTGCACACTGGTTTAGATTATTAACTACAAAATCTACTGCATGTTTTTCACTAATCTTCATAAAAACCTCTTAATTACTTATTTATATGTACGATAATAACATGTCTTTTCTAATTATACCGAGTCAAGTAGGCTGAATTTTATAGTATTGAGACTAATTCGCTTTATGTTGTCTACTAGAATTAGCTAGTAAATAAATAACATCACCGATTAGTGCTGTTATCACTAGGGCTAAAAAATTGAGCGTCAAAGCCACTTCGTGTGAATTTGAGGTGTATTTGATGAAATATAGTTCTTTACTCCCGATAAGTATATCCCCACGAAAATTTGTAGAAGAAAGTATCATGATTGATACAAACGAGAATATTGATAAACCTAAAAATATCTTCAACCATGTATTAATAAATTGTGTCCTAACTGAACTTTTTTGAGCATTTAGCATTTGCGCAATTTTCACAGCACGTTTATCGTTGGTATCAATTGCTATACCTGACTTAAGGTCGACGACTTGAAGTGGTCGACATTTTCGAAACCTCCACAACTTGCTCATCATCCAAAGATCTCCGACAGCACCACCAAAATTTGCAATAAAAGCAACTAGCAGATAGTTGCCATAGATTGGCCATGCTATGACAGCCCCAAGCGTAGCAATTGATAAAAGAATAAATGGTGATATTCCTACAGTTGCCATCTGCCAGAACCCTAATTTTGAATTGTGAGCCGTCGCGTAGGCATAAGGCAGGATTTTACCTTGCAAACCTACACCAAAACTTGGTTTTGCGCCAAAAGCCCAAAAAAAAACCCATGTATCATTTCGTGAACGAAAAGGGTGATGAAGTATATTAGGATCAGTATAGCCGTATTATTGTGAACCCCTACATGACTACCTCTGAAATAATCAAATATAGAGAAACCCAGAAAGGTGAGTAACATCCCATATGAAGTCAAACGAAGAGTATCAGCCTTATTTATGCTGATAACATAAGCTCGTTTCATATATTATAACTATAAACCAAAGATCCATTTCACGATACACCATGTTCAGGAACCGTACGCATTTAAAACCGTACAAAAAGGACGCGACCATATCCTGAAATAACAATTTTAATAGCGCATTTCACAATAATCTTGAATTTTATAAAAGATAACAATAAAAACAAACATAATTAGTTGATTGCTTACGTATGATAATTTTAAAAACTATACTAGTTTTTATTATGTTTTTAGTATATAATATTATGATGTCACTAGAGCTGTCCGAGAGATTATTAAAAGTACCTAGACTTACTGACGCAAGCGATAAACAAACACGCTTAACATCAGAACTTTTATTTTTAGCAAATGTTGTATGGCATGAATCTGGAATGATATTACCAACAAATATTTTATCAAACTGCCGTGAACAAGTTGTTGAACATGCTACTAGAACAGGCGTAAAGCTTGCAGTACAACAAACAATTCTTGAAAGATCTAAAACTGAAAAGCGATTTGGCGTTAGTCAAGATTTGGCAACAAAAATAGGATTCATAGAAAATAATGACGAAATGAACATGACTTTAAAAGAAAGTTTACTACCTGAATACAAATATACCGGCGACCCATTTGTTGAATTAATTATGGACTATTTCCGGGAACATGTTGATGCACAAGCAAAATTGCATCAAGATACAATGCAAGTACTATAATAAAGCACATGTTTAATATTTACAGGCTCTACTATTTGGTTATAAAAACAAAATGGGAAGAAGTTGAAAGAATAAAAGACAAATCAACTCGCCGATGGGTAGGGATGAATACAGCGATTTTAACTTTGTTAATTATTTATAGGGTATATTGTAATATTTTTAATGACGGCGTCATAAACGAAAAAGTATTAATTTTTGGCATAGCACTTATTGGATTAGAAGGATTAATATTTGGGCTATTACAAGCAGGAATTGCTGTTCAAAGAATAGGTGTCAAAAAATCTACTCAGAATGTAGTAATGATAATCCTAAAAACTTTCTTATATGTGTTATTGCCATGTTTTATCATAACCCTTATGATAATAATTTTCGCACCCAGATAAGGCCAATCAAGCTGTAAAACTGATCACACGGTTATCGACCTTACGCTGCTTTATTTGATAATAGTTTTCAAACTTTTACCTCTAATATTGGTGAATTTTAGACAATACATTTATAGTAGTTTTTATGATAGATAACTCGGGCTTAAAAGCATACCGGTATTGTCCAAATAAAGAAGTTTATGCGAGTCTATTAACTTGTTTAAAATATCCTATTGAAATAAAAATTCCACTTGATGGATTCCACGAACGACGCGAAACTAAGCAAATTGCAGAAATCCTGGGATGCGCGGCATGCGAATACAGAAATACTCCACGTCCAGAATCGTCCGAACCACTTCAAATCATAAGCTTTACTGAGCCAACTGAAACATAAGCAATACAATTTTTTATCTTTGATAGCCTTATTTAGGTGCTTATTAAGCCAAGTTTAGCAAGGGGGAATTTTAGTGGCATTTCGTGGCGCACTTTTCGTAATATACTAGGTTCAATTTTATCTGTGTATCCTCGAATTGTAGCTAATCGAACTCTGTGTGTTGGAAAAGAACCCCGACTCCAATGGGTGTGCCTCTTGGACAATTTTTCACCATAATACTCTCGCACAGCATCCTGTTCTGTTCGTACCAGAAAATCTCTAGGTCCATTTCCAATTCGTTTATCAGCCAGTATTGCCGAAACGCGTAATCTATTGCCATGCCTACCTCCCGATTCTGCCCAAATCCTGTGAAGATCTAATTCCTGTGGGTCTGATAGATTTTCAAAACCAGGCAAAATAACACTGGTAATTTTAGAAATTGAATCTTGAATATCACTTTTCGAATTTGGATCAGCAATGTCCAAAAGGTTGCCTGCATGCACGTATACGATACCAGGAAGCTCACGAAACTCAGCAGTTACTGAAGTGGGCAATCTATCTAAAAGTAGTTCGGAAAATTCGTCAACCCATTCTGGAACAACTGGTCTCCCAATTGACAATTGTGATTCTGTTTGTTGCAGTGTCATATGATAACTCGTCAAATTACTATGACAAATATATATTATTTGCATATATATGCAACGATAAGCAATTTATATAACTCCCACAGTATCAACTTTGCCGGTAGTAAAAAGCTAATACTTGGTTGAAGACTGAGAGTATAATTAGAGTACAGTAAATCAGAAGGTATAATGGCAATAAACGGACCAATAGGACACGGACGAATAGGACGAATCAAGAAGCGTTCTCAAGTACTGAATACCAGGACTAAACGTTACGTTGAACGGGATACCAAAACTGGCCGATTTATAAACGTTAAATCTGACAAAGCCCCATTTAAGGACGTGTTAATAGAAAAATAGAAGCTATTTTCGTTTCTTTGTGGCTTTTTTTATAGCTGCTTTTGCTTTAGCTGGTATAGATTTAGGTTTTTGCGATGGAGCAAAAAGTAGGGAATATACATTCATACCAACTAGTGAGCCTAGAAGTGGACCTGTAATGTAGGCTGCACTCCAAGACTGAATTCCGAGAGCAACTGCCGGGTTTAGAACGCCATTTCCACCTAAAGATGCTATCAATACACCAAGTGCTAAAGAAGACCCAATTGTTACAGCCATCTTCAAGCCCTTGTAACCCTGATAAACTGCCGAAGCAATACCAAACGTAAAAACAAACGTTCCGATAGCTTCTGCTGCAAATACTTTCCAATCCATCCCAGATTTAGCAAGTTTTTGAAGTGGTTCACCCAAGAAATATTCATTTAATCGCCACGCAACTGCAGCACCAAGAAATTGGACAGAAATGTAGGCTGCTGCTTTAGCTGTTTGGATCTTACGAATTGACCAAAAACCCAGAGTAACGGCCGGATTTATATGAGCCCCTGAAACCGAGCCAACAGTTAATACTACCAAGCCCAAAGTAGCTCCAGCTGCGCCGGCTACAAACAATGCCGGCAGCCTCTCTACAATGACAGCATAAACAGCACTTGTTAATACGAACGTACCCATAAACTCTGCCACAATCATGGCTATTTTTTGTTTACCTAGCATAGGTATATACCCTCCTTAGTTATGCCCTAAGAATAATAGGTTTTTTAAAAATGGCAAGTTTTTTATACGCAAAGCTGCTCAAGCAACTGAGAAGCTATACCCAAATCGATGATTTTTTGGGCTTGTTCTGCGATGCTATCCAGGTTATCAGACATTATTGCAGCGTTAAATCTACTAACTCCATCGTTTTCAGTTATAGTCAGAATATGCACTAAAGGTCCACTAAATTTACTATCAAGACTTTTCAATCTGGAAGTAACATCACCGACAGATGCTTTAACTTCACCACTAAAACTTATTAAAGATTTTTTTATTGTCCGATTTGCAACCAACATATGATATGCAGTCATACCCGTCATTCTAAAATTACAATCAATTATGTAAAAACTATTACCGTCGAATAAGACGTCGAAGCAACCAACTCCATACCAACCAAGTTCTCTAACATGGGGCAATATCTGATTTATCATCTGGTCAGTTACTTTATTTGTTTCAGCGTAAGAAGTTCTTTTATTTATAATCCCACCCAGAAATTCGCCGTTTGATGATGTTATTTGTTCATTAATACCAATAATTTCAATTTTTTGGTTTGGGTCTTCGGGAATACCAAATTGAATACCATAATTTTTAATTTCTTCAATCATTTCTTCGACTATAACATTGCTTTTTATATTTGAAAGCTTCTGTTTTACAGCATCGTAGGATTTTATATCTCGGCAAATATAAACTCCATCACCAGCACTTGAAGAAGATACTTTGACTACGCAGGGAAGTGTCGCTTTTTGTTTTGAACTTGAAAACGATTTGCCACTATGAAAACTAGCAAATCGTTTTGGGAGCAAGTTTATAGGGATAATACTTGGCAAGTTTTTTTTGTCATTCAACCACTGAGTCAATTTTGGTGAAATTTGAAACAAATGCTCAAGACTTTCGTCCATAAAAGGCTGAGCCATCAACAATGTTCCGGGTTTAATTTGATCTTTCAAGCTTTTTTTAATATGTTTATTACGTTCTTCTCCAAATAAATTGTAATCAATATGTTCTGGAATCATTATAATATTTTTTAAATGTTCAGGATTAGTTATATATTTCGCAGGATTTGCAAAAACCACAACTTTTATATTATCTCCGACGCACGCCAAGGGTCGTGCAGAAACTAGCTCTTCTGTAAGTGGTGGGACATTATTTAGAAAACCAGATGCGTCCCCACTTGGATAACCATAAAAGTATGTCGTACCGGCAGTAAAGTAACGCGACAGCGAAACTCGCGATGGTCGAGTGCGCTTTAAGGTATCAATTGCTTTTTTTACTAGCATATAATGGCTTATTAGTCATACAACCACAGTAATCTGTGTTTGATAGGTGTGAATTTTATCACAAATCATAAGTGATTTCAATCACTTTATGCTTTGGTATTATGATAAAATAATACCGTAGAGAACTCAGGACCTTTGCAACATTGAAGCAGGTGTCTGTAGCTGTATTCCTAAGTGTACTCGTTTTGTATTGTAGAACTCAATATATTGGTTAATCTTTGTTTGCAGGGTGGCGGTAGCCACCTTACTACT
>JBBQAJ010000024.1:0-1672 GCA_038316195.1 Saccharimonadales bacterium (SeqCode)
AGTTGAATCACTACTAACAACAGGACAGCCGTGAGCCATAGCTTCTAGTCCTGGTAGTCCAAAACCCTCACTGAGGCTTGGCAGCACGTATGCAGAAGCGTTTTGGTAAAGCCATTTGAGTTGGGAGTCAGGAATGAATCCTGTGACTATTATATTGTCCCGTGCTGGGCTAGCATCAATTTGCTTCTGAAGTTGCTCAAAATAGTGTTCACGCTTGCCAGCAAGCACCAATTTGAGATCAGGCGTATCTGTTACCAGCAATTCAAATGCATCAATAAGTCGTTCAATGTTTTTATGCGGAAATGGACTTCCGACGTGAAGTAGAAAGCTATTAGCAGTTAAATGAGAGCTATTAGTGGTGGCAGGTTTTGAAGCGTTTTCAGAAATGGGTGGTTCACTTGCTTCATAAGTAACTGTTATTTTGTTGCTAACTGATGGTTGTTTTAAAGATAAATCTGCAGCCACAAATTTGCTCGCGACAATTATGCGTACCGCAAATCTATTTCCGAACCAAAACATTAATCTATAACCTATCATGCGTAGCTTATGTAGCAAGATTGGCAAACGACCAGGTCGTGTGTATCGAAGCATTGTCAGATCGTGAGTAGTGACAACGTATTTATCAAAATAAAACATTGGTTGTTGGGGAGTCATTGTAAAGTGCACCAAGTCTGGTCTTAGTTTTTTAAGTTGTTTAGAAAAAGCAACTTGCTGAAGAGGGTTAAATGAAAACTTTTTTATTTTACAAACCTGAGTAGTAAAGTTCTTAGCTGTTGGTTTCCACTTATCTTTTGGATCTAATAAAACTGTATATTTATTTTCACTATCAATTTTCTGTAAATGCTCAATTAACCTATCAACATATCTTCCCGTGCTACTTTGTCGAATACGACCATCGATAACTATGTGTTTTGCGTTAACTGTGAGCTTCATTCAGGTACAATTATAAAGTGAACCGACTAAAACAGCTATCACTCTATATTTTTCTTGGATTACTTGCATACATGCCACTCCATATTTTCTTATCAACTTGGCTAGGAACTAGCTTTGGCATCCTAAATTTTACTAAAGTTGCCAAAGACATAGTCTTAGTAATAGGTTTTTCAGGCGTTCTTATAGTAAGTATTCGGCAGAAGTGGTTTAGTGGTTTACTAAAAGACAAATTAGTCTGGATAATTTTTCTGTATGTACTTCTAACTTTACTTTTAGCATTAATAAAACCAACAGATCCAGGTGCAGAAGTCTTAGGAGTGGTCTACAACACCCGTTTTTTTATGTTTTTTCTGTACGGTGTAATGCTAGCGCATTTGTATGATTCAAAATGGGTAATACGAAGGTCCTTAAAGGTCGTACTAGCTGTTGCAGTAATAGTTATGACGTTCGGAATTTTACAGTACACTTTATTGCCAAATAACGCGCTTACTCACGTTGGATATTCTAGAGAAAATGGCGTATTGCCAGTATTTTTTATAGACAATAAACCAGACTTGGAACGTGTCATGTCTACACTGCGTGATCCCAATTCTTTTGGATCATACACAATAATAATTGCCACTATATGCCTAGCTGGGTATTTAAAAACAAAGAAGAAAAATCTAAAACAATTTTTCGCAGGATTATTTATTTTGAGCATACTGGGATTATGGTTAAGTTTTTCCAGAAGTGCCTTGAT
>JBBQAJ010000009.1:0-29593 GCA_038316195.1 Saccharimonadales bacterium (SeqCode)
TAAAAAAAGACTCCCCGGAGGGAGCCTTTTTTAGATAAGGTAATTAATTACCAGCTGCGGTTTCCGCCACCACCGCCGCCACCGAAGTCGCGTCGAGGACGATCCTCTTTTGGTCGCGCTTCGTTGACTGTAATGCTACGGCCACCCATGTCGCTTCCATTGAGTTCCTTTTCAGCTGCTTTGCCTTCGTCGTCGTTTTCAAACTCGACAAAACCAAAACCTTTGCTGCGGCCAGTGTCTCGGTCAGTTATGACTTTGGCACTCGCAACAGTACCGTGAGCGCCAAATACTTGGGCCAACTCATCGTCGGTAGTGCTGAAAGGTAAACCACCTACAAATAATTTGTACATGTATATATTCCTTTGTATTTAATGATCCAGGTACGACCACTTACTTGTCTTGCTTCTTCGACCGAACCAGTTCTTTATAAACCAAGAAACATATCGTCTACACCAGCTAACAGATAAGGAACCTGCACGCGTATTTAAACACACTAGAGGTTAATTAGCAACATCTTATAACTCTTTACCATAACTAAATTGACATATAAGCAAAATCATGTATAATACAGGGTGTTGATGCATTAACAAAAACATTAGTTTAGACAGGTAAATTTAGTTGCATAATAATGCAAAATAGTTCAAGAAATCTAAGTAAGATTAGATGTCTATTTACTCGTCAAAACCAAAAATAAAATTAAAATTAAGGATCTTCCATTTGCTTTTTAAGCTAATGAAGACTAGAAAGGAAATACCTGTGAGTGTACTGACGCTTTACGGGGAAATGGTGTATGAGTTAATACCCACAACCGACGAACAATTTTTACAAATTGACGCATATATAAATGCTGCGTAACTTGTAAATTAACAAAAAATTAAAAAGATAGGAGGGTAATTTGTTAATACAAGACATAGTTCCACGCAACAAATCAAGTGCCAAGCACTTGAAACTGCAAAAATCTAAGTCAAAACGTATGATTTTGATAGGAGCATAAAAAGTAAAAAAGAGTCCTGATTAATGTCGGGACTCTTTTTGATGTGAAATTATGTTAATTAATACTATCGAGGCAACATGAGCGAGTCGCTATATTAATGCTTGTGTCATGAATTACTGATGTGGGTTTACTATTTTCAGTCATTATTTAGTCACGATAAACTAATTTTTAGAGGGTTTGAATTAATCAAGATTTTGTATCGTCGCTAATCACCATAATTGATTCAAATATCTTTGGTATCAGGGGCGAGAATTGAACTCGCGACCTCAGGCTTATGAGTCCTGCGCTCTAACCATCTGAGCTACCCTGACTTAAAAGAACAGGGGTGATTGTAGCATGTTTAGTGGTTTTAGGCTAATAGATTCATTCTTCAAAAATTTATCGACTAAAACATAGAATTTATTTAATAAAAAGATAGACAACAATCGCGATTCCAATAAACACTGTAAATTGATGAACAATGTGTGCTGAAAAATGTTTGGAATAGCGAGAGCCCAAATATCCACCTATTCCAGTCCCAATAGCCAACAAACTACCATGTTTGACATCAATTAAACCAGCATTGAAAAACGAAATTAAGCTAACTAAACCAACTCCAATCAAACATAAACTTTTTAAACCGTTAATTTGAAAAGTAGTTTTTAGCTTTGACGAAAATCCCAAAATTGCAATCAACATTAACCCAACGCCAACACTAAAAAATCCACCATATATCGCCAATATAAATACAATCAGAAACAGTAATGGCATCCCCAGTTTGCGATTGGTTTTTACAAGATGTTTATCTGTAATTATAAGTTTGTGAATCCGGGTCTGAAGCATAAGTAAAAGAACGGCAGACAAAACCAACCACGGGATTATTGTTTCAAATTTGTTTGGATTTATTTCTATCAGAGCCCTGGCACCAATAATTGCACCAAGAGTAGAAGGAATAATCAACCACCAAAAAATTTTTGGAGATGACTTTATTTCCTTCCGGAATCCGTAAGTCGCAAAAAATAAACCCGGCAAAACTGCCAAACTTATTGTGGCTGTTGCATTTACGGGAGCAACTCCAAGAGTAATAAGCGTTGGATAAATCAAAAGAGCTCCACCACCGGCTGCTGCATTGATGGTACCACAGAGTATTCCAACAAGAATAAGTAGTATTATGTTTATCATTGTTTATTTTTTTCGCCTGACAGTTGTCAATATAACATGTTTCGTATCTGTTGCACAGATTAGATTTGTTAACAAGATGAATATTCTTTATTATTAGATCAATGATTAACGTGGCACAGCGGAGATTTCAGATATTGAGTGGAAGAGTTCACCCTGCGCTTGCAGAAGAGGTCGCCGAATTGCTCAATGTGCCAATTCACACCGTTCAACTTAGTAATTTTTCCAATGGCGAAATTAGTTGTAGGCTAGGTGAGTCAGTTAGGGATAGTGATGTATTTGTATTTCAGTCACACGGTGCTCCAAGTATAAACGACGCAATAATGGAGCAGGCGATAATGATTGATGCCGCTAAGCGAGCCTCTGCACGTTCAATAACAGCAGTTTGTCCATTTTTTGGCTATGCTCGTCAAGACAGGAAGTCTGATGGTCGTGAGCCCATTACAGCTAAGTTAGTGGTTGATATTTTGTCAAAGGCTGGAGCAGATCGAATCACAAGTGTAGATTTGCATGCTGGCCAAATACAAGGATTTTTTGACGGTCCCTTTGACCATCTAATTGCAAGACCAACTTTAGTAAATTATATTAAAAAGACTTTCAAGGATAAAGAAATAGTTATGATTTCTCCAGATGCGGGTAGGGTAAAATCAGCTGAGCGATATGCATCTGATCTAGATTGTGAGATTGCAATTATTCATAAGCAACGTTCAACCAGAAAAATTGATAGTGTGGAAGCACGTTATTTGATTGGTGAAGTAAAAGATAAGACCTGTATTATTACAGACGACATGATAGATACGGCAGGTACAATTTGTGCCGCTGCTGAATTGCTTTCAGAAAAAGGAGCTAGAGAAATTTACTGTGTAGCAACGCATGGTGTGCTTTCTGATCCAGCTTTAAAGCGCATAGAAGAGTCTGCTTTTACAAAAGTAATAGTGACAAATACACTGCCGACAGAACCAGTAGCGCAATCAAACAAAATCGTTGTTCTTTCAATTGCCCCTCTGATTGCAGATGCAATCTCTGCTATTTATTCTGGAAAATCTGTTTCAGCAATATTTGATGGCAAAAACCAGTTTTAAATGACGGATATCATTAATTTACCTGGTTTAATTGATGCACATGTTCATTTACGTGATCCAGGCCAGACTCAAAAAGAGGATTTTACAACTGGCACAAGCGCTGCGCTAGCTGGTGGGTTTACGACAGTGCTGGACATGCCAAACAATGTCGACCCAGTTTTTACTGTTGAGAGGCTGAAAGCCAAAATTGAATTAGCACGTCAAAAAGCTGTTTGTGATATTGGATTTTATTATGGAAGTCAGGGAGACAATTTGGAATCTTTTCCAGAAGCATCTGAGCATGCAGTGGGGCTGAAACTATATTTAAACATTACGACGGGCAATTACTTGATGGATCCAAGCTATTTAAAAAAAATATATGCTGCATGGCCTGTACATTTGCCGGTTGTTCTACATGCTGAAGAAGACGTAATAGATATCGCAGTTGAATCATTAAAAGGTTTAAATAGACCAGTTCACATAGCTCACATGCCTAGTAAAGAAATATTGGCAAAAATTATAAAAGCTAAAAAATCTGGACTACCAGTAACTTGTGGTGTGACTCCTCATCATTTGTTTTTAAATAACAAAGACGTTGAACGATTGGGAGTATATGGGCAAATGAAACCTAGTCTCAAGCCACAGTCAGATGTAGATTTTCTATGGGAACATCTAGATGATATAGATATTTTTGAATCCGATCATGCTCCTCATACACACGACGAAAAGAAAGCCGGTGCATTTGGTGTGCCCGGACTAGAATCTACGCTGCCGTTATTACTTACAGCCGAAAAAGAAAGAAAAATTACAAGGGACCAAATAATTGACAAATGTCATGATAAAGCCCTAGAAATATTTAATCTTAGCAACAAAGACACTGGTACGATAGAAGTTGCTTTAGGAGAATATGAACTAACAAATGACGGCTTACAAACAAAATCCCAGTGGACGCCATTTGCAGGTAAAAAAGTAATTGGCAAAGTTCAAAAAGTAACACTTCGAGGTAAGATAGTATATGAAAATGGCAAAATTCTCGCTAAAAAAGGTTCAGCTCAAATAATAAAACAATAAAACTTGTAAAATCTATTAGTTTACAAAAATCACAAAAAGTGTAATAATCATTATCTTATGTCTGTTCTACCGGGAGAAACAATCACAAATTTTGAAAATGATCCAGTTCAAAGAGTATTCGAGTATATAAATGGTTCAGAAATTGAATCCAAGCTTGTAAATTTAGCCAAAATCGGTGGCGTAATAATCGACCCAACACTAGAGCAACCAGAAAGATATGCTACGAGTAGGCTTGCTTTATCTCCCATAGATTTAACGGCGCGAGAAACTTATGTTGCCCCACTTATGGAAGGTGCTGGAATGACAGTTCAAGAACATCCTTTTGGGTTAATAGGTACTTTAGAAGGCAAAAACCCAGACCTGGCTCCACTTGTAATATTTTCCCACACAGACACCGTACCTAAAGGTGATATGTATGATGGAGTTACTGGTGTTTTGGGGGGCATCACTGTTGTAGAGGCAATCACAAAAGCTGGACTTACTCCAAAGCGCAATATACATGTGGTAGCACTTACTGGTGAAGAGTCATCTGCATTTGGATTCGCTTTATTTGGAAGCAGGGGCATGTGGCATGGATTATCCGAAAGAGAATTAGATGCAAAAATACCAGAAGGAAAGACAATTCGTGAAACTTTAGGCGAAGAAGTATCTGAAATTGTCAGACATCCAATTGTTGGAGAAGGTGGAACTATTCCAACTCCCCACGCCGTAGTTGAGCTACATGTTGAACAAAATGATACGTTAGAAAAAGCAGGAATTGATTTGGGTGTAGTGGAGGCAATTGCTGCACCGATTAGATATGATGTTAAGTTTGGCAACCAACCCTTAGAGGCAGACTTGAATAATCCATCTCATTCGATCATTTTCAATATCAAAGTTGAAGGTAAGAGTGATCACTCTGGAGCAACTCCCATGGGACTTCATAATCGGGCAGATGGACTATCCGAAACTGCCAAAATATTGCTTGCAATACTTGAGCAAGATTCAGAACTAAGTTCTGTCGACATAGGCTCAATCAAAATTGATGGTCAGGCTTTAAACAAAGTTCCAGGACTTACAACAACCGAAATAAGATTAAGTGGTGAAAGCCAACATGATTTTGAAGAAAGATGGTTAGCACTTGAAAAAATACTAGAAAGACATAATGCTATCTTAGAACAAGAAGTAACCAGATTTGGTAGTGTTCCTATTTCGGTTGAATTAATTGATGAAGACTCAGCACCACAATTTTTCAAAAAGAATGAAATAGCTGCTCGTCAAAAAGCCGCCTTAGACTTTATTGTTGACGTTAATCAAGTGGCAAACTTACACGCATCAGAAAGTGTTGTGGGTACAGTTGGCACTGTGTCAACTCAGAATGGGATTATTTCATTAGGACTAGATGTTCGGGGAATAGACAGTCTGTCCAGAGACAAGGCACTTCACACAATGAAGACAAATGCTGGTATATTAGTTCACCCTGATTCTGCGCAATTTGGTCAAGAATTACCCGGAAGTGGAGACCCAGTTCAGCTAGATCTGACTTTGGTCGACATGGCTAAAAATACAATAGATAGCTTAGGGATTGGAAGTTCTATGGTTATGAATAGTGCAGCTGGACATGATGCTCAAAATGCCGCCAAAGCAGGCCACCGAACGGTGATGATATTTTGTCAAAGTAATGCAGGGGGCATTGCTCACCATCCAGATGCATACACAAGTCCTGACAATCTCGAGAAAGGTGTTAAGGCATTGGCTGCTTTAACATTGCAGCTTACTACTTAATATCTATAGTCGCTTCTTCGATTTCGTGAGCAAGATTGGGGTCCCACATAGGAGCTGTGCAGGCTTGTACTAAATCAGCACCGGCATCTCGGTATTCATTAAAATCATCTGGTGTCATACAGCCACCTATGCCGACTATTTCATATGTATAATTTTTTTCTTTTCGTAATGCATCCATACGCCTGACCATGTCAATTCCAGCCCATTTGATGCCAGCACCACATAAGCCGCTTACAAGTCTACCTTCTCCAGGTAACGCCTGCTCGCCATTTTTGTCATATACTTTTGCTGGTATGGTGTTAATGAGCGATACTGCCTGGATTAGTGGTGCAACTTCAGCCATCAATTTTTCAAGCTCCGACTGTTGTGAATGAGTAAAGTATCCAAGTTTTATCATTAGAGGAGTATTACCAATTGCCTCACGTGTGCGTTTGCAAATACCTATCACGGAAGATGGCGTGTAGCAAACAATGCCTTCGCCAATAACATTTGGACAAGATAGATTAAGTTCAATTATTTTTGCACCTGCCTGTACTGCCATTTTTGATGCATCTGCAAAATCTTGCCAAAAATCTTCATTACTCATACCGTCAGTTGCAGTACCAAATGTGCTGGCTACCATGACTTGACCTTTACCAGCGCTTGCCACAGCTTTTTTCATATCTGGTATCCAAAAGTCTGGACCACGTCCTGGGTTTCCGAAAGAATTTGTTATAACAAGTTCACTAATGTCTTTTGGGAAACTATCTAATAGAGTCAATCCACTATCAGCTTGTTCCAGGGTAACTTTGCCACTAGCATCGACTGGAATTACGTTTGGAAATTCATTAGATTTAAAAGGTACAGTTCTCATGGTTTTGTAATGAACCACATCATAGCCCCAATCAAAAGCTGCGCTAACATGTTTGCTTGTCGGCAGTGGTCCGGCAGCAATACCAAAGGGTAAATATAGGGGGAAACCTAAAAACATATATTTAGGTTCACCATCACGAGCAAGTGTGGGTACTTCTTCAAAAAAAGGTCCAGCATCAACATTTTCATCAAAAGTCTTCGCTGGATCATAGAACAGTTGTATCATCTTGCTTTTTAGAATAGCATAGTCAGTAATGGTATGGAGCAATACTAATGGCATATGAAGCAAAAGATAAATTTTTTGTTGCGATTGATGTTGATACATTAGATGATGCCAAAAAAATGATGGATTCATTGGTTGGTCTAGTAAATAACGTAAAAATCGGACTTCAACTAGCAACTCGCGACAGCTGGATGTCTGCTATCGATGCTGCACATGAACGAGGATTCAAAGTTTTTTGCGATGCCAAGTTCAAAGACATTCCAAATACCATGGAACACGCTGCATACTCATTAACTCAACATAAACCTGAATATTTTACGGTCATGGCAGACAATAGTAGTGATGCATTGAGTGGCGTACGTAGTGGAGTAGATAGAGCATCGAATGAGCTAAAATTACCTTACAAACCAAAAATTATCGCAGTTACAGTGCTAACATCTATAGGGCTTGTGGAATGTATGGAGATTTATGGAGGTGATCTTAGACTTAAAACCAAATATTTTGGAGACAAAGCCTTAGCTGCTGGATTAGATGCAATTGTCTGTTCGCCTAATGAAATTGAAATCTTTCGAAGTGATGACACATTTAACGAAACTCTCATTATTACTCCTGGCGTACGTCCATCTTGGTCAACTTCAAATGATCAAAATAGAATCGCCACTCCCGCAGACGCCATTAGACGTGGAGCAGACATGTTGGTGATAGGTAGGCCAATTACGCAACCACCAAAAGCAGTTGGTTCCATTCAGGAAGCAGTTAAAAGAATAATTATGGAAATAGAGGAGGCATCAATTGGACGCAAAATCTGAATTAGAAAAAATAGGTTGTATTTATAGTGGTCATTTTGTTGGCGTTAGCACAAAACACCTTAGTGGATATTGTAATATTGATCCTCTTTTGCCGCACGTTTCTGTTGTTAAAAAATTTATAAAAGAATTAGTGGAGTCATTTCAAGATGATGATGTAGATACCGTCGCGTCTCCAGCTGTAGGTGCGATACCATTTTCACATTGGGGTGCGCATTTTCTAATGGAAAGTTCCGGAAAAGAAATTTTAGGGGTTTGGGCTGACAAAGTTTCTGGAAGTGTTGAACGAGAATTTATTTTTGAACGAGAAGGCTTTGCTGAAGCTGTAAATGGAAAAAAAGTTCTTATTTTAGAAGATATGATAAATCAAATGACATCAATAAAAGCTATGATAAATACTGTACGGAATGCTGGTGGGATTATTGTTGGTGTTGGTTCAGTTGCTGCAAATCGTGGGGTGAGCGCCGAAGCAATGGATGTTCCTAAATTCGTAAAACTTACCAGCATAGAATACGATGCATGGACTTCCGAAGAATGCACAAAAGATGGATTATGCGCAAAAAATGAGCCAATTGTAACTGATATTGGTCACGGTGATGATTTTCAAAAAGACAATCCAGATTACAAAGGTGGTTACGTAACTCTACTTAGTTAGCTCAGTCGGAATAGATATAATTCAGCAGAGCCATTCTCATATATAGGCCGTTATTTACCTGCTGAAAGTAAATTGCTCTTGGGTCGGAATCTACGGCCGTTTCAATTTCATTAACTCTTGGAAGAGGATGCATGATAACAGCTTCTTTCTTCATTTCGCCAACTAATTTTTTAGTCAATATAAAGCTATCTTTGATTTTGATGTATTCTTCGATCAGTTTGAATCGCTCTTTTTGAACCCTGGTCATGTATAAAACGTCAACTTTATCAATTAGATCGTCCCATTTTTCATGCTCTGAAAATTTAATATCGCTCTTCTTGAACAAATCGATATATTCTTTAGGAATTTTCAGAATTTTAGGAGATATCAAGCATAACTCTACATTATAAATTGAAAGTAATTGAACTAAGGAGTGGATTGTTCGACCATTTAACAAATCTCCAACAAGTGCGATTTTTAGACCATCAATTTTCCCAAAAGCTTTTTTAATAGTATATAAATCAAGAAGGGCTTGTGTTGGGTGTTCTCCGGCACCATCTCCAGCATTTATAATAGGTACTTTTGATACAGCGGCAGCACGCTCAGCCGCACCAATTTCTGTGTGTCGCATTACAATTCCATCTGCAAAACCATTTATAGTTCGAGTTGTGTCTTCTATGGTTTCGCCTTTTGCTGCTGACGAAAATTGCGCAGCGCTTTCTGTACTGATTAAATGTGCACCCAAGTTTTGGATGGCAGTTTCAAATGACAGACGCGTTCGAGTACTTGGTTCATAAAAAAGTGTTGCTACTGTCAAATGTTCAAGGGGCTTTGGATAATCAGCCAATGGCATCGTTGAAAACTCTTGTGCACTTGCGCACAAAGATTCTAATAAATTTTTATCCAAAAACTGCTTTACAGAAATAATATGTTTCATAAAACCCTCGACTAAGGTTAAAACAAACTAACTTAAACTACAACTACTCTTAAATATGCTAGTCTGTCAATAATGAAAGTTTTATTCTTACGACACGGTCAAACAAAGCTCAATTCGGAAAACAAGCTCAATGGTCAAATTGATGAGCCTTTATCACCAAAAGGCTTTGAACAAGCCAGAGCTGCTGGATTAATTGTTCCTAAAACAGTAAAACACATCTACGCATCATCAATGCTGCGAGCTATTCAAACAGCTGAAGTTGTCAGTATTGCCACGGATACTCCAATTTCAACTCATGATCAGTTAAGAGAAATAGATATGGGTTCGATTGCAGGTAGATCCTGGACTGATCCAGATTTAGGTAACGAATTTAAAGTTACGCACCGTTCTATGAAATTTGATTATAGAAAATATGGTGGAGAATCATCACAGCAATTTATTTCAAGAGTTGTAGGTTTTGTCAAAGAAATTAATTCTGATCATGAAGATTATGAGGCTCTCATAATTGCACATGGTGGGGTTCAGAGACTTTTTCAATTACTAGAGCAAGGTACTGAGAATCTTTCGGACATCGACAACGCAGTTTTGTTAAAATTTGATTTAAATAAAATAGTGGAAAACGAACAAAAATTGAATTAAAAGCTACTCCCACTCTGTTGTTGCAGGGGGTTTTGGAGTTAGGTCGATAAGTACTTGGCTGATTCCAGTCACTTCTTTAATTATTCTATCGGTTGTTTTATGGATAAATTCTATTGCTATGTTTTTGCCAGGAATCATTGGCTGTACTGTCATAAAAGTAGATGTAATTACGGGTCGAAGTACGATGGAGCGCAGGCCTAGCTCACCAAATGATATTGGCAAAAGGACAACTGGAAACTGGCTAATTGTGTTTGATATTCCAAAAGCACGCATTTCTTCCCAGACAATTTTGTCAGCATGTTGAAGCTGAGCTACGGTTTCTGGATTAATAAAAGTTTGTGTAATTGATAGTTTATCAATTGGCGTTTCGCCAAGCGCTACAGTTACACGATTAATCTCATGACTAAATTTTGCAGGTAATTCAGTGCCCAGTTTTGCAAGTCTACTCCATGATTCGGACAATTTTAGAGCTACTGCTGCTTTATGAGATCGTTCATCTCCACCTACTCCTACGTTTCTAATTGGTAATATTTTCACTTCAGCGTCAGTAACTTTTATTTCACTTGCAATACTTTTTTCAATACCAGACGTATCAATAATATTTTCTTCACCTGTTGCGCAAAGAATTCTAACGGCTAGTCCAGGACCTGGAAACGGTTGGCGATATACAACTTCATCAGGCAATCCTAAATGCTTGCCAATTGCGCGAACTTCATCTTTGAACAAATCATCAAGTGGTTCAATCAAAAGCCCACTAGCTTTCAAGGCTTGAATTTCTTTTACTTGGTTGTGATGAGTTTTTATTACTGCAGTTTCATTACCAGCTTTGCTATAACCACTTTCTATTCTGTCGGCTGCGTTTGTTCCTTGTAATAGTAGTGCTTCTTTTAAGCCAAGTTCAGTGACAATTCGGTTTTGAACTTCAACAAAAACTTTACCAATTATTTTTCTTTTAGTTTGTGGATCGGTAACTTTATTGAGCTGATTCAAAAATTCTTTACTTGCGTCAATTTTGTTAACCGGGACTCCAGTATGCTTTAGTATTTCAATCACAGTTTCATCTTCATTTCTCATGAGTCCATTATCTATATAATAAGCATGTAATTTTTCTGGTGGAATTTCTGTAGCAGCAAGTGCCGCCGTAACTGATGAATCTACACCCCCACTGACAAATGCAATAACATGGCGATTTTTAGTTGTTTCTTTTATCGTGCTTCTCAGATTTATTACTAGCTGTTCCGTTTGTAATTCCAAAAATTGTTTGTTTGGTTCAAGTCCAGAAATATCATGCAAGAAATTTTTAAAAATTTGGTAACCTTCTGGTGTATCATCAAATACTTCCGGGTGAAACTGTACGGCTAATAAATTGTTTTTAGCCACTGCAGAATAAACTGTAGTGTTGTCCGGAAGTTTATGTTCGCCTATTATTTCAAATCCACTGGGAACTTTAGATACAAAGTTTCCATGAGTAAATAAGGCGCTAAAATTTGTTTTTGTATTTTTAAAAAGAGGATGTTTGTTTACGACTGTTGTCGAAGCTCGACCATCTTGACGAGAAGCGCCACGAACTATTTCACCACCAAAATTTGTGACCATAGCATGTAAACCATAACAAATCCCAAGAATTGGAATATCTAAATTCCAAACTTGCGAGTCTGGCATCGGAGCATTAACTTCCTGTGAACTTGCCGGACTTCCGGAGATTATTATGGCTTTATATTTTTCCTTTAATTCTTGAGCAGAGGTATTTAACGGTAACACAACAGCAGGGTAGCCAATCCTATTACAAGCTCGACGTACTAAATCTACATACTGACCACCCGCGTCTAGTACTGCTACAATTGGTGCCGTATTTGTTGCGTCACTCTTCATTGACTTATGATAGCAGAAACATCAGCCTCGAAACACTTTCAACAAGGAAATAAATAATTGAATATTTGTAAAATAAATTTAATGTGCTATATTTAAGTCCTAGTATGCCAATGCTAGACAAGCCCAAAATTAGTTCCAAAAAATTTGTTAAAAGCTCCGGTAGGAGCATTTTTTTTAGCCAAAAACCAGCCCACTTATATTTAAGTGACGGTACTAAGTTCATTGGAAAAATTCCTGATTGGCAAAAAGGCAGCTATGAGGGTGAAGTTGTTTTCAACACAGGAATGACCGGTTATGTTGAATCTTTGACGGATCCTTCGTACTCTAATCAAATACTTGTTTTTACATATCCAATGATAGGTAATTATGGGGTAGACATCTCGTCTGCTGAATCTTCCAAAATACAAGTTAGCGGTGTTGTTGTAAGCTCCGCTGCCGAATCGTGGAGTCATAAAAAAGCCGATCGTTCTCTATTGGATTGGCTTAAATCTCAAAATATCCCAATTATTACAGACATAGATACCCGACAAGTTACAAAGCATTTGCGCACAAGAGGATCTATGTTGGGTGCGATAAGTGATGTAAAAATTGACACTAATAAAATCAAGCAAGCTTTAAATATTCCGACAAATTTTGAACCAAGAGTATATAACCAAAATCATAAAAAAACTATAATTTTGGTTGATTGTGGTTCTAAAGAAAATATACTGCAAAGCTTGCTTAAATTTCCATGCAAAATTATTCAAGTGCCAGCAAGTTATGATTTCACAAAAGAAAAATACGACGGTGTTCTATTATCTAATGGCCCTGGTGATCCGACCGATTACCAAGCAACAATTGTTAATGTCAAAAAAGCTTTAAAAATTGGAAAACCAATTTTAGGTATTTGTTTGGGTAGTCAAATAATGGGTCTTGCATCAGGAGCAAAAACATATAAGTTACTATTTGGTCATCGTGGGCATAATCAACCTTGCCAAGATTACAAAACAGAAAAATGCTATATAACAAGTCAAAATCATAGCTTTGCAATTGATGAAAAAACTCTTGCCAGTGGTTGGTATGTATCTTATAGAAATTTAAACGACAATTCAGTTGAGGGAATAGCGCATAAATCAAAACCATATTTTTCAGTTCAATTTCATCCTGAAGCTTGTCCTGGACCAACCGACACTGCTTGGTTATTTGAAAAATTTTACGAAAGTTTGACAACGTGAAGAATAAAATAAATAAAGTTGTAATATTGGGATCTGGTGGACTTAGGATTGGCCAAGCTGGAGAGTTCGATTATTCTGGCTCCCAGGCAATTAAGGCGCTTAAAGAAGAACATATTTACACAATTTTAATTAACCCAAACATTGCGACAGTTCAAACTGATGCCGATATGGCCGACAAAGTGTATTTTGAGCCATTAAATGTCGAGACCGTCACGAAAATTCTAGAAAAAGAAAAACCAGACGCAGTAACACTTAGTTTTGGAGGCCAAACAGCACTCAATTTAGGATTAGCTTTGCACGACTTAGGAGTATTTAAAAAACTAAATATTCAAGTTCTAGGAACTCCAGTCGAAGTTATAAAAACTACCGAAGATCGTGATTTATTCAAAATAGCTTTGTCGAAAATTGGCACTAAAACAGCCAGAAGCTTTGCAGCAAAAAGCTTAAAAGAAGCAACAAAAGCAGCCAAAAAAATAGGCTATCCCATCATGCTCCGATCGGCATATAGTTTGGGAGGACTTGGATCAGGACGGGTAGATAACGAAAAAGAACTAGTAGTAAAGGTAAATGAAGTACTTGGTGTGGTGGGCCAAGTTCTTATAGAAGAATATTTAACAGGCTGGAAAGAAGTTGAATACGAAATTGTGCGTGACAAAGACGGCAACACTATAACCGTATGTAACATGGAAAATTTTGACCCAATGGGTATACACACAGGCGAAAGTATTGTTGTTGCACCGTCTCAAACTTTGACCAATGAGGAATACCATAGATTACGAGAAGTTGCTATAAAAACCATCAACCACCTGGGGATTATAGGTGAATGCAATATCCAATACGCTTTAAATCCAGATGATGGGGATTATAGAGTAATTGAAGTTAATGCACGGTTAAGTCGATCGAGCGCTCTTGCATCAAAAGCAACTGGTTACCCTTTGGCATTTGTGGCAGGCAAACTCATGCTTGGCTATAGACTTTATGAACTTAAAAATTCTGTAACTGGTACAACGCCTGCATTTTTTGAACCAGCCTTAGATTATATAGCTGTGAAAATACCAAGATGGGATTTGGGTAAACTTAAAGCCAGCGAACATTCAATTGGTACAGAAATGAAGAGCGTTGGCGAAGTTATGGCACTCGGCAGAAGCTTTCCAGAAGCATTACAAAAAGCATTGCGAATGTTAAATATTGGTGCCAATGGATTGACTGACCATCCATTTGAAATGAAAGACTCAGCTAAACTAATCTCAAAACCTACAGATAAACGAATTTTTGCAATAGAAAAAGCTTTAAGGCGTGGGATCAGCGTAGATCGAATTCACGATCTATCAAATATAGATAAATGGTTTTTGTATCACCTACAAGACATTGTAGAAACTTCAAAAAAAATAAAAAAGAACAAACTGTCCAAAGAATTATTAATTGAAGCCAAACAAAAAGGCTTTTCAGATTTAACAATTTCTAAAATCATAAAAACTTCCGAACTAGTTGTTCGTAAAAAACGCCAGAAGTATGGAATTACACCATTCATAAAACAAATTGATACACTTGCAGGTGAATTTGATGTAACAACCAATTACTTGTACACGACATATTTTGGAAGTTGCCATGATATTTTGCCATTAAAAAACTCCACAGTAATTTTGGGCTCTGGGCCTTATTGCATAGGTTCATCAGTTGAATTTGATTGGTGTGCAGTAAATACTGCCAAAACACTGCGAAAGCATAGATTGCCAACAATAATTGTAAACTCAAACCCCGAAACAGTCTCGACAGATTATGATAGATCGGACAGATTATATTTCGAAGAACTTACGCTCGAGAGAATTCAGGATATTGCAGATTTTGAAAATCCTAAATCAATCATTGTTTCCGTCGGTGGCCAGATAGCAAATAATTTAGCCTTACCACTCCACAGGCTTAAATATCCTATTTTAGGTACCAGCCCAGATGAAATTGATAGAGCCGAAGATAGGCAGAAATTTTCTTCAATGCTTGGGAAAATTGGTGTAGATCAACCAGAATGGGACGAAATTACCACTTTAGCAAGTGCCAAAAAGTTCGCCAAAAAAGTTGGCTATCCAGTGCTAATTCGGCCATCTTATGTTTTATCCGGTGGAGCTATGAATGTGGTTAATAGCGAGTATGAATTAAAACAATATCTGCGTGATGCCACACATTTATCTCCCGACCACCCGGTCGTTATTTCACAGTTCATAACTAATGCTAAAGAGTTAGAGATAGACGGTGTCGCACAACATGGTAAATTAATCATCTACGCAATTTCAGAGCACATAGAAAATGCTGGCGTCCACAGTGGCGATGCGACAGTAGTATTTCCAGCCCAAAGGTTGTATTTGGAAACTGTTAGACAAGCTAAAAATATTGTTAAACAAATAATTCAAAACCTAAAAATAACTGGTCCGTTCAATGTTCAGTTTATTGCAAAAGATAACGAGTTAAAGGTAATCGAATGCAATGTTCGTGCTTCCAGGTCGTTTCCGTTTGTGTCAAAAGTTAGTAACTATAATTTTATTGAAATTGCCACTGAGGCAATGCTAGGGATTAAAAATACCAAAACTTACCAAACGTTTGATTTAGATCATGTAGGTGTCAAAAGTCCACAATTTTCATATAATAGACTAAAAGGTGCCGACCCTGTTGCTGGCGTAGAAATGGCTTCTACTGGAGAAGTTGCTTGTTTAGGTGTCGACATTGGTGACGCATTTTATGCTTCATGGCTAGCCACAGACCAAAAAATATCATCAAAATCGTTATTTTTAAGCTTACCAGACGATCAGAAATTTAAATTCGTTGAGGATGTCTCTTTAATTGCAAAACAAGGATGGAAAATATACACAACCACAGGAACTCATAAGTTCTTTAACAAGTATGGAATAAAAACTACCGTCTTAAACAAGTTGTCTGAGCAGAAAGAGCCCAGTGCGGCGTCGGCTATCGCAAGGCATAAAATATCACTCATGATTAACGTTCCGTCTAATCTAGAAGAGTTGACTACGGATGGATATATTATGAGACGACTAGCAATCGACAATCATATTCCACTACTTAGTAATGCCGAAACCGGGCGATTACTTATTAAGTGTTTGGGCGAAACAAATGGAGCTGTGCGTGAGCCAAAATCGTGGCAAGAATACGTTGGTAAATAATTATTTATTTTTAAATAACGCCTTGCACTAACAAAAAGAAAATTCCAGCTATTATTTATATTTTCTGGGCAAAACTTCTAGTAGATATTCTCGCTTTTTGAGCCCGAGTCTGTTCAACTTGAGTTAGTGGTGTTTCGACAGTGCCACCGTAATATCCGGTTAAATACATTTCTGATTGCCCGTGTCGAATAAAATAAAATTTCTTAGCGTATAAAACTAGTATACTAAATATATGAGAATTACGGTGGGGGCTGGTACATATGTAGTCGCAGTAAGTGGTGGAGTAGATTCCATGGTCCTTTTGGATTTACTTCAAAAACGAGCAGGCCTGAAGCTAATAATTGCACACTTCGATCATGGAATTAGGTCAGACTCCGACCAAGACAAAAAATTGGTTCAAAAAATAGCAAAAAAACATAATCTATCTTTTGTTCACAATAATGGTAACTTAGGTGCTGGCACCAGTGAAGAAGTAGCGAGAAATGCCAGATATAAGTTTTTGAATAGTGTCAAAAATGCTAGTGGAGCAAAAGCTATAATAACGGCCCATCACGAAGACGATGTTATAGAAACAGCTATCATAAACATAGTTCGAGGCACTGGCCGATTGGGACTCACTTCGCTAAAATCCACTGATGGGATTGTTCGACCATTGTTAGGATATAGCAAACAGCAAATACTTGAATATGCTGACAAACAATCAATAGCTTGGCGAGAAGACGCAACCAACCAAAACACAATATATTTTCGTAATTACATAAGGTCTAATGTTGTGCCGAGCTTTTCGCCTGGTAAGCGTGCAGAATTGATCATTCTTTTGGATAATTTGCGCACTGCTAACGATGAAATAGACAATCAAATCAGCACGTTATTGCATGTTCAGCCATCACTAAGTGAAATTGATCGCGAATGGTTTATAGATTTGCCACACATTATCGCGAAAGAATTAATGCATGCTTGGCTACGTAAACATCGAGCAAAAAATATCACCAAAACAACTATCGATAGAATTACAATTGCTATGAAAACCGCAAAATCTGGACGAAAAATCGATATTGATGGAAGCATATTTATAGGGGTAGGAAAAGACAAACTAGCACTCATACATAGAGAGCGCTAGAAATATAACAATTGATTATGTATAATAGGTTCTTATATGGATCCAAAGAAACCATTTAGGAAAACTACTGGTAATAAAAAGAACGGCCGTCGAGGTATTAAAAACTTTGGCTTTATTGCTCTTGTTACTTTGTTTGGGCTGATTGTTGTTGCTAGCATATCTCAGACTCCACCAAAAACTTCTGTACCATTTAACGAAGTTATAAACGAATCAAATTCTGGTAAAATCCAAAAACTCGAAATCGTTGGGGATGAAATAAACGTATTCAAAAACAAAGATGACAAAGTACCTTATGAAATTTCTAGAAAAGAATCGGGCTCAAGTATTTATGAACAGGGACTTACTAGTAAGGACGTTCAAGTTGTCAATAAAAAAGAATCCAGCTCTACATCTACATGGTTGCAAGTCGGTGGTACCTTGTTTATCCCATTATTAATGTTTGGTGGAATTTTTTGGTTAATTAAAAGCGCTCAAGGTCAGGGTAACCAAGCAATGAGTTTTGGTAAAAGTCGGGCTCGATTGTATGGAAATGAGAAAGACAAAGTTATGTTCAAGGAAATTGCCGGATCAGAAGAAGCCAAACAAGATCTTTCAGAAATTGTTGAATTCTTAAAGTTTCCGAAAAAGTTTGAATCTTTAGGCGCAAAAATTCCGAAAGGGGTTATGCTTATTGGCCCTCCTGGTACTGGCAAAACTATGTTGGCACGAGCAGTAGCTGGTGAAGCAGGCGTTCCATTTTTTAGCATTTCTGGATCAGAGTTTGTTGAAATGTTTGTTGGAGTTGGCGCATCTAGAGTCCGCGACTTATTTGCAAAAGCTAAGAAAAACGCTCCTTGTATAATTTTTGTTGACGAAATAGATGCAGTAGGCCGACGTCGTGGTTCAGGGATGGGTGGTGGCCATGATGAACGTGAACAAACACTAAATCAGATTTTAGTAGAAATGGATGGATTTGAACAGGGCACGAACGTTATTGTACTGGCCGCCACTAACCGTTCTGATGTGCTGGATCCAGCGTTATTGCGACCTGGACGATTTGATAGACGAGTTAATATTGGTTTGCCAGACAGAAAAGACCGTGAAGCAATACTCAAAGTTCATTTTGCAAAAAAGCCGGTCGACAGTGGCGTAGATCTCGATGCATTAGCTGGTAAAAGTGCCGGAAGTAGTGGTGCAGATCTAGCAAATATTGCTAACGAAGCCGCAATTCTTGCAGCTAGGCACAGTCGTAAGACTATAAATCAAGAAGATGTAACTTCAGCTTTTGAAAAAGTAGCGATTGGTCCGGAACGCAAAAGTAAAATAATGAACGAGAAAGAAAAAGAAATGACCGCCTATCACGAAGCAGGACATGCCATAGTGGGACACGTACTTCCAGATAGCGACATGGTACATAAAGTTACTATTATCCCACGAGGTGGCACTGGAGGAGTAACTTGGTTTATTCCCCCAGAAGATCGTAGCTACCACAGCGTTATAGAATACAAGGACATCCTGGCACGTATGTTAGGAGGCAGAATTGCAGAAGAAGTTGTATATGGACATGACAGAGTAACAACAGGCGCAGGAAATGATTTGCAAAAAGCAGCAGAACTAGCCAGGGAAATGATAGTGAACCAAGGTATGGGTAAAAAACTTCGCGATCAAGTATTTCATGTAGAAGAAGGAATTATGCTTGAGCGAGTTATGCATGAGCGTCAATATTCTGACGAAACTGCTAAACTTATTGACGATGAAGTAGAGGGATTAATTACTGAAGCGGCTAATAGGGCTAGAATTGTTATAAAGGCAAATTTAGATAAATTAAAAGCGTTAAAGAAAGAATTATTAGAAAAAGAAACCGTAGAAGCAGACCAAGTATTGAAAATTTTCAAAGACTCCATAATGCCTAAAGAAGCTAGCCTGTACTAGGCTAGTGAAATATTGGTAATTAGAAAATAAATTTTATTACCATAATGCCTAGTTAGTAATCCGTTGTTCCACTATAATATTATTTGAATGAATCGATTTATTCGTCGTGCAAATAACAAGCTAGGCGTTAGCGGTGCTACAACGTTGCTTTTGATGATTTCGTTAATAAGCCAGGTACTTGGATTTTTACGATATAAAATTGTGAATGCCAATTTTCCAATTTTGGGCCCACAAAGTACAGACGCTTATTTTGCGGCTTTTAAAATACCCGATTTTTTCTTCTACACATTGGCAGCAGGAGCATTAGGAGTAGCATTCATCCCAATTTTAACTGAACGGCTTGCAAAAGGTGATCATAAAGGAGTGTGGGATCTAACCGGTAGCTTGTTAAATTTACTTGCCGTACTTATGGCTATTGTAGGTGTAATTATGTTTGTTTTTGCAGAACCATTAGTGAAGTTGTTGGTGCCAACAACTTTTAGTCCAGACCAACTTCATAATGCCGTAACGATCATGAGGTTCATATCATTTAATCCGCTACTATTTACAGTTTCAGGTATTTTGGCTGGTGCGCAACAAGCGTTTGGAAGGTTTTTCTTTTTTGCAACTGGCCCTATATTTTATAACGTCGCTATAATGGCAAGTGTCTATATTTTTCGAGATAACATTGGAATTACAGGCCTTGGTATTGGGGCAATGGCTGGGGCAGTCTTACAATTAGGTATAATTTCGTTTGGACTTATTGGGGCAAACTTTAGATGGAATCCAAAGATTTTATGGAAAAACTCAGATTTTCGCAAAATCCTAAGGTTATTACCAGCTAGGTCAATTGACCAAGGAGTCGATTCTATAAATAGTATTGCTGAAACAAACTTTGCTGCAAGACTTGGGATTGGTAGCATAAGTTATTATGAAAATGCGTATATTTTACACACTACGCCAATCTTTTTAATAAGTGCTAGCTTAAGCACGGCGGCATTTCCCAAATTAACGCAGCTTTTGGCTAGTGGTAGGAGTGATCTATTTCGCAAAGAATTTTTACAAATTCTCAGAATTGTCATCTGGATTGCTGTACCAGTTGCGATAGTTTCATATTTTGCCAGGGGCTATTTTGCGCGATTGATATTTTCAAATAGCGCACCAGAAATAGCCATAATTTTTGGTTATTTTGCAGCGGCGATATTTTTTAGGTCAGTATATTCTATGATATCACGCTGGTTCTACGCACAAAAAGATACAAAAACTCCTCTTATTGTTTCTTTAGTATCAATTGCGTTTGGCGTAACACTAGCTTACTTTTTGTCTAAACCCACGGCTTATGGATTGATTGGTCTTGCTGCTGCTCAATCAATAGTTTCTGCAGTAGAAGTTCTAATCCTTTTAGGCATTATGATAAAAAGGGATAATAAATTACTTGATCCTTATTTTTGGAGGGGCGTTGCAAGAATCTTGTCTGTGTCCGGGTTTACAATAATGGCTGCATTTTTAATGGTAGGTCTTTTTCCTCTAACAAAAACTGACACAGGCTTTGTAACACTTGGAACTAAGCTAAGTAGTATTACTTTAGTTACTTTAATTGTTCATATTGCGGTTTCAGCAATTTTTGATCTAGATGAAGCTCAGGTCATTGTCGAGAAAGTAAAGCAATTTATTCTTCGCCCGATAAAGCTATAATTTAATACTTTCTTTCATTGTGAAGTTTAGGTATTGCATCATGTATATCTGATAGCACATCTTGAGGCAGCCCTGGTCCAATATCACGTACTTGTCGTGCTTTATCGCCAATAGTTTTGGGAACTTCAAAACTACTTTCTTTAGGTACAAAGTCTTCAGTACTATACTGTGTAGAATCCGTTTCCATTCTACTCTTCAAGGGATTTTCAAAGTTCATATTCACATTATGACACAATAAATCTACATTTGTCAATTTTAACAGAGATGTTACACTAGTACGACATGAAGCAGTCAAACATAAGAAACTTTTGCATAATTGCCCATATTGACCACGGTAAATCTACTTTGGCAGATAGGCTTTTAGAAATCACGGGTACAGTTAATAAACGTGAAATGAAAGCACAGATGTTAGACAAAATGGATTTAGAGCGTGAAAAGGGTATCACCATCAAACTTGCTCCTGTCAGAATGGAATATAAAAACTATGAATTGAATTTGATCGATACTCCAGGACATGTGGATTTTAGTTACGAAGTTTCACGAAGTTTACAAGCTTGTGAAGGTGCAATATTGGTTGTTGATGCATCTCAAGGCATTCAGGCTCAAACACTTGCAAACGTGTATTTAGCCATGGCAGCAGACCTAACCCTAGTACCTGTGCTAAATAAAATTGATTTACCAGCTGCAGATGTTGAAAAGGTTAGCTCGGAAGTTATTAGTTTGTTGGGTTGCAAAAAAGAAGATATTTTATATATCTCAGCCAAAACTGGACAAGGCGTAGAGCAAGTTCTAGAAAGAGTTATTAGTGACATACCAGCTCCGAAAGGTGGTGGAGAAGATGCCACAAGGGCACTAGTTTTTGATAGCTATTATGATGATTACAGAGGAGTAATTTTATATTTAAGAATTATTGACGGCGAGATAGCTAAAAATGACCAAATATATTTAATGGCAACGGGAACAGAAGGCATTGCACTTGAAGTTGGTGCACTTAAACCCGAAATGAAAGCTTCAAAAGTTCTTCAATCTGGCGAAATTGGTTATGTTGTAACAAATTTGCGAAGCACCCGAGAAGCTAAAGTTGGTGACACTGTCACGCTTGCTAAAAATAAATCAACAAATGCATTAGAGGGCTACAAAGAGGTCAAGCCATTTGTTTATGCAGGATTTTTCCCAGATAGCAATGAAAATTATCAATTACTAAAAGATGCTATAGAAAAACTAAGTTTAAGTGACTCAGCACTCCAGTTCACACCAGAAAATTCGCCAGTACTGGGATTTGGCGTGCGAGTTGGATTTCTTGGATTACTTCACATGGAAATCGTTCGTGAGCGGCTAGAGCGTGAGTATGACTTAGAATTAGTAGTGACAAACCCATCAACTGATTATCAAATAACTCTCTTAAATGGCGAAGACATTGATATAAAATCTGCAACAGATCTACCCGAAGTTACCAAAATAAAAGAAATTCGAGAACCTTGGATAAGAGGTGAAGTTGTAGTTCCAAAAGAATATGTTGGTGCAGTAATTCAGCTAATATCAAGCAAGCGTGGTTTGCAGAAAAACTTGAGTTACGTAGATGCCCAGTTAGCTCTAGTCGCTTTTGAAGCCCCACTTGCAAACTTACTAACAGATTTTTACGATCAATTGAAGAGTGTTACAAGTGGCTACGGTTCATTCAACTACGATCTTGATAGCTATAGACCAGAAGATCTGATTAAACTAGATTTTTATGTTGCTGGAGAACGTGTAGATGCGCTTAGCATAATGGTTCATAAGTCAGAATCGCAAAGTTTAGGCAGAGAGGTTGTAGGCAAGCTTAAAGAAGTAATACCACGTCAAAATTTCCAAGTAGCTTTGCAGGCAGCGATTGGGGGCAAGTTTATAGCTAGAGAAGATATTTCTGCATATAGAAAAGACGTTACTACAGGTTTATATGGTGGCGATGTGTCAAGAAAAAAGAAAGTTTTGGCCAAACAAGCTAAAGGTAAAAAACGCTTAAAACGTTTCGGTAAGGTAGAAATACCATCTGAAGCATTTACAGTTATGCTTAAACGAGATTAACGTCGGCAATCAAAAAGCCTTGTGAAATTACGAGAACTTCACAAGGCATTTTTTACGCGTATTTGTTTGCTCTTATGCTACACCCTTGTGTTAAATAATGCACATAATTTTTTACAAATATAGTGTAAAAACGTTCATTTTCCAAACCTTCATCAAATCACAATCCACAATTAAAACTAATAAAAAAATAACCAGTGGTTGAACTGCAATCTGTTTATTCTTGCCAGTATGGTCGCAAAAACAACCACAATGCTGATAAGATAGGATATATGGAAAATAAACTAAATCGATTAGCAGAATTTCAAGAAATACTTGGCGATTATCATATTTCAAATGATAGCAAAGCTATTTTGAATCAAACGAAGCTTGTTTTTTTGATATCTGTCACTGCTGGAGGGCGAAACACCATAATTTCTGAATTGCTAAAAAATGGGGATTTTCATTACATAGTATCTGACACAACCAGACATAAGCGTATAAACAATGGCATTATGGAACAAGATGGTCAAGAATATTGGTTTAGGTCAGAAAATGAAATACTTGCAGATTTAAAAGCCGGTAAATTCTTAGAGGCAGCAATAATTCATAATCAACAGGTATCCGGTATAAGTATTCGTGAATTAACGAAGGCTCATCAAAAACACAAAATTGCCATCAACGAAATTGAAATAGTTGGAATGCACAATATTGTTGAAGCGTGTCCAGGTGCAATTGCTATTTTCGTTCTACCTCCTAGTTTTGAAGAATGGATGAAAAGACTTGATGGTAGGGGGGACATGCCAAAAGCAGAAAAAAAACGTCGCCTACAAAATGCTATATTAGAATTCGATGCTGCCTTAAAGCATGACTATTACAAGTTCGTTATAAATAATGATTTTCACAATTCAGTAGATAAGATAATAGAAATTACAAATGGTAATGTTGATATCAAAAATCAAAATGCTGGCATAGAATTAGTTAAAAAACTTCAAGCAGACACCATAAATTGGGTAGATTTAAACTAGTTACCCCAATTATTTGCTAATATCGACAAGTCAAAAATATTTACAATTCCGTCTGAATTTAGGTCACCAGTCGCAAATGATTGACCTGATTTACCGAAGTTATTTGCCAATATCGACAAGTCAAAAATATTAACAAGTCCGTCGCTGTTTATATCTCCTGCCTTAACTTTTGTTGAGGTTGTTAGCGAATTGCTTGATGGGGAAGTATTACCGGTTGCATCATAAGCTGTTACCGTATAGTTAAATTGTTGACCCTGACTTAATCCTGTATCAATAAAATTCGAAGTCGTACTTGTATTTATTTTGACTCCATTTCGCAAAATATTGTAACCTACAACGCCAACATCATCAGTTGAGGCATTCCATGCAAGCGAAACGCTGTTTGTTGATTGCGACGGAGAACTTAGTCCGGTTGGAGTGCTAGGCGCATTAGTGTCAGCTAGTGTAGTTAGGGTTAATGCGCCCGACTGGGATGAAGTATTGCCGGCTGAATCATATGCCGAGACATTAAATGTGTAGCTGGTATTAGGCGCGAGTCCAGCTTGTGTATAATTTAAGCTGGAAGTTGAGCCAACTTGAATTCCATTTCTATATATTTTATAACCAGAAACCGATATGTTATCGGTCGAAGCAGCCCAGCTAAACGCTAATGAATTAACAGACTTTGTGCCTGCCGTAAGTCCAGCTGGAACGCTTGGCGCAGTAGTATCAGGTAACGTTGATATTGCAATCGGAGATGAAACAACAGACGTATTTGCGGCAGCGTCAAAAGCAGAAACACTATACGAATAACTTGTATTTGGATTAAGGCCTGAATCTGAAAAGTTAGTTACATTTACATTTCCATTTACTAGAACTCCATTTCGAAATACTTTGTAGCCCGTAACTGCTTTATTATCGGTCGAAGCAGCCCAGCTAAATGCTAATGAATTAACAGACTTTGTGCCTGCCGTAAGTCCAGCTGGAACGCTTGGCGCAGTTGTGTCACTGATAACAAAAGTTGCAGGAGTCGTAACTGTTAAAATATTTACTGTATCGGATGTTCGAACTACTCGCGAACTAGAAGCAAAGCTAATGGGTGAATTACCAGTGTCAATTAGTTTGAAACTTACATTAGCAACTAGTTGGTCGCCGGTTAGGCTTGTACCAGATTTTGCTCTTGCAATGACCACATGTCCGTTACTACCAGTTCCTGTTCCTGAAAGGTCAAACGCGCTTGTTGTTGAATCAATACTTAAAAATTGTAATTTTGTTGAATCATAATTTAAATCAGCTTGCACTGCATTAACGGCTTCGGTGTTGCTATTTAGTCTAATATTTATTGTCACGGTTGAGCCCAACCCAACACTAGAAGACGCAGGATTAATATACATACTTGTAGTAGCAGCAAATGATTTTACCAAAAAACTCGCGCCAACTATTGCAAACATCAGGACAGCAATTAACATGATTGAAGATTTTTGTTTTTTAGGATTTCTTATAATATTTGAAACTATATTTTTTTTATTTCCCCTGGAATTTCGTAACTTTTTCATATGACCCTTTTCCACAGTCTTAGTTAAGAAGTATTGTACCATATAAAGCATAATGTAAATTTGTTGCGAAATACACTTAACACGATTGACCTTATGCTAACTTTGAGAGTAAACTAATAACAATAAAATATTTAGGGAAATGAATTTTACAATCAACAAAAACAATTTCATCTGGATAAATTTGTGAAACGTTTACAGAACTACCTAATTACACCAAATATATTACTTTTTGGACTGCTTCTTGTCGTGATATTTTTTGGTATAAAATCCAAAAAGGTCAGTGCTGCATGTGCAGCCCAACCTACGGACTACGGATCTTCGACGATTACTACAAACATCCCAGCGACAAGTACGTATAGAGTTTGGAGTCGAATTATGGCTCCTGACTCAACGAACAATTCATATCTCTTGGAAGTTGACGGTGGAAGTTGTATTACTGTTGGGGATAGTGCTATTACCGCAAACATCTGGACATGGGTTTCTTACCAAAACGGTAGCAGTGCATCAAACATTGATTTACCGTTGACTGCTGGAAATCACACATTTAAAATGATCGGCAGGGAGCCTAACGTAAAACTTGACCTGGTCATTTTTACAGCTGATACAACATGCCATCCAATTGATCTAGGAACTAACTGCTCAAGCCCCGTTGATAATCCACCAACTGTGAGCCTAGCTTCGCCTGCCAATAACGCAACAGTAAGTGGTAATGTTAATTTGACAGCACTGGCAAACGATGATGTTGGGGTGACTAAAGTTGAATTTAGAGTGGACGGAACTTTAGTGAATACCGACACTACAAATCCATACAGCTATAGTTGGAATAGTGCATCTGTTGGCGACGGTCTTCATGGTATAACTGCAAAAGCATACGACACGGCATCGCAAAGTACGACTTCTGCACCTGTCACGACGGTAAACGTCAGTCAAGCACCGCCCCCACCAACTAAAAGTGGTGACGTCAATGGCGACAATGCTGTAAATATTTTCGATCTTTCTATACTTGCAGCAAACTGGGGTGGGTCATCAAAAACTAGAGGCCAAGGCGACTTGAACAATGATACCGTTGTTAATGTTTTCGATCTATCAATATTAGCCGCTAATTGGGGATTATAATAATGCAGAATAAATCAACCATTTCTAAAAAATTCCAAAATACCTCCCTCGGTCTTAGGTCACTTTACCTCAAGCTTATAGTTGCTGGATTTGCCACCATATTTATGACAGTTCAATCAGTGGGTTTTGTGCAAGCTGCAGGAAGTGCCCAATTAAGCCTAAGTCCCGCCAGTGGAAGCTATGAAATTAACAATACGCTTAAAGTTACAATTAATTCCACTTCTACAGATGCTATTAACGCTGTTCAGGCAGACCTTAACTACGACGCCTCAAAGCTAGAATTACTAAGCATAGATAAATCAATTTCAGATTTTACGTTAGCTTGTTACGTTTCAGGTGGAAGTGGAAGTGTAAAGGTGGGTTGTGCTGATTCGGCAACGCTTACAGGAACCAAAATTGTAGCATCTGTTAGTTTCAAAGTTTTAGCAGGTTCAGGTACCACTTCAATTACGTTTGCACCAGGTAATGCTCTTGTACGCCCTTCGGATGCTCAAAATGTGTGGAATGGAAACACTTCAGCAGGTACTTATACCCTAACTTCTCCACCCCCACCAGCTACAACTACTACGACTACTACAACTACTACAACACCAGCACCCACTCAAACTCCAAAGCCAACCCCAAAATCTCCTCAACCATCATCTCCCAGTCCAACCCCAAGTGAACCTGATACAACTGTTCCAGCCGCAACTGAAATACCAGGGTATTTGGTAGCTGTAAAGATTATTGATAAAGACGGTAAGCCAATTATTGGTAAAACCGTATATTTAGGTAGTCAACTAGCAGTTAGCGACGACAGTGGAGTTGCAAGTTTTGTAAACGTTAAACCTGGTTCATATAAGATCACAGAAGATAAAGATGGTAAAGGAAAAGTTCTTGGAGATGTAACGGTAAACGACACACCTTCTGACCCAAATGGTGTTCAGCAGTTTGAAATAAAGCCACCTGCAAAATCTAAAATCTTGGTGTACGTAATACCAGCTGGAATATTCATTGGTTTAATTATTCTACTTTTGGTTTCTAGGTCGGCGTTTGAAAAATTTCGATCAAAAAGACGTGAATTTAAAAAACATTTCCCAAATCAACCAAAAAACAACTCAGGCACTACACCTACTGAGTCACCAACAGGAACAATTTCTCAAAGCGTTCAACCCGAACAAAATATTGCACCATCTAATACCGAACAAACAATTTTGCCAAACTCTGCTCCCGAAAACAGTTCAAAAAAGCCAATAGTTTGGTCTGGCGATGATAAATAATAAAAAAACATCGTAGAAAATCTTGCTGGCACTCTTGACACGTGAGTGCCAGCTTTAGTATAATTAGCACTATAACTAAACGAGTGCCATGACAGAACGACAAATATTACTCTTATCAGCTATAGTCGAGCAGTATGCCGAAGTTGCCAGTCCAGTCGGGTCTTCGCTTCTTGCAAAAGTTTTTAATGTTAGTTCAGCAACAATTCGTGCCGAAATGGCCGAATTAGAAAAGCTTGGCTTTATTCACCAACCCCATACAAGCGCCGGTCGAGTTCCGACAGACAAAGGCTACAGATATTACGTAAACAATATGACCGAGCAGACAGAATCTCCAACTGAAAGTAGGGGTGAACGCGCATTAACAGCTCGAGTAGGTGGTGGTGGTTTGCCAGAGCGAACCATTAGAAATGCAGTTGATACACTCGTAGAACTAACTCATAATTTAGGCTTAGCTACGATTGGCGATCAGCTTTATATGGGGGGGCTTGCAAACCTATTTGGGCAGCCAGAGTTTATTGGTGGAGCGCAGGTACAGCAAGTCGCAAGTTTATTAGATAACCTAGAGCCATGGTTACGTGAAGTATCCCCGAACAAGCCACTCAGCGTATATATAGGAGCTGAAAACCCAATTGGCCGAAGCGCACAATGCACCCTGATTATTAGCAAATTCCGTAGTCCATATAGTGATGAAAGTTATATTGGCGTTCTCGGCCCAACTCGTCAGAGCTACCGAGACGTGATGAGTCTTGTAGAACACGCCGGTCGTACACTAGAAGGAGCACTATATGAGTAAAAAACCGACATTAGCAGACTTGCAGCAACAGATTGGTGAACTTACCGAGGCACTGCAACGCGAAAGAGCTGATGTTACAAACGTTCGCCGTCAGCACGAAGAGCAACTAGCTAGCTTGAAAGACATGGTTAAGTCGACTATAGTTCGTCAGCTTTTGCCAGTAATAGACAATTTCGAACGCTCCCTCAAACATGTACCAAAAAATCTAACAGATAACGATTATGTGAAAGGAGTTCAAGGGGTTGTTAAACAATTCGAAGATAGTCTATCTCAAATGGGTGTTGAGCGTATAAAAACTGTGGGCCAGGTATTTAATCCACTATTGCATGAAGCTGTGGGAATGGAAGAAGGGGATGGAGAAATTGAAGTTGTTTGCGAGGAGCTTCAATCTGGCTACAAAGTGGGTGAAGATGTTATTCGACACGCCATGGTAAAAGTTAAATTAGAAAGTAATAAAACAAGGAGTTAATTATGGGAAAAATAATAGGAATCGACCTGGGAACAACTAATAGTGCAATGGCAGTCATGCAGGCTGGAAAACCTGAGATTATTGCTAACAGCGAAGGTGCACGCACCACACCATCAGTAGTTGCTATAAACAAAGGCAAAGAACGGCTAGTAGGGCAAGTTGCCCGTCGTCAGCAGGTTACAAATTCTGCAAATACTATTTATGAAGTAAAACGCTTAATTGGTCGACGATGGGAAGATAAAGAAGTTCAACG
>JBBQAJ010000017.1:0-16343 GCA_038316195.1 Saccharimonadales bacterium (SeqCode)
ATTTATGCGTTCTCAAAAAATTGATTTGCGTCCATATATAGACAGACTGGACAAAATTCGCACCGAACATGACAACATGTTGCTTGCCCTACTAATGGAAGACTACATTGGATTTATTGCTGATTTGTCGCAGCAAACAAACATCATGGATAAGAAATTTTACGTTGTAGTCCCTTATTACCCCGTTGCCGATATAGCCAAAGCAATCACACAAAGTAAAAACTTCTTTAGTGGACTAAAAGGCATGTTCAACAACAAAGAGCAGCATGTGACTATAAACGAAGCCGATTTAAACAAAGCAAAAGACGAACTTCGTAACCGTGTCCAATCAATTATGTCAGGACTTTTGCAATGTGATGTCCAAGGACTGCCGTTAGACACACAAGAACTAATCGAACTATACTATGATACTTATAATCCAGATACAGCGACTAGGCAACAACTTAAAAACTTTAATGATTTGTCGACACCAGTTGTAGAAAAAGGCCAAGGTATAGCGTATCAGCCTGGACTAGATAAGGAGCTTAGGTAAAAATGGCATTTGGCAAACAGAAACCCCAGATTGACCCGGTCGCACTTGCACAGCAACAACAAATGCGCGAACAACAGGAAGTCCAAGCAGCATTTCAAAAAGGAGTTACTGCACTTCGGGATTTTATTGCCCCAAGTTCATTAGAATATTCTAGTAGTCATTTTCAAATTGGAACTAGAATTGCCCGGACATATTACATATATGGATTTCCTAGACAAGTTTTTACTGGATGGTTGTCCAGCATGGTAAATATTGATGAAGTAGTAGATTTATCTATGTTTATTTACCCCGTAGAGAGCCAAGTTGTATTGGAAAATTTACGCAAAAAGGTATCTCAGCTAGAAGCGGGTCTTCAGATTGATTCAGAAAAAGGTAAAGTTCGTGATCCCGGCAAACAAGCAGCAATTAGCGACGCAGAAGAAATGAGGGATAAACTGCAAGTTGGTGAGGAACGATTTTTCCGATTTGGTATTTATTTCACCATTTATGGCTCCTCTATGGATGAGTTGGAGTTTGTGGCCCATAAGATAGAGTCGAACTTGGGACAACAGCTTGTTTATTCAAAACCTGCTACTTCTCAGCAAGAACAAGGTTTCAATAGTACCGTTCCTCAGTTCAGCGACCAGTTGCAGATTAAACGAAACTTTAGCACAGGTGCTTTAAGTACAACTTTTCCATTTACAAGTGCTGACCTGACACAAGACAACGGCATCTTGTATGGAATTAATATGCATAATTCAGGGTTAGTAATCTTTGATAGGTTCTCTTTGGAAAATGGTAATTCAGTAGTCTTTGCCAAGTCGGGTGCTGGAAAAAGTTTTACTGTAAAGCTTGAAGCTCTCAGAAGCATGATGTACGGCACCGAGATATTCATAATAGATCCCGAAAATGAATATGAAAGAATGGCAGAAGCAGTTGGCGGCGCTTATGTAAGACTAAGCTTAAACTCCGCCGTTCGTATAAATCCTTTTGAACTTCCCAAGGTTGTTGACACTGAAGAAGCCGATAATGCATTACGGAGCAATTTAATTACCCTCCATGGATTACTACGTCTTATGATGGGTGGGGCACAAGTACAAATGGCTTCGTCTGGTTCTGGAGGTCAATCAATGGTTGCCCCAGCACTTTCACCCCCCGAAGAAGCAGACTTGGACTCAGCTCTAATTGAAACTTACGCCAAAGCCGGCATATCTAATGATCCGCTCACTCACAATTCTCAGCCACCAACGATAAATGACCTTTATGACACTCTCCTCCATATGGGCAATACTGGTCCACAACTAGCCCAAAGATTGCGTAAATACACTACCGGAACTTTTGCAGGTATTTTTAGCCAGCAAAGCAATATTGATATTAATAACCCGATGGTAGTTTTCAATATTCGTGATCTTGAGGACGAACTGCGTCCAGTAGCTATGTATATTGTCCTGAATTTTATTTGGAACAAAACGAAGTCCGATCAGAAAAAAAGACTACTTATAGTAGACGAAGCCTGGCAATTAATGAAATACGAAGATTCAGCTAATTTTCTATTTAGTCTTGCCAAAAGGGCTCGTAAATATAACCTGGGCATCACAACAATCACCCAAGACGTAGAAGATTTTATGGGAAGTCGAATGGGGCGTGCCATTGTAGCTAATGCTAGTTTACAAATACTCCTCAAACAATCTACCTCTGCAGTCGATGTTTTATCTGATACTTTCAAACTAACAAGTGAAGAAAAAAAACGCCTAAGCCAGTTCCCTGTTGGGCAGGGGTTGTTTTTTGCGGGCCAAAACCACGTACACATTCAAATAACAGCTAGTCCGACTGAAACTGGACTTATAACCACAAACCCTCAGCAAATTCAGCAAATGTCAGAACAGCAGGGTGAGTTCAATCAACCACAAGGAACTATTGACTTGCAGAACAGACTAACACCGGGCGTATAATAAATATAAATGAGAGCTATTGATGAGCGATTCTGAGATACAAGAAAAAGAACAAAACGCCGTACTCGATGACTTAGCTTCGGATTTTAGTCCTGAAGAAAAAGCAGAATTTGACCAGCTTGGTGAAAATGACCCAGAACAAGAAGATGATCAAGTCGGAAAAGGATTTACTGGTAAAAATGGCAAGAGTGGCAAATTTTGGACTCGTCGCAAAAAAACCGGTGGTGGCATAATTGGACTTATTATTGGATTACTGATCGGAAGCTCGACAATTTTTGGACCTGCGCTTACTGTTAATCATCTACGTTCATTACTTATAGAAAAAGTTGGACAACTTCAGATTGACCATACGCGCAAATATCGACGCCAAAAACTAAGTAAATTAAGTGACTTGTTTAGTAAAGACGGTCGAAGAGGCGGAAAAATTATTACGGAAATGGAATCAAAAGGCTATAAGTTTAGCTTTGACCCTACTGATAAGAAAAAAATTCTTGGATTAACACTCCCGGACGGAACTTCAAGCATTATTAATGGTGATAGTGGGGCACTGGCTGACCATATAGATAAATATATGGAAGTAAATCATCCTCTTCGATTTTCTAGGTGGAAAACTAATCGAATGGAGGCATTTTATAATCGTTTTAAAGTCTCCAGAAAAGCCGTTACTACCAAAACCTTAACAAAAGTTGTGGATCCAGAACTAGAAGTGAACAAGGGAATGGTTCAGCAAATAAATGATACGGGCATAGATACTTCACCAAGTAGTACTCCTCCCAAGAACGAAACAGATGCCCAAAAAGCTGCTAGAGAACAGCAAGCTGCCGATAATGCTTTTGTTGCAAAAAATAATGGTTCATTAAGTGATATAAAAGGCAAACTAAAAGATGGATTACCGGTTGAACAACTCTCAGCCGAGGAACAAAAAATTCTCAGTGTTGCGAGTAGGGTTGATAATGAAACTATTGATATTTTAAATAAAATCGCCGATGGCTCAATAGCCAGTAAGGCATTTAGCACCTTTAAGGGTATCGCAGCTACTACAGACATACTGGACAAAATTTGCACTGCCAAAAACAGACTACGAGCCATAACATTTGCTGCTAGAAATTATCGAGCCCTTAGTCTGCTTCGTTATGCTTCAATTTTTGTCAAAGCAGGAGATGACGTCAGGCGTGGTACTGTTGACCCTAAACTACTAAATGAGCTTATGAAACGAGTTACTTCCAAAGATTCCAACGGAAACTCAATTGGTGGATCTCCAGGTTTTGCTTATATTTTAAAAAACCACTTTAGCAAGTCAAAAAATAACGTCTCCAAAAGCAATGTAAGTGTAGACGGGACACAGACTGGCGTAGTTGGTGCAATCCAGGACGCCACCAATCTAATCCCAGCTGTTAGTAAATCGCAGTGTGGAGTTTATCAAAACCCTGGATTTCAAATTGGCGTTGCAGCGGTAGAAGTTGCTGTGGGAATATTTACTGGTGGAAGTAGTGAGGGAGTTGAAGTGGGAGCAAGAGAGGCTGTGATTCTCTCCCTTAAAGAAGCACTAGGGAAAATTCTATCAAAAGAGACTGCTATAGGCGTAGCAAAAACCCTTGCGATAGACTTATCTTTTGAGGGAGCACTTACTTTACTGCAATTTTATGCAGAAAAGGCCACTACTCTGAACTTTACTGGTCAGGAAAAAGGAGGAGGGCTTGGCGATATACTGACAGCCGGTTCTGGAACAATGAACAAACAACGTGGCTTGCAATCGGGAATGGTACCAGCAACATCTGAACAATACGCCATTGCAAATACTCAATTTATTGCAGAAAAAAAAGCAGAGCAACAAACTCAGAGTATTTACACAAGGATGTTTGACTATAGTAATCCTGATTCATTTGCTTATACTGCAGCTACGAATTTAGCTACTATGCCATATGGAGTTAATGGGGTTGGCAGGTTTCTATCCAATAGCATAAATATGGCGTCTTCCGTATTAAGTAAACCTTTTTCAATTTTTGGTGGCTTTGAAAAATTATTTTCTGGTACTGTATTTGCTCAAACAACAGACGAAATTCCATTTGAAACATATGACGCAAAAGGCAAGCAATTAGCAACAGATCCTGCCGGAAATATACTGCCAATAATGCGCGATGATATTTTAAACGTTGATCCTGAAGAAAACGTGAAGTTTTTGATAAACTCAGGGGATATAGACCCACAAACCTACCAACCAAAGAGCGAAAACTTTATTAAACACGTCGAAAATTGTGTTAATGGTGTTGATACTATAAGTATAATAGAAAACGAAGTTCAGACTGATCCAAAGTTTGACTGTTTGGCTTCACAGTCCATTACCGTACGCTTCAAGGCACATCTTGCTTGGCTAGACATGCAAGATGGAGTGGATGCCGAGCTTTTCCCAGACAAGATTACTTCAAGTGCGATAACCTCCGATAACACAACAATTACTGCAGGAAGTCTTACTATCCGAGACCTATATGGAAGCTCTCTGGGTACAATATGAAGAACTTCCTTGAGCGTTTTATAGTTTTGCTTACAACCTTTGCGTTAATTTTTTCTGTCGTAAATACGACAATTGTTCGTGCCGCCCCGATATCGCCTGCTGATTGTACTGAAGCAAAACTAAGAGATATAGGGGCTGCAATAGTAAGCTGTAAAGATTCTTCGTGTGACCTATCCAATCCAGATAACTCAAGTGGAGCCGGAACCCCAGGTACTGAAACCCCTAAATGGGTCACGAGTTTGCAGCCACCATATAGTCTTGAGGACTTTGCTGTAGAAGCACTTCGAGCCCTAGCGAAGAAATTAAATGTGCCGGAGTCTAGCACAGTCACCCAGGAACACGTTTTAAATTTTGTAGCTCAGACTTTCAGAGAAGGTGGAAATATTACTAATAGTGACTTGTATAATCCCTGGAATACAGGGTATACCGGTTCTGATTTAAAGCCTGTAAGCCATAGCGTAAGTGGTGTTCAGGCATATAGTTCATTTAATGATGGAGTTGAAGCATACGCACGAGTTTGGTCAGGTACAGCTGGATCCAGTGGCTACCAGTCACGACTAGGTACGGTGTTTTCGAATCCAAATAGCACAGCCGACGACGTGGCTCGAGCTTTTGTATATTTCAAAGAAACGCCTGGCAATAAAGCTTGGGCCGAAGGTTCGGTTGCGGATCCAGCAAATTATTATCAGGGGCTTAAAGACATCATCCTACAGACTCGAAAAAATTATAATGATAGAGCGTCTATAGAAGTAGGCCCACCAGGGGGAACAGTATCTAGCCCGAAAAAGATTCACGATCCTGCACCTCTTAGATACCAGTTTGCCGGTGACAGTAGTGGTAATCCGGGGGTTGGGAATGATGCTAATGCTAGCAACAATAGTAACTGCGCATGCTCAACTGGTGATATAAACAATGGTGCAGGTAATGTAATTGTAATCGATCCAGGTCACAGCGGTAATGATATAACAGTAACAGACCCTCAGACGGGAATTATGGACCATGACTATCCAAACAGCCCTGAGATGACAGACGTATTTGATGTAGCTCAAATCGTAAAAACACAGCTTGAAGCGGCGGGGTATAAAGTTATTTTGACCAAAGCGTCGGCGTCAGATACGGTTACGCTTCGTCAACGTGCAGACATTGCCAACAGCGCAAAGGCTTCGCTGGCGCTAAGCATCCACGATCAAAGTAACCTACCCTTCCAAACCCAGAATAATCAGGTATATGTACAACGAGACGGTCAATTCAGACTCACAACTAACGGTCAAAAAGTTGCATTTAATAACCCTGGTGTATCTTCTAAAAGCCAGCAGTTTGGACAAATTTTCGTAGAGGAAAGGGGCAAATCACAAGGTGGAAAGATTGACTTGATGCAAGACGCCTCTGCAGGAATCGGTGGTGGGCGTGGGGGCAATATTGCCGGAGGTAATATGTGGCTTGTTCAGCTATTTTCTACCGTTCCCTGGATTTACAACGAATCAGGGGGTCAAAGCCAAGGACAGGCATCAGGGCTCAACGTAACGGACAAAAACAAGTATGCTACTGGGCTGGTGGAGTCTGTGAAGCGATCTGTGCCACTTGGATCAAACGGAAATACTGCAAATATCTCCGGAAATAGTAGTGGCTGCAGTAACAGTGGAGGGGTCGTTGCAGGCAACATTACCCAAACGGCGGTTAATTTTTCATGGCCAGCAAATTCCGGAACCGATGAAACCGGCAAAACATATAACAGTACTACTGACCCTCGTCCAGCCTTCAAGGCAGCACTTGATCAATTTTACCCTACTGCAGGAAGTCGTAGCAGAGATTGTAGTATGTTTACAGGAATAGTTATGCGCGCAAGTGGCGTGGATCCTAATTTCCCCCTTACTTTTACTGGTGATCAGCTAGATTACGCTTTTGACAATCCTGCGAAGTATGATGTAGTTTTGAGTGTAAGCGATACCTCCCAATTACAGCCAGGAGATATAATGATTGCCGGTGGATCTCCAAAACACCCATCTGCCTCAGGTTCAAATGGAGCTGGTGCTGCTGGACATACATATATTTATATCGGTCCACAAGCAAATGGCAATATCGTGGCACAAGCTTCTCAGAATGACTATTATCCTAGGCAGGGTAAAACAGCGCCATTAACTGGAAAAGGTGGTTTTTATGCAAGGATCAGGGTAAAACAATGAAAAGAAAAGTAGTTGTTTTTATTATTGTCGTGGTTTTGATTATGGGTTTTGGGATAACCTATATATTTAGAAACTCTGTTGGTACAACTGCAAACTTACAGATTGAAGTTGCACCCTCTAAATCTACATTAACCATTAACGGCAATAATTCAAAGGGTGGTAGCATAAAGGTCAAACCAGGAAAATATGATATATCTGTATCTAAAAAAGGTTTTGTTACACAATCACAAGCGATTAATATAATTGCCAGTGAATCAAAATTTGTGGGGTTTGTGCTAGTACCAAACACGCCTGAAACAAAAGATTGGTATCAGTTTAATCAGAGCGACAACTATAAGGCTCAGGGTATATCTAGCACTTTAGCCACAAGCTCATCAAGTGATGCACTAAAACAGCTCCCCTTTATCCAGGAACTGCCCTATATTGGTCCTGGATATTATTACCGTGTAGACTATGGCTACCTAGATTCTAATGCTCAGGGGTCACCGGTAGTCTTTATCTCATCCGCATCAAACGTTACCCATCAAGCCAGACAAGCTGCGCTTACATGGATTCGCGAAAAGGGATACGATGTGTCAGATTTTAAGGTAGTTTTTAGAACAATGGAGCCTCAGTAACTATGGATACTAATCTTTCTGGTCGTAAAACTAGGATAGTTGTAGTTCTGATTATTGTGGTGTCTTTTCTGATTCTGGGAGGATATTTCACGGCTAGATACTTTAAAGATAGTAAAGTCATAGCGCTTGAGGCAACTCCGGGTACAAAAATTGAACTTGGTATCGCAGGGCCAAAGGGTGAAAGTGGCCAGACCTACATCCAAAAGATAATTGCCCAAACTAACAGTAACGTTAAAATTAGAGTTAAAAATGGAAGCTATTTGGTTCACTTCAGCGGACCCGAACTCCAAGATAAGTATCAGGAAATTGTCGTCCCGGAGACAATTAAATTAATAACCCCCGTACTTGCCTACGACGAACAAAAACTTTCAAGCTTGCTAAAAACCGAAAAAAACTCTATTAATACGGTTGTTAGTTCTCTGCTGGGAGAAAACTACAAGATAAGTTATGAGGCGCTATATGACAGAGGTGAATGGTACGCTGCCGTGTTGACTCCTAACGATCAGATAAATCTAGATGAGCAACGAATAGTCTTGCAAAAAAAACAAGATACTTGGCAGATTGCTGCCAAGCCTGCGATTGTTTTTTATATTGGAGATTTTCCAAGTATTCCTCAAAATGTAATAAGAGATGTGAATAATAAGCCTTAGCTATATTGCTATGATTTTAGTTTTTTTGGCAAAGTTGTGAAGAACAATGTCTGCATCGGTGGTAGTAATAAAGGTCTGGTATCTTTCTAGAAACTTGGTCAGGGCTGTACGCCTTGAGCCGTCAAGTTCGCTAAAAACATCATCCAATAGTAACACTGGTTTATAGTTTCTGGCTTTTTCTACACTTTGAACTTCTAGCAATTTTAATGCCAGAAGCATGGTTCTAGTTTCTCCCCGTGACGCTGCTTCGGATAAAACATAACCCCCTATTGTGAGCTTGATATCATCTCTGTGAGGTCCGATTGTTGTATATCCTCTATCTCTATCAACATCCGTACGTTTTTCTAGTTCTTTTAACATACTACTTCCGTACGAATCTATATTTATCTTTGTTAGGTAGCTCATGTCTGATTTAGTTTTTTTACCTGCAAGTTTATCGTACAGCTTTGCTAGCTCCTCTTTGTGTGTGATGGTGTAGTTTGACCTTTTCTCAGCAATTTGTCCTCCCAACTCACTTAGTCTTAAGTTCCATACAAATATCTGATCGGGTAAAAATTCCTGTTTTAGCAAACGGTTTCGTTGGGCAAGCGCTCTTTTGTATTGTCTTCGTATTCCCCCATAATCTGGGGTTATTTGTTCAATTATGTCATCTAGAAAATTTCTACGAAGATCTGGGGATTCAGTAAGTAGCTGCAAGTTATTGGGTTCAAACACTACTACAGGGACGCTTCTAGAAAGGGGCAGCCTGGCCAAAGTCGTACCACCAATAGTGAATTGTTTTTTTAGCTTTTCGCCCTCACCTACAAACTTTACTGTTCTCTCAAGCCCTTGTGATGTTCCGTCTATGCGAGCCCAGGGCTTATTGTGCTGGATTAAGTCTTGGTCGCTTGCTCTATATGAAGTACCTTTGCAAAGCACCAATACAGCCTCCAGAAGGTTTGTTTTCCCACTACCATTAGCACCAACGATTATGTTTACACCACCGTCAAACTCAAATGTAGAGTCTTCGTAAGAACGAAAATTCTGGAGCCTTACATTTTCTATCATAGCCCTATTGTATCTGCTTAGCTTTTAAGAGGCATGATTACATGTGAGTAATCACTATATTTTGGACCACTCAATAAACAAGCGTCTAATTTGCCATTAAATCCTAGCTTAACTTCATCGCCATTAATAGCATGTAGCGCGTCCAATATGTATCTTGAGTTAAGCGTAATAACACCCTCGCCGTCAATTTTTGCGCTTGCACTAGCTGTGTTTTCGCCCAGTTGTGAAGCGATTGAGCGAATGCTCACGGACTGTTTTGCATTATCCAAATGAATCGTTATACTTCCAGCACTTTCTCTTGCAAACAAACTAGATACTTTTGTTATGTTTAGAAATTCTTGTTTTTTCAATACAGCACTTTGAGCAAAACTTGCTGGTATTAGCTTTCGATAGTCTGGATAGCTTCCTTCGATCAATCTTGCAACCAGCTCAATGTCACCAACACGGAAAAGAACTTGCTGTTCGTCATGCGTAACAGTTACTTCGTCTTCAACATCGTCCAATATTCTAAGCAAATCTTGCATTGCAGTAGCAGGTATTAACAGGTTAACGTCCTGCACTGTTTTGATTAATTTCTTCTCCGCCAATCTGTAGCTGTCGGTTGCAACGAGGTAAAGATTCTTGTTGTGGGTATGGACGAAAATTCCTGTTAATACTGGGCGACTTTCGTCAGATGATGCGGCCATTAGTACTTGCTGTAAACCACTTCTTAAAACATTTGATGGTATTTTCCAGCTTGTACCTTCGGAAATCCCAGGCATAACAGGGTACTCTTCAGCATTTGTACCGTTAATAATTGACTCGTATTGGTCGGTGGTAATTTTAAGTTTAGTTTCCTCGAGTTCTAGAGTTATGGTTCCGGACGGTAAACTTGCGACGAAATCCACCATTAGTCGAGCTGGGACAGTGATTGCACCCTCATCCTTTACTTTCGAACCGATAAAATGTGTTATTGCAATGTCAAGGTTTGTAGCCGCAATACTTAGCCTGTTACCAATAGTTTTTAACAATATATTTGAAAGGATCGGTAATGTGCCTCTGCTGTTTGCAACACGTCCAACACTACTTAGCGCTTTGTTAAGATTTTCCTGGGTTACTTGTAGTTTCATAATAAGTTAATCTCCTTTACTACTATTGTTATTAGGGCTGTGGATAGTGTGTAAAACTACATCCATTACCCTGTAATTATTGAATAAAACCGTAGTATAAACCTGGGCAACAAACTTGTACAACCTGAGTATAGATAGCCAAGTTATAAACAAGTAAAGTGGTTTTGAAGTTGGTTGTGGATAAGTAGCTTGGTTTACCCACAGACTATACGCAGGAATCCCATGTACTTGTGGACTGCTTATCGACAGGCTATGCATACAATTTTTCCTTAATATCACTAATAGCAGTCTTAATTTCAGTATCGTAATTGGACTCTTTTTCAATTTTATCGACAGAATGAATAGCAGTTGTATGGTCTTTTCTACCTAATTCCCGTGCGATTTTTGGGAAACTTAAATGGAGTTCGCTCCTCAACATGTACATAGCAATTTGACGAGGCACAACTATGTCTTTGTCGCGCTTTGGGCCCAACATGTCCTCCATTGGTAATTGAAAGTACTTAGCTGTTCGTTCAATTATCTGTTTGGCGCTTGTGTGCTTAGGACGTGACTTACTAACCCCTAGCAAGCTGGTTGCTATTTGCAAGTCAGGTGATAGTCCACGCATTTCACAAAAAGCTAGCAATTGATTTAAGGCACCTTCAAGTTCCCTTATATTAGACTGAACAAGATTAGATAAATACTCTACAACAGGTTGTGGCAATACAACTTCATGATGATGAGCTTTGGTTTGGATAATTGCACATCTTGTTTCAAAATCAGGATTTTGCATATCTATAGTCATGCCCCACGCAAATCTGGAACGTAGTCGTTCCTCAAGAGTTGGAATTTCCTTCGGCTGCTTATCGCTGCTAATAATTATCTGCTTATTGGCTTGGTGAAGAGCATTAAAAGTATGGAAAAACTCTTCTTGCATTTTTTCTTTGCCAGCAATAAATTGCATGTCATCAACAATTAGAACATCAGCACTCCTATAATGCTTTGCAAAATCAGTAGTTTTTTTAAACCTGAGAGCATCAACAAATTCTTGAACAAACTGTTCGGTGGAAGCATAAACTACGCGAGCAGCTGGGTTTTTTGCCATAACGGCATTTCCAACTGCTTGAACTAAGTGTGTTTTCCCAATTCCCACACCACCGTAAACAAACATGGGGTTGTATTTTGTTCCAGGGTTTTGGGCGATTGCTTGGCAAGCAGCATATGCTAGTTCATTTCCCGATCCAACGATAAAATTATCAAAAGTATAGCGCTCATTTAGTCCTTGGCGATAGCTGTGGGTAAGGGTGGTCGTTAGTTGTTGGGCATTAGATTCTGCATTTTTCGGCTGTGGACCTAATATCATCGGTTCGTCATCGTCTTTTTTAGGCTGAGTGATCCCGGAATGGATTTTATACTCAACTCTCTCAGGAACAATGCCATTTTTGGACAATGTCTGCAGTACCATCTCGTTATATTTACGCTCTAACTGCTGTTTTATAAATACATTCGGCACACCAATAACGATTATGTTGTCTTTATGTCTTAAGAGTCGAGTATTCTTGAACCACGTAACAAAACTTCCCCTCGAAACAGTGAGCTCGATCTCTCCTAAAACTGCCTGCCATAAATCTTCTTCCATGCTCTCCCTAACACATTTCTATACCAACTATAGCAAAACAGATGACTAGTTTTCCACATCTTTTCAGAAGTCACAACGATAAATTATTAAAAACTACCTAACAGAGCAACAGTTATACACAGCAAATGGTGCTATCTGTTAATCTGTGGAAAAAGGTGACCAACATGGGGACAACCTTCAGTAAATCGTGGGAAAATATTGTTATTTTGACTCAGCGCTTGCAAACTTGATCCGTTGTGTAGTAGCCCTCGACAAAAACTCAATTTATGACAAACTATTTCATTTTATAGCTCAATCTGTTAAGATATATTTCTATGCCAAAACGAACCTATCAACCAAAAAAGCGTCGCCGAGCTCGCGAGCACGGTTTTATGAAAAGAATGGCCACAAAAGCCGGTAGGGCAATTCTGCGTCGACGTAGAATCAAAGGTCGCACTAAACTTTCAGCCTAACTGCCTGCTGGCAGAATTGTTTTTAATGAATCGTCTGCTTTGGGCTGCTAGACTAATATTATGATAAATCGATCACATCGTTTTCATGGACACGGATCACTACGCTATGTCTACCAACAGGGCAAGACTATCAGGGGTCCTTTAATGTCTATAAAGTACGTCGAGAACTCTCGGCGTGACAAATATAGACTAGCCGTTGTGGTAAGCAAAAAAGTTAGTAAATCTGCCGTTACTCGCAACCGAATTAGACGACGACTATACGAATGCTCTAGATTGGTAGAAGAGTCTATAAGTAGTCCTTTCGACATAGTTATGACAGTATTTCATGAAAAAATTGCAGTTTTACCAGCAGACGAAGTACAGAGAATGGTGCAAGCTCAGTACAGGCAAGCAAAGATTATCAGTAAGTAAATAAACAAGTTACAAACTAAATATATAAACAAAGCTTAATTTCCCCTGTTAACCATGGTAAGATAGAACAAAGAAAGGGAATGTAAATGATTGTAGCGTCGCTATTTAGTACTTTGTTTGTCAAACCGATATTCAATCTTTTAGTTTTTATATACGGCATATTACCCGGACACAATTTTGGATTGAGTATTATTATATTCACAATTATTGTTCGTTTACTCATGTGGCCACTAGTCAAAAAACAACTTCATCAAGCCGTGGCTATGAGGAAGTTGCAACCAGAACTTAAAAAAATCAAAAAGGCCACCAAGGGCAATAAACAACAAGAATCAGTATTGCTGATGGAACTATACAAAGAAAAGGGTATTAGCCCATTTGGCTCATTGGGAACGCTCGTAGTTCAGTTGGTTATTTTGATTGGTCTATATTCCGGCTTGCGTCGTGTTGTAAACGACCCACATGCCATAATTAACTATTCATACAGCATTCTCCACAATCTAAACTGGATAAAAGCCATACAGGCAGAAATCAGTCGATTTGATGCAACATTATTTGGATTTGTAGATCTAACACGAGCTGCCGTAAACAAGGGAGGCGGCTTCTACTTCCCAGCCTTATTTATTGTTCTCGCTAGTGCAGTAGCCCAGTTTTTTCAAAGCAAACAGCTTTTACCTAACAATAAAGATGGTCGGGGTTTAAAGGCAATCTTAAAAGAAGCCAATACAGGCAAAAAGGCCGAGCAAGCAGAAGTTAATGCTGCCGTTGGACAGAGCACAAGATACTTACTACCGTTTATGATCGTGATTTTCACTATCAATCTGCCATCAGCGCTATCACTTTACTGGCTAACAAGTGGAATAGTAGCCTATCTGCAACAAGCCCGAATTCTAAGTAAAGACGAAACTGAAATGGAAAATATAGCCGATGAAAGTGGCGTAATTGAAGGCGAAATAGTAGAAAAACCAAACAAAACCAAAAAGAAAAATACCTCTAGTAATAAACGGAGGAAAAAATGACAGATGCAGTAACTAACTCGTCAATAGAAGAATCGATTCAATATGCCAAAAAATACCTAGAAGACTTATTGTCCTTTTTTGGATTAAATACAGACGTATATGCCACCACAGAAGATCACGAAGTTATTGAACTAAATGTTCCTAGCACCCACCTAAACGGCTTTTTGATAGGTCAACAAGGAGATACCGTAAGAGCTCTGCAGTTTATGGTAAGTAGTGCACTTCGAAGTAATGGCTACGAGTACAGTCGCATTAACGTAGACATAGCCGATTACAAAAAAGCTCGAGCTGGTCAAATAGCTGAAAGAGTTGAAGGTTGGATAAAGAAAGTTCAAGAATCAGGCGAACAAATGGAATTAAACCCCATGAATGCTGCTGATCGTAGAATAGTTCACAAAGTCGCAGGAGATGCAGGCCTAACTACCGAATCAGTAGGCGAGGGTCGTGATCGTCACATTATCCTAAAACCCACCACTTCAGAAAAAAAAGAATAACAAACCATTCAAATTAGAGCAGTTTAAGTAGGTTCAAATAACTGCACTCTTGCCCTCACGGACGAGGGCAGTATTACGCTTGTGTCAATCTGTTATTTAGGGAATATAATAGCACCTACCTTTAAATATAAGGGTTAGGAGGGTTTGGCATAATGAAAATCAAATCAGTACCAAAAATAACTCCAAAGCAAAAAGAAATACTAAACTTACTATATACACATAGATTCTTAACTAGAATACAAATACAAGCATTACTAAAACATAAAGATAAAAAGACTATTAATATGTGGTTAAAAGACCTAAGACAAAAAGAATATATAAAGTGGATTTATGATAAAGATGACTTCTTTGCTAAAACTAAGCCTGCTATTTATTACATTGGTATTAACGGTATACGTCATTTCGGCAACCTAAACTTCCATGCCGACGTCGAGCTTCGTAAACGTTACCGAGAGCACGAACGTAACCTGGACTTTATAAATCGAAACATTCTGTTAGCTGACTGCTGTATAGAGCTTGATGATGAAAAACACAGTACGCATTATCTAAAAACTCGCTACTACTACGAGACAGAAGCAGACTACCATAGTTTTAGCTACTACAACTTCCTGGCTGAAAGTGAACAAATTCGCCCAAACCTGTGCATTTCCAAGGCACAGGACGACCAAGACGAGGATTATGGTGACCCAGACACTGTAGTAGAAAGTTATCTGTTAGAAATCTTTGACCCATCCTTACCACGGTACCGACTTCGCAACCGGCTCAATAAGTATGTAGAGTACTTAGATCAAGAACTAGATGAATGGGACGCACAAACCAATGGTGACCCTCCTCCAATTATCCTACTGGTCTGTGCCACACTAACAGATTTAATTTATGCTAAACGAAGAACCAGAGGACTTCTAGAAGATATATGGGATTATGACGAGATGGATAGACCACACATACGGTTTACGACCACTGCCAAGCTGAGAGAGTTTGGAGTTTTAGGGGAAATATGGGAAGAAGCGTGATGCAAGGATATACAGGACATCTTATTAACCAAATAGTTCACAGCACACTTAGCTAAAGACCAAGTATCCATCTAGCAAGACCACGCAAATACCGAATTATTTAGGGTGACGAAGTACCTTAAAAACAACGGAGAATGTTAATATCATTAGCAAAATAAAAATAACTGGAAACCAAGGACCTACTATCAATTTAAAGGTGGTAGGTTCTGATGGTGATACATTCTCACTTTTCAATTGACTAATTGCTTCATCCGATTGAGCGCTAACATAGTTACCATAACTAAGACTAGAGACTCCAAAAACAAATACTCCCAAAACGCCAACTCCAAGAAAACTGTATATAACAAACCTGAATTTATTCTGAATCATTGTTTTAGTCACAACTCATACTATAACAAAACAAGAATTGCTTATTCTCCGAGAACTTTATTGTAAACTTCTAGAGTTTGCTTGGCCATTCGATCCCACGAGTACTTCTTAAGTTGTTTGTGTCCATTTGCAATAAGCCTAGCGCCTAAAGAAGAATCTTTTAGAACTGCTCCAATTTTAGATGCAATATCTTGAATGTCTAAAGGGTCAAAATAATGAGCAGCCTCACCGTAAATTTCCGGAAGGCAAGTTGAATCACTACTAACAACAGGACAGCCGTGAGCCATAGCTTCTAGTCCTGGTAGTCCAAAACCCTCACTGAGGCTTGGCAGCACGTATGCAGAAGCGTTTTGGTAAAGCCATTTGAGTTGGGAGTCAGGAATGAATCC
>JBBQAJ010000019.1:0-12415 GCA_038316195.1 Saccharimonadales bacterium (SeqCode)
AATGAAAAAACCGCCATTTCTGACGGTTCCAACATTTGTACTTTGTTATCGGCACAATTATCTCTTGACTGACCAAGGAGAGAAGTTAGAGGCAGGTCTAGGAACTAGGTCTGCACTTTTCTCTGCTTGGTCTGGCTCCGGAGGCCGGACTCGAACCGGCAACCTCGAAGTTAACAGCTTCTTGCTCCACCATTGAGCTACTCCGGAAAATTGCGGTTTTACCCGCATAAATTAAAAGTGCTTTATCTCAGATGGGATAACTGATGCATTATATATAACAGAGATGACTTAGGCAAGATTGATTATCTTCATCATCAAAAGATTTATATTTTTAAAGTATCCAATTAAATTATTCTCGTCCTATAAGTTTTCTTAAATGACTAATCACTTTTTTTTCAATTAAACTTGCGTTTGCTCTTGTGAACCCCATTATTTGACCAACTTCATCTTGCGTCCGTGCATTGCCGTCTAATAATCCGTAGCGTAGCTGAACGTATCTTAGTTGTCTATCAGTTAGATTTTCTAATAGATTACGAATTGTCATATCGTCGGTAATTCTATCAAATGGTATTTGGGCTGATTCGTCAGAAAGAATTTTATCTGAACCATATTCTTCTCCATCATACTCGCTAATTTTTGCCACAGTTGCAGTGTGTTGGATGGATTCATCAAGTCTTAGTTTTTCTACGAATTTTGGTTTTCTGTCAATTTCAATCCCGATTTCTTCAGTAGTCGGCTCTCTTTTTAATTGGTTTCTTAAGTTCGTTCTGGCAATATTCATGGTTAGGATTTCGTCATGACGATGCACAGGCACTCTAATAGTTCGACCTTGATATAAGAGGCCTTTATTTATTGCACCTACAATATGTGGAGTGGCGAATGTGCTAAATTTATTTCCTTGGTCTGCGTCAAAACGCCCTACTGCTTTTGCCAAACCAAAATATCCTTCTTGTATCAAGTCTAATCTTGAAAGTCCCCTATTTTGAAAGCGCAACAAGCCAGAAATTTTTGCTACCAAACGCAAGTTACAGGTAATCATAATTGAACTTGCTACTTGACCCTCCATGACAGAGAGTTCTGCCTGATGTTTTGTAAGCTCAACTGGACCTATAAAACCATCTTCGTATGCTCCAGAATCAATTTCGGCTTTTGCTTTCTTGCCGGCTTTTATACTAAGTGCATGAGTCACTTCTTCATTTGATTTTAGCAAGGGATATTGGCTAATCTCAGTGAAATAAGCAGCCAAATTGTCTGTTTCACCTTCAAAATCGCCACTGTATTTTACTCTGGCTAGTGCAACGCCAGCCAAACTAACGGCTGCTCTTTCGATATCAAATTGATCTTTGCCAGGTATGACTCTTGAGGTTGGGTCATGTTCGGGGGTGGTGGGTACGATTGATAAGTGTCTTTTAGGGGGCATATAACCATACATTACAATAAAAAAGATTAAAAGTAAAGAGTAATCAGTCTAGATTGAATAGTTCTGGCCAGGAAGTGTTAGCCATTACGTACCATAGGGAGGGTGGCTTCCTTCCCATTAGTTCGTCAATTAACTTTTTGCGATTTACCCAAATTACTTGGGCAACTTCTGATTGTTGAAGTTTAAACTTATTAATTGGCCAATCGCATGTCACCATGTAGCCCTGTCCCATACGCCAGCCAAAGGATGATTTGTAATGTACTTTGTTTGTTTTGATAAGAGGAAAACCACTTAGCCCAATTTCTTCTTCAAGTTCACGTTCGGCTGTTTCATCATAAGTGTCGTCATCGTTAACCGTACCTAGTACTGCTGTCCCCCATAAGCCAGGGTCGATTTTTACTTTTTGAGATCTTTGCTGCAGTAAAACTTGTCCTTTGCTGTTTTCTACCCAAATACAGACACATCTTTTGCAGTCTTCGTCTTGCATATCGCCTCGGCGTTTATATGTCAAAATGTTGTCATCTTTGTCGACTATGGGGATTCGTTCGCTATCACTCATCGTTTGCCCTTTAGTTCTTGGTTGTTGGAGCGCTCTTGGTCACGACGTTTTATGGTTTCTCTTTTGTCGTATTTTTTCTTTCCTCGGCCTGCAGCTATTCGTAGTTTTATGTAGCGTCCTTTTGTAAGCAGTTCTAGTGGCAAGATTGTTTGACCCTGCTGTTTTGCTGCTACTAAAGTTTCAATCTCTTTTCTTTTGGCTAACAATTTACGATTGCGAATTTTGTCTTCTTCGCTAATGTGAATCGAGCCGTCGCCAGAAATTGTCGCGTTTACTAGCCAAAGTTCATTATCATGTACGTTTACATACGCACCCTTCAAGTGACCCATGCCACGTCGTAGGCTTTTGGTTTCTGCCCCTGACAGAGAAATTCCCACAATTAATCCATCACTCAGTTCATAATCATGACGAGCTCTTCGGTTGGAAATTGTTTTGGTAGTATTGGGCTTCTTCTTCACCATAACCGATATTCTACCCCATTTCACTACTGATTGCTATAGACAAATAATGAAAACTGTGGTATAATGATATAAATACCTATAGTTGGATTCTCTAGGCTAATGCCTTAATGTTGAAAATAATATTTATTTTCGAATTCGAATCGTCATACCATTTAGTGTTCTGCTAGTTAGTGCAACAGGAACTCCATTGTTTTGTTCAGCTCGATTTGATGCCATTTTGTTTTCAGGACTGGCCGGATCTAGTGCTTGACTATCATCGTAATAAATATTTGCTTCCGGTACCCCCATGTCTTTAAGTTGTTCCGTCAGGGCGTATTCAGTTTCTGTTCTGTAATCTATATGACAAGTTTGGCCATCTCCAGGGCAAGTATCTGGACCAATAGGAGTATCGCGAATTCCTAGTTCTGCTTCGAATTGTGGGAATATGCTGCCACGACCTAAGGCGCCGGGATATTGATCATTTAAAATGATGGCACTGGTAATTTTGTCTCCGGCGAGTTTGACTAGATCTGGATATTTTTCTCTAAGACGAATTCCTTCTTTTCTTTCGGCATCTGTAGCGAAAGCGTCTTCTCTGGGCACATTTATCTTATGAGCAAAGTTTTTAAGACTTGCTGATGCTGACAAGGTTATGGATGGCTTCATTTTAGCTACGGCGATTTGGCGCTGTTCATCGCTAAGGTCGATGCTATCAAAATACGAATTAAGGGCCTGTCGTAAAATCTGATTTTCGGGTCCTCTATCACCCATATTTCCACGCATAGAACAGAACGGAATTATTAGTGTTTCATCGCTAATTTCAGTGGTCATAACTCCCATACTTCCATCGGCACCGTTCATACCGACAGTTATTTGATCAATATCATTTTTCTGCATCCACGTGTCAGTAAAAACAACTGACATGGCTGGCTTTAATCGATTTTGTAACAATTCATCACCGTTAAATTCTGGAGTGTAGTTTGTCTCTGATACAACAAGTGCATTTTTTGAAGTCGGTAATAATACAAACCGTCCACTGGCTTCTTGTTCCGTGAATTCAAAAGCCTGAGATGTATTTGCACGGGCACAGTTTTTTCGCGCCATTTCGCTCAAGCTAAGCCCAGCACCAGCTAGTGCACAACTGCCACAATCTTCTGCGACAGCACAACCACGGGTTACGGTGTTTCCCAAAACTGCAGTCTTATCACCGTCCATTTGTTCAAAACGTAAAACAGAATTCATTGGAGTTAGTAATACTCCATTATTGTCCGTAACTGGCTCACCAATATAAATTAATGAATCATCAGATAACCCGACTGGGTACATAGCCTCAATAACGGCGCTTTCTCCAACCATATTGGCAAAAGAACCATTTGGAAGTGCTACATTACGTTCAAAATCAGTCACAGATAACGCTCCTAAATTTAACTATATTATATAACTCAAATTGGCTTAAGTCAATATGTATACATATGAAGTAAGACACAAAGGTCGAATATGTATAATGCTATAATTTTATAAGTGAATTGGGTTAATTCAAAAACTAAACTAAATTACATTCTATATTTTGGCGTTTTGGTTGTTTCGATAATGGTTGTATTTTCTTCGACAATTAAAATACACGCAAATAATTTGGATGTTTCGGCGTCCATTCTGGCATCTCTACCAACAACAATCCCTGTTATCGTCTCCCCGTCAAATGGATTTGTTTCTCCTTCCAACGGCATAGAAATATCAGGGTCGTGCCCTGTAACTAGCCCTGCTGTTATTGTCACAATTGTTCGAAATGGTATATTTATCGGCTCAACATATTGTAATCCAAACGGTACTTATAAATTGTTGATCACACTAGTTCCAGGCTCAAATGAAATTTACGCGCAAATAGTGACAGTTACAAATCAAACCGGCCAACCAGGACCAAAAAGTACGTTTATTTATAAAAGCGCACCTAGCGTTGGTGATGAAAATATTACAATCGATCCCAACACAAATGAAACTGCCGGAGAATCGCTCCTACTTGTTACGCAGAATTCATTTTTATCTTTTATACCAGGCAAATCAACTTCATTTACCATTTTAATTTCTGGCGGCGTTGCTCCCTATAATATGGAAGTAAATTGGGGCGATGGTAAAATCGAAAAATTAACTCACCTGGAAGCAGGCGAAAAAGCTCTAGAGCATAAATATTCAGTTCCAGGAAAGTATAAAATTGTGATCACGGTTGTTGATAAAAATGGCAAAAGCTACGTTTTAGGTGTTGTTACTTCTACGCTTGTTAAAAACTCACCTCTTTCCTTTGCGAACGGAATCACAAATAGTCAAGATTACTTTAAAGTTAGCAAAAACTTAACATATGCATTAGTTGGGTTTTCAGTTTTCGGTTCTGCATCAATATTAATAAATAACAATATAAAGATTAAACAACTTAATAAACTGAAAAAAAATGTATCTAAAAAGCGAAAAAAACTTTGAAAACTTACAAAAAATTAATAGTATTTGTGACCCTATTTATTGCAATGTTTGTAATATTTCTAATTTGGCGATGGTCGAATCAGCCAATTGCCAATCAGCCCACTCAAACACAACAGGATGTAAAAGGTAGTAGCACCACAGTAAATCTTACGGTGCTTGAAAAATCAATTTTTAAAACAAAAGTGCCGGACGATTATGTAGTAGCTTCAAATACTGAGAAACCAAACAGTGACATAATAGTGCAGACATATTTGAACAATTCAAGTGGTAAACTGAGCAAATCAAATTCTGGCGAGATTGCTATAACGGTTGGTAAATTATCAATAGATAAACTTAGTTCCCTTTCAGGTTTTACTCTCAGGCAGTCCAACCCGGCATTATATGCGAGACAGGATGACTTAATAGTTATGAATTCGGAACACGCAATTTTTACAAAAAAAGCATCTGATTATGAAATTACAATATTTTCTAAACATGCAAACCATTACTATGCTGTGGCAGTTACTGGTAGATTAAATAATTTATTAGAAACTAAAATGATTGCTGAAGATATAATTTCCAACTGGGTATGGAAACTATAGAATGATAATATACAAATGATGAATTTTATAAGTGGGCTAACGGGTTTGGTGGTTGCAATTTCTTTATTTGCAGCTTCACCAAGTAGCACGAATTTTAACCTAAGAAATTACGATTTCGGTACTGGTGGTGATAGTTTAAATAGTACAAATTATAATTTAAATGCTAGTACCGGTGAACAGTCAGATAGTTCGTTGAACTCCACTAATTATTTGATTAATCCAGGTGAAAAATCTACCCAAAACGCGTTCGTTCCAGTCGCTCCAACCTTTACAAATCCTTCATCCGAATATAATAGACTAAAGCTAATTATAAATAATGGTACAGACCCCAGCGATTCTAAATATGCTGTGGCAATAAGTAGTGATAACTTTGTGACGACACTTTGGGTGCAAACAGACAATACGGTTGGAGCTTCTTATTCAATAGTCAATTATCAGTCATACTCAGCTTGGGGAAGTGGAACTGGTGTGTGGGTTACTGGCCTTACATCAAATACGACCTATAAGGTTAAAGCTATGGCATACCAAGGAAATTTTACAAATTCAGGGTTTGGCCCAACTGCAACGGCTTCTACGGTTTTACCAACATTGACGTTTTCAGTGGAAACAACTCTTACGAGTACGCCACCCTTTAATATAATTTTTAGTAGTATTACTCCTGGGGTTGTCTCAACCCCCAATGCAGATGCATTGGTCGGTGTTTCAACTAACGCAATGTTCGGTGGTAGGGTATTTGTTCGGGACACTAATTCTGGACTATTAAGCAGTTTGGCAGGCTTTACTATATCTTCTGCGACGTCGGACCTAGGCATCGGATCCTTGGGATATGGGGCCCAAGTTATTAGTGTTTCGCAGTCTAGTGGTGGTCCTATTTCAGCAGTGGCTCCATATAACGGTGCTTCCGATAATGTTGGACTACTTAATACCTTGCTGCAGCCTATTTTAACGACATCAAATGCCATAAGTGGGGGCAGTGCCACAATCAGACTAAAGGCCAAATCTAACTCTACAACCCCGAGCGCCAGTGATTTTACTGATTCGATGACCTTAATCGCTGCAATGAGTTTTTGATTTGCACAATAGCGTTTATGCTTTACAATGGTAAGCAATAATAGTGGATAAAAATAATTATTAGAAAGTGAAAATTTATTTAATGAATAAAACCATCACATCAAGCAAAACTGTATTACTAACAATACTAGCAATTATGGCCTGTCTAGGACTAGTGCTTAGTACAATTCATAGAGCTGACGCAGCATCATTAACTCAGCTATCTGTTAGATTTGACAGAATGGGCATTAATGATGCTACAACAGGTACGGTGTGTGCAAAGCCGGCCAGTGTTGCAACTGAAAATGATGTTCAAGTTGTATTCCCTACAGGTTACACCTTAGGGCTTGCGGCTACCTTTACGGTGAACACAACCAACCTGGCATGGCCGACTGGTGGAACTATTTGGCCAGGAATCGGAACAGCTACTAATGTAACAGCATCAACTGTGACTTTCCCTAGTGGTGACTTAACAGTTGGTACTTTGTACTGCTTCAATTGGGTTAATAGTGCTGCCGTACAAGTTAAAAGCAGTGCCACAAGCTCAAATGTTGGATCAATAACAACGCGAACAGTTGCTCCTGCAACCATAGATACCCAGTCTTATTCTACTGCAAGTATTGCTGACGATCAGATTGTCGTTAGTGCTACCGTACCTCAGTCATTTAGCTTGGCTCTAAGCGCTAACACTGATAACTTGGGTACTCTTAGTAGTGCAAGTGTCACTCCTAGTCCTACTCCCCGAACTGCTACAGTAAACACTAACGCTAAAAATGGTTGGTATGTTTGGGCCAAAGATAGTAACGCTGGCATAAATTCTACTTCAGCAGCTAAGTTAATTGCTTCAACGACACCTGGTTCAAACAGTACACTTTCTGCTGGGACTGAAGGTTATAATACTGGGGTTTCACAGACACAAGCTAGTGGTACTGGTACCGTCACTGTTGCAGTGCCGTTTGTCGGTGGTTCACTTGGAAGAGGTGTTGGACTTGACACCTCACTTCGCACACTTGTCTCATCAACAGGTACAACTAGTAATGCAGTCGTAACTCTGACAAACAACGCTTCAATAAGTGGCGACACGCCAGCAGCTACTGACTATACCGACACCATAACGCTAGTTGCTGCAGGGCTTTTCTAAGAAACTTTGATATAATCCCACGAGTATGAGACTGAGATATTCTAGATTACTGGCTGCTGTAATACTGGCAAGTTTTGTTGGGGTAGTATTTTATCAGACTGAAAATATATTTGCGCAAAAGGACAATACTGGAGAATTTGCAATTCAAGTTACCCCCTCGCCCATCATTGAGACTGTGGCTCCGGGAAGTAACAAGAAAATAGAATTAAATATTCGAAATGCTACAACTAAAACTGAAAATCTCAAATTAGAACTTAGGGAATTTAGCTTCAACAGCCAAACAGGTGAAGTTAATCTAAGCGATAAAGTCCCTGCCCTGGTAACTGATTGGTTCAAGGTTGAAAATCCAACAATTCAGATAGATGCAGGTAAAACCTACATAGAAAAACTAAACTTAGCACCACCGAAAGATGTTGGTTATAGCTATTATTTCGCAGTTGTAATAAGTCGGGCAAACGAACCTGCCAATGAATCTGCTCAAACTAGAATTAAGGCTTCAGTTGCAGTATTTACGCTAATTAATATAGATAGACCAGATGCCAAACGAAAGTTTGAAGTTCAAGAATTTAGCACCAAAAAAAGAGTTTATGATTTCTTGCCAGTAGATTTTACAGTGAAATTCAAAAACACTGGTAATTTGATCTTAAAACCATATGGGAATATATATATACAGCGCACTGGTAATTCAAATAATCCGATTACTGTACTTAAGCTCAACAGTAGCGAAAGTTATATTTTACCTGACACAACCAGGGGTGTCACAGAGACTTGGAAAGATGGCTTCCCTGTATACGAGTCTCAAAAAACGGCTGAAAATCAAGATGCTGTTAGAAAACTCACCACTGATTTTAGTAAAGTACAAAAGTTTCGATTTGGGAAATATGTAGCAAAATTAGTCGCTGTTTATAATGATGGCGAAAGAGACATTCCAGTAGAAACCAGCGTTGAATTCTGGGTTATTCCTTGGAAGATAATAATTGTTCCAATATTGATTCTTCTGATAGTAGTTGTCGGACTGTTTACGATATTTAAAAAATCAATAACTGGTGTGAAAAGAAAAATAGGCAAAAATTCAAAGAAAAACACCGATGATACTCCAGAAAAATAGAGCTGTAATAGCCGTCTTCATTTTTGTATCATTGTTTTTTGGCCAATTTATCAACCGTGCTAGGGCATCGGGGATTACTATTGCCCCTGCTAGTCTCGACGTATCGCTTAAAAATGATACTGACGTTGAAGAACAATTTATAAGCGTCAAAAATAACTACACAACTAAGTTAAAATTTGCAGTTGAAATTAGCACTGCCGATCCCGTAACTGGCAAGCCACTAGAAAATATATCAGGTAATTCGGAACTTAGTGGAGTAATAATTGCTGATAGAACCGAGTTTGAACTGGAAGCCTCAAAATCTACAAACTTAAAGCTAGTGTTTAAAGATAACGTAAAACTAAGTCCCGGTGGACATTATATCTCGGTCGCAATTAGGCCGATTGACGATGCTGGCGTTTCAGTTGGTCTAAAAACATTGATAAGTGCAAATGTCTATCTAATCAAAGAACAAGGGGCAATAAGAAACGTTATGGCTTCCAACTTAAAGCTCCCAAAAATACTTTTTTCACTTCCTAGAAGTTTGAATTTGGACTTTAGTAACGATGGCAATGTTCAACTTGCGCCGACGGCCGCTGTGTATATTTCAAGTAGTAAAACAAACTTTACAAATCCATATAGCAAGGGCGTGATAAACGAATCTTCAAGAACGGTATTCCCTGGCAAAAAAATAACATTAAATAGTCAGCTCAATCCAATTAAGAGAATATTGTGGCCTGGAAGAGTTTACGCAGTAGCTATTTACCGGATACCTGGAGGTGCTCCATCTAAATTATCTCAATCTGCTTTGTATATTCCACTTTGGTTTATTTTGGCAATTTTATTATTTTTAGGACTGATTTATAAGATTAGAAAGAAATTCAAAAAACTTAAATTTAATAGAGCTTGAGCTAATAGGCTTACTCTGTTAAAATTCATATAAGATGGGAAAATTCATGAGGGTCTTTTTGTTGGCCATTGCTCTTTTAACCGGAGTGATTATTTTTGGCAACCACAAAACTTCGGCAGCAATCAACCAACAGATTAATTTTCAGGGCAAAATTACAAATCCAGACGGAACAAATGTTACTAACGGTAGTTACACCTTAGTTTTCAGTATTTATACTGTCCCGAGTGCTGGGTCAAATGTCTGGACTGAATCAAAATCCTTAACTGTTACAGACGGTATATTTAGAACATCTCTTGGTGATACAACTGCCTTACCGGGTAGTGTCGACTTCAATTCCAGCGCACTTTACCTTGGTGTTAAAGTCGGAGCTGATGCTGAAATGACGCCACGAGTAAGACTAACGGCAGCCCCTTATGCGTTTAATAGCGATACATTGGATGGTATAGATTCAACGGCCTTTGGGCAGTTAAATGCTAGTCAAACCTGGACTGGCGCTAATATTCTACAGCCCACTACTAACATTACTGCTGCAATAGTCAAGCAAACATCAGTTGGATCACCTACTGCCGATATCTTTGGAATTCAGACAACCAACGGAACGAGCATTTTACAGGTTACAGGTCCAGTCGCCAATGAAGCTGCTGTTACTTTGAAATCTATAGGTGCGACAAGATCACTAACATTAGATTCAGGATCGGGCGTAGTAGTACTTGGGTCAAATACAACAACTTTACAAAAATCCGGCACGGCCTTCACATTTGACCTAAATAATGGCTCTAATTCAACTCTTAGCATTACAAATGCAGGTGCTGGCGTGGCGAGCTTGAGTGTTGAGGGTGGAATAATTGCAACAGGCCTGAATGCTTCAGGCACTTCACCAACTAGCTTAGGTAATTCTACGGGGATTCTTACTATTGCTTCCGGAGGAGCATCTACATGGACAAATACGAGTGGAAACTTAACAGTTTCAACTGCTACTTCTGGTACTTTGGCAGCAACTTCTGCTGGTGCCCTAACTTTAACAGCAGCAGCTACATCTACCTGGTCCACTACTGGTACTGGTTCCAACTTGAATATTAGATCAGGTGCAACGACAGCAAACACGGCCCTCAGTATTGATACAAATGCTGTTGCAGGTGGAACTGGTGGTTTAACTGTAACGTCCGGAAATGCTAGCGCTGGTGTGTCGGGTTCAAATAATTTATCGACGGGCTCAGGGACAACTGCAACTGGATTGATTGCGTTGCTTACTGGTAGTGCTTCGGCAGGTACAAGCGGCAATATATCTCTTGACGTTGGAACATCTTCATCAGGAAATGGGTCAATTCTGATTGGAAATGCAGCTAGGACTCAAACTGTTACTGTCGGCAATAATACAAGTGGAACTGCAGTGAATATTCAAAGTGGCACTGGAAATATTAATCTTTCTCCTTCTGCAGGTAATGACGTTGTATTTTCAGAAGGTGCAGGGTCAAATTTTCAGTTGAATGCATCAGCTGTTCCAACTGTTGATCAATTTGCAATTTCAAATGCCGGTCAGGCAGTAACTGCTGCGGGAGTTAATGGCTTATCTGTGAACTTTGTTGGTGGTGCCGCTGCTGTTGAGTCAGCCGGAGCTAGGATTGATCTCACGCCAGGTGGAACGTCTGGAGGCACCTGGAGTGGACTAAGAATTGTTGCAAATGGAACTGGAGCAGTTTCTGGCGTAACAGAATATGGCGTCAAGCTTGAAGGTCCTTCTTCGCCAGGAGCTGGTACAGAAACAGGTATGTATATTGGCACCGGTTGGGATACAGGCTTGGATGTTCAATCTGGAGGTCTAAACCTTGCTGGATTTACTAGTGGTGGTAGCCCAGCCGATCCAGCTGCCCCAGCAACGGATAATTTGAGGGTTTATGCTAAAAGAGTTTCAGGTAGAATGTTGCTAAAAATAAAAGGTCCGTCAGGATTAGATTCCCCTCTGCAGCCAGCCTTATTTGGAAACAATGTAGTCTTATTTGCTCCTTCATCTGCAGCGGTAGGTACCGGAACAGGTTTTGGGACAGTATGGCAGTCCAACGGTACTGTTTCACACCCAACTCCAATTAATACTGCTCCAGCGATATCGAATCAAATAAAACGAACTAGGTATGCAAATATTGTCACGACAACAAACCAGGTACTTGGGCCAAAGGTTAATGCCGCATCAGAATCACAATTTTGGACTGGAAATGCCGCTGGACTTGGAGGATTCTTTTATACGACGCGATTTACAACCGATCTTTGGCCAGCAGCAACAGTTCGTGTTTTTGCAGGACTTAGCTCAAGTTTAACGGCAGTAGTTGCCTCAGATACGGTTGCCGGGGATGTCGTTGGTTTGTGGCACGACACAACTGACAGCGCCACGACTTTCAGCATCGTTACAAGAAATAACGTAACTACTACAAAAACTCCTATTGCCCTGTCAAATGCTATTGTCGCAGGTAACACATATGACTGGTACATGTTCGTAAAACCAAATGATACTACTGTATATTACAGACTCGATGACATTGTAAATGGGGTTACTTACGAAGGTAATACAGCCACAACTATGCCTAGAAACACTATATTTATGGGTCCTCAAGTTGAAATGAGTAACGGCACGGCAAATACGGTCGTTGGCACTACTGCAATCGGTGTTAACAGGATATACATTGAGTCGGATCACTAAAATACAATGAAGAGTAAAAAGAAATTTTCTAAACCTGAACTAATACTAGACCTTCGCCCACCC
>JBBQAJ010000003.1:0-99779 GCA_038316195.1 Saccharimonadales bacterium (SeqCode)
GAAAAGCAGTCAGGGTTGGTCGTATAAGCGAGACGAGGATTAACGATGCTGTTAGCAGAATACTTTACCAAAAGTTTAAAGCTGGACTATTTGACGTCGAACCAAAAGTTAATACTTTAGAAACTGTCGGCTCAGAAAAACACCATGCATTAGCAAGAAAAGCCGTGGCAGAATCTACAGTACTACTCAAAAATAACTCATTGCTACCAATTGCAACAAATACTAAAAATATCATTGTAGCCGGAAGTGGAGCTGACAACGTAGGTCGACAGTGTGGAGCATGGACAATCGAGTGGCAGGGTATTGATGGAAACTGGTTACCAGGTGGAACTTCAATTCTGCAAGGTATTAAACAAACCGTAAGTCAAAGTAGTGTAGTTGAATATAATTTAGGAGGCAATCTTCCTAATAAAAGTAAAAAAGCAGATATTGGAATCGCAGTAGTAAGTGAAAAACCATATGCTGAAGGATGGGGGGATAACGCAACACCTACAATTGATAAAGATGATCTACAAGCCATTGATAACCTTAAACAATTAGCAAACAAAGTAGTTGTGGTAATTATTTCTGGAAGACCATTATTTATTACAAATCAAATCACTTCATGGGACGCTGCCATTGCAGCTTGGCTACCTGGTAGTGAGGGTGGTGGGGTTGCCGATGTTATTTTTGGTAAGGTGCCTTTCACGGGTAAACTTCCGTTATCTTGGCCTGCAAGCCTAGAACAATTACCAATACAGTCAGATGGCTCAACCAAGGATAACTCCGCCCTTCTTTTTAAGCGAGGTTGGGGGCTTTAATTTAAGTTGCAGCTCTCAAATGGCTATCCTTAGCAGAGTTTTGGGTTAATGTCACACGAATATCAGTCAGTACAAAGGGATATCTTGGGAGAGCTGTCAAAGGTCAGATTGGACTGGAATATACAACATAAAACTGTTTTTTGCATAAAGTGATTCCTAGTAGTGGTAAAAAGTGATTTCAGTTATAGCATTAAGCGTATAATAGATAGTTACACACAAATGTAGGAAGATTTTTATGATGGAAGAATATTCGATACACGAAAGTTCAGGCAACAAAGATGTTGTGGGCTTATTATTTTTGCTTTTCATGAGAGAACTAAACTTAAATTTACTTAAAAAACGTAAATTGCAAAGCTATTAACGTATATGTTTCTTCTACATGCATTATCAATGTCATTCGCAATGGGCTGGGAAATACTCTGGCCGCTAATACTTGGCTTTGCAATTTCTGGAGCAATTCAGGCAGTTGTAAGTAAGCGACAAATGAGTAAGTTGCTTCCAAACGACAAGCCAAAAACCATGTTACTTGCAACTGCACTTGGAGCTGCTTCGTCATCATGTTCATACGCAGCTGTCGCACTCTCCCGATCCTTAGTAAAAAAGGGAGCTAACTTCACTGCAGCCGTTGCGTTTGAAATAGCCAGCACTAACCTTGTAATCGAATTGGGAATTATTTTGACTGTTTTAATGGGTTGGCGTTTTACAGCTGCCGAGTTTACTGGTGGTCCAATCATGATTGTGGTATTGGCTATGCTATTCCGACGATATCTTTCACCAAAGATGATTGATATTGCTACTAAACAAGCCGAAAAGGGCTTACAAGGCAAGATGGAAGGTCATGCCATGATGGATGACATGGCTATAAAAGGTAATAATTCTATAATTGGCAAACTCAGATCATCCGAAGGTATAACATCTGTAAGCCATTTCTATGTTATGGATTGGGCAAGTGTTTGGTTTGATATTGTACTTGGTCTGCTGATTGCAGGAGCTGTTGCAGCATGGATTCCCGCTTCAGTTTTTGAAAAGCTTTTTTTTACATCACACCCTCTATTGTCGGCTATTTGGGGTCCATTAATTGGTCCTATAATTGCCGTAGCATCATTCGTCTGTAGTATTGGAAACGTTCCGTTGGCAGCAGTGCTATGGAATGGGGGTATGAGTTTCGGTGGTGTTGTTGCCTTTATATTTGCCGACCTTATTGTATTCCCGATACTTCGTATTTATAAAAAGTATTATGGTCTAAAAATGGCAGCTTTTCTATTTACCACTTTTTATATTGCTATGGCGATAGCTGGATATTTAGTTGAATTGATTTTTTGGCTACTACGGATTACGCCAACCATTCATAACGCAAAAGTGCTTGAGCCAAGTATTTCATTTAATTACACCACTTTATTGAACATTTTCTTCTTATTATTAAGTACAGCACTGGTATGGCGATTTCTAAAGACTGGAGGCCCAAAGATGCTAAGAATTATGAATAAACCACAGTCGCCTAAAGCTCACAGTCATTAATTTCGATTGAAATAGCATTTTCAGTTTCCATCTAATCACCAGTTCTTAGTACATACCGTTCTTGTATGTTATTATTGCAAAATGTCCAGGAATTTTAGGCAAAGTATAAGTACGAATCTTAGCAACAAAGGGTTTTCGTTAAAAGAAAATGTAGATTTTGGCGAGTACAAATTTGATATTGTTGGACATCTTTCAAAGTTGGAGTTCACTAAGTTTGGAATTAACGACTATTTTTGTGTTGTGAAGGAAGTTAATGATATATCACCAGAAATTATAAAATCAATTTCTGCTCAGATTTATCAATATTCGAAAAAACATAGAAATAATTTTTTGCCTGCCGGAATTTTTGGAGGATATTGGGTATTCCCTATATTTATTTGTAATGGCGTATCGCTAAGCGTTTCTGAATGGATTAAAACATCACTACCACCAAAACATTGGTCGTCGGCAGAATTTCCTGTAGTTATTGATAGTAGCTCTGGCAATTCATTCTACTTCCAAGGTAAGGTTATGTGGGGCGCGGCATATCAGGCAGGCTTTAGGCAGTTGGCAATTGATCTCATCTCGTAAGTATTCCCGCAAGGCTTACGTTTTGAAAGCATATTGTTTTAGCCCTCTAGATAGCTATTCTACAAACTACAAAATAACTACTACAGCTCTCAAACTAACTGGATTTATCCCTCACCCAGTGCAACTGTAATTCCATGTATTCAATTACTAGTTTAGGCATTGACTTGCTATAATGATTCCGAAAGATCTAATGCTTTTTGGCGAGTTAAGTCCGAAATGAAGAAACCAATCAAGAAAACAGTCAAGAAACCAGCGTATAAAGTATCGTTAATTGCAGTTTTTGCTGTCGTATTTGCGAGCATCGGTGCCTACTTGTTGATAAACGCTCTTGGGGCGACACAAAGCTTAAAAATTGAGGCAGAATCGGGGATAATTCAAAACCCAGCTAAGATTATTGCTGATAGTTCTGCGAGTAGTAGGAGCGCATTACAATTTGGCCAGGCTAACATACCACCTCCGAATGGCTATTGTCCCCTTGATAAAGTTGGCATTCCGCCAAACTGTCTTAGTATTGGAGTGCAAAATTCTTCAGGTGAATTTATTATAAAATGTACATTTGATCACACTGCCCCAGATGATCCAATAGTTAAACCTAATCAACCAGGTCTTTCTCATAGCCATGATTTCTATGGATTGAAGGGTGTAACGGCCGATCCAAAGACGCTGAGTGGTACACAAACAACTTGTGGTAATGCTGGTGACACTGCCGCTTACTGGCATCCAACCCTACTTGTGAACAACGTACCGCAGGTGCCCAGCTTGCTAAGAGCTTATTATCAAGGAACAAATCAAACCCATACTTTCCCACCCGGTTTTCAGGCAACAGCTGGAAATCCTCATGCCACAACTCCTCAGTCAGATACCATCTCTTACTGGGGCTGTGGTAGTGGCTCAAGTCATCCAAAACAAGTCACAGTACCACAATGTGCAAGTGGCGAAGATTTGACGTTACATATTAAAATGAATGATTGTTGGAGTGGCAAAATATTACCGCCTTTTACAGACTATACATCTGAGCTAGGATCAGATGGACAAAGTAAAGGTGACGGCACTTGCCCATCCAGCACACCTTACCATATTCCTGCAGTCATTCTTGATGTAGTTTGGTCAATTAGACCCGATCCTGCGGTTACTACATTATCATGTACTAGTCCATATTGTGGCCATGGCGACTTTAATTTCGGATGGCAACCAGCCGCTTTCGAAGCTGATATGTCGCGTTGTCTTCGTGCTGCCACAAACTGTGGTTCTGTGACCAACTAAATAAATCTAAAAATCATTCTTTGTTTTATAAAACATGTACCAGATTTCATCAGTCACATCGGTAATGTTTTGTATCATCAAATTGTAAATTAATGATGCTATGCCAAGTTACTTTAAGATAAAGCTATTATACATATGTTAATAATATGTGTTGGTAGATGTAATAACATTAATTGAGCAATAAAATTATTGTTTAAGTTGATATATACTTTAGTGAATGAAACTTTTGAACGGTCTAGAGTTAGTCGAATATATAAGTGAACGACAAGCCAAACAGTTAAGGACTCTTCGTCAATCCTACAACCTAGTTCCAAAGCTGGTTATTTTACACACTAATAGGACTGAAGAATTCAATAATTTTATAAAGTTATGCAAAAAACAAGCCGACGATATTTTAATTGAGATTGAAACTATTAACGTAAGTCAGGACATGACTTTGGACACAATTTCGAAGTTAAATGCTGACGCTACAATAAATGGCATATATGTGTATTATCCCATTGGTCAAAACACAGATACAACGGAAGTATTTAATGCAATTGATATACGAAAAGAAGTCTCTGGTTTGGCTGAAAATTCAAATTTTGATGCGACTGTTCCATTATCGATAGACTGGTTGCTTGCTGGGTATAACATTGATCTTAAAGGTAAAAATATTGTAATTGTTGGCCAAGACAATTCGATTTGTTTTCCACTATTTAAAAGATGGCAAGACTCTGGTTTATTAGTTCAAGTAACTAATAATAATGCACAAAATTTTACAGAACTTATATCAAATGCAGATGTATTAGTCACTGCCTCAAATGTGCCTGATTTTATAAAACCAGCAATGATCAAGCCAAATATAGTGATCATAGATGTAGGTCTTAATACTGACCAATACGGTCATGTAGGAGATATTTCTCAAGCTGTACGTCAATTACCAGAAATTAAAATCACTCCAGAAACAGACGGACTTTGGCCATTGGCTGTTTGCGCACTTTTTGACAATGTCATACGCGCTGCTCAAAAATACTCAAAGGCAATCTCTTGAAAATAGGAGTTTTTGATTCAGGCGTTGGTGGTCAATCAGTCGTAAACGCTATTAAAAAATCTTTGCCGGGGCATGAGGTAGTTTATGTTGAAGATCATGAGAATATACCTTATGGCACAAAAACGCCAGAACAGCTTCACAAACTCGTGCTACCTATATTAAATGGTCTTGTCGAAAACGGATGCAAAGTTATTGTTATTGCATGCAATACTGTTACGACAACAATTATTGAAAAATTACGACAAGAAATTACTATACCACTTGTAGGTATGGAGCCGATGGTAAAGCCTGCTGCAGAGATGACAAAAACTGGCAAAATTGCTATTTGTGCTACTCCAGCAACATTAGCAAGCAGTAGATATAATTACTTAAAATCAACATATGCAAACAACATAGAAGTTCTAGAGCCAGACTGCAGCGAATGGGCAAAACTTGTAGAAACTAATCAAATTGACAAGGAATTTATTCACGATGAAATTGAAACTGTGTGTATGCAGGGGGCGGATGTAATTGTACTTGGCTGCACGCACTTTCATTGGATTGAAGGCATTATGAATGAAGTTGTTATGGGCCGTGCTGTTGTGTTACAGCCAGAAAAACCTGTAATTGATCAACTTACTAAAGTGCTAAAACGGATTGTTTAAACTTTTCTCCACGGTCCTTGTAGTTTTCAAATAATCCAAAACTAGCACAACCGGTTGAAAGTAAAACGACGTCTCCGGGTGTAGATAATTCTTTTGAATGTTTGACAATTTCATCCATGGATTCTCCACCTTCGACTATTTTATCAAAACCATTATTGCGAAGAAGATCCGATATCACTTTCCCCATTTTGCCAATAGTAACGACAAACGCTACATTATTTTTAGCAACAACCTGTACTAAATCGGAATAATCAGAACCTTTATCAGAACCACCCAATATAACTATTTTTGGTTCCGTAAATGCCTCTATAGCCACGATTGCTGTTTCCGGTGTTGTTCCAAAAGAATCATCAAAATATCTAACCCTATCTATCTCTCTAACAAATTCTAGACGATGCTCAAGCCCGGTGAAGTTTTTTATTACAGATTGCATTGCTTCAGTATTTTGAGTCACTTGCCAAACTGCTGTAATTGCAGCGCAGACATTTTGCCAGTTATGTTTACCGAGTAGTTTTATATCTTTTGTTTTGCAAATTTCTATCCCCTCGATCATGACAGAATCGCCTTTTACTATAGCACCAGGTTCATCGTAGTATGGGATTATCTTACCAACAGACGCATAGGCAATAGCTTCGGAATTCTCGTTATCTGCATAATATATTGCAATATCATATACAGTTTGGTTCATGAAAAGCTGTTGTTTAGCGTCAATATATTCTTCAATGTCTGCGTGCCAATCTAAATGCTCAGAAACAACCATTAAACAAATCGCAATATGTGGAGATGTTTTTAAATCAAACAGTTGAAAACTAGATAATTCCAAAACTACCCAGTCATCAGGTCGAATATCGTTTTTTAACAATTCAAGCGCTGGTAAGCCTATGTTTCCACCTAAATGTACTCTTTTACCATCAGCTTCAAGCATTTTAGTTATAAGTGTACTAGTAGTGCCTTTCCCCTTGGTTCCAGTTATGCCGATTATATTTTTGGTCGGGCAAACTTTGAAAAATTCATTTGTTACAGAAGTAACTTGATCTAATAAATCGATATTGTTTGGATTTGCTTCTAAGATGTATTTTGGATGAAGAGCAGGTGTGCGTACTATTAAATCAAATCCACCTAAGTTTTTTAGATACTCTGGACCTAATTGTGATTTTGCACCAGCCGGAATCTCAAGTTTGGTGTTAGCATCGCAAATGGTGATATCATTTTCTTCACTGTTCCAATATTCAAATGCAGATTGACCCTCCTTGGCAAACCCCAAAATAGCAATTTTCATTACCTCAGTATATCAGTAGAAACATGTTACTTCACTTGAGTGTCAGAATATTGACGTTTTTTTTGACGATGCCAAAAAATATCCCGTGTGCTTCTACTTTTTAGCCAGTTCTGCTTTGACCATTTCGGCTACCTGGCGTGGTGTCATTTCGGCTTTTAAGATAAATCGTTTTACTCCAAGCTCTCTTAGTATCGGGGGTGCTTCTTGTTCTCCCATATTTGTCAGGATAATCACCGGTATGTTTTTGCCCCAATCTGTTTTGCGTAATGCAATCAGCATTTGGTCTCCGGTCATTTCTGGCATCATGAGGTCAAGCAAAATTATATCTGGCTTCATCTTTTCAGCTAGCTCTAAACCTAATTTGCCATTATCAGCAGTCTCCACCTCATAATCTTCTGCTTCGAATTTTATTCGATACATCTGCGATATTGCTTGGTCGTCTTCTATGATTGCAACTTTAGCCATAACTGCTATTTTACTCTTTGTTTATCAGACTCCAAAGTCTGATTTACGATTTCCACTAATTGATTGTTTTCAAGTTCGGCTTTTACGACGTATCTTTCAAATTTTAAATCATGTACACCGTCTGGTGCTTCTGATTCGCTTATGTTTGTCAAAAATATTGCCTTTAAGTCTTTACCCCATTTTGATTCACGCATTTTTCGTAAAATTTCATCACCAGACATTTCAGGTAGCATTAAATCCAACAGTGATAGATCGGGTAATTCGGCTTCAATCAATTTTAGCCCAGTAACACCATCGTGGGCTACCAAACAGTTAAAGCCGGCTAAATTCAGACGCGTCTGGTATATTTCTGCCAACATTATGTCATCTTCTACTAGTACAATTTTTCTCACAATATTATATTAAGCTATCACAGTATTATCAGCAATTTAAAAGAGGTTAGCCCTTAACTGTTGTTTTTTAACTAAATTGAGAATATAATTCGATACTTTCCACTGTAATCGTGAATAATAGTGGGAATTTAAAGGATACATCCATGAGAGAAGTATTAGAGCAAATGGCTGATGGGCATCAGTTCTATCACGCTCGTTCTCCAGAATACGCATCCACTGATATGTTACCCTTCAGAATCTCACCCGAACCTTTCTATATTAGTAAACCAGAAGCTCGTGTCCTGGGTCGTATTGGACAAGAAGTCTGCAGTTTAATCGATGCTACTACCGAATTATACGAAACAAACCAAGACGTTCACGAACTCTTAGATAGAGGGAAGCCGGAGGTTTTCCAGAATGTAAAAACTCCGAATTATCTATTTTTACGTCCGGATCTGATTATTACTCAAGATGGTTTTGTCATTTGCGAAATTGAAACTTCTGTCTTTGGGCTAGCTTTAGCAGACGTATTAAACAGAGGTTATGTCGAGGCAGGATTTGATACGATTGCCGATACAACAGAGCTCGCTAGACATATTGAGCAAACGACTCCCGAAAGTGGGCAGATTGTATACACAAATAAAACAAAAGCATTCGCAGGCCAGCTTGCATATCTAGCAGACAAAGTTTTTAGTGGTAATCAGCGAGATTGGAGTGCGTCCCATATCGATTATCAATCTAAGTCGGAAGCTATCTACCGGGCACATTATCTTGTGGAATATCTTTCAGATCCAGACGTGAAGGCACTTTACGACAGACCAGATACTGATTTCGAAACATTTCCAAGTATTACTCCACAGTTTGAAGAAAAAGCTATTTTAGCATTTGTTTGGGATAATCGATTTGAGGAATTTTATCGCCAGGCACTTGGGAATGCTGGATTTGATTTATTGCGAGCAACTATCCCACCCACATGGATTGTAGGCGAAGAACAGCATTTTGTTTTGGGCTTACCAAATGGACTTGAAAAATCAGTCAACATATCTGGGTTGTCTAGTTCGAAACGGAAGTTTGTATTGAAGCCATCAGGATTTAGTGCTGATAGTTCTTGGTCAGAAGGGGTAAGTTTTTTACATAAAGTTTCTCGCGAAAAAGCTAATGATGTCTTAAGCAGGGCAACCGGCGATTCTGAAAATAGGCTCTATGTGATTCAGGCGTTTGAAGAAGGGATAAAATATCCAATGCAATATGAAGATGGTGAGGAAACTACTACCATTCAGGCCAGAGTGCGTTTGACGCCGTATTTTGCATATGGAGAAGGTAAATTACTGGGTATAAAAGCTACTGGGTGCGAAGGTACACAACTAATTCACGCATCAACGGCCAGTATCAACACAGCTGTAAGTGTCAGGTAAAAAAGGAGAAACCATGATATATTCTATTATTTTTGACTGGAAACAAACGTTGTATGATCCTGAAAGTGGCGAGCTTATAGTAGGTGCCCAGGACGTAATGAAATACCTAAAACTAAGAAATGCTACTTTGTACTTAGTGGGCAAAGGCGCGAACGACATGCACGACGCAGTTAAGCGCCTAAAAGTTGAACCGTATTTTAAAGATATATTGTTTGTTGGAACTGAAAAACACCCAGATCATTTTTTGCGTTTTGTTGATTCATCGTCACCGTCTAAAACACTCATTGTAGGTGACAAATTAAGCTCCGAAATCGAAATTGGAAATATAATTGGCGCAACCACAATTCAAGTAAGGCAAGGTAAATTCAAAGATGACGTTCCTTTAAACAAAAACCAAAATCCAGATATAATTGTAAGCAGCCTACCCGAACTACTTCCAATTCTTGATAGCTACAACTTTTAAAAATTATTGCAAGTTGCTCATTACAGCTTTAAGCGCTTTTATTCCTGCTTCAAGCGTTTTCATGTCTGCTCCATAAGAAAGTCTTACAAAACCGTGGAGTCTTGAAAATGCTCTACCTGGTACCAGTATCAAATTGTGCTGAGATGCTAAATCCACAAACTCCAGATCCGTCATGTCATTTGGAGCTTTGAAAAATACATAAAAAGCACCCTGAGCCCCATAAACTTCCAATCCCATTTCGGAAAGTTCTTTTACTAAATAATCTCTTTTGGTTTTGTATTTGCCATTTATGTGAGGTCGATTTTTCATAGCAGCAATTGCTGCGTGTTGGGCTATCGAAGAAGACGACATAATGGTGTATTGCTGGAGCTCATTTATTGCATCTATAATTTCTCTTGGCCCAGCTATGTATCCAATGCGCCAACCAGTCATTGCAAATTCTTTTGAAAAACCATTTAGCGTAAGTGTATTTGGATAAATACTACCAATACTAAAATGTTTTCCCTCATGTACAAAATGTTCATATATTTCGTCAGACACTACTAACAAATTGTGTTCTTGTGCAATTGACGCTATTTTTCTGAGTGTAGACTCTGGATAAACGGCACCCGACGGATTGTTAGGGCTATTTACCACAATCATTTTAGTTCTGTTAGTTATACTTGCTTCTATTGCTGGTAAGTCTGGTTGAAAATCAGGTAAAGTAGATACATAAACAACATGACCACCAACCATACTTGCAAGGTGTGGGTAGGGAGGATAATACGGGTCGAAAACTATAACTTCATCACCTGGGTCAAGAACAGCTAAGTATACAAGCATCTGGCCTGTTGTCAGTCCGGGAACAATAGTTACATGATTTGCTATCGGAAGTAGTTGGTTTTCGTCAGCGAGCTTTTTTTGGATTATATCGCGAAGCTCAGGCAATCCGTTTGCAGGAGTGTATACCGTATGGTCATCTTGGATTGCTTTTATACCTGCTGCTTTTACGTGTTCTGCAGTAAGTTCCTCCGGTAAGCCAATACTCAAATCAATAGGGTCAACAAGTTCCATCTGTTTTTTGATAGCATCTTGAAAATCGCTACTATCGAAGAATTGTAATCGGTTTGCTATAAATGACATTTTTTTATTTTAATTTGAATAACCTGAATAGTAAACCATAACAACAAATAAATTGCAACTAATTTTTCACCACAATCTGTTACAATATAGAAAAGGCAAATACACAATGAATAACTTACTTTTACCAAGGGGATATAAAAATGCAGAGTTATTACATAAAAAACTTAATTCTACTGATGAAAATGTATTTTTTAGAAGAGGTCAACAAAGAGCACTAGCATTATTCCACGCAATGTCCAGAGAAGTGCCCGCATATAAAGACTTTCTAAAAAAACACGATTTTTCACCACGAAGTGTTAAATCTATAAAAGATTTCAAAAACATCCCTCCCATAAACAAAGACAACTACCTTAGGGAGTATCCAAAAGAGATGCTTTGTTGGGGTGGTGAATTTGGTCATGGTAGATGGGTGATTTCGACTACTTCAGGTTCGACAGGAAAGCCATATTATTTCCCAAGGGAACACTTACAAGACGAACAGTATGCAATTTCTGCAGAATTATATTTAAGAAACAATTTTCAAATTCAAAATAAAACTACGCTATATATAGTTGCATTCCCTATGGGTGCTTGGATAGGAGGATTATTTACATACGAGGCACTTAAAATCGTTTCTGATAAAGGTTACGATCTTAGTATTATTACCCCCGGAATTCACAAACAAGAAGTATTAAGCGCTATTGTGCAGCTTGGAGATAGCTTTGACCAAATAATCATAGGAGCTTATGCCCCATTCCTAAAAGACATATTAGACGATGGTATGAGGCAGGGTATCGATTGGAAAAAACTAAAAGTAGGTTTTGTTTTTTCTGCAGAAGCATTTACTGAAAAATTCAGAGACTATATATTTAAAGTAACAGAACCCACAAAGCCACTTCTTCAATCATTAAATCATTACGGTACCGTAGATTTGGGAACAATGGCGCACGAAACTCCAGAATCAATTTTAATCAGACGTACCTTAGTTCATGAACATAAACTTGATTTACTCTTTCCTGAATCAAAAAGACAGGCTACATTTGCACAATTCGACCCAAATTTATTCTTTTTTGAAGAAGAATCACACAGTTTATTTTGCTCTGCCTATAGTGGTCTGCCTCTTTTAAGGTATGACCTAAAGGACTATGGTGGCGTAATTAGTCGTAATAAAGTCCATCAAACACTGAAAAACTCAGGAATTAACGTTGAAAAGTTGTTAAATGAGTCAAATATGAGTGGGGTAACCTGGAATTTGCCATTTGTTTACATATATGAGAGAAATGACTTTAGTGTGAGCTACTATGCATTTCTAATTTATCCAGACATGGTGAGAAGAGCTTTGCAGTCAGATGAGTTGCAGGAATTCCTAACTGGTAAGTTTACAATGCTATCAGATTACAATGCAGAAGGTAGGCAAGAGCTATTTATTCACGTGGAGTTGTCTCACGGAGTCGAAGAATCCAAAAATATAAGTAATTTAGTCAAAGCAGATGTGCATAAATCTTTATTAGAAGAAAGTTCTGAATACAGAGAAGTGCATAATACTATGGGTGAAGTTGCGCAACCTGTTATAAAATTATGGAAATATGAAAACTCGACTCATTTTAAGCCCGGCACTAAACAAAAGTGGGTTATAAAGAATGAAAAAGGAAATTAGAAATATGAAAACACCAATTATACTTAACGAGGGAACCTACACTGAGGAAGGTCTTGCAGCACTAAAAAATAATAATAAAATTTGGCAAATAAAAGATATTTACGAATCACAGATTAACGAATTGTTCGAAATTAATAATGCCAAATTAATTGGGAAGCCTGAATTTAAAAAAAAGCTAAAAGACTTCAAAAAAAATAGATTTGGGAAAAATGCATTACTAAAAGGCAATTATATTTATTTTCCATGGTCTGGGATTTTACTTCACTCTGTTAATGAGAAAGAATTGAACCTGCTCAGAACAAATAGAACTAATAACCTTTTAACTCGAGAAGAGCAAATTACTCTAGGAAATTTTAGTTCTGGTATTGCTGGCCTTTCGTTTGGAAATGGAATTGCATTATCTTTAGTCTACGCTGGTGCATCAAAAAATATCAAAATAGCGGATACGGATATATTTGAAACCACTAATTTAAATAGAGTTAGAGTTGGATTACCGAGTGTTAACATTGCAAAAACGCAAGTTACTGCCCAAGAAATATATGAGATTAATCCATATGCAAATGTAGAAATATTTGAAAAAGGTCTGACATCGGAAAATGTAAGTGATTTTATCGGTGGCAAAAACAATCTGAATATAATTTTTGACGTTGTTGACGATTTTTCTATGAAGGTCAGAATAAGATTAGCTGCAAAAAAAGCAAAGATTCCAGTTGTGATGCTGACAAGTCTAGAAGATAGTATTTTGGTTGATATTGAGAGATTTGACTTGAATCCGAATTCAGATATTTTTCACGGACTACTTGGCGACGTAACAGACGATTTACTTAATAAGAAAATGACCGAAAAAGATAAGGCTCGTTATGCGATGGCAATTGTTGGTGTTGAAAGTGTGTCGTATAGGAATCTACTATCTCTCTCAGAGATAGGCACTAATTTAGTTTCCCGTCCTCATTTATTCGGTACCGTAAGTATTGTATGTGGATTAGCTGCGTATATAATTAAACGGATTGCCTTAAATGAAGATATGCCAAGCAAGCGAAAATTGCTTAAGTTTAATGAAATACTTGGAATTGAACCAAACAACGATGACACACCACAATTGCGGCAAAAAATGATTGAAAAATTAATGAGTAAGTAGATTTAGGTAATATATTGAAAATTGGGTGGAATAAGTTAAATGATTGAAATAACTGCTCTACTTATAGGTACGATAACTACTTTTTTGATTGCGTTGACTGTTATTCTAAAAAATAATAAAAATTTTACCAATATATTGTTCGTTGGTATGGCTTTTTCACTCATTGGATGGTCTGCTTCAACTTACGTCTCACTACACACCAATAACGATGCCCAGACACTCGCATGGTTTCGGCCAATAATGTTTTTTGTCGTTCTGCAAAATACATTTTTTTTCCTGTTAGTAAAAGTATTCCCGTATAACGATCACAAAGTACTTAAATCGAAAAGATATATATTCGCAATTATTTACTCGATTATGACTGCATTAATTGCTCTTTCGCCTTTTCTTTTCAAAGATTTCAAAAATGGCTCGCCAATACCCGGACCAGGAATGGTCTTATTCTTGCCTCATGCATTGATTTTTGCTGTTGGGGGAATATTTCTACTTATTAGGCGATACGTCCGGTCGAAAGGAGTAGAAAAAGCACAACTTCAGTATTTTCTGGCTGGTACCGTGCTTTTATATACTCTCGTACCGGTCGGTAATTTCATTGTCCCAGTATTATTTAAAATAAATCTGTTTGTAACTCTGAGCCCACTTTATTCAATTGTTTTTTCTAGTTTGTTTGTGTATGGAATTATAGCTAAAAAGCTGTTTGATATTAGAGCAGCTGTCGCAAGATCTGTTGCGTACGTTTTGTCATTGGGATTTATTGGCTTTGTCTACGGTGTAGTAATTTATCTCATCTCATCTTCATTTAATTTTGAAGGCTTATCAAAAAAAGTACAAATAATTTTTTACGTTACATTAGCAATATTCACAGCAGTACTGTACCCATCAATTAAAAGCTTTTTTGCACGTATAACTACCAAGATATTTTATCAAGATGCTTATGACCCACAGGAACTTCTAGATCAGTTAAATAAAATTCTGGTTTCTCGGGTTGATTTGGAGCCACTCTTAAAAGATATATCTGATTTGATTGAATCCAATATAAAGGCTGATTATTGTGTATTTACAATACGCGAGTCAGCATATTACCCTGCCAGAACAATTGGAACCAAAAGCAAACAATTTAGTACAGAAGATGCCAAAGTACTACATGACTTAACTCCCAAAATCCATCACAGAGTACTTATAACAGATGAACTTGGGGAGGAGCAGGCAGATTTGAAAGATGTCCTTTCTAAATATGATGTAAGTGTTCTGGCTAGACTTGTTTCTACCGTAAAGTTAGACGTAGAAGGAATTGGCTACTTAGTATTAGGTCCTAAAAAGAGCGGTAACATCTATTCCAAACAAGATGAAGATATATTACGAATTATCGCAAACGAATTAGTCATAGCTATAGAAAACGCTCTAAAGTTCGAAGAAATACAAAAATTCAATGAAACTCTGCAAGAAAAGATCGAAACCGCTACCAGACAACTACGTACTACCAACGAAAAACTTAAACAGTTAGACGAAACTAAAGATGAGTTCATCAGCATGGCTTCTCACCAGCTTCGGACTCCATTAACAAGCGTTAAGGGCTATTTGAGCATGGTGCTAGAAGGAGACGCTGGAGATGTAAGTGAAATGCAACACAAACTTCTCAACCAGGCATTTGTTAGTAGTCAGCGTATGGTTTACCTGATAGCTGATCTATTGAATGTATCTCGACTGCGCACCGGTAAATTTATCATCGATGCAGTTGCAACTAATCTTGCAGATGTTATAGAAGGCGAATCAACACAACTCAAGATTACTGCAACAGCAAAAGGTCTTGAATTGAATTTCAACAAACCAGAAAATTTCCCAACTTATATGCTGGATGAAACCAAGATTCGCCAAGTAATTATGAATTTTATGGATAACGCCATCTATTACACACCCAAAGGTGGCAAAATTGAAGTTGAGCTCAAAGAAACAGATAACAAGATAGAATACACGGTATCTGACAACGGTATAGGAGTACCAAAAGCAGAACTCCATCACCTATTTACCAAGTTTTACCGAGCTGCAAATGCCAAAAAATCTCGTCCAGACGGAACCGGTCTAGGACTCTTTATGGCTAAAAAAGTGATTGTAGCCCAGGGTGGTAGCATTGTGTTGAAAAGTGAAGAGGGCAAAGGAAGTACTTTCGGATTTGAATTCGACAAATCTAAATTACAAACTCCAAAGGATGCTAACTCGACCTCAGAAATCTGAGAGTTCCTTAAATCTACTACAAGTAAAATATAGTTGACAAAAACACACTTATAATGTAATATAGTGCTGATATGCCAAACTTACCAGTAGTTCAAGAAATGTTCGAACAAGTTCAGCACTTGCCGTCTATAGAGACGCCCGTTGCTTTGGTTGGCAGCCTTGCTACAGCATCAGCTGCAGCACTTATGACTTGGCGTCGCCATGGTCAATCGAGTGAAGCTTTTGCTGTTCACAGCACTAACCCTGAGCTACTAGAGCAAACAATTATTGCAGTAGATGGTAAGGTTGCTGATGCTAGAATGATTGGTCGACCAAACAGACTTGCTGGTGGCCTTATGGCTTTGGCAGGACTAGGTATGCTCGTCGGATCTCAAACAGGACACCTAACTTACGAAACTTCTTCGGCTGATTCAGGAGCTAACACTATAGTACTTCTCGATACTTCATCTAGTATGGATACAAAAGACCTTGGAAGCACGAATGATTCAAGGCTCCAGGCTTCAGTTAAGGGTTTGCAGGCAACTAATTTTAACGGAAATGTAGGATTAGTAGAATTTGCTTCAACGATCAAAACACGCTTGCCATTGGCAAAACATGAAAATCTAGGCATAAACAATCAAACTGCTCGTACGGTTAACTCAAATGGTGGACAACTGGCAGAAGCGTTACAGTTGAGCATTGATCAACTACCTGGTCATGTAGGTAAAGACAATAAAACAATTCGGGATGGATCGGTAGTTGTTATTACTGACGGAACTGTTGATTCCTCGAAACAGGACATTAAGAACGTCGTTGATAACAACAACGTAGATTTGAAAGTAATTGTAACTGGTACTCCTGGTGGAACTTATAAAAAAGCCGGCCAAAATGTCGATTCTGCAATTCAGCCTGAATTGTTTGGCGCAATAAAGGCAGGTAATGTAACAGTCGCAAACAACGAGAGTAAGATAGAATCTGCAATTCAGGAAACAATACACAACACGACCACCAACAAAACTGAACGAGACTGGCAAATCGCTGATGGTGTTGGTGTAATTCTACTTGCGGCAGGAATTGCAAGAGTTAACTGGCAAATGGCCATTAAGAAAGTTTAAAGGAGAAATATCATGATGACAGCAGAGCAACACATTAAACAAGCAGTTACAACAACTGATTTATTACAGGCAGAATTAGTACGTTCTGTGCACATGGAAGAGTATGACAGGAACATGTTAATTGGTGCCGTAATTCTTGGTGATGCAGTTTTATTCAACAGCGAGCCAGGACTAGGTAAAACCACAATAGCTAATGCAACAGCGTCTATGATAGGTGGTTCATTTAGACGCGTTCAAGGTACTCAGGACTTGTTGCCATCTGACATAACTGGACATGAAGTCTATAATCCAAGTACAGGTGAATTTAGTCTTCGTCCTGGGCCACTTATGGCTAATGTAGTGTTATTTGATGAAATAAGTCGAACAGCACCTCGTTCTCAATCAGCATTACTTGAAGCTATGCAAGAAAAACAAATGACCATCGGTAATACAACATTAGAATTACCAAAACCATTTAATGTTTTTGCGACACAGAACCCAGACGAAATTGGTGAAGGCACAAATCCACTAACTAAAGCAAATTTAGACCGTTTTGCAATTGGAATTAGCTTAAAAGCGTTGACAGCTCAAGACAGAATTAGCATTCGTGCCTTAACTTTAAGAGGTTATGTTCCTGAACAGGTTACTGATGCAAATGCTATTCTGCACGCTAAAGCTGTTGTTGAAACAATACCTGACACCAATGAAATGTATGATCGTGCGAACCGAATTATCGATTATACTAGGGGAATTGGCAAAATAGAGTTAACTCAAAGCGTGTTAGGTGGTGAACGACCCTTTAGTCACATTCTAGATATTGCAAAAACCCAAGCACTATTGGATGGAAGAGTAATGGTAAGAGACCGTGATATTGATTTAGCTGCTAAATTTGTATTACCTCATAGAATTCAAGTCACACATGATGCAGAAGACAATGGTATTTCTGCAAGCGATGTTGTAGCTGCGGCAATACACCACGCATAAAATTAAGAGATTCTAAATGAGCACTGCAATATATTCAGAAATACAACCAGTATTTGACCCACATCATCCAGGTCGAAGTATAGATGCTGTAAATGCATTAATACCTCATAGAACTCGAATGCTTGCTGGGTCATTAATTGGAGAAACTGTTTCATCACATCTGGGACAAGGTATTGAGGTAGACGGTATAAGACCATATCAGCCTGGTGATGAATCTAAGCATGTAGACTGGCGTGCATCAGCTCGTCAAGCAGATGGTACTTTGATGGTTCGCCAACACTACGACGAAATAACGCCAACGCTTTGGGTTGTGACGGATATGTTTCAGAAAAGACACGAGGCAAATGGTGGACATTTTTCTGAACGTGATCTTGCAGCTTCTGCAGTAATGACGCTTCTAACTCTAGCTGATAGACAAAGCATACCAAGTGCAGTTGTGGCAATACATGAAGGTGGCATTTGGCAGCAAAAACCATCACGTGGACGACAGCATATTAGACATGCTGGTAGTGGAATTGCCAAACTTATGCTTGACAGACCAGAACAGCCAATGGTAGAGCGCCCACTTAGCGAAGGGTTAAAGGCTGTTGCCAAAACTGCAGTGAAAAATGTTGTGATTGTAGCTTCTGATTTTCGCAGTAATGTTGACACATTGGAAAAAAGTGTAGGTTGGAAACGGTCATTACAAGATTTAGCTCGTAAAGGCAATGACATAACTGCAGTTGAGCTTACAAACCCATGGGACATTAAGCTTCCAGAAGAATCAGATAGATTTACTTTCGGTACTACTGGGATTTATCTAGGTGGAAAAAAAGAAAAGAAATATAGAGACACTTATACTCATCTAGCCTCAATACAGCAAGATTTAATAGATGATGCGATTAAATCGAGTGGGGCTCTCCATATAAAGCTTTCAACTGACCAAGGTCGTTGGTTAAATTCACTTAGAGATCAGTTATCCAAATTAAGCAGAATTCGTCGCTAACATTAGCAGTTTGCACAAAGTGCTGGATTGTTATAAAAAGTATTGACAATAGCTAAAGCATGTTGTACAATGGTGTACATACGTGAAGACTCCACCGAGACGGAGTGGCACGGTGGATAATCAATTAATTCCTCAGGAGGAATAAGATTTATGGGAAAAGTGATTGCAGGAATTAGTGGACTTGTAGCCGCAGGAATGATTGCCGGTGGTGGTTATTACGCAGGTGGTGGTTTTGAGCACGAACCAAAACCAACTGAAGCTGTGTCTATTGATGCTGGTAAAGTTGCAAAAATCTGTGGCGCTACCGCAATTAAGGACGTTTTAGCCCAGGGCGTAAATTCCAATCAGAATGCAGGCGAGATTCAGAAAACTGCCCAAAATGATGTTGAAACACGTATGGCTCAATGTTTTGACCAATATGTTACAAGCGCTGTAGCAAATGTGTTTGAAAAAACTGGCGTGCCACAAGTAGATGTTCAAATGAATTTAGTAGCATCGCATGGTGCTGGAAAGAAAGGATAAGGAGCTATTATTATGAGTGAATTCTTAAGGATAAACGCAGCAATACTAGATGGAGATTTTCCACATATAGATGACACTATTGTCAAGCAAACAACAGAACGTTTTGCTGAGATGGGGCAAGCAGGTGCCGGTCATCAATTTCTTGGCTTTATGGAAGGCGATAGTTCCAAGCGTGAGCAAGCAGGAATTGTAGCATTTGATTATACAGTTGAAGCAGAGGGAATTGACGACGCAATTAACAATACTACTGAGTCAAGTCGCAGAGGTAGATTTTCAAGAACTACTACTGGGCTACTTTTAACTGGTGGATTAATACTTGCCGCTTGTGGTGGTGGGAATCAGGATGGTTCGTCACTTCGTGCATCGGGTTCAACTATTTCTTCACCGAACAGTAAAAAAGCCGCAAATGCATGTGCAGGCAATTACGATTTGACAGCAAATTTGGCTGACAATTTATTTGCAGATCGCTCATCAATTTTTCCATCTTTGGATAAGAAAGACGGCGAATTATTGCCAACTAACAAAGCAGCTGAGGCAATGCAGAAACAAACTGGAAGTGATGTCCGTGTTGCTGCCGTTATGTCGGAAGTTTACAACATTCGTGACAATAGAAAAGCTCCTGATACTCTAACAATTCCAGGATTTCAGTCAGCAGTAGACACTATAAAGAAAAACAACGACAGTGTTGCAAAGCGTGTTGATTATGTATGTAACCAACTTGGATTTGTAGAACCAAACAAAAGTAATTTTGCTGTTGTTGGAGGAAATGCAACCGAAATTTCATTTAAGCGAGATGAAAAGGGTGTGGCTGGAATATCATTTTCAACTATGCCTGTTGACAGAGTTTTGAGTGGATTTAACCTGGGCGCAAACTTTGATGACGCCAAACTTAAACCTGAAGATCGTAAGTTTTTTGAACAGTTCATGAAATACGTAATCGTTACTGATGACGGCAAAATAGTTATTCGAAACTTAGCTCTAAACGGTGGAATAAATGTCAAAGATGTAGTAGCTGAAACTCCAGTTTCGCCAAACCAAGACCACAGTAATAACAAATCTGGTGGTGGTAAGGGTACTTTTGGAAATGCAAAAAATAAAGGCGAAAGTAACCAACCTGGAGATGTTCCTGAAAGTGGTGGAAACGCAGGTAGCACGCCTGGTACAGCACCAAGTTTTGGTCCTGGAACGCCTACGACTACTCATCCCGAAGGAGGAACTCCCACAACAACTGGTCCTGGAACCACCACGACTACCGCGCCACGAACAACTACGACCACAATTCCGGGCACCACTACAACTACATCGACTACTACCCGACCGATCGTAACCACCACTACTACTACAAAAAAACCACCAATTGATTGTAATCCAGTAATAGATGTTTGCTAATAAGGAATATAGGAGATATATAATAATGAATAAATTTACACAAATCATCAAATCCTTTGCTATAACAGCAGTTATGGCGGGAGTATTCGTAGGGCTTGGCGGACATGCTAGTGCACGAACGCTATACAGTGGTAATGGAAATGCCACATCAAAAACACCAGTATTCAACGAATTCTATGGTGTACCAAATGGTGTTGGCGACGAAGCTGATTTCGTAAGAGTTAAGCCACAGGCAGGTGGAAACGATGCTTATGTCAACAACCTAAACACAACTTGTAACACTGGCGACGAATATACGGTGCGTACATACATCCACAATGGAGCATCCCCAGACTATAACGACAATGGCGCTGGTAGTGCAGTTGCACACAACGTAGTTGTTGCAATGACTGCTCCACTAGACCAAACAAATTCAAATTTTACATTTTCAAGTAAAGTTACATCCAGTAATTCAGCAAGCGTTAGTGATAGTGCTAGCTTAGGATGTGGTAGTGACTTCAAACTATCACTTGTACCACAATCAGTGCAGACATATAGCAAGACCCTAGGTTTTAATACCGAACTTGATTCATCTGTAAATGGTACTTTGAAAATTGGAAGTCGTGCACATGGAAGTGGTGATCAGTGGGCATGTTGGGATGATAGAATCATCGTTGTCTATACAGTTAAAGTAATAAAGAAACCAGTAGTTGTAGATTCGCTAGGTGAATGCAAATTGATTGATGTCAAAGTGTTCGATAACCGTAAAGTGCGAGTCAGTATAACTGGCAAAACAACAAACGCCACAATACTTGGATACACTACAGATTTTGGTGATGGTACAAAGAGCGACAATCAAACATCTGAGCACACATATGCAAAAGATGGTACTTACAAAATTGTGTCCAAAGTACAGATCAAACTTGCTAATGGCGATGTTAAATGGGTAGATTCTGTAGCATGTACTAGTGAAGTAACTTTTAAACCAGGCCAACCTCCAGTTGTTGTGCCTCCAGTTGCTCCACCTACACCTACACCTACATCATTACCTAGTACAGGTCCTGGCGACATAATTAGTATCTTTGCAGCAACCAGCATAGCTGGCGCAATGATACACAAATTTGTCCTAAGCCGACGTTACAAATAAAGTAGCGATCAAAATCGGTCGGTAAGCACAAGAACTAGACGCTGAACAAGATTTGTGTTAGGATACCTTAAGTAGATATGTGTCGTGACTGACCGCACTCTGTAAAAATATAATGTTTGAAATCCCTTCCCAAAACAGGAGGGGATTTCAATTTTACCCCTGTTATGTTACAATTACCTGGTATTTTTTTGGTCCCATCGTCTAATGGTTAGGACACCAGGTTTTCATCCTGGCAATAGGAGTTCGATTCTCCTTGGGATCACCAAACATAAGCACTATAACGATCCTCTAAATAATTTTTTTATGAATAGAGAAGTATCCCTATAACAATAAAAGTCTCAACAATGAAGTAGAACATATGGCAGACTACAAATGGTTTCAAATTGTGCTTTAATCCGTAAGTAATCCACACAATGTCAGCAACTAAAAAGTAAGACCAGGTAGCTAAAGAAACATGTAGTGCATTTTTGGCTTGAAATATAGCCACAGCCTGAGGCACCATAAAAAGTGGCGTCGTAAGTGAAAAGAAATAGACCAGTATGTCTGGCTTTTCTCGTTTTTGCTTTATTTTTGGTATTGGACGGTGCATTACCTATATCATACCAGGCGTAAGATCTTAAAAGCTTATTCCGTCGACTCTACTTGGCAAGGATATCGTTCCATTTCGATTCTTTGTGATTCACCATATGAAAGATACAGATTCACATAAGTACTTAAATTTCGCTTTTGATGTTTAGGCACTTGTTCTATTTTGTTAAATAATTTGATCCTCTTGCTATACTCAATGAAACGTAAACATTTAGTCTAATTTGTATATTTTAACAATGTAATACTGGCATAATCACTTGGCAACTTCGTGTAGCTAAAATGGTCAGTGAGCTGGGCTACCCATTGGTCTGGATCGCCTTTTGGAATATTTATAACAATGTACGGTATTGCTGTGTCTTTCTCTATGCAGTCCACAGAGCTAAGAGGCGCTATGGGTTTGAGTGGTGAATTTTTGCGCAAGAAATCAAGATACATTTCACATCTTGTCTTATCGCCAGAGTCGGACACATCACTAACTATGCTGATTTGGCTACAAAGTGGCGAAGCAAACTGGGTTAAATCGTAGCAACTACTAACTGATGTTGGATCAGTGAAATTGAGTGTCAGTTGATTTGACTTAATACTGTCTTCATACAACACATAAAAGGAGTGTTGCCCGTTAGAAAAACTGGTCGGGTCTATAGTGAACGCTTGCTTTAAGACTTCACTTGGCTTGATATCTCCGTAACCAATCCCACATTGCGTCCCATAGCCCTCGCTGTAAATCTGTTTGCCATCCATATAGTAGGCAATCTGCTGAGCGCACGTTCCCCAAGGTGCACCGTAAGCGTGAATTGTGTGATTGCGAAGTTCACCGTTAACTACTATAAACTTGTGTTTACTAATTGTGGAAGCCGGAACGTCTATGTGAACTTCTAGCTTATTGTTTAGTGGATTGACCCAGTGTCCAGGGGCTACCATAAAACCCAAAACAGCTACAATAATTACAGCCAGAAAAAGTACCCACCGTTTGTGACCTAGCAGGGATTTCAAGCGAGTTTGCATAAGCGAAGTATATCAGACGGTACAGCTAAATGATTGTATCAATATTTCATTCCTACGAACATTTTCTGCAATGTATTGTTTATAATTCGCTTGGCTTTGGGTCCCCAATTCAAGCCCCCTCAAACAGGGCTTTTTAGCCTGTAAATAAGCGAAAATTGGTTTAATCCAAAATAATTATTAGAAAGTTTATATATTAATCCATATGGGATTAACAAACGATGAAATGTTGTTTGAGGATCCATTAAGTCACCTCAACATACTCTTGGCTGTTCGACATTATTCGCAGGGATATTCATTGGATTTCGATTCTGTGAAAAACCCAAATTTCAGACGATTCCAGTTAAGCGAGACTTTGCGGTTATGCTATTGCCACTTAAATAATGAAGCAGTCGCTGAATCAAAGGCAATTGCCGGAGTATATTATATTAAACTAGACATGAGTTTTCTGACAATTTACAAAAAAACTCCCACACTCTTGCTTGGCTTTTGCAAGATTTGGTGTAAGAAAATTGATGAAGAAACTCGTGTGCTTCTTTAATTTCAAGCTTGTTTATTAGACTTAGTTAAATTAACCGCTGTTTAAATGTCTTAGATCTGGCAGTATTAATAAAAAGAGCAGTCCAATAATGATCAGAGTAGCTATTAATAAGTAAATAAATAGACTTGAACTAAATCTTTCATGCTTATATTCGTAGTAAATTCCAATAAAAAATAGAACTGATAGAGGGTAGTATTTAAACACAATATCCAAGATTAAGGAGCCATTGCACTTGTTGAAGTCAGCAACTGGTTCTCCCACAACACCAGTTCCTGTGGCAATTTTGGCACAACCTACATTACCATATTGTCCAGCGAATGCTAGCCCAAACCCAGCAAATAAAAGTATGGTTGCGAGTACTATGTTGATTGTTAGTTTATTCATGGAAAATGAAAAATAACTGCTTACATTTTTATGGAAGATATGATTGCTTTAATATCTTCCTCATATACGTTAAGACCAAATTTTGTAAGTGATTCTTGCCCTCCGCTTTGGCTAGATAAATCTATATCCGAATAATCTTGACTTATTGTTATGATATGTACTTTATCGCTATGGGTAAAGCCTGCTATATATACTTTTCCTTCACCGTTTTGACTACCAGATTTTCCTCCAACTGCATCACACACAGATATTTTTTGATTTAGATTGCTATTTTGTATGTCAATCACTTTGCTAAATCTCGCACAATCTTTAAGTAGGTCATAGCCGCTCAAACCATTATTGCCACCTGATATTGAGAGATTCATAGGAAATTTTCCACCCTTGGAAATTTTGGAAACTAGTTGGTTCACTCCAGACTTCGTAGTTTTTGAAGAGTGCTTACTATAAAATTTAAGACTGTAGTTTTCGCCGTTGTTTTCGTAGTTTAAAGTTTTGAATTCACTTAACGTAATAATATTAGTCATCGTCAAAATAGCAAAAATACCACCAAAAGCTAAAAGTAAGAGGGAGCCTTTTATAATAAGCTGTTTAGGATTAAAGTTAAAAAATTTATTTTTTGGATCATGTAGACCAAGCTGGCTCGCCGACATACCAACTTGCATTTGACTTTGAGCAGTCGGTTCAGGGTATATATTAGCTGGATTTGAAGTAGGCTCTTGCTGTTGATTTTGCATGCTAACTAACATTGGTTGTGTAGATAATTGCTGCTCTTGTAGCTCCTGATTAATACTATCAGTGGGCTGTATGACTTTTCCATTGCCTGGCTTCAAGGGAGGTACACTGGCTTGATTGTCTGGTTGCTGACTTTTATTTTCTGGGTTCATTATTTCTAGTTTAATTATTCGGTAATAAGTATACATTACTAGTCATGGAAAATTTAATACTTATGCCGGCACAATCAACAGTCGATATCGTATTATGGAGCACTACTTATCTAAATATACTCTACTTGCATTAGATTAAACTACGAAGTCTAGTCAGTGCGGTGATGCTTTCTTTGGCAGTTGCTCGATGTGCAACGTATTTTATTGAGGAAGTACGACAACGGTTTTTCGATTGAATTTTTGCCAAACGGCTAAATGACGAACAAAAGAATCTTAAAGTTATTTTAAGCGTAGCTATATTCTTATTAGGATCACCAATCAGCTTATTTTTAACTTTGATTTACACTCTAATAGTTGCAGGGTAAAATTAGTCAATGCACAATTTCATATTCGCATTTTTAGGTATAGCGAGTGGTACCATAAATATAATCGGATTTATACCTTATATTCGTGATATTTTTCGTCATAAAACTAAACCAGAAAGAGCGATGGTGGATATATGTGGTTTTATTCTCATTGCTTTTCGCAGCACAGGCGAGTGCTGGAGCTAGCTGGTTATTAGTGGTTACTGCGACCTATATTTTAACCGCAGGATTCATAGCCGTTCTGTCATTAAAATATGGCTTCGGAAGTTTTCATAAAAGAGATACTATTTCAATATTAATAGCAGCATTAGGACTTTTGGTTTGGTTGATAACCTCCAAGCCTCTAACTGCAATAGTAATAGTTATTATAGTAGACATAGCAGGATTTTGGCTAACACTAGTTAAGACTTGGCATGCTCCATACAGCGAGACGTTAATTTTCTGGCAGGTAACATTTATTGCAGCAATATTGAGTGTTTTTGCAGCAGGAACTTGGAATTTTACAATAATTATATATCCGATTTACACAGTGCTGGCTACAGCACTTATCTCATGGCAAATAGCCTTTCGAAGAAAAAGTGTCAAAGAAGATCTATTGGATTTTTAGCATGTATAAAAGTTTTGATTTAGTTTCAAAAGACGATGAGTTCTGACATCTAAACAGACATCACATTGCAAGGCATATATCTGAACTATTTCCGATAGTATTGCTTTCCAACTCGATTTTTATTGGTTTCTCACATTGGAGATATCCCTCGCTGAGAGGTCTTTTTGTTGGGTACGTATCTGTAAGGTTTGCAACTGCTCGTATGATTAAAGCAGGTATCTTTCGGTAGTTGCTTTTTAGTCTACACACATCTATTATTTAGTTAAGAATTAGAAAATAAATATGCCAGACGATATACCACAACAAAGCCCACCAACCGAAGCACCAGTTATTAACAATACTCCTAAGGTCATTCAAACTTCGGACGTTAATGATGTAAGTACTCTAAGCCCAACACCACAGCCAGTAGTGTCAACGCCTGTTCCTCAATCTACAGCTTTGGTAAACGGGCAACCATTCCAACCATCAGCACCAATGTCTAGCAGTCAACTGCAGCAATTATCTGACCATAAACCCTCAAGATGGCGTTACTTCTTTATTATTCTAGGTATATTACAAGCTATAGGTGTTGGTATATTCTTCTTTGTCATGACTTGGGCAGCTCAGCAAGCCAAATCTGGCGTCTCGGGAACTGAGTTCATAGGGTTAATCTTATACGTAACTTTAGTTCCAGCTGTAGGACTTATTGCATTCATTAATCTGATCGGCCTACCGATATATATGCATAGACATAAACCGCGAGGTAAGAATATGGTGTTTAGTGTCCTGTCTTTGTCGGTATCGGTCATCCTGGCACTATATGGCGCGTACAGCGTTTATCAGTTAAGAGTTGCCTTGCCTAAGCACGTAAACAATCTAACTCAGCAAGCACAGCAAAAGACTCAAGCCACCCAACAACAATTTAATTCAGACAACTCAAAGCCCGAGATAACGAAAGTTGAAGCATCGCAGCTATTACAATCCTGCCAACTTAAAGGCTTCTACTACACCAAACAAACTGATAAAAGTGACCCGACTAACGGTGGTTGGGGTGAGCTATCTTCGACGGGCGTAGTGCTTACAAAAGTTGATGGTAAGCCCTACAGGATAAGTATTGCCGATAAGCTCGTGCCTGAATTAGTACCTATAGCACGTGCTGCACAAAAGACTTGCGTCCAGTTACAATTTTGGCATGATGGAAATTATGAGCAGTACACTAATGGTCATTGGACTTTTAATGGACAAGTCGTAAACTGAGCTGATGGTTAAATTTGGGATCATGAGCTTTATTTTCGGAGTAATAGGGGTATTTGCTCGTGGTCTTGAGAATTTAGGCAAAGGGGAAGCAAGCTCAAGTTACCTGCCAAGTGCATTGAACAACGTCGTTGGAAGCGTATTCTCGATACTAATGTGGGGTGGCGAACTACTAATAGTGATGGGTATAATCTTTAAGCTTACGAACAAGAATGATAAATAAAATTCGTTGCAATTCAATAACAGGCATACTCTAGGTTATGGTTGCCAGCGTGTAGACGTAGCGCCCACGGTATCCACTTGAGTTTTTCTACCCAGCGCAAAAGTCCTCATACATAAGTTTTTACTGATCTTCAAGCAGGGTAAGTAAAGGTATATTTTCGCATTCGGGTATTGGTTCTTGGAAAATGAGCTATGTAAGTTGTCTTAGTAGCCAATGCTCTCTTTCAAGATAACAACTGTAGTCCTATCTTTTATGGGTTCTTTGTTTAAAACTAGTAGTTTTGAAAACGAAGTATTTGAACCATATGCAGCTAGGGCACGCTTATCTTCTTGTGGGACCACATGTTTCTCGATTCGCGAAATGCCATCTGCCAAGTCTTTTACTATTTTTTGTGCACCAACTACAAAGATGACGTGTTCGGAACCAAATGATTCACCAGGTATCTGGCTCCCAGATGCAGAAGCGACCATAAGTTTGCCATCACTTGATAGAGCATGAACACTGCCCAACGTATAAGTAGGCGTAGAAGCAAGTTTTGTCATTTCCTTTTTCTTTTCAGGATCACCCCACATTTCCATCATTTTATTGCGAACAGATATATAGTCTCCCGAGTTATTGATAGCTTCGCTAATTCCGGTTTCATCTAGAGTGACAGATGTATTTGTAAATGCATCTGAACCTTTTGGTATTAGGTCTAGCACACATTTTTTAGCATCCACTTTATTTTCAACCACTAAAGTTTTAAATCCATTTGCTTCCAATGCTTCTACGGTTTGATTTATAACTTCATCCGTTGCGACTGTACTATAGTCCGATTTCATCTGTTACTCCTTTTTTTGATTTAATTTGTTGATACTTTAAAAAAGTAAGTATCAGACATACGCTAAACTATACATATATTGCTGGACATTGTAAAGTGATGAACTATAGAGTATAATATAAATTCATATTATGAAAGACGTAATTGATCATGAAAACGGACGATAGCCTTCAACAGGCGTTGAGTATTGTTGGTGACAAATGGTCTATGCAAATCATTTTACATATTCATGAAAACAAAACTATGCGTTTTGGCGAATGCCAGCAAGCAAACGGTATCAATACAAAGACTTTGAGTCAGCGTCTGAATTCGCTGAATGAGGATGGCATAGTGACCAAGACTGAATATAAAGAGTACCCACCTCGAGTAGAATATGAATTAACTGATCAAGGCAAGCAAATTGTTCCAATTATCCTGCAATTGTCAAAATGGGCTAAAAATATCAGGAAAAAGTGAGTTTTGAAAATCAGAACCACTTTTTATAAATTAAATTCACTAGAAATATTGCGAAGAATAACCATAACAGGTTAGAATATAAGTAAATGGTGGAAACTACTTTTAAGATACCTAACGTATCTGTAGCTAATTTTAAACGGACTAAGATTATAGCTACTCTTGGTCCTGCTACTGATAGCTATGATTCGGTGCTACAGCTCATAAAAGCTGGCGCCAATGGCATACGACTTAACTTCAGTCATGGAACACAAGAAGATAAAGTCAGACATATAAAATGGATTCGAAAAGCTGCTAAAGAGTATGGAAAGCCAATAGCCATTATTCAGGATTTGCAGGGACCTAAAATTCGATTGGGTGATTTTGATAGCATTATAAATGTTCAAAAAGGACAAACGCTTAGATTTGGCTACAACGCTGATTTTTCTCAATCAGGCATACTGCCTACTCAATATGATTTGAGTAAAAAAGTGAAACGTGGCGAGCGACTTTATCTTTATGATGGCCAAGTGAAGACTGTAATTACCAATGTCAAAGACGGCATTGTTCACGTGACTGCTGAAAACGAGGGTATTCTTATTAAAAGAAAAGGAATAAATCTACCAGATACGGACTTTGACGGTGATGTTATAACCAAAAAAGATAAAGAGGATTTAGCTTTTGGTTCTGAGCATGACATTGATTACGTAGCTCAAAGCTTTGTTCAGACGGAAATTGACGTACTTGCCATGCGCAGAATCATGAAAAACCTAGGCATGAATGCAAAAATTATAGTCAAATTTGAAACAAAATCTGCAGTCGAACATATGCAGGAAATAGTAAAAGAATCTGACGTTATTATGATCGCAAGAGGAGATTTAGCTGTAGAAACTCCAGCAGAATCAGTTCCGGTTATTCAACGTAAATTGGTTGGACTGGGCATAAAATATTCAAAACCCACTATCGTTGCTACTCAAATGTTATACAGCATGACAGAAGCGTCCGAACCAACTCGTGCTGAAGTATCGGATGTAGCTTCTGCCGTAATAATTGGTGCTGATTGCGTAATGCTCAGCGAAGAAACTGCGATTGGCAAATATGCTATTAAATCAGTCGAAACAATGAAAAAAGTCATTTTATATACCCAGGAAAATTCACCATTAAAGGCGATATATAATGACGACGAAATTACAAAAACAAAACAAGCAGCAATAGCCGAAGCTGTGATAAATTTAGCTAACAATTTAGAAGCAACAGCTATTGTAGCAGAAACTAAATCGGGCGAAACAGCTCTTCAATTAGTTTCTAGAAGACCAAACCAGCCAATAATTGCCGTAACTTCTGTTGCTTCTGTTGCTCAACAGTTGTCTATTGTGTATGGAGTAAAAAGTTATGTTCGTCCAGACGACAAAATGGCGGCAACCAAATTAACCAATTGGCTTCAGGAAAATAAAGTTCTTAAAAAAGGCGACATGATTGTCACGGCATCCGGTCAGTATCCTGGCGTGGTTGGAACTACAGACACTATTAAAGTACGAATGCTAAAATAAATGATAGTAGGAAGTAGGAAAACTTGAGTTTCGACAAAAAAACAATTCTTGATATAGACGTACAAGGCAAGCGTATTCTTTTGCGAGTAGATTATAACGTCCCATTGGATAGTTCAGGACATATTACTGACGACTATAGGATTAAAAAATCCTTGCCAACAATTAAGTATTTGTTAGAACGAAATGCAAAAATAATTATTTTATCTCACTTGGGTCGTCCCGAAGGAAAAGTTGATAAAAAGTACACCTTGAAACCTTGTGCTGAGCGCCTAGCTAAAATCCTGGATAAACCAGTTAGTTTTATTGAAGATTGTATTGGAAGTGAAGTTGATAAACATCTAAACGAAATACAGCCTGCGAGCATAACATTACTTGAAAATGTTCGATTTCATCCAGAGGAAGAATCAAACAATGACGAATTTGCCAAAAAGTTGGCTTCATACGCAGATATTTTTGTCCAAGATGCTTTTGGCGTAGTCCATCACCCGGCTGTTTCAGTTACTGAAATACCTAAATATCTTCCAGCTGTTGCTGGACTGTTGTTGGAAAAAGAAGTCGACACTATTACAGATGTTATGGATAACCCCAAGCGACCATTAATGGCAATAATTGGTGGTGCAAAAATCAGTGACAAACTAGATGTTATTAATCGATTTATAGATATAGCAGACTTTGTGGCTATAGGTGGCGCGATGGCTAACACTTTTCTACTCGCAGAAGGTATAAAAGTTGGTAAAAGCCTAGTTGAGCCAGACTCTGTTGCACTTGCCAAAAAAATTATTTTAAGAGCAGCTGCAAAAGCTAAAAAACAAAAATTTACTTTCTATATTCCTCAAGACGGTGTGGCTGCAACTGAAATGTCTAAAACTGCCAAAACACGGATTGTTGATTGGGATGCTCACGTAATAGCACAGGAAGAAAATTATCCAAAACAACCACCCAGAAGGTCCGCATATGTACTTGCAGATGAGCAAATTTTAGATATAGGACCATTTACTGGAGCATTTATAGCAGGAGCCATGCAACAGTGTAATACAGTTGTTTGGAACGGTGCTATGGGGGTTACAGAGATACCAGCGCTAAATGGTCCTGTTGGACCTTTTTCTCACGGAACTGATCTGATTGTAGATTCAATGCTTGGTGAATATGGCCAAAAGCCCTTTACAGTTTTGGGTGGGGGTGACACTGTTGGCTATATTGAATCACTTAAACTTACCGATATGTTCAACCATGTTTCTACTGGAGGGGGCGCAAGTATGGAACTTATGAGTGGTAAAAAATTACCAGGAGTAGAAGCGCTCCAAAATAAGAGTAACTAAATGGTACAATAAGCATAACTGTTATGAAAAGAACGCTAATAGTCGGAAATTGGAAAATGAACCTCACTGTCCATGAGGCCAGTATCTTAGTTCATAGACTTACCGAACGTATTAGAATTCATCGTGATGTTGAGTTAGTTATTGCCCCTAGCCTAGTAAGCTTGCAACCAATGTATATGCAAATCGATCATCGTAAATTTGAGTTAGCTGCCCAGAATGCTTATCATGTGGACGAAGGTCAATTTACTGGAGAAGTTAGCTTTAGCATGCTCCGTGGTTTAGTAGATTATGTGATAATTGGTCATTCCGATAGACGACATAAGTTTGGAGAAGGTTTAGAGACTGTACGTGATAAGGTTGCGGCATGTGTAAGAAATGAAATAGCTCCAATATTATGTGTTGGTGAAACCAAACACGAAAGACTAGAAGGTGAGACTATGCAAGTTCTGCACGACCAAGTAACCACAGCACTTAGCAATCTAACTGACGACGAAGTTGAAGAAATCGTTATTGCGTATGAACCAGTATGGGCGCTTAGTAATGGCAGGGATTACAGCCACCATGAAATCCCAACTCCTGACATAATTGCAAAAGCTATCAGTTCTATAAGAAATAACATAAGGCATTTATACGGCAAAAGCGTATCTGAAAACGTACGAGTACTTTACGGTGGAAGTTCAAGCTCTTCAACTGCTCATGGATTACTTTCAATTGAAGGTGTTGATGGCTTATTGGTAGGGGGCGCAAGTCTGAATTACCATGAGTTTAGTGGTATTGTTGAAGCGGCATACAGGGTAAATCATGAAGCAGAAGAATCGTAAAATGACCCCGAAAAAAGACGCTTCAAAAACAATGGATGTGTCAAAACCAGGCAAAACCGATCCTGATATTTCGTCTAGGCCAGTGTTAGTTACAAATCATTCTATGGTACAAGATCCAACCCTTAAAGAGGACAATAAGCCCACCCTAAAACCTATGGTCGCAAGCGCTGCACGAGTCGATAAAATTATTAGTCCAGTTGGGGAGATTACCCAAGAAACTACAAAAGTGGCAGCAGAAAATCCAATTTCAAAAGAAACAGGAGAAAAAACTGATACTGAGAAAAAACAAGCCCAAGAAGCAGCAGTTGTAGACGCAGTAGCCGACCAAGCTACTGAAGACAAGAAAAAACAAAACAAATTGAGCGATGAAGAACTAGCCCGAAAAAAAGAAATAGAACAACTTATTACTGACAAAAAATATTTTGTGCCAATTGGCCAAGTTTCAAAAAGACGCAACCGACGTATGTTAATAGTATTCTTAGTAATTTTGGTATTGGTAATCATAGGTTATTTAGCCATAGATGCTGGAATTATAAAATCATCTGTAACGCTACCATTTGATATTATAAAAAATTAATCTGTTAAAATATCTTGGTGTTAAATGACTTATTAGTAGGGCTAAATTCTGAACAACAGCGTGCCGTAGAAATAACTGAAGGGCCACTTTTGATTCTTGCTGGTGCTGGCAGTGGTAAAACAAAAACACTGACACATCGAATAGCGCATCTTATATCCTCAAATAAAGCCACCCCATATAACATTTTAGCCGTGACTTTTACTAATAAAGCTGCAAAAGAAATGCGTCAGCGTGTATGGGAACTAATGAATTCAACCACTTCAGAAGAAGTTCCGAGAAGCTTTATGCCATTTATGGGAACATTTCATGGTATCTGTGTCCGAATGTTAAGACAAGACGGTGAATATGTACATGTACCTAAAAACTTCGTAATTTTTGATGAAAGTGACAGGCAAAGTGCCATAAAACGAGCCAGTAAGCAACTAATGATAGATGAAAAAGCTTTTCCACCTAGGGCTATTTCTAACTTGATTAGTAGTGCCAAAAACGAACTTATTTCACCCGCCGATTACCTGGGGATGGGAAGTGGACCACTACACAAATCAGCAGCACAAGTGTATCCTCTTTACCAAAAATTATTAAAAGATAATCAAGCGCTTGACTTCGATGATTTAATTGGTCGAGTAGTACAGTTGTTGCAAACAAATCAAGAAATTCGTGACAAATGGCGAAACCAATTTTCTTACGTTATGATTGACGAGTATCAAGATACCAATGCCGCTCAATATAAACTTATACAATTACTTATAAACGAAAAGCACAATATTGCCGTTGTGGGCGATGATTGGCAGTGCTTGGTACCTGGTACGTTGGTTGAAACGCTTACAGGGAATAAAAAAATCGAAGATATCAAAAAAGACGATATTGTTCGATCAGCTAGTGGCTATGGCAAGACGGGATTCTTTAAAGTTATTGAGCGTAAAAAATTTGACTACTCGGGCACTATGGTCCAGATTAAGACAGATTCTGGCAAACTAATTTCTGTCACTCCAAGCCACATGCTATTTACGAGATGGGATAGTAGTGATTCGTACTTTGTTTATTTGATGTTTTCAAAAGAGAAAGGCTATAGGATTGGTTTAACTAAAGGTACGCGATTTGATGGCAAGAAAAACGATACTGGACTACGCGTTCGCGCCAATCAAGAACGCGCCGACAGTATGTGGATTCTTAAGGTGTGCAAAGATCACGAAGAAGCCTTATTTACTGAAGCACTTCTTGCCTATAAATATGGCATTCCGATGCTGGTCTTTCATGCATACAGTAATCGTACAATGCTCTTGAGCCAAAATCATATAAATGCAATTTACCAACAAATAGATACTAGGAGTAGAGCTGAGTTGCTAATGAAAGATTTTGAGCTAGCTTTTGAGTACCCACACTTTGTTCCAGGGGGAACCACGAGAAACGACGTAAAGCGAGTAAACATAAATATCGTATTGTTTGGTGATAAACGTATAAAGTCTCAAGGTGGTTGGGCAGCAAGTAGAATCTCTGCAAACACATCAGATCAAACAGATTTGATCGCTTTTGAAAAAGCAGGTTACAAAGTTCGAGCCGGAAGAGCAGGTACATACCGTAGCGAAATTCACAAACTAGACTATGGAGCAATCGAGAAGATACTTGATCAATTAAAGGCAGGAAACATCTCAATTCAGGTGAAAAAATATACCTATATGACTGATAACAAATTCGCTTTTACTCCGGCTAGTCACGTGCATCCAGGCATGATAGTTCCCGTGACTGATAAGATTGGAATAATTGAAGAAAAAGTAATTGAGGTCACTAGAAAACACATGGCTGGAGCTGTATATGACTTAGACGTGGAAAACGTACATAATTACTCAGCAAACGGAATGGTAGTACACAACTCAATTTATAGTTGGCGAGGTGCTGATTTTCGCAACATATTGAAATTTGAAAAAGACTACCCCAGCGCAACTATTATTAAACTTGAGCAAAACTACCGTAGTACCAAATCTATTTTAGATGCAGCTCACGCCGTAATAACTAAAAATGACAATAGATCTGATAAAAAACTTTGGACAGATGCAGGAACTGGAAAGCCAGTACAAATTACTCAAGTGAACAGCGAACGAGCTGAAGGAGAAGCCATAATCCGACGAGTAAAAATTGCGACAGATTTAAAAGCTCGCAAATTTGGTGATTTTGCAGTACTTTATCGAACAAACGCTCAAAGTAGAGCAATAGAAGAATCATTTATTCGATACGGCATTCCATATAGGATTGTTGGAGGTCAGAGGTTTTATGATCGCAAAGAAATAAAAGATATAATGGCATATTTACGGCTAATTTATCAGCCATCTGACAGAGTAAGCTTCCAGCGCATTGTAAATGTTCCAACGCGAGGAATTGGTGCAAAATCGATTGAAAATTTCTTCAATTGGGCTGAAGCAAACAATCTATCTTTGCAAGGCGTGCTTCAAGATGTGAAAAATATACCTGGACTCACTGGCAAAGCAAGAACCGGTTTTTTAGTACTTGCCGATATTGTAAATTCATTTAGAGAAATTATGGACAAAACACCATTACCAGTGATGTTGGATAGTTTGTTGCGACGTCTGGATTATATGACATTCCTGGACGACAAGACTCCCCAAGGAGATTCACGTCAGGAAAATGTAAAAGAATTGCTTAGCGTAGCCAAAAGTTACCAGGATGTTGGACTAGATGGGTTTTTGGAAGAAGTTGCCCTAATAAGCGACTTAGATAGTGCCGATTTTGGTAACAACGTTGTCACTCTGATGACTCTTCACGCTGCAAAGGGACTGGAATTTCCAGTAGTTTTTATGATTGGAATGGAAGAAACAATATTTCCACATTCTAGGTCACTATATGATCAAGCCGAAATGGAAGAAGAGCGTCGTTTGTGCTATGTCGGTATGACTCGAGCCAAAGAAGAGCTAAATTTGCTACACGCAAGTAGTCGACTGCTTTATGGTGGTATGCAGCACAATCCACCATCTAGATTTCTTTCAGAAATTGATGGTGAAAACAATTTTATGAACGATTTTGACAACAGTTTTATAGCACCAACACCAAAAACATTAAACTCGAAATCGACAGACGAAATTCGCTACACTCCAGAATTAGAAGAAGGAGACGGAGTTATGCATGAGATTTTTGGTAAGGGAACCGTCGTTGAACTGGATGGAGATAACGCCACAATATACTTCAAAGGCAAAGGGTCCAAAAAGTTAAACATAGCATTCGCTCCGTTAGAAAAAATATAGCAAAAAAAGTCAACGCAAAGGTTTGTTATACTACAAGCTGTTATGAGCCTATCCATGAAATCGTGACCAATCGCTTTTACAATAAATTATGACCAAGAAAAAATCTTACAATCGAGACAAAACTCCACGACAACTACACAAACACCCACTTGTAGTCCCAGTTGTTACGTTTATTTTCTTAAGCTTTTTTACGATGTTCGGCTTAGTCGCGTTAAATGGCCAAACGATTGGTCCTGATGATGCCCATGTAGTGCAATTATCGTTAGATAATAAAAAGCAAACAATTCCAACTCGAGCAAGTTCTGTAGAGGACTTCTTGAAAAGAGCAAATATAAAACTTGAAGAAGGTGATGTTGTAGAACCAAGTGCAGATACGCCAATTGACGCCTTCAATTTTCGTATCAATGTATATAGGGCACGACCGGTTACGATTTTGGACGGTGGCAAGCGAATACAGGCATTAAGCGCAGCGACTACTTCACGTAGCGTCGCCAACCAAGCTGGCATAAAGGTTTATCCAGAAGATGAGTTAAAGCAAGAAACATCATCTGATGTTCTACGTGACCAGGTTCTTGGTGATAAAATAACTATTAACCGTGCCATCCCAGCAAATCTTAATTTATACGGCACTCCAGTTTTGATTAGAACACATGCAAAAACTGTTGGAGAGTTTTTAAAAGAAAAAAATGTACTACTTACAAGTGGCGATACTGTAAACCCAATCAAAGAAACTCCAATCACACCAGAAATTCAAGTTTTTGTGACGAGAGTAGGTACAAAAATAATAACGGCAGAAGAACCAATTGCAATGGAAGTTCAAACCACAGAAGATCCAAGCCTAAACTTCGGTGCGACGGCCATTAGGCAAAAAGGCAGTCCAGGTAAAAAACTTGTAACTTACCAACTAGAATTGCAAAACGGTGTAGAAACTGGTCGTAAAGTAATTCAAGAAGTACGTACCGAAGAACCAGTTTTACAGATAGTTGCTAGAGGTAAGGCATTTAATGTCGAAAAAGATAAAAGTACTGTTATGGAACTTGCTGGAATAAATGTATCTCAAGATTACCCCTACGTAGACTATATAATAAACAAAGAATCGCACTGGAGCCCGCTTTCAAGAAATGTATCTTCTGGCGCCTATGGACTAGGTCAAGCTTTCCCAGGTAGTAAAATGGCAGTGTTTGGAGCGGATTGGGAAACCAACCCAGTCACACAACTCAAATGGGCGAATAGTTACGCTGTGGCTCGGTACGGGAGTTGGGGTGCAGCATATCAGTACTGGTTAACTAATCATGTCTGGTAACAGCGAAGTCAAAACTAAAAAAAGTTTAGGACAGCACTGGTTAAATGATCTGCCAACACTTGAATATATTTGTAATGAAGCCAAGATTAACTCCACGGACACAGTCCTTGAAATAGGTCCAGGAACAGGAAATTTGACACAAATTTTAGTGAAATCTGCTAAAAAAGTAATAGCTGTCGAGTTTGACGATAATCTTGCCAAGCAATTGCCAAGTAGAGTAAAGGCAGCTAATTTGATTGTAGTTAATCAGGACATACTTGAATTTAACTTGACCAAAATCGAACCAAACTACAAAGTTGTTGCCAATATACCATACTACCTAACAAGCAACTTAATACGTACACTTTCAGAATCTACTAACCCACCATTAAGCACAGTACTACTTATTCAAAAAGAAGTTGCACAGAGAGTGGCGGCTCCACCAGGAAAGATGTCACTACTTTCAGTAAGTGCGCAATTTTATTGGCACGTTGGTCTTGGTGAAATTGTTCTTGCGAGTCTTTTTACTCCACCACCAAAAGTAGATTCCCAGGTGATAACACTTGATAGACGTCTAGAGCCACTATTCCCAGCCATCGACGTTAAGCTGTTTTTCCGGCTAGTCAAAGCTGGTTTTGCCACTAGACGCAAAACACTTCTCAATTCTTTGGCAGGGGGATTGAAAACAGATAAAGAAACTATTCAAAATGCTCTTGATTTTACGCATATTTCATCTGGTTTGCGAGCTCAAGCGTTGTCGCTTGATGATTGGTATACAATTTACGAATCATTTTCTGAACTAAAAATTATATAGATCCCCTGCCCTTTTGAATAAAACACTTGACGTGTTAAGTATTATTCAGTTACACTTGTAGCGTAAGAGGTTTTTAGGTATGGGCCCATCAAACAGTATCGGTTATCTGCTCCAACATCTTTCTGGTGTTTTGGCAAAACAATCCGATCAAGCTTTGCAGGAACGACTAGGTATAGGATTTTCGCAGTATAAGATACTACGAGTGCTTCAGCACAGTCCTCACACACAACAACGTGAAATTGCAGAGTGGCTTGGTCAAACGGAAGCTAGTATAAGTCGACAGATAAAACTTATGATTGACAAGGGGCTTTTGGTTTCAGTGGTAAGTCCTAAGAACCGAAGAGAACATCTGACAACACCAACAGTAAAAGGTGTGCGCATGACAGAAGAAGCAGTGAGTGTATTGAATAGTACCCATTCAGAGATGTTCAATGATATAGGTGAAAAACAACAGAAACAACTACTTTCAACCCTGAGTGATATGCATCATCATGCTTGCCAATCCGGTAAAATTGGCGCTTGTCACCACCCCTATAACACTTAAAATAACAAATATAATCAGGAGAAACCACATGAGCAACATCAATCAAAAAATGGCAAGCAGGGCTCTTCCGGCAGTTATATTTACTATTTTTCTGGATGTGCTCGGTGTTGGAATATTACTCCCGATTATTCCACAATTGCTAGCAAATCCAAGATCTGCATACTATTTACTACCTGCAGGTTGGACATTTAAAGGTGGTTTGATATTACTTGGTTGGTTAACAGCTATTTACCCACTAATGCAGTTTTTTTCGACTCCTATTCTAGGACAGCTTTCTGATCGATTTGGACGCAAAAAAGTTCTTGGTTTGAGTATTGCTGGTACAGCTGTAGGTTATGTATTGTTTGCGATTGGTATTCTTACTCGTAATTTACCACTTTTATTTTTTTCCAGAGCATTTGACGGTATTACAGGTGGAAATTTGAGCGTTGCTCAAGCCGTAATTGCCGATGTGACTGCACCAAAAGATCGCACTAAAAACTTTGCCTTAATTGGTGCGGCGTTTGGTATGGGGTTTGTCATGGGTCCTTATGTAGGGGCCAAACTTGCTACTCCAAACTTGAGCTTTTTCGGTTTGTTTCACACACCCCACTGGTTTAATCCGTCAACGCCGTTTTGGTTTACTGCCATACTAAGTGCTATAAATGTTCTTTTAGTAATTTTCCTATTACCTGAAACACACAAACATTTTAAGCAAGTTAAAATAAAACTAAATCAATCATTAAAAAATATCGTTAAAGCGGCAACATACCCCGGACTTAGAGTCGTATTTCCGTCTGTATTTTTGTTCTGGGGTGGATTTGCATTTTTCCAAACCTTTTTTACAGTTTTACTTATTCAAAAACTGAAATTTAGTCCAAGCAACATCGGAGATTATTTTGCTTATGTAGGAATTTGGATTGCATTTACTCAAGCTATTATTACGCCACGTGTTGCCAAACGGTTTAAAAATTATCAAGTTCTACGCATAAGCTTAATAGCTGTCGGAATTGGATTATTACTAAACCTGTGGGCACACAACACAGTAGAGCTACTTCTTGTAACGCCACTATTTGCAGTGTTTGTGGGTCAAACAATTGCCAATAGTACATCGCTAGTTAGTAATTCTGTTGGACCAGAAATCCAGGGTGAGGTGCTAGGTATTAACTTTTCAGTACAAGCGTTAGCACAAGCAATCCCAGCCGCTTTGAGTGGGTATCTTGCAGCAATTGGTATAGGTACGCCAGTTATTGTCGGTTCGGCATTTGTTATATCCGGTGGAATCCTGTTCTGGACAATATACAAACCATCAAAACATGTCTTGTATGCTGAAGCTGGTCCAGTAACAGCTAGCCACTAGCAAACAATTGACATAAGTGGTATAATGCATAGACCTCAAATGAGGTAAATTGGGGGCTGAAATTATGCTCGACGTTGGACTTTAACAGTTAGATCAGCAGGTCGCTTGCTCAGCGTTATAGGGCAAAACAGAATAATTGCAAAATTATCTGAACGCGCAGTTGGTTTTGTAAACAGTGTTAAAGCTGCTTTCATGCCACTCGCACCTGTTTTAGCTTAATTGTCTAAAACCATGCCTGAAATGACTCCAGTTAGTATCAGTGCATGATATATTTTCTGGACGCTCAAGTGCTCATGACTCATGTCACTTGCTAAGACTTAGGGTAATCAGGGACTACTTTTTGGTCATTTTTCGGTAAATCCTTGATAAATTCAAATGACATAAACCTGTAGGATAGACTAACTAGCTAAACTAGCGGACGCGGGGGTAGTTCCCGCCAGCTCCTCCATTAAAAGTGCCCAACATAGAGTTGGGCTTTTTCATTTGATGATTAATTTGAAATAATGTATCTGGTTCTGCATTGGTCAAATTATGGCTTTTTGAATCATGTTAAAACAATAATGATAGTAATCGACTAATCTCTCAAGAGTAAATGTAATTTACATCTTCAAATGAGGGCTTTAACGATATTATTGCTAGAATATAAGTATTGGACGCTTACATTTCAAGAAACTTAAACGGAAAAATAAAGTGATATTAATTTTCATCGGACTTTTAGTTTTTGGAGAAATATTAGCACTTTTATGGCTAGCTTCAACGGTATCTACTTACAAAAACTACTGGGAACAGAAAGCTCATGAGGAAGGTGAAATAACCTATTTAGCGCTTGGAGACTCAGCCGCTCAGGGTATTGGTGCTACGAGTCCTAGTCGGGGCTATGTTGGGCTAATTGCAAATAGGCTTGCTAAACAGACAGGCAAAAAAATTCGCATTGTTAATTTGAGTAAAACTGGTGCTAAGTTGGAAGATTACCTAAATCAACAGGCTCCCAGAATCAAAGATATAAAAGCTGACTATGTGACTATAGAAATCGGCGCAAATGACATGACAAATTTTAACTCGGATTTATTTCGTTTAAAGTTTAATGATGTTCTAGCAACACTTCCCGAAGGCGCGTTTGTATCAAATATGCCCGCGTTTAACAGCAGACCTTCAAGCACGAATAATGCCAAACAAGCTAGTAAAATAATAAGCGAAGAGTTGAAGAATTATCCAAAGCTACACTTTGTAGATTTACAGTTTCAGACAAGCACTCATCAGAGTATATTTGGCTTTGCTCCAGACTTATTTCATCCAAACAACCTCAGTTATAAAAACTGGGCAGATGCATTTTGGGCAAGTATTAAAACATATAAAAAGTTCGAGTAAAAATACCACACTCATTTATTTGAAAGGGGATATATATAGACTTTATACAAGTATAAATTTCTTGTTTAAGTGTTTGTGTAAAAACTGCTACTCGCATACAATTGTTTGTAATGAGCAGAAGCAAATACCTGTACATTTTATTTGGTCTCTTTTTACTTCTATCGTTAGTAGGGGCTTTCTATTGGCGAATGCAAAAAACTCGCCAATCTGAAGACATAAAACGAGCAAATAATAGCAAAATAGCTGCGTCAATAACTCAGGATACTGTTGCTAGTGGACTTAGTGTTGATCAAAATTCTCAAGCAACAAATCTTGGCCAGTTAAATGACAATAATAGCCAGCAAAAAAATACTACTTCAACTTCTCCAAAAAAGACTATAGACCCATTTGACCCTACAACTTTTGCACAGTATGAAAAGTACAAAGATGCCAAAGGTGGTCTATTTGCTGATGTCCAAAAAGGTAATGGAGAAGAGATGGCTGCTGGCAAAAAAGGCGTCGTGCTGTACAAGGGCTGGCTTACTGATGGCCAACTTTTTGACCAGTCCAAGCCAAATGCCAGTGGTCAAATGCAAGCATTTTCATTTACACTAGGGGCACATGAAGTCATACCTGGGTGGGAACAATCTATAAATGGCATGAAAGCCGGTGGAGTTCGATTGTTTATTATCCCACCAGCACTTGGTTATGGTGAAGCTGGACAAGGTCCAGTACCACCAAATTCTGTCCTGATTTTCAAAGTAGAACTTATAACTGTCCAGTAGACTAGGGTTTTTTACGTAGCATAAGTCGCAGGTTTGATAGGTAATGATTTGGGTTTACTGCTGGGTGGCCTTTTAAATATACCAAGTGAGTTTGTACAAAAGATATCCGATTGCCGGGCCATAGTTCTCCATTAGCTCGATAAGCAGAATTCGTTACTAAACTTCTATCTATTTCCATTTCTTTCAGCTTGATTGTTATATCTGATTCTTCCATAAATCCCCGTTCTTTATACCTTTGGCTTTTTTGGTTTTTTGACTTCTTTTCGCCCACGATCTTTTGACATTGTATGTCTCCCTTTGCTTTGTATTATGCTCCAAATCGGATAGAAAACCTAATCGTGATTATATTATTTGACTTAGCAAAATATTTATGCTAATATTGTACTAATTGTTTTAGATGAATCCGAGTTGTTACTTGTTTGCTCGATTTCATTATCAGCAAGAAGTTAAATTTTTAAACAACAAAGGATTCTTTTTTTATGCCAAGTTCTAATTACTCATTTCGCGGCAGTCGTAGACCAGGGCCAGGTAGTAAACCACAAAGGCGCAGTGCACCTCGTAGTAACGGACGTCATGGTCAGTATATTGACCCAGCTCGTTTTATTAAAGTTGCAAAATCTACCGAGGTGGAAGCCTATATTTCTACTCATCAATTTGATGATTTTGATATACAGCCAATACTAAAGGAAAATTTGGCCTCCAAAGGATATATAACTCCTTCGCCGATTCAGGATCAAACAATACCCCAAGGTTTGTTAGGCAAAGATATAATCGGAATAGCAAACACTGGTACTGGAAAAACTGCTGCATTCGCCGTACCTATACTTAACAAGTTAATTATGAATAAAACTTCCAAAGCCTTAATAATTGCACCAACCAGAGAGTTAGCTGAACAAATTCAAGACGAATGTCGTGCCATTGGAAGAAAAAGTGGCCTGTTCGGAACATTGTTAATCGGTGGCACTAGTATGGGAGCACAGCTACGTGATTTACGTGAAAATCCACGAATTGTAATTGGTACACCAGGTAGAATCAAAGACCACATGGAACGGGGCACTTTACGATTAAATGGTTTTGATACAGTAGTTCTAGACGAAGTTGATCGTATGCTGGACATGGGATTTGTCATGGACGTCCGACATATATTGAGCCAATTAAAAAGTGAAAAACAATCTTTCTTTTTCTCAGCAACTATGGACATTAAAGTAAAAAGCTTAATCCAATCTTTTTCAAATGATCCAATAACAGTGTCTGTCAAAACAGGGGATACAGCTGAAAACGTGCACCAGGACGTAATAAAATACGCAGGTTCGAGTGACAAAATCGACAAACTTCATGATGTATTACTCAAAGCTGGTAAAGTGATAGTTTTTGACGAAACTCAGCGAAAAGTAGAACGACTTAGCCAGGAACTTATTACACGGGGATTTTCAGCTGATGCTATACACGGTGGCAAATCACAAAGTCAAAGACAGCGAGCTTTGAAACGATTCAAAACAAACGATATTACCATTCTGGTTGCAACAGATGTTGCAGCACGTGGAATAGATGTAATAGACATAACTCATGTAGTGAATTTTTCATTGCCACAATCCTACGAAGATTATGTGCATCGAATCGGAAGAACCGGACGAGCTGGTAGGACTGGTCAGGCGCTGACATTTATACAATAGGTATTTGTTGGTTGACTGCTTTATCTTCGTATCCTAGTCTATGTATATGTTAGATAAAATAAAAAGCTTTTTGCCTGGAAATGCCGATTTGTCCGCAAATGATGTGGTCGAAGCTAGAGAGTATATAGAAAACTATTGGAAAAAGTTAAAACGCTATCATCCCAAAGATGACGAAAGTTTACTCGGTCTTCCAAATCCATATGTAGTACCAGCATATGAGGAAGGACATGACTTTGATTTCAATGAAATGTATTACTGGGATACATATTTTATGGCACAGGGTATGTACAAATTCCCAGAAAAAAAAGAATTAGTTATTGGAATGTTGGAAAATCTCTTGTATATGTTCAGACGATTTAGTGTAATTCCAAATGCTTCTAGAACATATCTAACTGGACGTTCCCAGCCACCAAATTTGAGCAGCTTTATATGGGAAGTGTACAACGCTTATAATATGGACGAAAAATGGTTGAAACGGGCAATGGCAATAGCTGAAGATGAATACAATTCAGTATGGATGGGAACGGTCAAACCTCATGCACGGAAAGTGTATAAAGGTTTATCCAGATACTACGATATAAATTTGTTACATGATTTGGCAGAAGCAGAAAGTGGCTGGGATATGACGCCACGATTCGGTAGACACTGTCTAAGTTATCTTCCAGCAGACTTAAATACACTATTATATAAATATGAAACAGATTTTGCGATGTATTATAGGCATATTAAAGATATTCGAAATGCCGCAAAATGGGACGTTGCAGCAAAGCACAGAAGAGCAACCATGAACGAATTAATGTGGAATAACCTAAAAGGACTTTACTACGATTATAATTATGTAAAAGAGCGTCGGGGAACCGTAAGCTCTTTGGCAGGATTCTACCCACTCTGGGCAAATATGGTAGATAAAAAGCAAGCCAATCAGATGGTGAAAGCACTCCGAAGATTTGAAAATAGGGGAGGCCTAGCAACAACAGACGTGCAACAACTCAGTCAAATGGTCCCAGGTTCTATACCAACTCAATGGGCATATCCAAATGGGTGGGCACCACTTCAACTCAGGGTTATCCAAGGACTTGTATCTTATGGATTTACTGATGATGCACGAAGGATTGCAATGAAATGGCTCAAAACAAACTTAGTATGGTTCAACAAAAATGGCGTGTTTTTGGAAAAGTACAATGTCGTAAGTCCAGATAAACCACCAGCTAAAGGACTTTATCCTTCGCAAACGGGTTTTGGTTGGACCAACGCTGTTTTTGAACGATTGTGCCAAGATTTTATAGATAAAAAGAATTAATGGTCGACAGTACAACGGAATTACCATGTGTAGATAAACTTAGTTTTGATACTTTAAAAGATGCTCAATCTTCTGCAGTAGTCGCAGATTGGCAGCACGGTACTAAACTTAAGGCTTATAGGTGCCGGCATTGTGGACTTTGGCACTTATCAAGTGTGGTTTAAGATTGACAGATTATAACCAGTGTTTTATCATCCAATTGCAATGATATTTTTATTAGTTTCAGAAATGATTATGCCCAGACTACATCCAGAGTTGGTTTTGCGATAATTACTAAAAATTAGTAAAAATGTACCGGCTCAAGGCCGGTTTTTTGATTAATATACTAAAAACATAAGGAATTTAAATGCCACTTCCGGTAGTTTCTGAAAATGTACGTAATCAATTTGAAAATTTAGGCCATGTATACGTTACAGGGGTATATGGGGTTGATCGAGCTGCTTTGCTGGGTACTGAAATTGACGATCTTGTAAGCAATGTTCGGCCGAGTTCTATTATGGCTTTGGGTGAACAAAAACGTGGACTAGAAAACCCGCACATAAGTTCAGAAAAACATAGAGCTCTTAGTCTTGTCTTAGGTGAAATAGGTGTCTTTGCCTCCGAAGTACTTGGGCGTAATTTATGGCCAGCTATTTCACCAAGTAGAACACTAATTGATGCAATTGATATGAACCCAATTATTATTGGTAGTATGAGGCATACAGAAGCCCGAACTCTTCCGGTTCAAGGTACGAGGCATACTGACAGACCAGATATAGCAGGATTGGTTGCTCTAACAACTTACGAAGGTAAATCTAAACTTCATTTTGACGATGATACAAGCTATGATTTGATCCCTGGTGGTGTTGCCTACTTTAATCCTATCTTGTTTCATCAGGGCTCTGCATTTGTAAAAAGACGAGCTTTTGTTGTTGCCCGGACGACTTCGAATTTGTCCAAAAACAAGGTAAACTAATATATAGAAAATGAACTATTTAGTAACAACGTCAATTCCGTACGTAAACGGTGAACCACATTTGGGGCATGCATTGGAATTTCTAATGGCCGATGTTGTGGCTCGCAATGCGAGGGCACAGAAAAAGCCAGTGATCTTCACCATAGGAACCGACGAACACGGAGGCAAAATAGCCGAAAAAGCTCTAGAATTAGGTGTAACTCCGAAAGAGTTTACTGATCAAATAAGTCAAAAATACAGAGATTTTGCCAAACTTTTGAACATTAGTAATGACAGATTTATACGTACAACTGATGCAGGCCACGAACAGCGAGCTCAGCTCATTTGGAAGGCATTACAAAAAGACATATATAAAGGTAACTATACTGGTTGGTATTGTACTGGTGATGAAGCATTTTTTACAGAGGCAGTTGTCAAGGAAAACAAAGGTGTGTGTCCAAACCACAATCGTAAATATGATCTTCTTGAAGAAGAAAATTATTTTTTTAGGCTAAGCCAATATTCACAAAAAATTCAAGAATTAATAGAAAGCGACGAATTCAATATTATACCAGCCACTCGTAGAAACGAAATCTTACAAGTTTTTAAAGATGGGTTGGAGGATATTAGCATTTCCCGACCTAAAGAAAAAATATCTTGGGGTATACCTGTTCCAAACGACAATACGCAGGTTATGTACGTCTGGTTCGAAGCACTTATGAACTATATAACAGTACTTGGTTATCCTGAACACGATGACTTCAAGAAGTTTTGGCCTGCAAACGTACAGGTTGTCGGCAAAGATATATTACGGTTTCATGCAGCAGTATGGCCTGGTATGCTTTTGGCACTTGGCTTGGAATTACCAAAAACCTTGTATGTGCATGGGTTTATCACTGTAAATAATCAAAAAATGAGTAAATCTTTGGGGAATGATGTTAAGCCAAGTCAAATTATTGAAGAATTTGGAGTTGATGCATTTCGTTATTACTTTTTGCGACATATACCATCGTATGGCGATGGAGATTACAATCCAGAACGATTCTTGGCTGCATATAATAATGAACTTGCAAATGAATTAGGAAATAGCATGCAGCGAACTGCTGCAATGATCACCCAATACCAAAATGGCATAATTGGAAATGTGCCTGAGGCTGAACATGACCAAGCGCTATATAGAGAAGCGATTGAAAATTGTCAATTTGATAGAGCCTTAGATGATGTTTGGGAGCAGGTGCGAGGATTGAATCAATTTATTGATGAAGAAAAACCATGGTCAATCAACAAAGCAGGCGATAAAGACCACCTCAGTGAAGTATTGGCATATCAAGTTAGTTGTCTATTAGAAATCGCTAATATGCTGAGCCCATTTATGCCAGAAACAGCTCAAAAAATACGTTACGTTTTCGAAGAAGGTGTGATTCGACCAACAAAAACCACTTTATTCCCACGAAAAGACACACTAAAGAAAGTATAAATTGGAATTTATTGACACGCATTGCCACATACATGAAGCAAGTACAAGTACGTCTGGTGATGAATTTATGCGTGAAAAGTGGACCAAAGCTGGCATTACTGATCCCGGAGAGTTAATACGAGAAGCAAGTGATAGTGGTGTAAAAAGGCTGATATGCGTGGGTTGTACGCTTGAAGATAGTCAAATGGCAGAAGTTTTGGCTGAAAAATACGATAACTGTTGGGCAAGTATAGGAATCCATCCACATGAAGCTAAAGACCATTTAAATGAAAAAACACAATTAATCTTCGCTAGTCTCATAAATCAGCCAAAAGTTATTGCTATAGGCGAGTGTGGATTGGATTATTACTATAATCATTCTGGAAAATCAGACCAAATAAAATTGTTGCAATTTCAGCTAGAATTGGCGAGAAAACACAATCTACCATTGATTTTTCATATACGTGAAGCTTTTGATGACTTTTGGCCAGTTTTTGACCAATATAAGGGTCTGAGGGGAGTTGTGCATAGTTTCTCGTCTAAAACACAGGACTTAGAGCAAATCTTATCCAGGGGCTTGTATGTAGGGCTGAATGGCATCATGACTTTTACGAAAAATGAAGATCAGCTCAAAGCTGCAAAATCAATCCCGTTGGATCGCTTACTTCTTGAAACTGACGCTCCGTTCTTGACACCAGCTCCAGAGCGTGGTAAAATCTGTAGGCCTAGGCATATAGTGCGAACGGCGGAGTTTTTAGCAGGCCTAAGGGGAGATTCATTGGCAGATATAGCCAAATCAACAACCCAGAATGCCTGCAATTTATTTTCAATTTAAATATTATGAGTCAATTTTTACCACACAATCCATTTCAAGACCGGGGAAATTTTGAAAAATCTCCTCGAACTCCTGAAACCATAATGTCCTCTAGATTTTACGAAGTCTTATTTGGGGTGCGTGACCTTAACGCGATTGGTCGTGACGCAGAGGCTCGCGAGCAATCACGAGCTGAACGACATCTAAGTATCGTTCCTACTCCAACGCTAATCGAAACAACCACACCCGAACCAAAACCAAGCGTACAGAAGCTAGAAAGCAGTGTACATGATGGGGGTATTAGCAAAATAAGAGCAGAAGTTATGCAAACCTATGAAGAACAGCCAATTATATCTTTAGACGAGGAAATACGACGTGTTGCATAAATTCGTAAAGACTATTACTGGTCAAAGCACTGAGGATCGTCAAGCAAGTTTGTATAGTAACCTTATTCGTCATGAAGCAAAAATTGGCGCAGAAGTATTTGGCCCTATTCCAAAAGGAACCAAAAGAGAATTTTTCTGTTTGGACAGACATACTTGGGTTTGGCATGAAGAATGGCAAGATAAAGGTGGACACAAACAAGTAAGGACTACACGATACGATGTCAGACCAAACGGTGTTTTGAAGTCTCAAAATGGTCATTATCAAAAAGTGAATGACAGTGAATTGATACGTTTAAGTAAAGCGGCAGATTTATATCTGTCGCGTATTTCAAGTGAAATGTACTCGTCAGTTGCATAGCTTTAGTAAATCTCATACGCTACAAAAGTGAAACGAACAATTTATCTTGACCACGCAGCGGCAACTCCAATTGATCCACGAGTTCTTGTCGCAATGAAGCCATATTTTACTTTGAATTTTTACAACCCTTCGGCGACATATTTGGCAGCAAAATCTGTAAAGTCTGACCTAGATAAAGCTCGGAGTTCTGTTGCAAGTTGGTTAGGTACGCGACCAGGAAACGTTATATTTACTGCAGGGGGGACTGAAGCCAACAATTTGGCAATTTTTGGCATTGCTCAAAATTTTCCCGGTAGTCATATAGTCAGCTCGGAATTAGAACATGAATCAATTTTAAATCCTATTAAACATTTACAAAAAACAGGTATTAACAATACTCTTGTTAGCCCAAACCCGGACGGTGTGATAGATACGGACAGAATCACGCAAGCGATAACAGACAATACAGTCCTTGTAACTATTATGTACGCCAACAACGAAATCGGTACGATACAAAACATTAAGAAGATTTCTCGAGAGGTCTCAAAAATTCGTACTTTAAGACAAAAGTTTGGTAACAAACTGCCAATTTATTTACATACAGATGCTTGTCAGGGTGCTGCGTATTTGGACCTCCATGTTGCAAGAATCAATGTGGATATGATGACTCTAAATGGTGGTAAAATTTATGGTCCAAAGCAATCAGGAATATTATATGTAAATAGCCAGGTTAAATTGAGTCCCAGTACATACGGTGGTGGTCAGGAGCATGGTATGCGAAGTGGTACAGAAAATGTTGCAGGAAGTATAGGATTTGCAACAGCACTTAATCTGGTCCAGTCAGATAGAGCCTCAGAAAGGATCAGACTTCAAAAACTGCAATCTTTATTTATCAGTGAGCTTACTAAAAATATTCCAAATATTATTGTAAATGGTTCAATCAAGCACAGGTTACCAAACAACATTCATGTCACAATACCAAACTCTGACAATGAAAGACTTGTTTTTGGACTTGATGAAGTCGGCATTCAATGTGCTGCAGGGTCAGCTTGTAGTGCTAGCAATGACGAACCTTCGCACGTTTTAAAATCACTTGGTTTAAGCGACAAAATTGCACGGTCTTCGTTAAGATTCAGCTTAGGCAAATCAACAACCGAAACTGACATACATAACACTGTTTCGGCTCTTGCAAAAATAGTTGCAAGCTAGCATGCCTCGGACTATACTGGTAATGGTTCAACCTAACAGATATGTTATTTGCAAAAATCAAACAATTTATAACAATTCATCGTTTTCTGGCTTTTGTCGGCTTATTTATACTGGTATTTTTAAGCTATAAAGCTCCATTGGGAGCCCAGGCTGTTACTGAAGGATTTAGCTCAGACCAAGTTCTCCAGCGTGGCATAATAGTGCGATTAAAAGATGGTGATTCAACTAAAGTTGAACCAGTAAATTCTGACGATGCAGAGCATATGCATGGCGTAGTTGTAAATGCCAACGATGCACCTGCTACGATTGCATTAGATGGACAGGTAGTCTTTGTAGCAAACACCGGTAAATATGATGTTTTGGCGAGTACTCAAAATGGCGCAATTAAACAGGGTGACTACATTTCTGTATCGGCATTATCAGGTATTGGCATGAAGTCGGGTACTAAAGAACACTTTGTTATAGGGCGAGCTCTATCGGACTTTGATGGTAGTAAAGACGTAATAAGTAAATCTGAAGTAAAAGATAGTGCTGGTGCAACTTATAAAATAAATATAGGGAGAGTGTCTCTAGATATTGGGATTGCGAAAAATCCTCTACTTAAGGCAACTGAAGTCAATTTACCGTCGGTTCTGACGAAAGCAGCCGAAACGTTAGCCGGAAAACCAGTAAATGCAGTCAGAATTTATATAGGCATTTTGGTGTTTGGTATATCCACAATAATTGCTGCAAGTTTACTGTATGGAGGTGTTAGAAGTGCACTAATCTCTATAGGTCGCAACCCACTTAGCAAGAAATCAATCATTAGAAGTATGCTTCAGGTAATCATAACCGGATTAATTGTTTTCATTACTGGTGTTTTTGGCGTATATTTAATACTAAGGATTTAGGAGGGTTAATGAATACTTTAAAAATTGATTCAAAAACCATTTGCACTGTAATGAGTAACGACCAACATAAACTGTGTAATATATTAAATCTAAGTCACAAACTTGGAGCTTTTGAAATATATAAATAAAGCAGGTGGGGGCATATAAGTGGAACTTTGGTGGGTTATCGTAATTTTAGTAAGCTTGCTAGCGTCAACGTTAGCTTTCGTTTATTTGGCTTTCCAAATACGATCAAATGGTGGTAAAAAGTCCCACTCGGGAGTTGATCCATATACTGAATTAGCCGAACAAGATGTAGAGCATATTTTTAATGATGAATTTCGCGAAGAATTGCGTAACAGAGGCCGACTACACTTTGAAAAAATTATTGGCGAAAACGCCATGTTCCTTCAGCAAGATTTACGTTTGACAACTTCCCAACTCAATGAATATATGAAAAGCGAGATTACCAGCAAACTGCAGGAAGAGTTTGCCAAATACGAAGAATCGATATCTGATGCCAAGAATCTTGCTCTTGAGTCCATAACTAAAACCCAACAAGCAATTGAGGAACAGCGTCAAATGATGGGCCAACAATTGTCTCAAGAAGTCGCAAACGAAAAAGCAAGACTCATAAAACGCTTTGAAGAAAATATGGCAGATATTGTAAATCACTATGTTTTAGCGGCTGTAGGAAGTCAGATTGATTTAAATGACCAATTAGAATATATCTTGGCAGAAATGGATGAAAACAAAAAAAATATCATAGAGGACATTACTCATGGCGGATGAAACACGACCAAAACACCAACTACAAATCCCTTATGCTGTAGTTACCAGAGCAGATGTTGGTAGGCTAATTGGCGAAGCAGAGGCAATTGATAATTTCTTGCGTCAAGCCGCAATACGACAAACTGGTATTCCAATTACACTACCAAAATCTAGTCAGATATTTGATGAAATAATAGCTTTAAACAAATTAAACATGCTTCAAGAAAATGATAGGAAAATACTTTTCCAATTTTTACAGGCAATTCATTCCAAGGCACCTCTGCTTCACATGAGCTTTAGCTCCGACCCTTCACCACTTTTTCAGCAGAGATTAGTAACCTGGATTCGGCAACAAATGCACCCTTACCTGTTATTGCAGATAGGACTTCAGCCGAATATTGGTGCAGGTTGTGTTGTTAGGTCAACAAACAAGTTTTTTGATTTCAGCCTTCGTGAACGGTTCAAGTCACAACGCAGGTTGTTGATTACAAAACTAAATGGCGTCGAAGAAACAGAGCCGGAATCACAAAACGCTAAACCAGCGGAAATAGTTTCATGAATTCAGGAAACCAACATTTTGACAAACTTGTTGCTGGTGGCAACCCAGTAGGTGACGTTATTGCCGTTGATAAATTTTTAGTAAAAGTTAACGGCCTCCAGCCGTGTAATGTTCATGCGCTGGTAATGTTTGAAGATGGAAGCAAAGGCTTTGTTCACCAAGTACTCTCGGACCATGTTGTCGTGTTGCACCTTGGTAGCACTATGCTTAGGATTGGCATGATTGGCGTAGTACAACATCAAGAGCTTGTTTGCAAAGTTGGGAAAGATTTTATAGGTAGAGTAATTTCGGTTATGGGTGAGCCAATTGATGGTAAAGGTCCAATTGCAGCAGATTCTGTTTGGCCAGTATTCAAATCAGCTCCACCTCTCTACACACGCAAACTATTAGACACTCAGTTGGAAAGTGGAGTGACAGTTATTGATGCTCTTTTCCCTGTTTTGCGTGGTCAACGTATGGCATTACTTGGAGATGGAAAATCTGGTAAAAGTACTCTTGTTACCCAGCTTACTATAAACCAAAAAAACACTGACCAGATAGTGGTTTATGTATTAATCGCCAAACGTCGAAGTGACGTCGATACATTACTCACACGCCTTGAAGAAAACGGTGGATTAGAAAAAGCTATAGTAATAGTAAGTACAATGTTTGAATCATTAATAATGAGCTATATTGCGCCATATATTGGCGTGGCAATTGCTGAATATTTATGGCAAGAACTTGCTCAAGACACCATAATAATTTATGACGATTTAACTTCGCACGCACATGCTTATCGTGAAGTTGCCCTGATGTCAGGTGTTAGTCCAGGTCGAGACTCATATCCAGGAGATATGTTTTATGCTCATTCCTCGCTGCTTGAGCGAGCTGGTAGGCTAGATAGTAATGGTGCTCATTTGACCAGTTTGCCATTGGTAAACGCCGCAGGTGGAGACATCACAGCATATTTGCCAACAAACATAATGTCCATAACTGATGGACAATGGATATTGGATATGGATATTTTTCGTAACGGAATTCGTCCAGCATTAAACATTGGTCTAAGTGTTACACGTGTTGGAGGTGTTGGTCATAATAAAAGACAAAAAGCGCTAGCTGCACAAACGCTAAAACTTTTGGCAGAATACAGGCAAGCAGAAGAATTTTCGCACTTTGGTTCAGAACTTGCACTTGAAGCCAAAAAAGCTTTACAGATTGGTAAATACATTTTCGAAATGTTAACTCAGGCACCTTCAGATACATATTCATTGATGGCACAACAACTAATGCTAGATATTATACTAAATGTTAGCGATGGAGAGACATTGGATATTTCTTCTATGAAACTAAATGTTGCTGAATATGCCGGAAAAGTTACTGGTGATGAAGATTATGAAAAAATTAAAACCGAGCTAAAATCTAAGTGTAGTAATGCACTTAAGGGAGTACCGACCCAGCCACCAAAAGCTGAAACGGCCGAACCAGCATCTGGGGTAGTAACAGATACCAAGACAACCGAAGAATCCAAAGGTAATAAATCTGAAAAATCTGACGAAAAACATTCCAAAGAATCAGAAAAAGAAAATACAGAGGTAAAATCATGAGCCAAAGACCATCAGAAATAGAACGCGAAGAAATAGCCATGGGGACATTGGCTGAGCTCACAAACGTATTCGAAGGTATCGCAAGTATGCGAATTGCGCAGATTAAAAACCAAGTTCTGCAAGCTACTCAGTTTTTTGATGAACTTTGGGGAATTTATTCTCAATTGAGAGTTAGTGCAATATTTGGTTTCGGTCGGACAAATGCTGAGCTGGAGGTAATTCCAAAAGAGTTATATATCATAATTACAGCAGAGGGTGGATTTAGTGGAGATATTGATCAAAAACTAATCCAGCTCATGCTTAAATCCTATGATCCAAAGAAAAATGAAATAATTGTCATAGGTCACCACGGTGCAATTCAGTTAGCACAAAGAGGAATTGCATATAAGAAATATTTTAAATTACCAACAAAAGATAAAAACATAAACGTTGCGCCAATCATAAAAGAAGTTCAGTTATACCAAAAAACAAGTGTATATTACCAAGAATACATTTCACTTATGGTACAAGATGTAAAAAAGATTGAACTTGATAATGCTGTTCAGCAAAAAGGTAAAAAATCTGATAAAGCCGATGAAATTATTAGTGAATCAAATTATATTTTTGAACCGAGTACTTATGACGTTGTTGACCATCTGGAACGGTCCATGATGAATATAGCAGTTAGTCAATTAATTCTTAACTCAAAATTAGCGCAATATGCTTCCAGGTTTCGGGCTATGAGCGCTTCAAATACTCGTGCAATCGAAGCCAAAGATGAGCTACACACTAGCTACAATAGAGCTAGACGGGCAATTAAAGACGAGAGGCTAAAAGAGATAATTAATAGTATTAAAAAAGCTAAAGCTGGAGCAGTATCATGAGTACCGGTACTGTTGTTACCATAAAAGATTTAGTTGTTAGAGCTCAGTTTGATGAAGATGTTCCAAGCGTTGGAGAACTAGTTATTGTTGATAATGGGCATCAAACAAAATTATTAGTTGACCACTTAGATCCTGGTGGAGTAGCAATGTGTCTAAATATTCGCTCAGATCGTAGAATTCAACGAGGAATGAAAGTTCAGCGTACAAATAAGGGAATTGAAATACCAGTTGGCGAAGTTACTATTGGACGTATTTTAGATGCAATTGGTGATCCTTTGGATGGTCAGCCAGCAATAGAAGGTGAGGGAGTTGTATACAAAGATATTTTGAAAATTGAAAACAAATCTAAAGAATTCAAAATAGCCAAACCAGAAATTCTGGAAACAGGTATAAAAGTTATTGACTTTTTTACGCCATTTGTAAAAGGTCGCAAGATTGGAATTATTGGTGGAGCTGGTGTCGGTAAGACGGTACTTACTATGGAACTTATAAATAACATCGCAAAAAGTGGTGGTGGTCTATCATTCTTCGCTGGTGTTGGTGAACGTATTCGTGAAGGTCACGAACTATGGGATACGCTAAGGGCTGAAGACTTGTTAAAAAATACATGTATGTTTTTTGGGCAGATGAATGAAAACCCGGTACAGCGTTCACTAATAGGTATAGCGGCTACGGCTGGCGCAGAGTATTTTCGGGATGAAAAACACAAAGATATATTGTTTTTTGCTGACAACATGTACCGTTATATTCAAGCAAGAAATGAACTTTCGACCATATTAGATCAAGTGCCAAACGAAGGCGGCTATGAGCCAACTATATTCTCGGATGTGAAAATTCTTCAAGACCGTTTAAGCTCAAACGAAAATGGCTCTATTACCTCAGTTCAAACAATTTATGTACCAGCAGATGACCTTTCTGACCCAGCCGTGCAATTTATTCAGCATGAAATGGATGGAATTATAGTCTTGTCACGAAAAGTCGCGGAACAGGGAATTCGACCTGCTGTAGATTTAAACAAGTCATCATCTTCGTTACTTACACCTGACATTGTCGGTGATAGGCACTATTTACTAAGTGTTCAAGTTTTGGCATTGTTACAAAAACATGATTCATTAAAAAGTATCATTGCAATTATTGGAGAAAATGAACTTTCTGCGTCGGACCGAGCTGACTATGCCAAAGCCAAAAAACTAATTACTAATTTTACTCAAAACATGAACGTTATGACCAAACACACCGGAGTAAAAGGAGATTTCTTTACAAGAGAACAAACACTGCAAAGTATTGAAGAAATAATCACATAAATGAGATATAGGTAATTTCAAAGTTGGCTTAAATTATGGCAGATAAAGTTATTGTTGATGAAAAAGCAAATGAAACTGGTGATGCAACACACATGCACGTCAAAGTGTACGCTCCTTTCAGAATATATTACGATGGTTTAGCTGAAAGTATTTCAGCTGAGAATCCGACAGGTCCCTTTGATATTCTCGCTTCACATCACAATTTTATGACGCTTCTTAGTCCATGTGAAATTTCAGTCAGAAATGACGGAAAAGAAGAAAAAATAAAAATACAGCGTGGAATAATGCACGTTAAAAAAGATGCTGTTATCGTGTTTTTAGATGTCTAATCGACTACTATATAGTCAAAAATTGCGCTTCCAGAGGCTGTACCACCAGATGAACAAACCTGAAAATTGGAGTTAGTTCGTGAAGTGTAGTAGTTTAACTGTGATGCTGATTGGCTTGCTGGACTGATTACAACATGGGGGGTTGCATTAAAATTTTGGACAAAATTAATGGTTACATAACACACGTTTCCTGAAGATGCTCCTCCACCAAAATTAATTGTAACTGTCCCGGCCGTATCGGTTCCACTTACAGAAACTGTGCCACCACCCCCGAGTCCACTACCATTAGTTTTACTTGGAGTTGCTCCACCAGCGTCGATGTGTCGCTGTAATTGAAGATCGCCTGATAATTGAAAATTCTGTACAGTAATCTGTGGAGCAGAAATCGGACCTCCGAAACTACCTCCACCAGTAACAGTAATTCCCTTAAGTGCAGTTAATTGCCCCTGAATATTTGTATCGCTTGCCACTGTAAGTTTATTTGCTTGAATTTGATCAAATGTAGCAGTGCCAGCTACCGTGATACCTGGAATGTTCAAAACTCCACCAATTTTGAGACCACCAGCAATATCTAAACTATCTCGTATCAAAACTTTGCCAGAAAATATCGCATTGGATGCAATCGTTAAAGTCTGTTTTGCGTCGCCGACAGAAGCATCGGTACCGGAAAGTTTACTAAGTTCTTCAGTTGACAATTTTTGAGTTTTTATTTGACTTGGATTATTAGTTTTACGGTTACTTATTATGCCAACAAATGTAAACCCAGCAGTCAAAACTACAACTAAAATAAAAACCAGAAGATAAATATTAACATGTGAAATCAAACCTCGTATTTTACTGCCAGTTTTTTTATTTGGGGTTTTAATTTTTATGTCATCAGCAGAACTTGTCTCAATATTTGTTGTTTCAAGTGAATTCGAATCGTCTGAAGAACCTGAATCACTTGTGTCTTCGTCTTTTTTCTCTTCCATAGACTATTAATTTTCCTCACCCTTCTTTATCTTAAATAATACTATGGATAGTCAAAAAACACGACCGTTATTGTATTATTATTTAGATTTTGGGATAATATAAAGGAGTAAATTAAAAATCGGTTGGGGATTGAATGGCAAAATACCTTCTTGGTGTTAATCATGCAAAACAAAACAAAACTTTGTTTAGATTGAAAATTATTGTTCTGTTGATTGGCGCAGTTGGTGTAGTTTTTGGTATTGTTGTATTTGTAGATATTATGTTTGAAAGACGCTTGGCGGACAAGCCCTCAGACAAAACTCCACTTATTTCATCCGTAATTGCACCAAAAATTGCTGTTTTTAGCTCTCCTTATTTCAAATTTCAAACTGACAATAATTGGAGTTTTATTTCTAGTGAGTCATCAGATTTAAAATTTGTTTATCGTAGAGGTACTAGTAATTTAGTAAGTGGTATCATGACAGTTTATATTAATTCAAGTCCATCTGATCTTCAGTCAACACGCGTTTTACCAGTATCGCTTTCAAACAAAGATAATTTGCTCAAAGCGTCGTTCGTATCCAAACATTGTCGAGAAGATTTGCCTAAAAAGGTTCAAGACACACTGGGTGAATTTCAAACAACGCTATTGTCTGTAAATTTTCTTTGCAATGTAGACGGAACTACTTTTGATGTTATTGTCGGTCTAGAAAACGCAACACCGGTTATGAATTTAAAAAGAGCCGATGGGTCAACAGCAAGTTATATTATAATGTTTAAAGATTTGCGTTTTAAGGCAGAACCTAGTGAGTTCGTAGATATAATAAATAGCTTTCAGATTCGCTAATTACGAAAATATTAAATATGTTAAATTCACATAAATTACAAGAAATAACTAAAGGAATATTTTCTTTTACACTGATAATCTTAATGGTGCTTCTGTTTCCATTTCATAACATTGTAAATTCGCAACAATCATCTTCATCAAATTACCGAGTAGATGAAACTTTTTTTGGATCAGGTGGAGAGCTTGATGCATCTAGCTCAAACTATCGTGCTCAATCCTCGGTTGGAAGTTTGGGAGTGGGCTATACGTCTAGTACTAATTATGATGCAAATGGTGGATTTTTGACACAAAACCACGCATATTTAGAAATGTCAGTAGAAAATGTAACGGTGGATTTCGGAACGCTTGATGCCTTAACTACATCATCCGGAGTCGCTCAAGGTGGTGCATGTAACTGCTCTTTTTCGGTCAGAACTTATGCTTCATCACAGTACGTCGTACAGTCAATCAGCGATCCACCCACAAACGAACATGGGGATATATTGACTGCTAAAGCAACTCAAGCCGTTCCATCGAACAATCAAAACGTAGAGGAATTTGGAATGAATGTCGTCGACAACGCAACTCCAAATATTGGCGTAAATCCCGTTAATTACCCAGACAATACTTTTGCAGATGGACAGGCAGCGACTGGATACGAAGTTGCAGACCAATTTAAATATGTAAAAAACGATATAATAGCTCGGGCGGCAGCTGGGGTAGGCAATCCTGCTACAGGAAGAACTGACTACACAATTTCCTATATTGCCAAAATAAATTCTGTAACTCGCGCAGGTCTTTACACAATGAAACAAAGTCTTGTAGTAGTTCCCACGTACTAAACTTATACACAGTTTATACCACAATATAGATTGACATCTCTTGATTATCGTCATCGCTTATGTTATAAAGATAACGCTATCAATCAAAACAAAAATCATTAATATAAAACAAGGAGAATTATGAAACAAAACTTTCATAAACTTGACTTAAGTTCCGGCGCAGCCCGCACAATTCAAATTGCAATTGCACTTTTATTTGTAACGGCAACCCTTATACCCATATTGGGAAATAAGACTGTTAGCGCTGCCCAAATGGGCACTCGAAAAGTTGTCCTTAGTGACTCCAAGATTAGTGCCACAGGTGTGAACTATACGTTTACATTCACTACAGCTACATCAGCTGCAATCCAGGGAGTTAGATTGCAGTTCTGTACAACACCTTTAGGTGCCTGTACTGGAGTTGCCGGACTTACAGTCGCAGGGTCTAATGCTACAGCTGCTACGCAGACGTGGACAAACGCCGGTGACTTAACTGACAACGGTAGTACAGACCAAGGTGCCTGTACGGAAAACACAAACCCTGCACAGGAAATTTGTCTAGACAGAGTTGTCGCGACAGCTGAAACACCAGGGTCAAAAGTGTTTACACTGAACACTGTCACGAATGCTAATACGCAGACAACGGTCTACATACGTATAGCTACTTACTCAGATACTGCCTACGCAACTAAAGTTGATGAAGGTATAGTTGCAGCTGCAACTGCCCGTCAACTAACTGTTAATGGTCGTGTTCAAGAACGTTTGGAATTCTGCGTTGCAGCTATCGACGATGCTTCTGCACTTCCAGCTAACTGTCCTGCCATGGCTTCAACTACAACTATTGACATGGGTGTCATAGATAACACTTCAATCTCTCAGTCTCCAGTTAACGTAACTGCTACCAATGGGTCTAACGACTTTTATGGTGTGGCCATGGTCAACACAAATGCATCTGGAGGAGCAGTACTTTCATACTTCCCAGAGGCTGCTGGTTCTGGAACAAATGAGCTACGAGCTTTCCGTGTTGCAGGAGTTACATGTAACGCTTCTGGAACTGATTTAACTGATCAGTGTTTCCAAAGTGCTACCCCAACTAACACTGCAGACACATTCACTGCTGGTACAGAACGATTTGGCTTGGCTGTAGCTTGTATCGACACAACACAAGGTACAACAGCTAACATGTCAGGCGTTACTGCTTACAATAGTACTGATGCCTCAACTGCTAGTGCGGCTAACTGTCAAAACGAAGCAAATACAAAATTTGCTTGGAACAATTCAGGTACAGCAGCAACAATTGCCAGTTCTTCAAATGTTGTTGATAACGAAATTGTAAAACTCCGATTTGGTGCCACTGCTTCAGCAACAACACCAACAGGAGCCTACTCGGTTACTACAACATACATTGCTACTCCTACTTTCTAAGTAGAAATAAGTATGTTTTGGTTGATGCAAGTAATTGCCTAGCGCATAATAACGCAGAATACAATTACACTTATGACCGCCTAAAATATAGGCGGTCATTTTTATTACTATCAAACTGTGGATAACTACCGTAAATTAGACTTGCATAAGCATTTTAGGCATGCTAAGTTTAGGTAGTAAATTAAAATATAAAAACTCAAAGAAGGAACAAAATGTTAAAAGAAACAACAATAAATCTTGCGTCAAATTTGCGCAAACTAATGATATTGATGGCCGTTACGGGACTTGTTTTAGCCAGTATGTCTACGATATTCTCTGGAAGAGCTCATGCCGCCCAAATGGGCAGTCGAAAAGTCACAATAAGCGACTCCAAGATTAGTGCCACAGGTGTGAACTATACGTTTACATTCACTACAGCTACATCAGCTGCAATCCAGGGAGTTAGATTGCAGTTCTGTACAACACCTTTAGGTGCCTGTACGACCGTAGCTGGTAGCACAGTAGCTACTGCCGATGCCACGGCTGCTACCCAGACGTGGACAAACGCCGGTGACTTAACAGACAACGGTAGTACAGACCAAGGTGACTGTACGGAAAACACAAACCCTGCACAGGAAATTTGTCTAGACAGAGTTGTCGCGACAGCTGAAACACCTGGCGCAAAGGTGTTTACTCTAAATACAGTCACAAACCCAAGCTCACAAACAACTACGTATATTCGTATAGCCACATACTCTGACACTGCCTACGCAACTAAAGTTGATGAAGGTATCGTTGCATCCGCAACTGCCCGTCAACTAACAGTTAATGGTCGTGTTCAAGAACGTTTGGAATTCTGCGTTGCAGCTATCGACGATGCTTCTGCACTACCAGCTAACTGTGGAGCTATGGCTTCAACTACAACCATAGACATGGGTGTCATAGACAACTCATCTATAGCCCAAGCTCCGGTTAACGTAACTTCTACTAACGGTTCTAACGACTTCTACGGAGTGGCAATGATAAACACTAACGCATCAAGTGGGGCCGTATTGGGTTACTATCCAGAAGCTGCTGGTTCCGGAACAAATGAGCTACGAGCTTTCCGTGTTGCAGGTGTTACATGTAACGCTTCTGGAACTGACTTAACTGATCAGTGTTTCCAAAGTGCAACCCCAAGTAACACTGCAGACACATTCACTGCTGGTACAGAACGATTTGGAATGGTAGTACCTTGTATTGACACTACACAAGGTACAACAGCTAACATGTCAGGTGTTACTGCTTACAATGGTACTGATGCATCGACGACTAGTGGTGTTAACTGTCAAAACGAAGCAAATACAAAATTTGCTTGGAACAATTCAGGTACCGCAGCTACAATTGCCAGTTCTTCAAATGTTGTTGATAACGAAATCGTAAAACTTCGATTTGGTGCCACAGCTTCAGCTACAACGCCAACAGGTATTTACACTGTTAAGACAACCTACATTGCTACACCTACATTCTAATAAATCTAAGTAGCTAGACTTCGCCTAACAAAGTACAATTAATTGCATATGCTTGGACGAAGAAAAACAAAATATATTAAATATGCAATAGTGACACTACTGATAATGGTAGTGTCACTATTTAGTTTAGTGAATCCTCAGACAATTCACGCTGCAGAACTAAAAAATCGTTCGATCACTATTGGTTCGGCCACAGTGAACGCAACAACATTTAATACTTACAAATTTAGAATAAGTAGTGGGTTGTTGATTGGGTCTCTTAAGATGGAGTATTGTACAAATTCACCATTTATAGACGACGTATGTACTGCTCCTATCGGGTTTTCGCTAGCCTCGAGTTCGATTGGAACACAGTCAGGGTTAGTAGGCTTTAGTATACATCCTTCGTCAACTGCAAATAAATTAGTGCTCGGCAGAATACCAACACCCGTTGTGCCACCGGTTGACGTTTCCATAACAGTCAATTCTATTGCCAACCCCAATACAGCTAATCAGACGGTTTATGTCCGTATGAGTACCTATTCATCAAATGATGCAACAGGCATTCGTGGTGATGATGGTACAACTGCATTCAGTACTTCGAGGAACATTTCTGTTGGTGGATTTGTTCCTCCATTTCTAATATTCTGTGTAGGTAACACAGTAGCTCCAAACTGTTCCAGTACAAATGGTGATTTTCTATCATTTGGTGATTTTTCTGCAGCTACAACAAGGACAGCAACTTCTCAGTTTGCAGTCGCAACAAACGACCCAGCTGGTTATGTAACTGCATTAAATGGCTTTACTTTAACCTCAGGAAATAACACAATTCCAGCCTTAAATGTTCCTTCGACAAGTATAATTGGCATTTCGCAATTTGGGATAAACTTGAAACAAAATAATTCACCTGTGGTAGGTATAGAAAGGGTTGGAGTTGGAACCGGGACAGTTCAACCAGAATTTAGTAACGTAAATAAATTTGTATTTAAAAACAGCAACATAGTAATTTCTACGCTTCCTTCAGATTTCAACACCTTTACAGTTTCCTACATTGCAAACGTTGCACCGGATCAACTACCTGGTGTTTATAGTGCAACAATTACATATATTACGATGGTGTTATTTTGACATTTACACAACCAGTTTAATTACATATACTTAAAAGCATTAAGGAGTTAACAATATGAAATTTCGATTATATCGAACTGTTTTAGCGGTATTCGCTGTGCTAATTTTATCAATTTCGGGTTTAAGTAAAGTAGGATCAGCACAACAAGATAAAGGTGGTGGTAGTGGTGTTCAGATTACGCCAACAAGAACTGACTTATCATTGTTGCCTGGTGAACAGAAAGATTTTGACATAACAGTCAAAAACGTTACTCAGGGTCCAATAAAAGTTAAAATGTTTTTCAACGATTTTGAATCAGATGGTATTTCTGGAGAACCCCAAATAATCACTGACGCTAATAGACAGCTTCCTAACTCTATGAGGAAATATGTTAAAGGAATACAAGACTTTACATTAGCAAAAGACGAATCAAAAGAAACAAAAATCACTGTTGATATTCCAAATAATGTAAGTCCAGGAGGCTATTATGGGGCTGTGCGATTTGCTGCTATCCCCGGAGGGACAGACGCAGCCTCAGGTGATACTCAAGTATCATTGACGGCTAGTGTCGCTTCTTTGCTATTTACAGAAGTTGCTGGCAACATTAATGAGCAAATACAAATAGACAACGTAAAAGTATGTAGGTTTGCGTCAAATAAATTAGATGCTCCTGTAAATACAAGTGGATTTGGCTCAACAACAAGTACAAAATCACGATGTGAAAAATCTAGTGGATTATTTTTTAGCAAACCAAACGTAACAAGCATAAATATCGCAAACAAAGGAAATGGATTTGCTAGACCATTTGGTAAAGTAATAGTAACTAGAGGTGGCAAAGAAGTATTTTCGTATGATATTAATAATTCAGAACCACGTGGAACTATTTTGCCAGCGACATCAAGGGCATTTTCCGATAGAATTCAGGGCGTTAATACATTTGGAAGATACACAGTTACTGCAAACGTGTCATACGGACAGGGGGGAGAAGTCATAAATAAAACTGCTTCTTTCTGGTATATTCCAACATGGGTACTTATAACTACACTTGGCTTGCTGGTAATTGTTCTTGGTGCAGCAGGAATGATGTACAAAAAGACCAAAAAATCACGCAAATCATAAAATAAAATTAGCTAACAATAACACCCTGGATTGTTTATAACAACGGGGTGTTATACTATTGTAAGCATGAGCATCTCTGTTAATAAAAAAATAATAATAGCAATAATATCTACATTAGCTGTCTGTATATTAGGCATTGTTATTTCTCATCAAAATACGCGATTGTACGCGCTGACACAGTCTTCTGGTTCAATCGGAGTAGAAGGGAAAATTCCTTCACCTCCCCCTTCTGTTGGTGCTACAATTAGTTTGCCAAGGGATGGGCAGGCTTATTCGTCCTTGCCAGTTACAGTAAGTGGTCTTTGTCCTGCCGGACTGCTTTTGAAGCTTTTTAAAAATAATGTTTTTGCAGGTTCACAGCAGTGCAACAATGGCAGTTTTTCACTCCAGGTTGATCTATTTACGGGTACAAATGTTTTAGTAGCTAGAGTTTATGACGCTCTAGACCAACCTGGGCCTGACTCAAACAATGTAACTGTGAGTTTTAACGACAATAAACAAGGTGCAAGTTCTCGGGTTACAATAACAAGCAATTATGCAAAACGTGGTGCAAATCCTGGTGAATCATTGACTTGGCCAATTATATTATCGGGAGGTAGCGGACCTTATGCAGTAAGTATTGACTGGGGAGATGGAAAAGTACCAGATTTAAAAAGTCTGGAATCACCTGGACCCTTTGATATTCAGCATGCTTTTGATACGCCGGGTGTTTATAACGTAGTCGTAAAAGTGACTGACAAAAACGGCATTAGTGCCTTTTTACAAATAGTCGCAATTGCAAATGGTGCTCTTAGTCAGGATAATTCTGTTAGTGGAGGCAGCAACACGTCTGGAACAGCTGGGGATACTAAAACAAAAACGAAAGTTATTTGGCAGCCGGCAGCATTGTCTGTGCCACTTGTAGTAGCAACTTTTTGGTTAGGTAAAAAATATGCTCTTGCAAGGATAAAGCGCAAAATAGAAACTGGCGATAGACCTTTTTGACATGCTAAAGACTTCTTGGGGATATTAACTGTTAATATATTTGTAAATATTATTTCCAGACTTTTGTAATATGGTCTAGAATAAAGCAACAATGAAAACAATTTATGTCGGCATGAGTGGCGGAGTCGATAGTTCTGTTACTGCTGCAATTCTAAAAGAGCAGGGATTTAATGTAGTTGGAGTTTATATGAAAAACTGGACTAAAGATTTGCCTGGAATGCCATGTCCTTGGAAAGACGACTACCAAGATGCCAAAAGAGTTGCCGTGCAACTTAAGATTGAATTCAAAGTATTTGATTTCCAGAAACAATATCTTCATAAAGTTGTTGATTATATGATAGGTGAATATAAATCAGGCAGAACACCTAATCCGGACATCATGTGCAACCAAGAAGTTAAATTTAAACTGTTCTTAGAGGCTTCACTAGAAGATGGGGCAGATTTAATTGCAACCGGTCACTATGCTCGAATAGTAAATGCAAACGACAAAAATGAACTGCATACAGCGAGAAATGAAGAAAAAGACCAAACCTATTTTCTATACAGAATAAGCAAGGATGCGTTATCTAAAAGTTTAATGCCAATTGGCGAATTCAGAACCAAAAAAGAAGTTCGTTTGCTTGCAAGAAAACTTGGGTTAGTGACCGCTGACAAAAAAGACAGCCAAGGAATATGTTTTGTTGGAAAAGTAGGCATAAAGGATTTCCTTCAGCAATTTGTTACTACCAAAGCTGGAGCAATAATAGATCAAAATGGTAAGGAGATTGGACAACACGATGGAGCGATTTTTTATACTATTGGACAAAGGCATGGTTTAGATGTTGGGGGTGGTTTGCCTTATTACGTAATTGGTAAAAATATGAATTTAAATGAAGTGTACGTAACAACTAATTTAGATGACGAAAATTTGTGGAGCAGGATCTTGAATTTAACTGACATGCATTGGATTGTTGACAAGCCTGATTTAAGTAAAAAGTATCAAGTTAGAAATCGATATCGTGCACCATTAGTTGATTCTGTTTTGCAACCAATTTCAGATACTTCAAACAACATGAATATGTCTCTTCGTGCTTCATTGTCTGAGAAAATTAGGGCAGTCACTCCCGGTCAGTCTGCAGTTTTCTATGATGGAAGTAGGGTATTGGGTGGTGGGATAGTTGTATAACTTCAGCGTATATCAATTTCTACGAGATTGGAATACAATTTAAGCATGTATAAAAACATCCTGTTTGTTGAGGATGAAAAATTCATCGCCGAAATGTATGCAGATATTTTGCGTAAAGCTGGATTCAATGTCCAAATCGAAGTTGATGGCGAAAAAGGTTACGAAATAGCTAAAACAGGTAAATTTGACCTAGTATTACTGGATATAATGTTGCCAACTATGACTGGATTAGAAATTTTATCTCGGTTGAGAGATAACAAATTATCCCCCAATTTTACCCCTGAAAACCACATAATAGTTCTTACCAATTTAGATGAAGATGACTTAACAAAAAAGAAAATATACGAACTAGCCCAAGGCTATTACACGAAAGTAAACATTACTCCACACAAACTAGCAGATATTATTAAAGAAATGGGCGATCCAATATCAGTTCATGACGAAAACTAGCTAATCTGTTAGACTTTTGTATATGAATGCACAGGATATCAGACGAGCTTACTTGGAATTTTTCAATAAGAGGGATCATAAAACCGTACCACGAGCACTTCTGGTACCCTATAATGACCCAACAACACTTTTTACTGGATCGGGTATGCAACCACTTATTCCATATTTGTTAGGCGAAAAACACCCCGACGGCATTAGATTGGTTAATAGCCAAACATGCTTGAGAGCACAAGACATAGAAGAAGTTGGTAACAATCGTCATACGACTTTTTTTGAAATGCTGGGAAATTGGAGTTTAGGAGACTATTTTAAAGAAGATCAAATAAAATGGTTTTTTGAATTTTTGGTTGACATAGTTGGTCTTGAACCAAAGAATATTTACGTTACATGTTTTATTGGAGATAAGAAAAACGACATACCACGAGACGATGAAGCCGCGTTAATTTGGCAAAAACTTTTCAAAAGCAAAGGCATTGATGCCAAAATTGCAGAAATTGGCTCACAGGAAGATGGGGACAAACGTGGGATAAAATCTGGTGAACGAATTTTCTTTTATGATGATGGAGAGAATTGGTGGTCTCGCGCCGGGGGAATAGAAAAAACGCCAATCGGTGATCCATGTGGTCCGGATTCTGAAGTGTTCTTCGATTTTGGTGAATCAAGCCACAGACCGGGTTTTGGTTTGGCACATCCTGCTAGCGATTCAGGGCGATTTATCGAAATTGGCAATCAGGTTTTTATGCAATATAAACGAACTGAAACAGGATTTGAAGCTCTAGAAAAACCTAATATCGATTTTGGTGGAGGGCTTGAGAGAATTGCTGCGGCTAAAATAAACAGTCCAGATGTTTTCAAAATAAGTATTTTGTGGCCTATCATTGAAGAGCTAGAAAGACTTTCAAATAAAAAGTATGATGCAAATACTGAGAGTATGCGTGTAATTGCCGATCATCTTCGGGCAGCGACTTTTTTGGCTGTTGATGGAGTTGTGCCAAGCAACAAAGAACAAGGGTATGTTATGCGTCGACTTACACGACGGGCTATACGGTTTGCATTTGAGTTGGGAATTGAAAATAACTTTTTAGATGAAGTTATTCCAGTAATCGCGAACATGTATCATAACGATTTTCCGGAAGTAGCGAAAAATCGCCAAGCAGTTATTGATACTCTAACAAGAGAAGAAAAAATATTTCGACAAACTCTAAGAAAAGGCGTGAAGCATCTACAGAAACTTGCGACAAATGACAAAATTACAGGTGAAAATCTTTTTGAGCTGTACGATACTTATGGTTTCCCAATTGAACTGAGCGTTGAAGAAGCAATAACACAAGAGCTTAAAATATCTAATAACTGGCAACAGGAATTTGACGACAAAATGAAAGAACAACGCGAGCGTAGTAAAACAGCAAGCAAGGGTACGTTTAAGGGTGGTCTGGGTGGCACAAGCATTCAACACAAAAAGTATCACACGGCAACTCATCTGATGTATCAAGCGCTTAGGGATGTATTAGGTGATCATGTTGTACAAAATGGGAGCAACATTACCGAAGAAAGACTACGTTTTGATTTTAGTCATCCAGAAAAGGTAAAACCAGAGCAGATAAAGCATGTAGAAAAAATAGTAAACGATCAAATTTCAAAAGATTTAAAAGTGAGCTTTGAAGAATTTCCTACAAAAGTTGCAATTGAAGAGAAAGGGGCGCTTGGCCAGTTTGGAGACAGGTATGGTGACACTGTAAAAGTATATAAAATGATCGCAGATGACTCAGATAAGCCTTTTAGCTTTGAAATATGTGGTGGACCACACGTAGACCATACATTAGAGCTTTCAGAGAATAACAAGAAATTCAAAATAATTAAGGAAGAAAGCTCTAGTGCTGGAATCCGTCGCATAAAAGCTGTTCTGATTTAGCTAAATTTACCCCTGTTTATGATACAATAATACCGATTATGCTCAAGAAAATTAAAGCGTTTAAAACAACCGCGGTTTCGCGGATTCCTAGAGGTAAACGGGGGAAATCCAGTGGCAAATATATTGTCGGTCTTGATATAGGGACCGAATTTGTAAAAGTTCTAATAGCAAAAGTCGAAGGTGATAATTTAAACATTATTGGGGTAGGACGTGAACGCCAAAGTTTAACAGATATGCAGGCTGGAGCTATTTCAGATATCGCAGGCGTGGTTCGCAATTGCGACAAAGCACTTTCTCAAGCAGAAGCTCAAGCAGGCGTAAGTGTTAGATCAGCTGTAATTGGTATAGCAGGTGAACTTGTAAAAGGAACTACTACGACTGTAAACGTAAGACGTAAAAACCCAAATAAACAGCTAGATTTGGAAGAAACTGAACAAATAATCGGCTTAGTGCAAGAAAGAGCTTTAGAAAAAGCAAAAACCCAAATTGCTTGGGAGCTTGGGGGAAAAGAAGTAGAAATAAGATTAGTCAATAGTGCACTTGTCAGGATAGATATCGATGGTTATGAGGTAACAAACCCTATCGGATTTCAGGGAAAAGAAGTAGTAGTTCAGCTATATACGGCTTTTGCTCCTCTTATTCACATTGGAGCACTCGAACGAACAGCACAAGAGTTAGATTTAGAATTGGTTGCTGTAGCTGCTGAACCATTCGCAGTTGCTCGATCAGTTATTGGAAATAATTCTGACGCAAATACTAGCGCAATTCTTATGGACGTCGGAGGTGGGACTACTGATATTGCTGTGTTACACGATGGAGGCGTACAGGGCACAAAAATGTTTGGAATAGGAGGCAGAGCATTTACGCGATCAATAGAAAGAGAATTAGACCTAACATTTAGTCAAGCAGAAGATTTTAAGCTCGCATTTGGAGATGGCCATGTGACGGCAGCAAAAGCGACCGATATTAAACACGCTTTAGATAAAACTTTGGATGTGTGGCTAAGTGGAATTGAACTAGCACTAGGAGAGTTTACGATAACTGATCATTTGCCAAACCAACTTTTGTTATGTGGTGGTGGTTCGAGCTTAGGCATACTTGTAGACAAATTAGAAACTTCTAGCTGGTATCGTGAGCTACCATTTACCAAACGACCAGTTGTAAAACATATACAACCCGAAGAAGTTGTGGGAATTTTTGACAAAACAGGAAGCGCGATTGACCATACTTACATAACTGCAATGGGATTACTCAGAGTAGGTCTTGACACAATTCAGATGCAAGAAAGTTCCAAATCTACCGGAACTATAAAACAGCGCTTAGATAGGATGTTGCAAATATGAAAATAAATAGCGGAAATGCCAAAGATACAATTTATGTTGACGCTGAAGATGACATTTCGGCAATTATAGAAAAAGTTCGCTCTTCAGAATCTAGAGTTGTTGCCCTCGTCCTGCCTAAAAGAGCAGCAACGCTACAATCAATTGTAAATCTAAAACTATTGAATCGCAGCGCCAAAAACGCCCAAAAAAGTATAGTATTAATAACTTCAGAAACTGGTTTATTGCCAATTGCAGGCGCAGCCGGACTTCATGTTGCTAAAACTTTGCAAAGCAAACCAGAGATTCCTGAATCACCCCAGCTCAAAAATAAAATTATCAATACAGAAGCTGAAAATGTTTCTAGCATCGAAGAACCAGATATTGATACTGCAACATCAGTTGGTCAATTGGCCGGACATGTTGCAACAGAAGAAACAATTGAGCTTGATAATGAATCTTCCACAGACCTAATTGCGAGTAAAACAGTGAGTAAAAATCCGTTCAACAAAAAATTCAAAGTACCTAATTTTAATCGTTTTAGAGTTGTTCTATTTGGTGGGCTTGGACTACTGGTCTTATTAATAGTTGGTGGAGTATTTGCATTTGTAATTTTACCAAAAGCTTCAATAATAATTAAGACAGACACGACTAATATCCAGACTGACCTAGTTATCACTGCTAAAACTGACACTAAAGAAGTCGACAAAACAAATCTTATCCTTCCTGCGGAAAATAAAAATCTGAATAAATCTGATACTGAAAAAGTAGTCGCGACCGGTCAACGTGACGATGGTGATAAAGCTAAAGGGACAGTGACGATTACAAACTGCAATGCTGATAATGACAAAGGCATTACACTAAACTCCGGGACTGTTATAAGTACATCAAATGGAACATCTTTGGGCTATGTAATCGATGAAACAGTAACTATTCCCCAGAGTGACTTTACGGGTAGTCATGTTTGTAAATCAAACCAATTCAAAAATGTCACAATTACGGCACAAAAACCAGGGGGTCAATTTAACATTAGTGCTAATACTTCATTTACTACTTCAATAAGTGGAGTAAGTGGCAAGAACGGTAGCGCTCTAAGTGGTGGAAGCAGTAAGATTGTCCAAGTAGTTAGCCAAACAGATGCTGACGGGGCTAAGCAAAAAGCTATAGACAAGATGAACGGCACTGCGATTGACGAACTTAAGGCACAATTTGTGACTGATAATGCATTGTCTTTAAACGATACATTTGTGGCAGGTGAGGCAAAAATTGTCACGACACCTAATGTAAACGAACCTGCTACAGAAGTTAGTGTTTCGGTCACAATTACTTTTACTATGCTTGGAATAAAAAATGAAGACCTAAAACAAATTGTTGAAAATGACGTAAGTAAGCATATTGATGTTTCTAAGCAAGTTATCCAGGATGACGGTATAAAAAACGCGCGAATACAAATCACTGACAAGAAATCAGCAAAAGAAGTTAAATTTAGTATATCGACAATAGTTGTTGCTGGTCCACATTTAGATGCAAATGGGATAAAAGACCAAGTTTCAGGCAAATCAAAACAAGAAACTCAGTCTATCATCCATTCGCGCCCCGGTATAATAGACGTAAACATCTCCTATCAACCATTTTGGGTTTACTCAACTCCTAAAAATAAGAGCAAGATTACAATTACATTTGAGCAAAATGAAAAACCCTAAACACATATTGGGATTAGACGTAGGTGAAAAACGAATAGGAGTCGCTTTGGCGAATTCAGATTTGAAATTGACCAAGTTATTAGATACACTTGATTATCAAGATGACAAATTTTGGGAAAATCTAAAAAGTATAGTAGTCCAAAATCACATAGATGAAATAGTTCTTGGTTTGCCAAGAGGTCTTGAAGGTCAAGAAACTGAGCAAACTAAATTCGTTCGTTCATTCGCTGAATCTTTACAAAAAAGGCTTACTTTGCCATTTTATTGGCAAGACGAAGCGCTTACGTCTGTGAGGTCACATGAAATTTTGGGGAAAAGTGGCAAACCTTACAAAAAATCGGATGTGGATGCTATTTCAGCTAGCTTAATTCTTTCGGACTATTTAGATAATAGGGGAGCAGAAGAATGAAAAATTACGCAGTAGGTTCACGAAATAGAAATTGGACCAAAATCTGGGCAATACTTTTTCTGATCCTAATCTTAGTGTTTGGTATTGCGATTTACGAAGTAAGAAAGTCATATTACGAAAACTTAAAACCCGCAAGTGCTTCACAGCGAAATATTTTACTTACTATCCCAAGGGGTTCTACAGTAAAAGAAATCGGATCAAAATTACATGAACAAGGATTAATAAGGGCCTCGTGGGCATTTGAATGGTATGTAAGAAATCATGATTTACGTGACAAACTTCAAGCCGGTACTTATTCGCTCAGATCAAATCAAAACGTACAAGATATAATAAATATATTGACACATGGCAAAGTAGCAACAGATCTAATTACGATATTACCAGGTCAACGACTGGATCAAATTAGAGACGCACTTATAAATAATGCTGGTTATTCCGCTGAATCTGTAGACAAAGCTCTAGAACCATCACAATATGATGACATTCCAGCGCTTTCAGATAAACCAAAAGGAGCAAACTTGGAAGGATATTTATATCCAGAATCTTTTCAAAGAACTGCTGATACCAAACCAGAGACAATTATCAGAGCATCATTGGCAGAAATGCAAAAACAACTCACTCCCGAAATACGTAACGCTTTTATCAAGCAAGGTCTCACCGTCCATGAAGGTGTAATACTTGCATCTATTGTCGAGCAAGAAGTGAGTAATCCAAAAGATAAACCAACAGTGGCAGAAGTATTTTTGCTTCGTCGTAAGACTGGGATGCAACTTGGTTCTGACGTAACAGCTTTTTATGGCGCTCTAAAAGCAGGTAATCAACCCACAGTTGCTTTTGACTCTCCTTACAATACAAGAATATATACCGGTCTGCCTCCAGGGCCTATTAGTAATGTGTCAAAAACTTCATTATCCGCAATTGCAAATCCCACAGAAACTGACTATTTGTTTTTTGTTGCAGGTGATGACGGCAAAACCTACTTCTCACATACTCTCGCTGAGCATGATGCATTAACTGCTCAACATTGTAAAGTACTCTGTAAATAAGATTTATACGTACTGTTTTACAGAGCATTTTAGATTTCAAAAAGCTTGCCTTTATATGCAAATTTGCTATACTCTTACCCGTAACCCGCTCATCTGTGGATAGAGGTAAATCACTGAGCAGACCGAGGGGTTATATCTGTTTTTGAACTATGCATATAAATTAAGGTGAATTTTGCTTCACTTAAAATATTAACTAAGACCCAAAAACAGATTATCCGCATTTCGCGGAATGGAGAGAATATTCGTAACCAATCACTTTCAGTAGGACAAAAAACTATTGTACGTCGAAAGGCAATTAACCCTTCACGACGCATTTTGCGCCGTTTTACGTTGCGATCTCGCAAACGCATGGTTAGGTTTAGTTTATTAACTACAAATCTTGCATTACTTGGCGTGGTTGTTTTTTTTGTAACACGAAATCCAGCGCATATCCAGGCTGTTCGACAAAATACCGAACCACTTACAAATGCTACTAACCAACTTGCAGGACCTTTGGATCAAGTATCCTCAGCAGACATCGCTGTTCATGTTGCTCGTATTGCCAATTTACCAGAAGCAGTGTCTGTGGTAAATCACGCTGACTCGGTCAGTGCCACAGCATTTACAACGTCAGCAGACACAAGCGTTGTTGCGAAGCCGCAAGTAGTTTCGGGTGTTTTGCCTTCACGTAAAGATATCCATGTTTATACTACTTTAGCTGGCGACACTATAAGTTCAATCGCAAATAAATTTGGCAACACATCGGAAAGTCTCAAATGGAGTAATGGCTTAAGTGGTGACAGTATAGCAGTGGGTAGGCAGATTGTTTTGCCTCCGATTGGCGTAAATGGCATAGTTTATAACGTCAGATCCGGGGACACACCGGATTCTCTTGCTAAAAAATATTCAACTGATAAAGACTTACTGATTTCGTTCAATGATGCTGAAATTAGTGGTTTGGTTGTTGGTGAACAGATATTAATTCCGAACGGGAAAATCGCCGCAGTCACAGCCGCTACCGTTACTTACAATTATTTCGCAATTCCAGGCGGTGGAGGTGCATATGCTGGGGGCTGGTGTACTGACTATGCATCAAGAGTAGGTGGTGCACCTGGTAATTGGGGTAATGCAAATACCTGGTCAATTTATGCTGCTAGAACACCTGGATGGGTAGTGAGTAAAATTCCACAACCCGGAGCTATTGCTTATAGAGCCAATGGAGGACTCGGACATGTTGGGATTGTAGATGCCGTATCACCAGACGGTACTATGATTAAGTATTCAGACATGAATGGTTTAGCGGGTTTTGGTAGAGTTGGTTATAGTGAATGGGTTCCAGCACTAGCTGATTACAATGGCTTCATATACCGACAGTAGGTACGTTAAATGGATTTTACCAGCTATGGACTTACCTCTCTGTTCTCTGTACTCTTAAAAGATGTTTGTTGACTTAGCAAGTGTAAGGCTAAAAGCAGGCGATGGCGGAAATGGCATTGTCAGTTTTCGTCATGAAAAATTTATTGATAGAGGTGGTCCAGATGGAGGAGATGGTGGCAAAGGTGGAGACATAGTGCTGGTTTCCAGTAGAAACCAAAATACTCTCGCAAATTTTCGATTTAAAAAAGAGATGAAAGCGCAAACCGGTCAGTCAGGCTCTATGCGTCGCAAACACGGTCGAAATGGGCCAGATTTGATTATTGCCGTACCTGTGGGCACTAGTGTGATTCTTGAAGACGGAACGACCGTTGCTGATTTGACTATGGACAATCAAAAATTTATTGTTGCTCGAGGAGGAAAAGGTGGTTTTGGTAATGCCCATTTTGTGAGCAGTACACGTCAAGCTCCAAGAGTGGCAGAAAAAGGCGAAATCGGAGATGAACTAACCGTTACGTTTGAGTTGAAGATGATCGCAGATGTTGGGTTGATCGGGTTACCAAATGCTGGAAAATCTACTCTTCTCAGCGTCATAAGTAACGCCCAACCAGAAATAGCAAACTATCCATTTACAACCCTTACGCCAAATTTAGGTGTAGTAGATATTGATAGTAAAACTTCATTACTTTTTGCAGATATACCTGGATTAATCGAAGGGGCCAGTGAAGGCAAAGGACTAGGCGATGAATTTTTACGTCACGTTGAAAGAACAAGAGTTCTATTGCATTTAGTAGACACTTACCAAGATGACATAGTCGGAGCATACAAAACGATTCAGTCAGAATTAGCTGCCTATAAGATTGATTTATCAGATAGGCCACAGATAGTATTACTAACAAAAATTGATGGATTAGATACAGAAATTGTTGCAGATAGAGTCAGTGAACTAAAGAAAGTATTACCTAAAAGTGTATCAATTTATCCAATTTCATCACAAAGCAAAACAGGGCTCAAGGAAATGCTTTTTGTAGTGAAGAAACTAGTTTCAAAAGTACAATCTGAAAAAATTGAAGACGATAAACTTAACGATGCTTTACCAATTCTAACAATCCCAGTAGTCGATGCCTGGAAGGTAATCAAAACAAAAGACGGGTTTATTATTACTGGCAAAAAAATAGAACGATTTGCCATGCGCACAGAATTTACAAGTTTTCATGGACAGCAGCGATTGAGAGATATCATGAAAAAAATGGGGATAATGCATGAGTTAAGACGCCAAGGAATTGAAGCAGATCAACAGATCACAATCGGAAAACCATCACTCGGAAAGTTGGATTACTAATAGCAAATTGCCTATGCTAGACTTTCAGTATGAGCAAAAGTTTATATTTTTATGATTTAGAAACTTCCGGGTTTAATCCACGTGAGCAACGGATAATGCAGTTTGCTGGCCAGCGAACTGACTTAAAACTAAATCCAATTGGAGAACCAGACAATTATCTTATTAAAATGACTGATGATATATTGCCTGATCCAGATGCCGTTTTGCTTACGGGAATTACGCCTCAAATGACTATTGCAGATGGAATTACCGAAGCAGAATTTTTGAAACTTTTCAATAATGAAATATCTATTCAAGGTACTATATTTACTGGCTACAATAGTATCCGATTTGATGATGAATTTATGAGATTTTTACATTACAGAAATTTTTATGATGCATATGAGTGGCACTGGTCGGAAGATCGATCTCGGTGGGATTTATTAGATGTGGTTCGTATGACTCGAGCCCTCAGGCCAAATGGCATCAAATGGCCCTTTAACAGCGAAGGACAGCCAGCAAATCAACTTGGGCTATTAACAGGAATAAATAATCTCAGTCACTCTAATGCACATGATGCGCTGAGTGATGTGCTGGCAACGATAGATTTAGCAAGATTATTGAGTACCAAACAACCGAAACTTTTTAAATATTTGCTAGAATTAAGGGACAAAAAAGAAGTAAAAAAAATCGTCAATACTGGTCAACCATTCGTATATACTTGTGGTAAGTTTTCGTCCGACTTCGAGAAAACAACAGTTGTCTTAAAACTTGTTGATTCTCCTAATAAAAATGGAGCAATAGTATACGATCTGCGATATGATCCTAGCCCATATTTAGATTTGTCTGCAGAAAAACTTGCTGAAATGTGGCAACATTATTGCAAAGATCGTCCTTGCTCTCATCCAAAACTGCCGGTCAAAACTCTGCAATACAACAGATGTCCTGCCATAGCCCCACTTGGAGTTTTTAATCTAGATTGTCAAAAGAGATTACAATTGTCTATTTCTACAATAGAAAAAAACAAGACTAAATTTAATGAGCAGAACAACTTTATTGCAAATCTTATAGACGCAATTGGATTGGTGGATAAAGAATATCAAGCAAAGATTGTTACTAGCGAAATGGATGTTGACGGCCGACTTTATGACGGTTTTATTGGAGACAACGACAAGTCATTAATGGCAAAGGTCCATAAAAGTAATTTAGAATCCCAAGAAATAAGTAAATTTAGTTTTTCTGATGAAAGGCTATCACAGCTTTTACCATTATATAAAGCAAGAAACTACCCAAAGCTTTTGAATGCTAACGAGAATGAAACTTGGGAAAAATTTCGCATTAACAGACTTCTTGCTGGAAAGCAGTCGAGCAAAACTGCAAAATATTTTGATAGACTATCTTTACTTGCAGAAAATACAAAATTAAGCGACAAACAAAGGTATTTGATAGATGAATTGCAATTATACGGACAAAGCATAATACCAATTTTAGACTAATTAATACCTGTACATTTTTTGTTTGCCTACATAAAAAAATCACTTAAATTTAAGTCCCTGTATAATAAAAGAATAATGGAAGCGCATAAATTTAGTAGGGAATTAGAAAAATGGTCCAAATCTAAGGGTAAAAAAACAATAGGATCAATAGAGAAGGTATTTGTTGAGAAAAGTTTTGCAATTGCTATTTTGTTTCTTATGGCAATTCCGGCACTACCTATACCAACAGGGGGAGTTACTCATTTATTTGAATTAGTTGTCGTACTACTTTCAATAGAAATGATAATTGGTCGCAAAACTATTTGGTTACCAGAAAAATTGAAAAACAAAGAACTAGGTAAAACGATTAATCAAAAAGCAATCCCTTTTATGGTAAAAAAAATCAGATGGTTTGAAAAACATTCTAGTCATAGATTAAACGGCATTTTAATAAATCGAGATTTTAATAGAATAGCCGGAATTGTATTTTTAATATTTTCATTGGCTGCAGCTTTTGCACCACCATTTTCAGGCTTAGATACCTTGCCATCTCTTGGAGCAGTAATAGTCGCGCTTTCTCTAATTTTAGGCGATGCTGTTATTTTTATTTTCGGCACATTAATTGGAATTATCGGTATAACTTTAGTAACAATATTCGGTGAAATTACCATTACAATTCTTAAACATATATTTTAGTTTTTAAACTGTAAGGACTGGATTTATTACGAGTTTTTTGGTACAATCTTCCAACTGTGAGTCCCTATAAAATTAATAGGGAACTATATTACTTCAAAAAATGTAATTTACTTATTTTAGGTTTAGGAGAGTTTCAAACAGGATGAGCGACATTATTAGAGTTCAAGGAGCTAGGGAACATAATCTTAAAAACATAAATGTAGAGATTCCACGAAACAAGCTTGTGGTAATAACAGGTTTGTCGGGTTCAGGTAAGTCTTCATTAGCTTTTGATACTATTTATGCAGAAGGCCAACGTCGTTATGTAGAAAGTCTTAGTGCCTACGCCAGACAGTTTTTAGGTCTTATGGAAAAGCCTGATGTTGATCAAATTGACGGCTTGAGCCCAGCAATTTCTATAGATCAAAAATCTACATCAAGAAACCCACGTAGTACCGTTGCTACTGTCACTGAAATATACGACTATTTACGATTAATGTTTGCAAGGATTGGCATCCCACACTGTCCTGTTTGTTCAAAAACAGTTTCTCGTCAAACATCAAACGCTATTGTTGATCAGGTTGCATCGTTGGCTACAGGTTCAAAACTTATGATTCTTGCACCGGTAGTGATTGATAAAAAAGGTGCATTTGAGCATGTTCCAGAGCAGTTTATGAGAGCAGGTTTTGCCAGAGCTCGTGTAGACGGTGTTTTATATTCACTTGACGAATTTCCAGAACTTGATAAGAACTTCAAACATAATATTGAAGTTGTTGCCGATCGAGTAGTGAACGACGAACCAAGTCGAGGACGACTGACACAATCTATAGAGCAGGCACTAGAATTAGCTGACGGTAAAATGATAGTTGTTGATGCGGATAGTAAACAAGAGCATATTTATTCGCTCATGTTTGCATGCATTGATCATCCAGACGTTGCCATACCAGAACTTGAACCTAGGACTTTTAGCTTTAATAGCCCCCACGGCGCATGTCCAATGTGTACTGGCCTTGGATCTAGGTTAGAAGTAGACCCTGAATTGGTAATACCTAATGGTCGCCTGACAATTTCCGAAGGAGCGATCCGTCCATTTAACAGAGTTGCAGCTGATGCTTGGTATATGAAAAAAATGCAAGCAGTAGCAGATAAATACAAGTTCTCTTTACACGAACCCACTGGAGAGCTAAAGAAGGAAGACTTAAATAAAATTCTGTATGGTACTGGCGATGAAAAATATCGAGTATCTTTGGGAGTTGGAAGAACTTTTGACACGACGTATGAAGGAGTTATACCTAATCTAGAGCGTAGACACAAAGAAACGGAAAGTGACTTTATGCGTAGAGATATTGAGCGATTTATGCGCGAAAGTCCCTGTCATGTGTGCAGAGGACGCAGACTGAAGCCAGAAGTACTAGCTGTAACAGTCTCTGAAAAATCTATTATGGATATATGTGAATTATCTATTGATGAAGCAGTCTCGTTTTTCAAAAACATAAAGTTTAATGCTAAGGAACTCCAGATTGCAAATCAAGTTATAAAAGAAATTGTCGCTCGTTTAAAATTTATGCAAGACGTAGGTTTAAATTATTTAAATTTACTCAGAAGTGCCGTCACTCTTTCAGGGGGAGAAGCACAGCGAATTCGTTTGGCGACCCAAATTGGGTCTGGACTACAAGGTGTTTTGTACGTATTGGATGAACCAAGTATAGGATTACATCAAAGAGACAATACTCGATTAATTTCAACACTAAAACATTTGCGAGATTTAGGCAACACCGTCCTTGTAGTAGAACATGACGAAGAAACCATTCGAACTGCGGATTATTTATTAGATATCGGTCCAGGAGCAGGGATACATGGTGGTGAAGTTATTGCTGCTGGCAAACCTGAAGAGGTGATAAAAAATCCAAAAAGCATCACGGGGCAATATTTATCAGGTAAAAAGAATATTTCAACTCCGAAAAATCAAAGAAAGGGCAACGGTAATTCCCTCATTATAAAAGGTGCCAGAGAAAATAATCTAAAAAATATCACTGTTGAAATTCCTCTTGGCAAGTTAGTTGTAGTAAGTGGCGTTTCTGGATCAGGCAAATCTAGCCTCATTAACGACATTTTAGCCAAAGAATTATCAGCTCGATTAATGCGAGCTAACTTAGTGCCTGGTGCGCACGATGACATTTTGGGTATAAAACATTTAGATAAGGCAATAGTTATCGATCAATCACCGATAGGTAGAACTCCTCGCTCTAATCCGGCTACATACACAGGGTTATTTACACCAATAAGAGATTTGTTTGCTAGCGTTCCGGAAGCCAAACTGAGAGGCTATAGCCCGGGAAGATTTAGCTTCAACGTTAAAGGTGGCCGATGTGAAAATTGTTCAGGTGACGGAATTATAAAAATAGAAATGCATTTTTTGCCTGACGTATATGTTCCATGTGAAGTGTGTGGTGGCAAACGCTATAACCGCGAAGCATTAGAAATTCACTACAAAGGCAAATCTATAAGTGATGTACTGAAGATGACATGTGACCAAGCACTTGAATTTTTTGAAAACATCCCTGCCATTGCAAGAAAATTACAGACTATGGTGGATGTAGGTTTAGGGTATATAGCACTTGGTCAACCAGCCACAACTCTTTCTGGCGGCGAAGCACAGCGAGTTAAGCTGGCAACGGAATTATCTAGACGACCAACAGGCAGAACATTATATATTTTAGATGAACCAACAACAGGACTTCATTTTGCAGATGTAGAAAAATTGTTAGGTGTACTACACGCGCTTGTTGATACTGGTAATAGTATGATCATAATCGAACATAACCTTGATGTTATTAAGAATGCAGATTTTATAATTGACATGGGCCCAGAGGGAGGCGAAGCGGGTGGTCAAATTGTTGCGGAGGGCACTCCTTTACAAATTTCAAAAAACAAGAACTCTTATACTGGTAAATATTTAGCCAATATGTTATAATATCCGTATGATGTATCCAGATGGCTTAAGTGTAGAGGCGCTTTCGGAAGGTTCCGACGCGTATGTACGATATTGCAGTGGTCTTGCAATAGTTTAATTTCCAGAAGCAACAGTTGGTATACACAACAGGCCAGAAATAGAAGAAAATGTACAAGAAATCTACTTAATAACTGAAGAAATTATGATTGAAAGTGTTAAGAAAATTATTTCAGCTGTTCACGATCCAGATTCAGAAAAACTTCCCAAAAATAGCTTTAATGAAAATGTACCCAAATTGAGACAGGTTGTAGAAAGTGCGTCAATATCTCAATCTAAACGTCTAGATATATTTAATACTATGTATGCTGTAATTCGACCAGCTCCTTTTTTACAGAAACCAATTTACACGAAAATTGCAGAGGCTAGGTACGCTCGGCTTTCTATTGAAGATCTTACGGATGGATTTGAGCCACATAAAATTTTTGATGATTTGGATGTGGCTGAAATAAGAGCAAGGAACTCGCGTACAACACACCATTTAGCCGATTAATTAAACACTGTTGTCTTTTGGATTTTTCTTACGCGCCATAACGTTTTTGATTAAGTGATAAAGCATAGGAGCAAAACTCAGTGTCATCGCGAGGAGAACAACAGGTAACACGTAGTGGTCTATATTTGGTATTTTGCTACCAAACCAATATCCAAGCATTGTTAATCCTCCACCCCATAGAATTCCTCCCAGTACGTTATAAGTCATAAATAAATTGAAGTTCATATTACCAATGCCGGCAACAACAGCGGCGAAAGTTCTAACAATAGGTACAAATCTGGCAAATAGTATAGTTTTCCCACCATGGTCATCGTAAAATTTTTCAGCTCTGACTATATATTCTTGCCTAAAAAGCAGTCCGTCAGACTTTTTGAAAACATGTTTTCCTCCTCGTTTTCCTATTTGATATCCGGCTACATTTCCAAAAATACTTGCTAAAATTATTACTACTAGGGCCCAAAATAATGACAACTTACCTTGAGCAGCAAAAACTCCCGCGCTTAATAAAAGTGTGTCACCAGGTAAGAAAAATCCTACTAAAAGCCCAGTCTCGGCAAATATAATTGTACCGATTAATATTAAACCACCACTTTCAATTAAGTTTGCTACTTCAAACATCTACCTAAGACTACCTAGTTCAAAACGCTTAGTCCATAGCAAATATGATCCATATCTGTTATACTCTAGATAATATTTGGAAAATTCGGAGGAATAAGGATTAATGACTAGTGATACTATTGCGATTGAACTAGAAGAAAGAACGGTATTGAGAAAAGGATTGCAGCACTTACGTGCTTCAGGAAAAATACCTGCCGTAATTCACAACCATGGAAAAGAATCCATTCATGTCATGGGCGATTCTACTTCTATGCAGAAAGTATATAGTGCAGCTGGAAAGCACCATCCAGTTCAATTAACAGTTGGTAAACAACAACATCTAGCGCTTATTAAAGACGTGGATTTTGAAACAGCTAAACATCGAATGCGCCACATTGTTTTTCAAGCAATTAATCAAAACGTAGAAACTGAGGCTGAGATTCCAGTAGTATTTGCAGATGTTGATATCCCAGCGGAAAGATCAAGTTTAATGGTTCTAAAACAATTAGACCGCGTTCAGGTAAAAGCTTTACCAAAAGATTTGCCAAACGAACTAGTTGTTGATCCAAGTTCATTAGTTGAAGTTGGTGATCATGTTACAGTTGCAAATCTTGTAATACCTCAAGGAGTTACAGTTCTAAATGATCCAGCAACACAAATCGCCATTGTTGAAATGCCCAAAGATCAAGCTGCTGAAGCCGATGCGGCTGCAGAAGCCCTCGCCGACGATGCTGGATCACCAGACGTCGAAGAAGCAGAATCTGGTGAAACTAATGAAGGTGATAAAGCTTCCGAATCAGATTCAAACGACTCAAAAACAACTAAAGAAACTACTTAAATTACGTTCACTTCTTTAAAATAATACATTCGTCTCAAAATTATTGAGTATCAATTTACTGAATATTATATGTTGAAGTTGACCAACTTACATTACCGAAAGTGTCGTAAGCCACAACTTTAATATTTACTATACCAACGACACTTGGAGTATTCCAAGAGCATGAATATGCTGAACTTTTGATAGAACAAACTAGGGTATCGTCGATATAAAAATCTACTTTCGAAATATCGGACCTATCTTTTGCATCTGCAAGTAAATTATATGATGTATTTACAGTAAGTTTAGATTGGTATGGTCCAGTTATGGACACAAATGGACCCGTCATGTCTTTTGGCTGAGCATCAAATAATAGTGGGAAAATTTTACCTGTAATTCCTGAGTTTTTTGCCGTAGTATTACCGTAATTATTAGATGAATAATATGACAACCCAATCCCATCTTTATAGGCAGCAAGTGAAGTTGGTGAGGTATCTACTAGGTTGTTGTATACTTTGTTTTGATTGAAATAAACTGCTGCCTTTATTCGAGGATAATTTGTCTTTAATTCATACTTTAAGGCTTTAATAAGCCAATCAGCTTTATCGCCTCCTTCTTCTACACTTCCAAACTCTGCTAGCATTTGTGGTTTTCCAGGCGCTACTATATTTAGAGCCTGATAAGTGGGTTTAATTAGAGCGTCGAAGCTTTGCCATGTACCAGACCCAAATTGATTACCGCTGGTTCCAGGTGCAGTACCACGATTGTAAGCATCAAAACTAGTCCAATCTACAAAAGTATCTCCCGGATAAAGACTACCGATATCTTTCGAGCCTGCATATAGTTTATTTACACACCAAACCCATGTAACTTTGTCATTAGCACCGGCATCATTAAATATTTTGTGTACATGCTTCCAAGCTTGCACATATTCTCCAGGGCTATTGCTGTTTACTGTTTCGCTCCACGGATACCAATTGCCATTCATTTCGTGTGCGAATCTTAGAAAAACTGGGTGACCCCAAGATTTCAGGCTTTGAGCCCAGGACTGAATGTACGCGTCATGTTTTCCGTCATTAATACTTTTTAGAGTGAAGTCTGGTTGGTTTACGCCGTCGCTTGTCCTCCACGGCTCCCAAGTGATCATTGGTATAGAACCATGCGCACGTACATTATTCAGAAAGTTTATTTTCAATCCGTTGTCCGAAGCACCCCAGCTAGAAAAACTGTTGATTATGGATACTTTTTTGCCGGTTATCGTTTCAAACTGCGAAACATCTGAAAGATTAGAATCTCCTCCTGCAAATACTCCGGGATATACTGCCATAGTGCTTGCAGCAGAACTCTGAAAAGTAAGAACAAAACCAAGGATAGCTACTGCAAAAATCGCAAACGGTGCAGGGGACTTTAGCCACAACAGATATTTATTTTTGTGTATTGTTTGTTTCTTCCGAACCATGTAACTGCATTATATACCCTTCTGTCATACGTAAAGAACTAGTCTTCTAAAAATCCCCCAGATTGATGAGCCCATAAATTTGCATACGATCCGTTTTTAGCAATCAATTGTTTATGATTACCTTCTTCAACGATTTTTCCGTCATCAAGTACAATAATTCTATCCATTTTTTGTATGGTGCTGAGTCGGTGAGCAATTACTATTGCCGTTCGACCTTCCATTAGCTTCCATAACGCATCCTGAATCAATACTTCAGATTCTGAATCCAAAGCGCTTGTAGCTTCATCTAAAAGTAATATAGGGGCATCTTTAAGCATTGCTCTAGCTATCGCCACTCGCTGACGTTGTCCACCTGACAGCTTTACGCCACGTTCACCAACCAGAGTTTCGTAACCCTGGGGCAATTGAACTATAAATTCATGTGCATGTGCCAATTTTGCAATTTTTTCAATTGTTTTTGTATTTGCGTCAGAATTTCCATAGGAAATATTTTCAGCAAGTGTCCTGTGAAAAAGTAGAGGCTCTTGAGGCACATACGCAATATTTTTACGTAAATCATCTTGATTAATTGAATTTATTGCTTGGCCATCAATCTCTATACTTCCACTGTCAATATCAGAAAATCGCAATAGCAACTTAGTCAGAGTTGTCTTGCCTGATCCTGATCTTCCAACTAATCCAATTTTCTCACCAGCTCTCACGACTAAATTCAAATTATCAAAAAGAGCATCATCATTTTCGCTATGTGTAAATGTCATATTACGAATCCGTAAACTCCCATTGGAAATTTTGATTGGCTCTGGAAATTTAGGATCTTTTATTTCCGGCTCAATTTCAAAAATATTTATCATATCACTCGCATCCCCTATAGAACGGTTATATTGCCGTAATACATTCTGAAAATCCCAAAGTCTTTGCCCGACATTTGCAGTGTAGCTTGCAATTAAAAACAAAGTTGCGATATTCGCTTTATATATGCTTGCACCTATAATTGCTATCAATAATGCCGATACTCCAATTGTTGATGTAATCATACTTGAGTAAGTTTCCCGAACCATCGTAGTTTTCAAAGATTTCAAAGCTTTGTTTCGAGTATTGCTGACAACTTTCCAGTAACGTTTTTTTTCGTATTCACTTGCTGCAAAACTTTTTATTGCCATAACATTCGTAATGCTGTCAGCCAAATAACCTGTTTGTTTACTTTGAGCCATGGCTTCTTCGGTATTTGCGTCTCTTACTGGTTTCGAGAAATGAATTGTTCCGAAAATATAGATTGCAGAAAGTATAAGTAAAATAGCAGCGTAAAGAGGTACTCTAGGCGCTAAAATAACAATGGTTGCAGACATAGCTATAGCAAGGGTATAAAGACTAAATATAGTCGCGTCCATAAATCGTATATACGCACCTGTAAGCTTATTAGCTTGTGATACCAAGGAGCCGGCAAATCTATTGTTATGAAAACTAGCGCTCATGTTCATAAGATGATCAAAAGTACGTTGAGAAATGTCTCTAATGACTCTTGCTTCGAGATTCCAAACTAACCATACGTTTATTCGCCATGTAACAACACCACTAAAAAATGTAGCAACGGTATAGATTAATATATATGGTCCAAAACTTGACCAAATGTTGCTTGAATTGAAGTTGTTTTGACTGATTTTCTGCAAAACTAATGAAAAAATATAGGGTTGCAAAAAATCCAACACAAGTATCGCAAGTGGTACAGTGAAGAATAGGGGTATAAAAAGTTTTTTATACTGGATTGCATGATGCCAAAATAAACGTATAGTCTTTTTAGCTGAAGATTTAGATTGATTCATATCCACAAGCCTCCTAGCTTGTGATAATTAGTTTGTATAATTTTAATGTTTGTTTGTTAAGTAAGACGTTTTTTAAAGGGTGGCTAGAAGGCCTTTAGGTCGACTGTGCCACTTGATAAAAATGTGAATACTAACATGCTTTTTGCCGACCTTTCCCTTAAATTTGATGAATATGAATTACATTATACCACTTATGTCAAGATATTGCCAAATTTTGATGGTATTATCTGTTAATCGTGTAATATGTGTTTATGTACGAAGGAGCAAATTTCAATCTAGGTGGCCCTGATTTTAGTGACTTGGCGCCAAAGCCACCAAAAACACCAGAAGTTAAAAAAAGTGAAGATGATGATATTGAGGAAGATAAAGAAAAACCTAAAACACTTTTGGAAATACTTAAAAAAAACGTAGACGATAAAAAAGAAGATACAAAAACACCAGAAAAAGACTCTGAAAAATCCAATAAACTAGATATTGAAGCAGACGATAGTGAATCTGGATTAGAAGATGATGAAAATGGACCGATTGATGATGGTGAACTAGACACGGATACGCCTGAAATGTCTGCTGAAGAAGAACAGGAAGTAACTTCAGCAATATTAGAAAGCCGAAATGAAGAGATTCACGATGAGGCGGATAATGCTAAAACATCAGAAGCAAAGGATGAAGCCATCGCTGCAGGAATATTTGTGGAAGCTACAAAACAAGCCATTGATGAGGGCATAGCAGTTGACGATGCAATTGAAACTGGGAAAGCAATAGCGTTTGAAGTGTTGGAGATTGATGAATCAAAAGCTGAACCTGAACCAAGCCCAGGCAGTGAACCCGAGCCAAAAACAGAAGTTGAAACTGAACCCACAATCCCTAGCCCTGAAAAATCAAATCCTGCAGAAACAGACCCAGATTTGAACGAAGAAGACCCAGAAAACACATCCACTGGATCTGGTACTGGTGCGTCTGTCCCTCCAACCCCACCTGTACCCCCAATACATCCAACTCCAATGGGTGGCAGCACGCCAAATGGCAGAGTGAACTTATCTCCAGCAGCCGCAAACATAAATTCCACTAAAGATTCAGAAGATGAGCCTGGTAATCGAATCAGAACAGGTCGATATTTATTGGCAGGTGGCATAGTGGGTTATTTAATTGGCAAAAGAAGAGGCAGAATAAAAACAGAGAAAAGACTATTACCTGTCCAAAGAAAATTAGAAAAAGAAGTCGCCGGCTTGCATGGAAAAATTGCATGGCATGAAGCTAGCGTAAGGGCAATAGTACAAGAACAAATAGTTAAAAAGTCTGAGTCGATTAAAACTAAAGAAGTTCAGCAATCCTCAACAGAAATACAAAAAACTGAACAAAATCGAAGTCAAAAAGCTCAGGAACGTGACTCAAAACAACTTGGTAAATTTGGATTGGCAGGAGAACGATCAGTTCAAGAAGAATCTTTCCATATTCCTGAAAAACTCAAGACAGTTGATCTTATGACAATTCCAGAGCTTCTAGTTTTGGCTGAGAAAATTGAAATTGAGCAATCAACTGTAAAAAAATTATACGAAACAAACAGACTTGATTACGAAGGACTCCGGCGAATAGTTAGAGCGTATTTAAGAGGCGAGCGATTAGATAAAATAGTGAGAGAAAATTTATTAACGCCAGAAAAATATGCCTATCCCGAAACACTCAAATCTGGAATTTCCAGCGCTACTCAACCAGGTGGTGGTGGTACAGCTGATCAAGGTTCACCTACTTATGAAAAATCATATGAATTCAGAAACAATCATGATGCTTCAGGTTCACCAGTTTTTCAACCCCCATTGTCAACTGTCGACAAAAAGACAAAAATCATGAATCCCCAAAAATACGGAGTAATAGTTGGTATAATCGTAGCGATTATATTATTAATTTTTTATATTTTAAGTTAATTTAAATGGAAAAAATAATACTTTATTATAAATTTGTCCCGGTCAATGATCCAAACATTACTATGAGATGGCAACGAGAACTTTGTACTCGATTGAATCTCGGTGGTCGAATAATTGTCTCCAGGCAAGGAATTAATGGAACATTGGGTGGAGAAATTGAAAATTTGCGCGAATATAAACGTGAGATGAATCGCTCCATACTATTTAAAGGAATAATGTATAAATGGAGCGATGGAGCTAAGAACAATTTCCCCAAACTTTCTATTAAAGTTCGTGACGAATTAGTGGCTTTCAAAGCATTAGATGAAATAGTTGTAACTGAGCGTGGAGTAGAAAACGGTGGAATTCATTTGAAGCCAGACCAGATTCATAAACTCATAGCTGAGAGGGGTGATGAAGTGATATTTTTCGATGGTCGTAATAGCTACGAAGCACAAGTTGGAAGATTCAAAAATGCGATTATCCCAAACGTCAAAACTACTCCAGATTTTATAAAAGAATTAGATAATCCCAAGTATGATGCAATCAAAGAGCGACCCATAATTACGTATTGCACTGGAGGAATACGCTGTGAAATTCTGAGTGTATTAATGAAAAATAGAGGCTTCAAAGAGGTTTATCAAATTGATGGTGGTATTGTGAAATATGGAGAAAAATTTGGTGATGACGGACACTGGGAAGGCAATTTATATATTTTTGATGGAAGATTAACGCACAAATTTTCTAAAAATGCTGTCGACATAGGTGAATGCGTTCACTGTCAGGCTAAAACTAGTAATTTTATAAATTGTGCTGATATTTCGTGTAACAAGCTTGTGTTAGTTTGCGGGAAGTGTGTTATTGCTAGCGCTAAGCAGTATTGTTCTATTAAATGCGAAAGGAAGCAAAATTATGTCAACGCACTTTAATGAACATCCAAGGTCAGCTCCAGAAACAGTAGAAGAGGAAATAAGCGTTCAGTTAAGTATTTTAGAAACTAAACCATTACTTGATTTGCGAAAAATATTGACTGCAGGTGTAATTGCCGTTGGGACTCTGGTCGGAGTCTATGCTATTTATGAAGGGATAAAACACGGCCAAATACCAACTCAGGGTCCAAATCCTTAGGATGTGTTAATTAGAGTGAATTACTTAAACAATAAAAACTATTGTTTGTTGTAACTGGCTGCGTATACAAGTAATATTAAAGTAAACATAAGCACGAAAGGGAATTATGAATCCTAATGACCAGCAAAATATGCCACGCGCGTCAGTAGATGATCTACAACCACAAACCCAAATACCAACACCAACCATGCCCATTCCAGTGCCAACGCCGACAGTTGAGATGGCGTCCAACAATAATCCCGTACAACAAAATAAGAAAGTCCCCATTTTGCTAATTATTTTGGGGCTAATGGTGGCATTAGTATTTGCAGGGATACTTGCTTGGATATTTGCGTATAGCCCTTCGGCTCAAACTAAAAAAACTTCAAATTCATTTATGAATGCAGCAACTACGGGTGACAAGACAACTCTTTTCAAACTTGGTGATGCTGAAAATGATGAGTCTGCAAAAACTTTTCTAGAACAGTCTTCAGCAAGCGTAATGGGCAGTTCAGCTCTTAGGCAATCTACAAATAAAGACTCTAAATGGTATTACTTATACGATTTAACAAATTCAACAAACAAACATGCCCGTACAACTGTTGAAAAGAAAAACGGTAAATGGTTTGTTACATCATTCGTATTTGGCAAGGAAACCTTGGCGCTTCTTCCTGGAAAAATAAACACTGAACCAAAAACCCCAGTCACTACCCCAGATGCACCAAAGGTCCAAACGTTGTGTCTTGAAGATAGCGATGTAAGTATAATTAATGACGCAAAACCTGCAGATAAAGGTTTTGGGACAGACTTCGAAATTGATGGATATAGAAAGTATGTTGGTCAAACTTATTTTTTCCAGCCAGACAGTACTACGTTTGTATATGCTGATCAAGCTAAAACAGCTCTTGACAAGGTTAAGACTTTCTATGAAGCAAATAAAACAAAAGAGTTTACTTTGCATCTTTCCGGTAAGGTTCGAGAGGCATCAAGCACATCCTCGGGTACAAAACTTGCACATGATCGTGTAGCGAAACTAAAAACAGAATTAGAAAGTAGGGGAATACCCGCAAATGTTATTGTTGAAGACGAACCTCAGCAAAGTTCTGCAACATACAATGATGGATCAGAGCGAAACGTTGATTTAGATATTCGAAAAAACATTCCATGCACCACAAAAACACCTTCTAATCGCTAAACCTAGATTGAACAACAGGTATGGTTTTCAGTTAGCATATAATATATAGGCTATGACGAGTGAACTTGAATCTAAACTAAAAACTTTACCAAATACCCCAGGTGTATATTTTCATAAAAATTCAAAAGGGCAAATTATATACGTTGGAAAGGCTGCTGTTTTACGAAATCGTGTAAGGCAATATTTTCAGGCATCTACGCTTCTCAGGGTGAATAAGACCGACCCAAAAACTGCAGCATTGATAAACGAAATTGTTGATACAGACTGGATGGAAGTTGAAAGCGAATTGGAAGCTTTATTTTTGGAAGCAGAGATGATAAAACGCTACATGCCACATTACAATATATTACTACGTGATGATAAATCGATGTCTTACATTCGGATAGATTACGATAGCGATTTTCCCACGGTAAGCACAACTCGTAGACCAATGGATGATGGAGCAAAATACTTCGGTCCATATTTAAGTTCCTTGAGTGTTCGCCTCGCACTAAAGTCATTGCGAAGAATTTTCCCATTCGCAACACGAAGGATGCCTGGCCAAAAAAGAGCCACCCTACACTATCATATTGGACTCGACCCAGGTCTTGAAGAAAACCGTACTAGTCTATCTGATTATCGCTCAAACTTACGTAAATTGATTTCAATAATTGAAGGCAAACGAATCACAATAGAAAAAAATCTTGAAATAGATATGAAACGATTTGCAAAATTACAAGATTTCGAGTCCGCTGCAAGAGTTCGCAATCAACTGATTTCACTAAAAAAACTGAGTAAACAAGTAATTTTTAGTGATAAAGAATTTCTAGATATTAGTAAGGATCATGCGCTTGCAGAATTAGTAAACCTACTTGGTTTAAATTTTTTCCCCAAGCGTATAGAGGGCTACGACATAAGTCACATGAGTGGGAGTGATGTAGTAGCAAGTATGGTGGTTTTTACAAATGGCGTTTCTAACAAAGGCGAATATCGCAAATTTAAAACGAAAATAAATAAAAACGATGATTTTTATAATATGAATGAAACAATCAAAAGGCGTTTTTCTGATAAAAATACAAAATCTTGGGGTTTGCCTAGTCTAGTACTAATTGATGGAGGAAAGGGGCAACTTGAGGCAGCTATCAACGCTCGAAATGAATCCGGGAACAGCAGTATACCTTTTATTGGCCTGGCTAAACGTGAAGAACAAATAGTAATTCACAAACATTCATCACAAGTATTATTAAACATTGACAAATTAACTAAAATGGCTGGGTATAGTAACGAAAGTGATGACTTTATTCTTGTCAATTTACCACACAATACTAATTTAATAAAATTGCTTCAAAGAATTCGCGATGAATCACACCGTTTTGCAGTTAGTTACCATTCAATACTTAAGCTAAAACGGCAAACTGCTAGTGCGTTGGATGACATTCCAACAATTGGTCCTGCTTCTAGAAAAAAACTTTTGAAGTATTTTGGTAGTTTGAAAACTATTATTTTGGCAGATGAATCAGAGCTCGCCAAAGTTGTTGGAAGTTCGAAGGCCAAACAAGTTTATAAATCGCTAAATCATTAATTTGGTATACTAGAAGACTAACTATGAAATCTGAGTTTAATTCCGAGTTTTTCCGTGGCAACAGAAACAGATTAAGAAGCCTATTTACTGGTAAGGCGCCAATAATTATAACTGCCAACAGTCTGATTCAAAGTTCCACGAGCATGACATATCCGTTTACCCAAGATGGTAATTTCTGGTATCTAACTGGGATTGACGTACCTAACATGATTTTGGTAATGGACAAAAACAAAGAATATTTTATTTTGCCAGAATTGTCTCATTATCAGAAAGTATTTGACGGCACCCTCACCCCAGTTGAAATAACTGAAAAATCCGGAGTAGAAGATATATTGTCAAATAGAGATGGCTGGAGACAATTAGAATTGCGCTTAAAAAAAGTAAAACATATTGCAACATTAGCAGCTCCACCAAAATTTGTGGCGACGTATGGCATGAACACTAATCCGGCTCGCGCAACGCTAATAGAAAGCATTAAGATTTTAAATGATCAAATAGTACCACTGGATTTATCATCCCATTTACAACGGATGAGGATGATAAAACAGCCAATCGAAGTGTTGGCTATAAAAAGGGCAATTGACGCAACAATAACTGGATTGAAATTTGTAGAAAAAAAATATCTAACTGCTAAATATAAGCATGAGTTTGATGTTGTACTTGATTTGAATAAACTTTATTGGAGTAAAGGAGCGTCAAAGCACAGTTTTGAGCCGATAGTTGCAAGTGGCGAAAGAGGATTGACTATGCACGTATCGGACAAAATGGAAATGGACCCAAACAAACAGCTTCTTATAGATGTCGGCGCTGAGTTTGACCATTACGCTGCAGATATATCACGAACATGGATGCGAAATCCATCCAAACGATTCTTGGAAGTTAAAAATACTGTTTCAGATGTTGCTGATTATGCTATAAGCTTACTCAAGCCTGGAGTTATATTGAGAGACTATGAAAAGAAAATAGAAATCTATATGGGCGAAAAGTTACGGGAGCTTGGATTAATCCAGACCATTGAAACGGGCAATGTTAGAAAATATTTTCCACATGCAACTTCTCATTTTTTGGGTATAGATACACATGACGTAGGAGACTACTCGGTTCCAATTGATGAAAATGTTGTTCTTACTGTAGAGCCAGGTATTTATATTCCCAATGAAGGAATTGGTGTTCGTATAGAAGACGACATAATAATAACTAAAGACGGTTGCAAAAATTTAAGTAGTACATTGGTTCGCTAGTGCTATAATATTTACTAATGAAACGTGGTCCAATTGCTAGGTTATTGTTGAGGTGGTTTGTTTCTAGTTTGGGATTATGGGTCTCAGCCGGAATTCTTGGACAACGTGTCACTTATGATAATCATTTGGTTGTGATAATAATTGCTGGGCTAGTGCTTGCATTTGTAAACGCAATAATAAAACCGATAGTAGTTATTCTTTCGCTTCCAGCAATTCTATTTAGTCTAGGATTGTTCATGATTGTAATAAATGGATTAATGGTTTTGTTGGTAAGCAAATTGTATACAAGTCTTGAAGTTACTAATTTTGGAGCCGCAATGCTTGCGGGTATGGTCATTGGCTTGGTAAACTACCTAGTGACTACAATTTTGGAAGAAAGGTAAATATGACGATATACAATTACATAACTATTGTTTCAATGATAATTCTGACAATATTAATATTATTACAAACTCGAGGTGCTAGTTTAGGTGCTGGTATGGGTGGAGGTGGTGAAGTAAACACTGTTCGCCGTGGATCTGACAAAACTCTTCATCAGATTACGATCGTGACTGCAATTATATTTGCAATTTCACTTCTGTTAAATCTGTTAGCATAATCGACTCATGATTGATCCTTCAAAAAAATTATACGTACGCCGTAAATTTAGGCGTCGACGTAGGCAAGTGGAAGATTTAAGCGTTACAGCAGAAGAAAAATTTGAAAAACATTTTCTAAAAAGAGTTGCTGGTCTGTTTGAAGTTCGAAGGTTTGTATTGGGTTGGATTACTTTTTTAATTCTATTATCAGTAGGTGTTGCAATGCAAATTCGAGCACTTGGAGGGTATTATCAAAAACTACAGCCAGTTGTAGGTGGAATTTATACAGAAGGAATGATCGGAAGTTTTACAAATGCCAGCCCATTGTATGCTACTGGATTAACAGATAATACAGTTTCTAGATTAGTTTTTTCTGGCTTATTAAAGTATGATTCCCAAAATAAAATAGTTGGTGATTTGGCAGAAAGTTGGCAGATTGACAAAGATGGCAAACAATACAAAATTATATTAAAACCAGATTTAAAATGGCATGACGGTCAACCATTAACAGCTAGTGACGTTGTTTTTACATTTAAAACAATACAAAACCCAGATGCTAAATCCCCACTTTTTAGTGCATGGAAAGGAGTGGATATAACAGCAAATGATGATAGAACTGTGACATTTAAAATCCAATCTGCTTTAGCTCCATTTATTTATTCTCTGACGACTGGGATTGTCCCAAAACATATTCTAAAAGATATTAAACCAGAACAACTTCGCTCATCTGCGTTTAACACTTCCAATCCTATCGGTGCTGGTCCATTTATGTGGGAATCAATAGAAATTTTACCAAACGGCGAAAAGCAAAATTTACAAAATATAGGTCTAAAAGCAAATAAATCTTATCATCTTGGGAGCACAAAATTAGATAAATTTGTTATCAAAACTTTTGATTCAACTAATCAAATGATAAAAAGTTTAAAAAAACATGAACTAAACAGTTTAGTAGGCCTAGATACTATTCCCGATCAACTTTCAAGCGATAAAAATATAATCGAATATTCTACTCCATTAACTGCCATTACTGGTGTGTTTTTCAAAACTGACACTGGGATATTGTCAGACGTAAAAATACGACAAGCCTTAGTTCAAGCAACAAATGTTCCACAAATAGTAGCTGGTTTAGGTTATCCAGTAATTGTTGCAGATTCACCTCTTTTAGATGGTCAAATCGGTTATAGTGATCAATTTAAACAATTAAAGCCAAATATTGAAAAGGCAAATAAACTATTAGATGAAGCAGGATGGATAAAAAATCCAAATGAAAAAATACGAACAAAAGACCAGAAGAAATTACAAGTTAAGCTGTATGCCCAAAATAATACAGATTACAATTATCTGACACAAAATATTCAAAAAGCATGGCGAGAGATTGGCGTAGATGCCGTAGTTACATTGCCGTCTGAAAATGAAATGCAACAAATAATTGACTCCAGGGATTATGACGCAATTTTACATGGAATATCTATTGGTGCAGACCCAGATGTATTTGCATATTGGCATAGCTCGCAAGCTGATCCAAGGGCACCAAACAGATTGAATTTTTCAAATTATAAATCAACGGTTGCGGATAAGTCTTTGGAAGCGGGTCGGTCAAGGGTGGATGCTGTACTTCGTGCCGCAAAATACGTTCCATTTCTACAGGCATGGAGTTCTGACGCACCGGCACTTATGCTATACCAGCCAAGGTTTCTTTATTTGACGAATGGTCAATTGTTTGGTTTTGATTCTAAAAATATGAATATCTCGGCAGATAGATTTAATAACGTCCACAATTGGGAGATTATCCAAAACAAAGTTCTTATTACAGAATAATCTGACCCTAGACATAGTTACAAAGCTTACATACAATTAATAACATGTGCGAATGTGGTGGAATGGTAGACACGCTTGTCTGAGGGGCAAGTGCCGCAAGGCGTGGAGGTTCAAGTCCTCTCATCCGCACCAACCTTTTCGCAGACGTTAGACGGTCAGTCAAGGAGATAGTTTCAAAAATGCACTCCCAAAGTGGAGTGTTTTTTGTTATGATACCCATTAGATATGCTAAAGCTTATTTTTGGAGAGGTACGTTGATTTACAATGAGTAAAGTCGCTCATTATCTACAAGAACATTTGGTTGGCGAAGTAATGACTAGCATTGATGCTAGAAAATATTTCGCCACTGATTCTAGTATTTTTACACTACCACCAGCTATAGTAGTTTATCCTCGAAACGAAAATGATGTTCGTAAAACAGCTAGGTTTACCTGGCAACTTGCAGAACGTGGTCGAATTATCCCAATGACTGCACGTGGTTTGGGTACTGACCAGAGTGGTGCGGCTTTGGGAAGTGGCATAATGTTGGTCTTTCCGGCACATATGAATCGTATACTTGAATTTGATGGTAAATCAGGAGAAGTAGTGGTTGAGCCCGGTATAGTCTTCGGAAAACTACAACAAGCGCTTCATACACATAATCGTTTTTTGCCTCCATATCCAGCTTCACAAGAATATTCATCCATTGGTGGTGCAATTGCTAACAACGCCGGAGGAGAAAAAAGTATTAAATATGGTTCTATGAGGACATTTGTGAGACGCCTAAGAGTCGTTCTTGCAAATGGCGAAGTAATAGAAGTTCGACGGCTAAATAGACGTGAACTTAACAAAAAACTTGGTCTAAATAGTATGGAAGGCGAAATTTACAGACAACTAGATAAACTTTTAGAAGAAAATGATGAGCTTATTAAAAAATCCATCATTCCGGTAACTAAAAATGCTTCGGGATATAACTTGTCAGAAGTTAGGAAAAAAGATGGTTCATTCAGCATTGCTCCACTTCTAGTTGGTTCTCAAGGAACATTAGGAATAGTGACGGAAGCTACTCTAGAAACAGAACCACACAACTCAAACGCAACTTTAGTGGTAGCCTTTATAGATGATCTCGGATTGGCTCAAGAGATAATAAGCGAGTTACGGAAATTCTCTGATTTACCAGCAACAATAGAAATGGTTGACAATAATTTATTAGAATTTGTCCAAGCCCACAACCCAACATTGCTAAAAGGAGTATTAGAACCACCATTTCAAAAAGTTGCGCTTTTTATTGAATTTGACAATGTGAATGATAGGACTCAAAAAAAGTTGGCTAAAAAAACTATAAAACTGCTTAATCATCACAATGTTACTTACAAAAGTGAAGTTGACCAGGAATCAAGAGAACAATTATGGAAAATTCGTCAAGCGGTTTCTTCTGTAATTGCCCACAACGAATCAGGCGCAAAACCATTGCCAATTATCGAAGATGGTATTGTACCAGTTGATAAGTTTAAAGATTTTATGGAAGGAATATATGAAATTTTCAAAGCAAATCACCTGTCAGTCGCTATTTGGGGTCATGCAGGTAATGCCCATTTGCACACTCAGCCATTGCTAAATCTAAGCCAAGTTGGAGACAGGCAAAAGCTATTCAAGTTAATCGAGGAATACCACGCATTAGTCATTAAGCTAAATGGAAGCATGACTGGTGAACACGGTGATGGACGCCTTAGGGCTCCGTATCTAGAACAGTTATATGGTGCTGATGTATATCAGTTATTCCGTAATGTGAAACAGATCTTTGATCCATACGGTACAGTCAACCCTGGAGTGAAAATCGGTGTTAGTTTGGATGATGTCAAACCCATGCTGCGCCAAGAATATGATTTAGCTCACTTTTATGATCACATGCCCCACAACTAATCTATAAAAAATATTGAATGATCCTTGGAATTATTCAATTGAAAATCGCAGTATATGGTGGGCGGTATAGGACTCGAACCTATGACCCCCTCGGTGTAAACGAGGTGCTCTAGCCAACTGAGCTAACCGCCCTAACAACCTAATTGTAGCAAATATTGTTATATGGTGCGCGAGAGAGGACTTGAACCTCCATGGAGTTGCCCCCACTAACTCCTGAAGCTAGCGCGTCTACCAATTCCGCCACTCGCGCAATATTAACCGAATAATTGTACATACTTTTGTTTAATATTCCTAGTTTCAGAAATGTAATGATTTAATAAATTACAAACACTGAGAATAAAAGATTACTAAATTAGAAATCTCAATTTATGTGAAATCAGCAACAATGTACTGGGAAAATCAGAAAATTCATAATGAATTAAAGAGCGAATAATGTTTAATGATATTTACTTTTATTAATTATTCAAAACAAACTAAAGAATAGTGATAGAATTAAAATATAAACTAAGGAGTAAAAGGTGAGTGGACTAATCGTTTTTCTAATAATAGTAATAATTTTGATTATTGTTACTGGTGCAAGAATTATAAATCAATATGAAAGAGGTGTGGTTTTTCGTTTAGGTAGAGTTATTCCAAACGTAAAAGAACCTGGCTTAAGATTGATAATTCCAATAGTAGATCAGATAAGAAAAGTTGGTCTTAGAATTGTTACTCTACCAGTAGATTCCCAAAAAATTATAACCAAAGATAACGTAAGCATTGACGTAGCAGCTGTAGCTTATTACCAAGTCGTTGATCCAATCAAAGCCATAGTAGAAATTGAAAATGTCGTTTCAGCAACATATCAAATCGCCCAAACTACAGTTAGGAATGTGGTTGGCCAGAACAGCCTAGACGAAGTATTAAGTCAAACTGTAAAAATTAATGACGCGATCAAGGGTATTTTGGACGTTGCAACAGAAAAATGGGGAATATATGTTAGTACTGTTGAATTAAAAGACATCCAATTACCTGATAGTATGCAGAGAGCTATGGCAAAACAGGCGGAAGCGGAGAGAGAAAAGCGTGCTAAGATAATCGCAGCCGAAGGTGAGGCACTGAGCGCGGTGAAATTGGGCGATGCTGCCGATATAATATCTGCACATCCAATAGCATTGCAATTAAGAAACTTGCAAGTTCTCAGCGAGATAGCAGTAGAAAAAAACAGTACTATAATTTTCCCAAGCCAGTTTATGGACACTGTGGACAGCGTCAAAAAATTCATAGCAAAAGAAAACATTTAACATTCTCAATAATTGAAAATCTACCTCTGATACAGTATGCTATATCAGTTGTGGCTCTTTAGCTCAGTTGGTAGAGCAGAGGCTTGAAGAGCCTTGTGTCCCCAGTTCGAGTCTGGGAGGAGCCACCAAGCGGGTGTAGCTCAGTTGATAGAGCGCTTCCTTGCCAAGGAAGAGGCCAGGGGTTTGAGTCCCCTCACCCGCACCAAGCATAAGCGTAATGGCCTCAGTGAAATGAGGTCTTTTTTTGTTGGTTTGATATTATTAACGCAATGAAGATAGTTCAACCCTTAAGCGATGCTCAAAACATTAGGATATATGGAGGTAAAGCGGCTAATTTAGC
>JBBQAJ010000007.1:0-31823 GCA_038316195.1 Saccharimonadales bacterium (SeqCode)
TAGAAGATTGCTGGGATTACAATTTTTACAGACCTCACTCAATGCTTGGGATGAAGACACCGATTGAATATCTACAAAGCCTAAACGGCTTTGAAAATGCTACAGTAGACACAAGTGTCCTAAATGTTTAGTGGTTCGACCAACCATCTTCCAAGTACTATTTAATTTAACCGAGCAATTCCTGAAGTCGTTGCCATACGATTTCAGGTGGTTTGTTTAGTTTTTCACAAACCTGAGTTAATGGTCGTTTTTGTTTGACGAGTATTTTAAGTAACTCGTCATCGGCTTGTGTCCAGTCGGTTGGGTTTGCCACTACATTAGTGGGCTTTATGCCGCTATACTTGGCGACTATTGATAATATATCTTCGCCATACTGTTCGACTTTGCGACCACCAAAACCTTTTATTCCTAACATAGCTTGTTCGGAAACTGGCATTTTGGTGGCTACTGCTTCTAATACACTGTCATGAGCCACAACATACGGTGGCACACTGTCCTTACTGGCTCTTTTTAGACGCCATTTTTTAAGCTGCTTCAAAAGTTCTTGATTAATATTTGTTTCAATAGTTTCTAATGGTTCTTCGTCTTCTGCATCCGGCGTTAACTGCGCTAGTGCATGAGATGCTTTGCGTATATTGCGATCAAATTCATATATCTGTGGGTGCATTTGAAGTGCCATAGCATTAATGCCAGAGAGAAACAGGCCGTCAATACTTCTTATACGTGATAGTGCTACATAACCCATTCCTGGTGTAAATGATTTACTCAAATCAATTTCCGCTGCGTCCAGACTCATACCTTGGCTTTTATGAATTGTTATTGCCCACGCCAGACGAAGTGGCAATTGTGAAATTTCAGCTCTGACTTTGCCATCTTCTTCTAGCTTCCAGCTATGAGCGACTACTTTTACATTTCTTTTATTATTTAGTCTAATTACAGGCTGGTCATCGCGAAAATCGACGACTTTACCACGAGTACCGTTAACAAAACCACCACTGGGGCTATTTGCTACAAACATAACTTCCGCACCAAGTTTGAGCTCCAGTACTTCCGGAGCCAATACACTTCTTAGCAGCTGTTCAACTTTGGCAGCTGGACCTTTGGTTTCCATTTCATATTCGTGAACATTTTGGTCGATTGCATCAAGATGTCGCTGGTTTACAGTATCTATATCCACATTATGAGCATAGAGTTTAGTTATTGGCTGAGAGCTTGTTGGCTTCTGTCCAATTCTTTCGTTCAATAGTTCCTGGTGAAATTCTTCTAATTCTCCACTTCGCATTGCATCTAAAAGCTCAAGCAACCCGTCTCGCTCTTGCCTGTGCTGCTCTGTTATGTAGCATATCTGAGGGTTTAATTCTTGCCATGCATCAGATTCGTGCACAAAATCCATTTCATCACTTCCGCGAGTAACGGGTGGAAGTTGGAATAAATCTCCAACCAAAATTACTTGAATCCCTCCGAATGGTTCTGAACTTTTACGAAGTAGTTTGCAAACTTCATTTAGCATGTCCAGCCGGTGCCCATGAAGCATAGATACTTCATCTATAACAAGTATGTCAGTGGCATTATAGCGCTTTACTAGTTTAGAGTTGTTTGCCAATTGCTGTCTGTCTTTAGGTCCTAAAAAGTCGCGAATACCTAACCCTGACCAAGAATGAATGGTTGTTCCACCTATGTGCGTAGCTGCTATCCCAGTACTAGCCGTAACTGCTACGATTTTTCCAGCTCTAGTGGCCCTTCGTACAAACTGATTCAAGACATAGGTCTTTCCTGCACCAGGTGGCCCAGTCAAAAATACATTTTGCCAAGATAACATTACACTTAGCGCTTGGGTCTGTTTCACTCTGCAACTCGAGCGATTGCACGTACTGGGGCACCGTCTTTTTCCAGCTTTATAGGTAGAGCTTGAAGTTCAAAAGTTTTACCAACTAATGATTTTAAATTTGTAAGGTTTTCAATAATTAAAATATCGGCTCCAAGTAATTTTTTGTGAATTGGGAATCCATCAACATTATCTGCGCTGGCAGTGTCCAATCCAACCATTGAAATTTTTTTATCTATCAATGCTTGGCAACAATCTTCATCAAGGACTATGTAATCATTCCAATATTCTTCTTTCAAATAAATTTCACTTATTCCTGTATAGAAAATAACAGAACCACCTTCTGGTACTTTAGAGCTTCTTATTGGCTCAACATTAAATCCATTCCTTGCATCTATACAGACAGATTTTGTGACAAATCTTTCTATAGGATAGTCTTTTAATTCTTTCCCACCCTCAATCATATGTGCTGGCGCATCAATATGCGTGCCAGTATGAGAACCCATTGTAATAATGTGATCCAAACAACCCTGTTTTGAGAAACTTCCAGCTATAACAATATTTACTGAGGGATCTCCAGGATAAACTGGCGTTGAGTTAGCTATCGTATGACTCAAATCTATAATTTGCATGCATTAATTGTATCAGCTAGGCTTGCAATGTTTTTCCAACCACAATGCAATTTCCGGTATATCTAAATGGTCAGTTGCAATTCGAACTACAAAATCTTCAAGATATTTTGGAGATGCGTATAAAGTCTTGTTGTTTCTTAAAAGAAAAACCCCACATGTTGTAATGCCTGATCGCTTATTTCCATCAACAAATGAGTGATCGCCAATTATATTTCTTAAGTAGACTCCAGCCTTTTCGAAAATCGACTTATACTGTTCTTCCCCAAATATCTCTTGCTTAGGAGCAGAAATAACCGACTCCAATCTACCTTCATCTCGAACTCCATGACTTCCACCATAATCTTCAACTACTCGAAAATGGAGTCTCAATAACTCTACGATTGAAATATATTGAATCATCTGTTCGAAAGATTTTTTAGAGTTTGGCCATATTGGTTTACGAACTTTAAATATTCCGAATCGAGTTTATCTGGTTTTATTTGTGTTTGCTTTAATTTTTCCAAAAGCGATATACGAATGTAATCGCTTCTACTCGAGTATTCTGACTTTGCAGCCTTATCTACTTCTTTTAATAATTTTTCATCTAAAGATATGTTAATTGTTTTCACTGCCATACAAGAATCATACAAAATTTGTATAGATTTGTCAAGCAATACTTATACAGTCTGGTATTTTTGGCTTGTGATATACAACTGATTGATTAACTAGAAATGACTCTGATACTTTTAAAATTTTTTCCATCAAGGCCAGTAATTTTAATTTTTTCAGTCGTAAACTTGTTTTTTTCTAACTGACTTGGAGAAAAAATGATTTGCCGAAAACTACCATCAAGAGGCCTAAGAACCCCACTTCCCACCCAAAATTTTACCGTAGAATCTTTCGTAGAACCTGGAGTTAACATTCCCCATAATGGGGTAGTAACTACCATAATTTTGTGTTGTTCGATTGGTCGGTAGTATGGACGGCGCTTACTTATAGCTGAATAACTATCGTGGATTAGTTTAACTTTTTCTTTCCAAAATGGGTCTTCCATTTGTTCTGTGGTAGCTTTGACGTTAAACTGGATCATTGCTCTTGTTTCTTTATCAAGTTCAGGTAACTTTCCATTTAGAGAATCTTTGAGTTTCGACATTTCAATGTTGTAATCATTCTCAAAATCTTGTTGATTTTTATACTGATCGATTACTCGAGTAAGTGTCATTTGAAAGTTGCTTGGTTGGTATGGCTTTATAAAATTCAAAACAGATTGGAAGCTTTCCCTATATGCAGCCACATCTTCCTGTTGTATGTTATTCATTCTTGGAATAATTACATCGTCAGAAAAGAAATCAAACCAGATACCAGGTTTATAAATATCACAAATTGGTTTTAACCATTTCGTGAAGTACATAAAAGTAAATAACTCTGCCCAATCTGCTTCTGGCGTTTCCTTCAATCGCCATAATTTGTATGCTCCAAAAGGCAAGGTAAATTTTATTGGCTCATTATTGTCGACATTCGATTCTATTTATGCTTTTATATGTTCTAATGGTTCGACACCGACACTATATTTACGAAACTTTTTAGATAATGTCAGTCTAAGGATTTCTTGCTTAAGATCATCCTTGTCCTCGGGCAATGATATATTGACCGATTTCAATAAATCATTGAGACTTGTTTGAATATATTCTTGTGGTTTCATAATACTTTGGAGATGCGGGGCAGACATAAACCTACCGTGGATAGCTTTGCAAGCTAACACCTATTCTCAGTCACCGCATCGAAAATATTGTATCAGATTATCAGGAATTAATTTTTTTGTGGCTGAACGAGGGTCGATAGATTAAGAAAAGCATAACTGCGCATGAAAGTAGAATGTAGGCTTGGAAAATTATGCTAAGTACAAAACCGTCGTGAGCAATTGCTAACAGAACGGCAACTCCTTCCATCCAGTACATAAATGGAGCTTCTGATTTCGGCAGTTCCCAAGTTTTAATAACTGCAGGTACGTATGCAACGGCGTCAGCAAATATTGCAAAAATTAATGCCCATATACCACTACCACTCACCTGCCATGCAACAATTCCTAGAAGTGCAATTACACCACAAATAATGTCGATCTTGCTTGTACCACCAATACCTTTTTTGAGTGATAAAATTGCCAAAGTAAAACTTCTTACAAAAAACAGTAATGAAAGTAAAAGCACTCCCCAGCCTGCGTGAGCTGCAATTGTACCAAGTAGATTCACGACTGAAACTATAAAAAGAACCATACGAGTAGTTCGATGTGGTCTAGTCTTTCCATTCAATATGCTTAAAATGTAATCGAAAGTCCCTATGACAGACAACAACGTAGCTAGAATTAAAAGCACTGCTTTCATATTTTTACCATTGAAATTAATTGTAACAGGAAAACTCGTAATATTTTCTATGAGGTAGATTAGTGAAAATATATCACTTGTGAGTTAAAACTAGGTTTGCAACCAGCTTCAATTATAGATTCTTGACATGTTATTTTTTTGGCGTAATCTAGAGTTTATGACTACCAAACTTAATTCGCCAGTCGTCAAGCTCGTGATTATCGCGGCCCAGAGCGGGAGCGTTTAGGTTTGTAGCCAAAATTAATTAAACAAAGACAAACCAAAACCTCCCCGGGTAACGAGGAGGTTTTTATTTTGTCAAAAGGAGTCAAAATGATAAGCCCAAATGGAGATCCAGGATTACAAACTGGAAACCAAGCGCCACGTGCTTTAGAACGTATTGGTGGTGCAGCGGTCGACATAGCATTTAAAGCATTGGATTTAGTAGCAGATCATGGTGGAGGTCAATTTTCATTAGCGGCCGGAAGAAGTGTCAACACGGCATCCAGTGATCGTCGTCCAGCTCCTGGTGATCCTACTGCCTACGATCACCCCCTACCCTCAAGTTGGGGAAGTGTGCGACGTACCTAAAATATTCGTCATAATTTAATGCGCTCAAGAAGTTATTAGTAATTTAGCTAATTAAATTAATATAAACCCATTTAACTAAATGGTCTTAGCGAAGCTTTTATCAATAAGGAGATAAAATGACTGGAGAAAATTCAAATCATGAAATAAGCACTGAAGCCAATAATAGGGTGTTTGAAGTATTTCCTGATGATGTTTTATCACCAGATTTAGAACGTCGTAGGTTAGCCGAGATAGAATTGCTCGAAGCAATCTACAGATTGCCTTCAGTGGGTGGAGGTGGTGGTGGCTTTCCACCAATTGTAGAGTATCCAAAAGTGGCTGAATTGCCTCCAGACCCCGATGAACCAAGACACCATTCATGGAAAAGTGTTGCACGATTTATGCTAAGTCAAACTTTTTTGATAGTAACTATGAGAGGCTTTATGCCAAGGTCAGCCCCTTTGCACATGACCAATTTCCCGGACCAGAAAGCTGAACCAAACAAACTTATTGCAGGGACGATACCTGATCGCCCTAGAAGCTGGTTAGGCTTTAATACGGAGGGGAAACCTAAATCCGATAGAAACTTTACAAGTTATTAAGCCAAATGCTTCACGTCGAAGTTCAGCGTTTATAAACATTGAGCTTTATGGTGCCAAACGATTGATGTCTCTTGGGAACAGCGTGGCTTCTTTTATGTTGTTTAGGCCAATTAGTTTTTCTACTGTTCGCTCTAGCCCCCAACCAAATCCACCGTGTGGTGGTAATCCATATTTGAAAGCGCTTAGGTAAGGTTTAAACCCTGGGTTTTCTGGATCACCTTTGGCCATAGTTTTTAGTTGATCAACGAGTACTTCGTAACGATGCTCACGCATTGGGATAGTGGCAATTTCTACGCCACGGAAAAGTAGGTCTGAGCGATCGGCTATCTCTGGGTTTTCGGCGTTTTTACGGTGGTAGAACTTCATACTACTACTTGGCCATTCTGTTATGAGTACTGCTTCACTTCCCATAGTTTTTTTGGCATGTTCGCATATCCAACGTTCCTCATCTGGAGTTAAATCTTTTTCGTCTGTTATTGGAATTTTGGTAGCCTTTACGTACATTTCATGCACCTGCTTCATTGGAATACGTGGAATTTCTTTTGTTAGGACTGGCTTGTGGGCATTCCATTTTTTCAGCTCATCACCATATTCATCAAAAACACTGTCTACTATATGATTCAGAAAACCACTGGCAAAACTTAGTAGGTCATCAAATTCTATAAAACCCATTTCAGCGTCAATTGTTATATATTCCGTCATATGACGAGTTGTGGCGCTTGGTTCGGCGCGGTAGGTAGGGTTTGTTTCATAAACCCTCTCGAAGACTCCCACCATTATTTGTTTATAGAACTGAGCTGATTGTGCTAATGTGGCAGTTTTGCCAAAATAATCCAGTTTAAATACTTCAGCTCCACCCTCAGTAGCTTCTGCCAGAAGTTTTGGTGTGTTCATTTCAGTAAATTCATTTTGCTTAAAATATTCACGGGCAGATTCTAGGACTTTGGCCTGTACTTTAAAGATTGTCTGTTCTTGCAAGTTTCTAAGGCCAATAACACGGTTGTCAAAAAGGGTATCGAGATTGTCTGGCTTGTGGCTGAGTGGTTTGTCAATTTCTATAGGTGGTTCGTCTGTAACTGGTACAAGTATTTCAATTTTAGGGCTGTGAATCTCGGTACCACCAGGCGCCCGGTCTTCTTTGACTACTTCTCCAGTAACTTTTAGAACCGTTCCGATCTGCATACCACGCAATTTTTCTATTTCCGTTTTATCTTCGACTACCATCTGTACTAAACCAGATCTATCACGAAGATTTATAAAATTTAATCCACCAAGAAGGCGTTTTTTATGCATCCATCCCTGTATTTCTACGGATTTGTCTATATGTTTTGCAATATCTTTACTTAATACTCTCATTATTATCCTTGGTTAATTTTTCGATGGGTTATGGCTGGACCAAAGTATCACGCTCACCTAGCGCATACCGGTCCACAGATTATTGTCCAAATCTCGAAAAAAGTTCATCATGTCTATTCTACCACCTCTGGCTCTACAGAGGTAGTTTCTTCTTTGTGTTCAGTGTGGTCTATGTGTTCAGATTTTGCAGTACGAGCGGCAACGGCACGTAGATCGTCATATTGATCAAATTCATCAATTATTGGTGAGCCAATTACTTCTTCTAATATGTCTTCCATAGTAATTATTCCGACATACTCTTCAAAACTGTTAACGACTATAAATAGTTGGTGATGAGTACGTAAAATAGCCTGCAAGCCGTCGTGCAATGATTGATCTTCATGTATATATGAAACATCGTGCTTCATTAGGGTACGAACAGTGCCACCCTGTTTTGAGCGCACTAAGTCATGCAAATACAATGTTCCTACTATATTGTCATGCTTACCCTCATAAACTGGAAAGCGTGAATGACCAGATGCATGGAGTTCATCCATAATTATTGGCCCGAGGGCTGTCTCAGAATTTACTGATTTCACAACTCTACGTGGTGTCATTCGATCGGATACGTTAAAATCTCCAAATGTTAAAGCGTGCCTGGCAATTTCAAGTTCAGTTTTTTCTATCCGATTTCCAGGTTGTACAAGCTGCATTTCAAGCAAATCTATCAAATCTCTCCTGTCATAAAGACCGGTGTGGACATGAACTGGGCGATGTTTATGAACTAATCTTACAACCCTATCAATAACTGGATTTAAATACGTTAATATTTTTGCAAGTACGGGAGCACACCATGCAGCGAGTTTTTTGCCAATAAAAGTTACTCTAGACGCTGGTACTAATACAAAACCTACCCAGATTAGAATCCCACTTGCTGTTAGAGAAAACCAAACAGGCGCTTTTTGAGCTAGAACTACAAAAAATCCAGCACTTGATACACCGATAAAAAACCACAAAACAGCTCGCAACGAGTGCCCATATCCCACGGCCCTTAGTATGATTGCTGACAATTCATCGCCTTGCCTTGCTCTTCGTTTTAGTTCACTAAGGGGAACTTGTGAATAAGTTCGTTGTAAACTAACCGTTAGAAGCATAAGTAACGCTAGAACTACCGTAAGCAAAGTTTGCATATTGATATGTTACTATAAATCTTGGACTAATAGACTAATTTAAAGTCAAATGAATTATGTAAGGAGTGTAGGTGAGTAATAGATTTTTTATAACATTGATAGTAGTTATAGCATTAGTTTTTGGTGGTTTTGTTATTTCCAAAGACAAAAGTAAAACAAAAACATCAAACGGATCAACAGTACAACCTACTGAACACATACAAGGCAGTAAGTCTAGTGGCGTAAAGTTGGTAGAATATGGCGATTTTCAGTGCCCAGCATGTAAGCAATATTATCCTATAGTTACGCAAGTTATCGAAAAATATAAAGACAGGATCGAAATCCAGTATCGTAACTTCCCACTTATTCAGTTGCACCGAAATGCCTTTGCAGCACATCGTAGTGCTGCTGCCGCTGATAAACAGGGTAATTTTTGGGGCATGTACGACCTACTTTATCAGGGACAAGACAGTTGGGCATCATCGGGAGATCCCTCTAGCGTATTTGATGATTATGCTAAGCAATTAAAATTAAATGTAGAACAGTTCAAATCTGATGCTGCTAGCCAAGAGACGAACGATAAAATAAATGCCGACATAGCAGAAGGTAAGAAGTTTGATATTACTGGGACACCTTCATTTGTTCTAGATGGCAAAAAGATAGATAACCCTAGAAGTTATGATGAATTTGCAAAGGCAATTGACGCAGCTATTGCAGCAAAAAAGACTACCAAATAGATAGTCTTTGAATGTTAGTAGTAATCTTTTTTACAGATAACTAATATGTTAGATATTGTTGCCACTTCGGGCGACGAATTTTTACTTCCACGTGGGATATCCCCCTGTTATGAGTTATTTTTATTTTAACCGGCATAAGCCGCATTCCTCCCTTAAAACATTGACCCCTCACAGGTCTATCTATACTTTTTTAATTTATAAGTTTTTGTCTTCTGATTTTGCTTTTATACAAAATCTTTGAAGTAATTACATTTTGACATAAGCGTCATAGTTGTGTCAACTATTTATAAAATAAGCGAAGCAAGGCCCAAGAATGCTAGAAATCCAAGCACATCCGTGGCTGTTGTTATGAATATTGTTGCCGAAGCTGCCGGGTCTTTGCCCAACCTTTCCATAATTAATGGTACGAGAGTACCAAAGAACGAAGCAACAAGAAGATTGGCAACCATTGCTATAGCCAATACAAATGCCAGTTTAACGTCATGATTTAATATTATTACTATAACTGCAACCAATGCCCCTGTGATTAGTCCATTTATTAGACCAGCTCCCAGTTCACTTTTAAGAGTTCGCCATACTGTTTTTAGTTCTATTTGCCTGAGTGATATACCCCTTACTTGCACAGCTAATGTTTGAGTTGCAGCATTACCACCCATACCAGCAACAATAGGCATATATATTGCCAACAGTACAAATTTACTAATTGTGTCTTTAAATATTCCGATCGTAAATGCAGCCAAAAATCCTGTTGCAAGGTTGATAATAAGCCACTGGTATCTGTTTTTTACTTTGCGCCGGGCTGAGTCAGTAACACTTTCTTCTTGTCTAATTCCAGCAAAGTCATACAAACTTGAGGATTCACGGTCCTGGATAATTTTTAATATGTCATCTGAATATATTATGCCGAGTACATTACCGGCGTCATTGAGAACGGCCACCTTGCTGTGTGGATGTGAGTTAAATTTTTGCAATACATCGTCATGAGATGCAGCATACGAAATAGTTGGAATTCGTTTTATATACTTGTCTATGCGTTCGCTTCTATTGGCAAAACCTAGTTCGTGACCGGGGAGAAAACCTGTTAACTGGTCGTCTTTTAATACTAAAATAACTGGTAGTCTTCCGGTGGTTTTTTCATGTTGTTTGAACTTCTTAGCAACACTGGAAACATTGTCTGCAATATCTACCTGTATATAGTCCAGTGTCATGAGACCAGCTGCCGTTTCTGGGTCGAATTCTAGCAATATTGACAGAGAATCTTTTAGTTCACGGCTCAGCAATGTTAGTACTTTTTCCCGGCGATGTGGTGTAAGAATTTGCAATAAATCAGTAGCATCATCTGGGTCCAATATTTCCAACATATCAACCACGTCTTGTTCAGATATGTGCTGCAAAATATCTTTTTTGACAGGATTAGTAAGAGTACTGAGAAGTTCAAGTCTTTTGGCATTTTCTAGTGTCAGGAACAGCTCAGTTCTTCTGTCTTTACGAAACAAAATGTCTGTAATTGTAATTGGGTTGATGTTCAGTGAGTTTAGTTTTTTTCTAAGCTTCATTTTGGTACTCCAGATTAATTACAGTATAGACCAAGTTTAATTGGCATTACTAGTACTGCTTATTATTTGTGTCGTTTAGTCTGTGCTTCGACAATTTTTTTGTGAAGCTTATGAACACTCTCAGGAGGATTGTTCTGGTATCTATCGTGTATTTTTTTAAATTCTTCGTTCAAATCTGATAATTCCTGGTCGGTCATATCTTCAATATCTATAAAATTATCTCTGGCTGGTGTCGACGAACGTATAAGCTCATCAAGCTTTAAGTGTAGTGCTCTTCCGTCACGATTTTGGGTGTTTTGGATTAGAAAAACCATGAGAAATGTCATGATAGTTGTGCCTGTATTTATGAATAATTGCCAAGTATTTGAAAATTTGAATACTGGCCCTGTTACTGCCCAGCCTAAAACTAAGAAAAGGGCCGCTGCAAAAGCAGCTGGGCTACCTACGAGAATTGATATAAATGTAGCTATTTTTCGAAACATTCAACGCCTTAGTGCTTTTGCTTAATATGTTGTAGAATACACTAAAGAAACAGGGAAATACAAATGCATGGGTCTATATTCGGAGAACTAAGTTTAATAATAGCGATTGGTACAGGAATTGCGCTAATAATGCGCTTGATTCACCAGCCACTTATTATTGGTCATATTTTAACTGGTTTGCTTGTCGGACCATCAATGCTACATTTGGTAAAATCAGCCGACACAATTGAAATATTTTCAAATATTGGAATTGCACTGCTTTTATTCATTATTGGACTGGGGCTTAACCCTCGAGTTATTCGTGAAATTGGTAAAGTTGCCGGCATTGCCGGCATTCTGCAAGTTGGATTAACGGTTGGGCTAGGTTACGGTGCGGGAATAGTTTTGGGCTTGAGCAGCGTAGAAGCTCTATTTTTAGGGTTAGCTCTGTCCTTTTCAAGTACCATTATTATTTTGAAATTATTAAGTGACAAAAAAGAGCAAACCAGGTTATATGGAAAAATTGTGGTTGGACTTTTGCTGGTTCAAGATGTTTTGGCAACTACAGCTTTATTATTCGTTACTGCAAATGGGGCTGGCTCAGGGTTTTCAGCAAGTAAATTATTAATTTTGGCTGTAAAAGGCTGGACTCTGGGGGCAATATTGCTATTGACTGGCAACTTTGTATTGCCAAAAATGCACCGTTTGATAGCTGGAAGCCAAGAATTTTTATTTTTATTTGCAATTGGCTGGGGTTTTGGAAGTGCTGCCCTGTTTGAACGAGCCGGATTTAGTCTAGAGATTGGGGCACTTATAGCCGGGGTGGCACTGGCAGGACTACCATATACACAAGAAATAAGCTCAAGACTGAGACCACTAAGGGATTTCTTTATAGTCGTCTTTTTTATCTCGCTTGGTACTCGTTTAACTTTCGACAATCTAGCACTAATTCTTCCAATTGTTATTGTCAGTAGTTTTGTAGTAATAATCCTTAAACCGATGATAGTCATGTTAATTATGGGCTTCATGGGATATACCAAAAGGACTAGCTTCAAAGCTGCAATTGCAATGGGACAAGTCAGTGAATTTTCGTTGGTGATTGTTATATTGGCAAACCGAGTTGGGCTAATTTCTAACAATTTAGTAGGGATCGTAACAATGGTTGCACTAATCTCAATTGCAGCGACGACATACATGATTATCTACTCCGATAAACTGTATTTGGCTATTGAAGAGCACCTGGAGTTATTTGAACATGCAAAACCTAGATCTGAGCGAGAAACTCGAAAGCAAAAATACGATATGGTTTTATTTGGGTATTTACGGGGTGGACACGAATTTTTAAATTTATTCAAATCAATGAGCAAGAACTACGTTGTTGTTGACTACGACCCCGAAGTAATTGATACGCTAGATCACCAAAAAGCGAATTATATATACGGTGATGCGACAGATATTGAACTCTTAGAAGAAGTTGGAATTGAGCACAGTAAGCTGATTGTTTCGGCAATGTCGGACCATGATACAAACAAATTTTTGGCAAAACTAGCAGAAAACATTTGCCCCCATGCTGTATTGATTTGCTATGCTGAAAACGCAGAACAAGCTAGCGAATTATATGAGTTAGGGGCAAGCTATGTCATGGTTCCCCATTATATTGGCAGTGAAAAAATAAGTTCTTTTATACGTCGAAGTGGACTCAAAAAGTCGGAATTTAAAAAATACCGAGAAAAACACCTAGCTTATTTGCAATCACACTTTCAATCAGTCGTAGCTGAGGAATAAAGTTTATTTTTTTTAACGTATTCAGCAACCTCTGGTTTTAGTCCATCATATAATTTATTTCGTTTTATATTCAGTCTTATTTTTGAAGACGTGACTTTTTCGTAATCTGTATGGGTGATCTGATATTCAAACTTAATGTTTGTCGTTTTTTGGAGTGTTTGTATTATGTCTTCTAGATTTTGTATATCTTCCTGACGACTAGCAATAATAAATTCACAAACATCTATTAGTTGATCAACATTTGGCCAACTTGTAATGTGATGAACTACGTCGTCTCCAAAGAGCATTACTAGCTTGTAGTCTGGAAATCTTGCTTGTAAAACTGGCAGTGTCTCATGGGCTGTGAACCGAGCTTGTTCCAAAATTATTGTTCCAAATTTTGGATATTTAGCAACAGCCAACTGTACCATTGCTATTCGGTGTTCAAGAGCCTTTACGCCTTGTTTATGTCTTGGCCTGGGTTCGGGGAGGAACATGATTTTTTCCAAACCCAAAGCTAGTGCCTTATTGGCAAAATCTATATGGCCATCATGAATTGGGTCAAAAGTTCCTGCAAATATTCCAATTTTTTTTGTCATGCTGCCTTCAGTATACCAACCATCCATGAGCCGATTTTAGATTTTTCCTTTTTGGGTGGAGTACTTTCATTTAGAACTTTACCATCACATATATCTATCTCATATTTACAACTCGGACAACTCCAGCTCTTTTCTTTGACTACATCTTTCTTTTTGACAGATTCTCGGCATTTTATGCATCTAATCTTACCGTCTTTGGAGTCCGATTCGATATTTAATAACTCGCTCGATTTTTCATCAGTTTCATCGGCATTATTTTTATTTTGTTCGTCCTGAATACTCCCTGGACATGACGAAGATTTAGCAGTTTTTTCGGCTCTTTGAAGCGCTGCGTTAGCCAAGTCATAGTTCCCTAGAGCACGATGGACACGGGCTGTTTGTATATGATTAGCCGCAACTGAACCAAATACATTTGGGTCAATGGAACTGTCTTCTAAAGCGTTATGCACGCCTGCTTTTTCCGATAATTTTCCTAGACGCTTCGTGGCATCGGTTGGTACTTTAAATGTATGCCTTTCGCTAATAAGCTGGCGCCTGATGCCTTCCACCATAGACTTTAGGTCTGCTTGTCGCTGCCTCCAAAATTCTCTATGCAAAACGTAATTCTCTTGTGGTTTATCTTCTCCAAAAAATGTCCCTTCTGACTCATCAAATAACGCTACAAGATCGACTATGCCATTTGGCATTAATTTTTTAGGTATAAGAAGAGGTGAATCAAGTATTTCGGTTGCTGATTTATCATCAAAGTCGTGGCCTAGTTTCTTGGCAAGATATCTAATTGCTCTTAGATCGTGTCGCTCAGCTTTTGGATGTTTAACACCAGCCACAAAAGCAGATTCGAGTTTTACATTGCCATTTTGTGAAGTTGTTGCCTGCATGGAACAAGACATTGTATCTACAAAAAAATCTTCTTCTATTAATTCTTGGCGTGTCATATCATCCGGTACGCTAGATAATACGACAAAATAGTTTTCCTCAAGTAATCCCATCTCGTGAGCTATATCCTGTCGATATTTGTTTCGAGCTTCGGCAGCAAGCCTTTCTCGCATTTGTCGAATACGGCCAATAAATCGCCAGCTATTTGCATTAACTGAATCCAAACTCTGTCCATGTTGACCAAAACCTTTTTGATCATTTGACTGTAAATCTACTTCTGTAATTGAGCCAGCTTTAAAACTTCTTTCAATGTAATCTGTCTCAATGTTTTGATCTATCAAATTAATGCCGTTTTCGTCGCCATCAGCAGCTGAATGAATTGCTTCTAATAAATTACGGAATTCACCTGGTTCTTGATTATTGGATTCTGGTAAATTACCCACTACTGCCAAAGAGCCACAAGATCTCATGAGTCGAATTGCTCGTTGTTTCGCCAGCTGATCTTCTGGCATAGTGGACACTGCAATTACATCTGTAGCTGTCTGTTCTAAAACTGGAAATTGTTCGGCTGTTACGGCCATATAAAAACCCTTACTCTCTACGAGCAAGGGCGTGAAAACTACTTCATTGCTCTTGCTCGGGAGACTTTACAAGCTGTATCGGGCTTATGTACAAAAATATCTTTGCACAATTACCGTTGCGGCACAGCGCGAGAATTACACTCGCTTCCAGCATTTTTTATCACAAAAGAACTTATCTAGTAGTATAGCACTCCTCCAATACACTATATGTAGTATTATTGTGAGCTTTTGTGTTGGCTGAACCATTCTCGACCAACAATTTCGTCTGTTTTCATGGCAACTTTTAGTTCTTGAATATTATTAAAAGTTTTATTTGCACGATGATAATGGTTAACTTTTAACTCCAGATTTTCTCCATAGAAATCTTTGTCGGGTATGTCTAATAAATATGCTTCAATTCGCCTTACTTTGTCTCCCATTGTTGTAGGTGTGCCAACAAATATTAAAGCTGGGTGATTTAGGTATTTTGCTAAATTGGCGAAGCCAAAATATACACCGTCATCAAGTTTTGTAGCAACAGACAGATTCGCCGTAGGATATCCAAGCTTTCGGCCGTTGCCCGCAAATCTTTCAACTTTTCCTATGATTGATTCAAGAATGTTCATCGAATTCTTAAGTACTAGTTATGGTGTCTGTGTTGTAGCGTTCGGTGGGGTGGCGTTCGTTGCTGGGGTTGGATTAGTTGTTTTGTCTTGTATGGTCACTGAACTTACGTTTATTAATTTATCTGTACTTGGTCTGTAAAGAATTGCTAGTTTAGCTTTTGTGTAAATAAGTGTTACGTCGCCATTTTCAGCATTTACAAAGAACGGTTGATCTTTAAGTTTTGCCTTGTCGCTCACAGAAGCAACGCTTGGTTTTTCATCTTTAGGCAAGGAGTAAAGTTTGTTGACTTTTGCAATTGTATTGTCTGCCTGTGCTTGTGATGCTGCCGTTGGATCTTGCTTGAACGTTTCTATAACGCTTAAAGAGTCGGCATACTTTTTGCCTAATGCAGAGCGTTCTACTCGGTATTTGAAATAGAACCAACTTCCTCCGGCGATCAAAGCTAGAACCAATCCGATTATTATAAAGATGGAAAAGTTTCGAGATTTTATCAGTTTAGTCACTTGCTACCTCTCTTAAGTAATTTGCTTTATGATACCTTTTTATTGCTGGTTTGGTCAACGAAGGCTGATTATGATTAAGATGGATAAACCAAGTACGATACGATAATAAGCAAAAGCCGATAGAGTATGTCTGGCAAGGTATTTTAGTAAAAAGCCAATTGCAAATAAGCCACTTATAAATGCCGTAATAATTCCGACAATAAATATAATTTTTTGATCGCTAATACTTCCAAGTGCTGATTTAGTTAATAAAGTGTCCATAATTGCACCGAACATTATTGGGATTCCAAGTAAAAAAGAAAATCTAGTTGCAGCCACTCTATCCATGCCAGTAAATAGTCCGGTAGTAATAGTGGCTCCGGAGCGTGATACGCCTGGAATAACTGCCAGAGCTTGAGAAAATCCGATAGCCAGAGATTGCTTGGTAGTCACCCCGTTCAGCATGATTTTATTTTTAATTCGTTTGGCATACCACTCACCGAGCAACATAATAGCTCCAACAATAATTAATGAAGTAGCGACGAGTGCCGAAGAACGAAAGGCAGTTTCGGCAGTACTTTTTAACAAAAAACCGGCAATCGCAGCTGGAATGGTTGCAAGTACTAGAAGCCATGCCAGTTTAAATTCTTTGGCTTTTTTATCAAATATAGCTTTTATAAGTGCCAATATTTCCATGCGAAAATAAATAATTAGTGCTGTAAGTGTGCCGATATTAAGCGCCATATCAAATAAAAACCCAGCCTGAGATGACTGGTTGATATTCAGCCATTGATGAACTAGTATTAAATGTCCACTACTAGAAACTGGTATAAATTCAGTTAATCCTTGGACGATTCCCAAAATTATTGCTTGTATTATGCTCATGTCTTAGGCCAATTATACTTCATATACAATAATGGTGTAAGCTGAATTATCGCTGAAAAATATCTCTTTTTGAAAACCAAAACCAACCCAACAAAATCATAACCAAACAGGCACAAGCCAGAATAGTTACATTGGAAAGTTTTAGGCCGTTGTCTAGAACTCGTGGATTCGAAAGATATTTAAAAGGTGAAAAATAATTAGGTATTTTTAGAAATTTTGCAGTGTTTGACAACCCATAAACCAAATAACTTAAAAAGGCATATATTCCCGCCAATGCTCCAGCAATTCCTCGCTTGCCAGTCGATGCCCCTAATAAAAAAGCAACAAGACTAAGCACCAAGGCTACAAGGAACTGGGCAAAAGTTGCTTGTAAAACACGCCACAAATTGACTGGTTCGTTTATTATTAGCGAACCGACCCATACAGCTAAAAACATGGCTAAACTTACAATCCAGATCATCACCATTCCTGCTGCGAGTTTTTGAAAATATGCCTTAGTCCGACTTATTGGCTGGGCCATTAGTGACTGCAGCGTACCGTCACTTTCTTCACCAGCAATCAAGCCAGATAGCAAAATTATTCCATAGATAAAAGTTAAGAATATCATTTGCATGAATACTTGAAGTTCTAAGAATCCATTTATGTTTTGGTAGTCTGAAGCTTGGCCAAGAATAGATTTCAAGGAATCTGGTACATTCTGCAATGCTTGTCCAAATGAATCACGAAATGTTGGGAACAACCATACAATAAGTAAAGTAAACAAAAACATTGTCATACTCCAGGTAATAAGGCTCCAGCGTTTTTCGTAAATTGTTTTTGTAAATAATGAATTAAGCATGTTCGTCCTCGTAATAATTCATAAAAATAGATTCCAAATCTGGTTCTTTTATAGATATTTCAGTGATTTTGTAGGCACTAATATTTTTTATTAATTTGTTTATGTCACCAGTGAAACTAAAGCTTAAAATTTTATCAAATGTGGAGCTATTTTCTATATCTAAGCTTTGAATAAGCTTTTTGGCATCTGTTGTATTAAGTCCTGTTATTTTAACTAACCTGTTAGATGAGTCAGTTATTTCTGACATGGATTTTTTGGCAATAATTTTGCCTTCTCGAATAAACGCAATTTGATCACAGATTTCCTGTACTTCACTAAGCATATGAGAGGAGATAAACGTCGTGACGCCTTTGGATTTTTGTTCCTTGATAATTTTATTGAATTCTTCTTGAATAATTGGGTCTAGCCCACTAGTTGGTTCGTCAAAAATAAGTAAATCTGGTTTATGCATGAGAGCTGCGATCAAGCCAACTTTTTGTTTGTTACCACGGGAGAGATGTTTGAATTTTTTATCCAATTTACAATCTAAACGTTTTGTTAGCTCATTGACGTATTTTTTGTCAAAATTGTTTCTTAAATGACCGAAATATTCTAGTTGTTGCCACCCAGTTAGTCCTTTGTCCAAAGCAAAATCACTTGCTAAAAACCCTGTTCGTCTGCGTATTTCTACACTGTCTTTTACGCTATCTTGACCAAATATTTTTATATCTCCACTTGTAGGTCGCATAAAATCTACCAACATATTTATTGTCGTAGATTTACCGGCACCATTTGGACCTAAAAATCCAAATATAGCTCCTTTTTGAACTTCTAATTCTATATCCAGAACCCCAATTGCCTTGCCATATAATTTTGAAACTTTATTGAGCTTTATAACGGGCTGCATGGTTTTATTGAACATGTTCTTTTATCTTGCCTAGTCTAGATATAAAGCTTTGTGCAGCCCCTTCTAATCCGAGAACTCGAAGTGCACCAATCAGCACGTATAGTTCGTCTAGCTCCGAATCTTTGACGATTGATTTATGTTCTATTTGGCCAAACTTGTATTCAATTTTTTCAACTAGCCATTTTTCCTCAGATGGTTTAATTTCGTTTGTCTGAAGTTTAGTTGTCTCCTCTACTTTGACAACTTCAAGTGACCTTGCTGACCTGTCACGTTTACGTAAATGACCACGCTTAATAAGACTATTTACGTGCAGTGCGACCGTTGCGACGGAAGTATAATTGAGACCCGTCATTATTTCTCTGTAACTTGGGCTATAGCCATGCTCCGTGATGAATCTATCTATAAACACAAGTATTTCTTGCTGTTTTTTAGTAGGACGAACGGTATCTGTCATTTTTTCTTCTTTGTTGAAAATACCCAAAATTTATACCACAGATAGTTCCAGATAGTGAAAAATCCAGATGATACAAATTGACCAATATACGGAGTAATCCCGATTCGCTTTAGACCATATACAATTAGGTAATCTAGGACAAAATTAATTAGTGTAATAGCTGCGTATTTTCCAGTAACTTGATTTTGGTTTTTCTTTAGTTTGGGATCATTAAACACCCAGTAACGTTGCAAAAGATAATTTACTGTCCAGCCAACTAGAGTTGCTAGAGATTTTGCCCAGAAAAAACTACCTCCAAGCCCCTTATCGACAACAAAAAACACTAAATAGCCAGACCAGAAAAAAGCCCCTCCACTCACCATATAGGCAAATATCCGCCCAATTTCACGTTTATAACGCTTTTTAAGCACTAACATCTAAAAATTAGTATAGCAGTTTATCAAGCTGAGAAGTGTTACAATTAACCACAGATGAAGAATAACGCCTCGCTAACATATGCCTTTTTATTAATAATCGGTGATTTTCTAGCTCTTCTGGCGGCATTTAGTGTGGCCTACATTCTCAGGGTAAAATTCGATACTAGGCCACTGATTGAACAAATTCCAGCTGTAACTTATTTCTATACTTTCGCCACAGTGTTGCCGCTATGGATTTTGGTACATGCCTTTATAGGCCTTTACAACCAAAGCAACTACGAAAGGCGTTTTACCGAACTTGGGCGTTTATTTGTCGGCTCGTTATTGGGAATTTTAGTTGTTATTGGCTACGATTTTGTAGCAAATAAAGGCCTGTTTCCAGCTCGCCTAGTGCCTGTTTACGGGTTAGGTATTGGGTTTGGTTTTTTAGTTCTATTTAGATCTTTTGCTCGGTTAATGCGCTTATCCCTTTATAGCGTTGGGTTTGGAATTAGTAATGTACTGATTGTAGGTGACACGCCGGCAACTGACACAATAGCTGAAGCGATATATAACACTAGCAAAACCGGCTTAAAAGTTCTTGGAGTTGTAGCTAAAGATTCTTCAGATTTTAAAACATATGATTCTTTTGAAACAGCTATTTCGAAACTTCGAAGCCCTATTCACAGCATAATCCAAACAGAACTTTATAGAGACCAAGACAAAAATAACCAAATTCTTTTATACGCTCAGCAAAACCACATTTCCTATCGTTTTGTGCCGGGTAATACTGACTTATTTATTGGCAATATCACCGTTGAGCTTTTTGGTGGACTACCGATGATTTCGGTACATCAAACTGCCCTGACTGGTTGGGGGCGTATTGCTAAACGACTGTTTGATTTAGCGTTAAGTATTTTGCTATTAGCCATATCGTCACCTCTTTTACTTTTGATTTTTGTATCGGAGGTTTTGACTGGAGGTAAGCCCTTATTTCGACAAACAAGGCTAACAAGGTTTAACAACGAATTTACTTGCTACAAATTCCGAACTCTCAAACACAAATACAATGGATTTCTGCCGGAAGAAGGATTTAAGCTTATGGGTAAACCAGAGCTCGCGATTGAATATCGTGACAATGGTGACTTTCTACTTCATGATCCTCGCCTGACACGCCTGGGGCTGTTTTTACGTAAAACTAGTCTAGATGAACTACCCCAACTATTTAACGTACTAAAGGGCGACTTAAGCTTGGTAGGACCTAGAGCTTTAGTCCCACATGAACTTGATAGCCATGCTAAAAAGCATGCAATTTTGAGTGTAAAATCTGGAATCACTGGACTGGCTCAAGTTTCTGGCCGTAAAGATATAAGTTTCGATGAACGCCGAAAATTGGATGTATATTACGTACAGAACTGGAGCTTTTGGAGTGACATAGTTATTTTGCTAAAAACCTTACGCGCAGTACTTGGTGGAATCGGTGCCAAGTAATATTGACAAACTTAGCTAAGTTAGCTAATATAGCATTATGAAAACCGTAACTATCCATGATGCCAAAACCAATCTCAGCAAATACATAGCCGCTGCCAAACGTGGCGAAAAAGTATATATTGGCAACCGTGGCAAGCCCGAAGTACGATTGGTCGTAGAAACCCCACCAAAGCCCAAGCGCAAATTTGGTGTACTCAAAGGTAAAATTTCCGCAGAGTCTCTCGCTTATGATAAGCACACTGACCCCGAGTGGCAGCAAATGGTTGACGACATGTATGACAAGCCCCTTTAGATGATGCGAATTTTACTTGATACCCACACCCTAGTATGGCTGACTGCTGGTAAGTACGTTGGCCCCAAAGCTCTTCGAACAATTCAACAAGCCGACGAAGTGTTCGTATCTGCACTTAGCGTATTTGAACTCCGCATCAAACAGGCTGGTGGGAAACTTCCGGAGGCGGAAGATGTTATAGATAGTATTGGTGTCATGGGATTTGAGGTTCTGAATATTACCGAACAGCAAACAAAGTATTATAAAATTTTCAGACAGTCTAATAAAGATCCATTTGATAATGGGTTAGTATCGGTGGCACTTGCTGAATCTCTTACCCTAGTTACGGCAGATGCGGGTATATTAACGCTAAAGCAGAGCGGTCTGGTTCTTATCAATGCCAAAGTATGATATGAAAAATAATTCGGCTAATGGAAATTCGGTAAATGATAAATCCGCATTGAAAGTTGCCATAGTTCATGATTGGTTGGTTGGCGGAGGAGCAGAGAGAGTCGTACTAGAGTTACATAAAATGTACCCAGATGCTCCAATTTATACTTCGTATGCAACTGACGAATGGAGGAATAAACTCGACGGCAAAGTTGTCACGGGATATTTACAAAAATGGCCTTTTGGTAAGTTACGTAAATTCTTACCAGTTCTACGTATTTGGTGGTTTACGCATTTAGATTTTTCGAATTATGACCTTGTAATAAGTAGTTCGGGAAATGGCGAATCCAAAGGAATTCGGGTGCCAAAGAACGTAAAGCATATTTGTTACTGTCATGCTCCAACTCATTTTTATTGGCGACACTATGAACAATATTTAAAGCGTCCTGGTTTTGGAATCTTTAATCCCCTTGCTCGACTTGGACTCAAAATACTTGTAGGACCACTCCGAAGATGGGACCTTAAAGCAAGTAAAGGACCGGATATAATGATTGCTAATTCAACTCATACGCAAAGTGAAATTAAAAAATTCTACAAACGAGATTCGATAGTAATTCACCCACCTGTTGATACTGCCCGTTTCCATATCCCAGCCCACAACTCTAAGCACCCGACTCGAGACGGCTTTATTACTGTAAATCGACTTACGTCCTATAAACGAACTGACATTATTGTAAACACTTGTACGAAACTTAATTTGCCACTTAAGGTTATTGGCACTGGTCCCGAACTCAAATATCTTCAGAGTATCGCTGGCCCGACCATTAAGTTTTTAGGATGGGTCTCGGAAGCCGATTTGCCAGATCAGCTTTCTTGTGCCGAAGCGTTCGTATTTGCAAGTAAAGAAGATTTTGGAATTGCGCCTGTTGAAGCCATGGCCAGTGGCACACCGGTTATAGCTTACAAAGCTGGTGGTGCATTAGATTATGTGATTGAGGGCAAAACAGGATCATTCTTTAATAAGTTATCAATAGAAAATCTTGGTGACTGTTTGCAAAATTTTAAACCTGAAACTTTTAATTCTGTTATTATCAGAAAATCTGCTGAAAATTTTTCAATTCAGAATTTTCGAAATAAAATTAACGCCTTAGTTCAAAAATAATTGTCGTAAGTGTTTTATGAAACTTTTACAATTCCTTCTACTGCAAATGATGTGTCATGCCAGTTGCGTACAGCAATAACGTCAATTCCCATCTGCTCAACAGCAAAATCATTACCCCCTGGTACAATCTTGTCGCCAAGAAATAAAATATCCTCTTTTTTCAAATTGGTAGCTTCCATAAGTTTTTGCATACCATATGCTTTATCTATACCTGGCATTGTCACATCAATAGAAGTGGATCCAGCGGATCTTACTTCGAAATCTGGTATTTTCGGAGCTACGATATCTCGTATTTTCATTTTCTTTTTTCCGTCTGAATCCCACTCTTCCTTTATTCGTACCCCTTCATCACCCAATTCAGCCACAATCTCTTGTCCTAAAATAGAAAGCGTAATTTGGCTATCGCGGTCCTCTATCGTTATACCGTAGGTTTTGTCTTCTTTATATCCTGATTCTTCTAGTCCCTCTTCTAAGGCTTTGATTATTTTTTTCTTATCATCAAGGGCAATATTTTCAGCATACTTTTCTAACCATGCGCCATTTTCAAATCGATAGTATCGCGTACCACTAGTCGGCATTAGATGTAGCTTACTTAGTAAGTCTGGGTCACTAGTTATTTGCGTCAAAAACTGTCTCTGAAACAGTTCGTACTTACCTCCAGAAATTACACATATTTGATATTTTTCTAGTAATCGATCAAACATATTCACCATTCGTTCATTGAAGTGTGACTTGCTAGGAGCGAGAGTTCCGTCTAAATCAAAAGCTATGAGTTTTTTCATGATTCAATCCTTTTGTCATCTCTCATGTCCCACTCATGCAAAAACCAGCTACTTGACCATTTTTTATCTGCCCCGACGCCCGATATCACTTGAATATTGTTTTTCTGACAGGTTTCCCATTCTGGAATTGATTTTTCATCTACTCGGTCACCACCTTTTGTAAATACATCCGGTTTGAGTGACGCTAGAGCCTTACTTACAGTTTGATCATTCTTGATTTCAAAAGGTATCACGTAATCAACGCCTGTTAAGCCACTAACAATCAAACAACGTGTTTCTAAATTCTGAAATGGCTTACCTTTTTTATTCGTAAGGAAGTTATCTCCATTTACGATTACTACTAGAGTATCTCCGTATTTTTTGCTCTCAATGATACAACTTATGTGTCCAGGGTGTATAGGGTCAAATCCACCACTAGTTGCAACAATTTTGCCAAGTTTTGGTCGCAATTTTTTAAACTCTTGAAATGATACGATTTGTGCTCCCCAAGATTTGTCCATATCAGGATTATAACAGACATATCGCCGTCCAAAGATGATATAATTTCTGTTATATGACTAAATTATTGGTTACTGGTGGAGCAGGTTTTATTGGTTCCAATTTTGTGCATTATATCTACCGCGAAAGACCCGACTGGAACATCACGGTCTTAGATGCCCTTACCTATGCTGGCAACAAAGAGAATCTTGCTGGACTAGACAAATCACGCGTAAAACTAGTTGTAGGCAACATATGTGACGCCGAACTAGTCGATAAGCTTTTTGGAGAAACTGACATGGTGGTGCATTTTGCAGCCGAATCACATAACGACAATTCACTTCATGAACCTCGCCCTTTTTTGGACACAAATATTGTAGGCACTTATACTCTTTTAGAATCTGCTCGAAAACATAAAACTCGTTTTCATCACATCTCTACAGACGAAGTATATGGTGACTTGGAGCTCGACGATCCAAATAAATTTAGTGAAACTACTGCCTATAATCCATCCTCCCCTTATTCCAGTACAAAGGCAGGGTCAGATATGCTTGTTAGGGCTTGGGTGCGATCATTCGACGTCAAAGCTACAATATCTAACTGTTCCAATAACTACGGACCGTACCAACACGTTGAAAAATTTATTCCTCGCCAAATTACTGAAATTTTAGAGGGGCGCATGCCAAAACTTTATGGTAGTGGCGAAAATGTCCGAGACTGGATTCACACTGAAGATCACTCATCAGCTGTACTTTCAGTTTTGGAAAAAGGCAGAATTGGAGATACTTACATGATTGGCGCAGATGGTGAAAAAAGCAATAAAGACGTCGTAGAGCTCATACTTGAAATTATGAATAAAGACTCTAAGTCTTACGATCATGTAAACGATCGACCAGGTCATGATATGCGCTACGCCATTGATGCTTCCAAAATTCGTTCCGAGCTTGGGTGGATACCAAAATATACCGATTTTCGTAGTGGACTAAGCGATACAATTAAGTGGTATCAGGAGAACGACACCTGGTGGAAGCCACAAAAACAAGCCACAGAGGATAAATACAAGGAGTTAGGCAGATGAGTTTTAATCCCGTAGAAAATCAGGAGTTAAAAGTTAGAGAAACTGAAATACCTGGTATGTTTGAAATTGACCTAGTAGTTCATGGTGATAACCGAGGATGGTTCAAAGAAAACTATCAAAAAGCCAAAATGGAAGCTTTAGGGTTACCAGCATTCGAAGTGGTTCAAAACAACTTTTCATTCAATGTTGAGAAAGGTGTAACTAGGGGACTTCACGCTGAACCATGGGAAAAGTTCATTTCAGTTTCTAACGGTACTATTTTTGGTGCGTGGATAGATTTACGTGATGGTCCAAGTTTTGGAAAAGTAGTAACTATGGAAATAAACCCTGGTAAAGCAGTTTTTATTCCTCGAGGTGTTGCCAATGGCTACCAAACACTCGAAGAAAATATCACTTATACATACTTAGTAAATGCGCACTGGTCTCCAGATGTTCAGTACCGGGCAGTAAACTTGTTTGACCAAGAGCTGGGTATTAAATGGCCTATTAGCAAAAACCAAGCAATCGTCTCTGACAAAGATAAAACTAACCCACTCTTTAAATATTTGGTTAAGTAATGGATGAATCTAAGATTTTTATTACAGGTGCAAATGGTCAATTAGGAACTGCCTTAAAGCAAAAGTATCCAAATGCTCAAACTGCAGACATAAATGAATTAGATATAACGAATAAGAAGTCCGTTGAAAATTTTGACTGGTCAACTGTAAGTGTAATTCTAAATGCAGCAGCATATACAAACGTTGATGGAGCAGAAACTTCTGAAGGCCGAATAAGTGCCTGGGCTGTAAATGCGGATGCTGTTGCAAATCTTGTAGCCGTCTCAGCACAACACGATATAACACTTGTTCACGTATCTACCGATTATGTGTTTGATGGCACTCAAAATCCACACAAAGAAGACGAACCATTCAGCCCAATTTCTGTTTATGGCGCATCGAAGGCTGCTGGAGACTTGGTTGTGTCTTTGTCACCTAAATTCTACATACTTAGAAGTTCTTGGGTAATTGGTGAAGGTAAAAATTTCGTTCGAACCATGTTAGAGCTTGGGAAAAAAGACATATCCCCTACAGTTGTGGCAGATCAGGTTGGTAGACTCACGTTCACGAGCGAATTAGTCAAAGCAATTGACCACCTTCTTGTCATTAACGCTCCTTACGGCACCTACAATCTAAGCAACCGTGGTGATTCTTCAAGTTGGGCTGACATAACTCGAAATATTTTCCAAGAAGCTAAGTTCGACAAACTTAGCGTGACCGATACAACAACTAGTGAATATTTTGCAGGTAAAGTTGGGATTGCCCCCCGCCCATTACAAAGCACATTAGACCTTTCAAAAATAAACTCTACTAGTTTCAATAGTACTGACTGGAAAGATGATCTAGAAACTTACATAAAAAAGGAGTTATCGAAATGAAGGGCATTATCTTAGCGGGTGGTTCAGGTACTCGACTTTATCCCATTACAAAAGGTATTTCTAAACAACTGATGCCGATATATGACAAACCCATGATTTACTATCCACTTAGTACGCTCATGATGGCTGGCATCAAAGACATTCTAATTATCACTACACCCCACGAGCAAGAATCGTTCAAGCGTTTGCTGGGCTTTGGCACGGACTGGGGAATCAAAATATCTTATGCAATCCAACCTTCCCCCGATGGACTTGCACAAGCTTTTATTATTGGTGCAGACTTTATTGGAACGGACAAAGTAGCACTTATTCTTGGAGACAATATATTCTATGGTCATGATTTTGGTGGCAGTCTAAAAGCCTGCACAGATCCAGATGGTGGAGTAATATTTGCCTATCCTGTATCTGATCCTGAGCGTTATGGTGTGGTGGAGTTCGATGAAAATAAAAATGCAGTATCAGTTGAAGAAAAACCAGAAAATCCAAAGTCTAACTATGCCATTGTGGGACTATATTTTTACGATAATAGCGTAGTTGAAATTGCTAAAAACATACAGCCGAGTGCTCGAGGTGAGCTTGAGATTACTACTGTAAACGATGAGTATCTTAAACAAGGCAAACTAAAGGTCATGACTATGGACCGTGGTTCGGCATGGCTAGACACGGGAACATTTGAATCCATGAATGATGCCGGTGAATATATTCGTGTCATAGAAAAGCGTACTGGGCTTAAAATTGGCTGTCCAGAAGAAATAGCCTACCGTGAGGGTTTTATAGACGCAAATCAGTTAAAAAAACTGGGCGAAGAGTTGACGAAGTCTGGTTATGGGCGATATTTAGAAGGATTGCTAGTCTAAGATAGGGCTTCAGAGAAAATCACATCACTTCTCTAACAGTAATGTGGAAAAGTTCTTAATAAAACTTTTAGTAGTCCAGGTCGTAGACTATAAAAACTACATTTCTGGCATGTAGGTAAAAATTTTGGAGTCAAAACAACAATTTACTGAGATTCTTCGTTTGATTCTTTAACAACAAGTCCAGTTGCAGTAATTTTTGATGATTCTTGATATTCATCATCACTATTTACATTCCACAAGTCATGCTGACCTTTATCAAGAAGATTTTCAACTGCGAGTATAGCCATTAGAATGCTGTGATCTTGATTATTGTACTTAAATGATCCATAGCGACCTATAAACTGTAAATGCTTGTAGTCTCGTAAATATGTTTCTACAATTTTCAATGGCTTACGATAACCGTGTGCATAAACTGGGTAACATTTAGGAACTTTGACGACTTTACCGTCTAAAATCTGTGTTGGTTTAACTAAGCCTGTGCTAATAAGTTCTTTTTTAGCAAGCTCAATGTATTGTTTATCGTTCCAATGCCAAAAATCATCCTCATCGAAACACCAGAATTCTAGGGCCAGAATAGTTTCCTTTTTGCCATGTAAAATTTCTGGGACCCAGTTACGGAAGTTAGTAATACGGCCCATTTTAAGGTTTTCACTATGGAGATATATCCAGTTGTCCGGAAATACTTCGCCACCCTTAAGTTGCAAATAGACGACTAGAGTATTACGGAAGCGCAATTTCTTCGCTGCGCTCTCGACTTTTGTTGGTAAGCCCTTGAGATGACTCACAAGATGCGTTATCGGCATTGACGAGACAACCTCGTCGTAACTATGTACATCACCGGATTCTAGCTCAATGCCAGTTACTATTTTCCCACGAGTCACAACTGCTTTAACGGGAGTCTTCAGTAGAACCCTTCCGCCATTCTTCTCAATCGAGGCCTTCATACGCTCATATATCATACCGGTACCTTGGGTAGGGTAAGCGAACTGATCAACTAGGGTCTTATGCTTTTCACCCCCACCGCCAAATATCGCACCTTTCATAGCCTCCCATAAAGAGAGCTTCTTGATACGTTGGGCAGCAAATTCCGCATCCAACTGGGATGTAGGTATGCCCCAGAGCTTTTCAGCATATGTCTTAAAGAAGTGGTGTGCAAGACGTTTACCGAAACGAGCCTCGACCCAGGATTCGAATGTGGTACCCAGATCACGACCACCCGGCTTCACACCTTGCCAACCATAGCTAGCAACACATAAGAATGACTCCCAAAGTCCAAGATTTTTTAGGGCATTACTTGCCTTGATCGGATAGTTGTAGAATTTGTTGTCATACATGATTCGACTGAGACGATTGACCATCTTATAATCTTTTCCGACAACTTCAAGCCATAATTTATTAACACGGGGATCGCTACTAAAAAAACGATGTGCGCCAATATCAACTGTTTGTCCCCACATTTCCATTGAACGTGACATGCCACCAACATATGGCAAGGCTTCATACAAATCTACAGCAACTCCTCGTTTTGATAGTAAATAAGCAGCAGTTGATCCAGCAGGACCAGCACCAATAACAGCTACTCTTTTATTCTTAACCACGTAAACTCTCCTATAAACAAATCAATATTTATATACTAGACTTTATTCAGACAAGTCTAATAAAGTAATTTCTTTCTGGCAATAAAATTCCAAAAGAAAACTAGTACTGCGGAAATAGCTTTCGCAAAACGATAATCAAGCTCCAGCTGCGAAACAACAAAAGCAATGATTAATAGGTTAAGCACTAATCCAACTAAACCTAGTATAACAAAAATTATAAATTCTTTATGATAAGAATCGAGCTTCCTAAAAGCAAATACCCATTTTACGCTCAATATGTAGTTCACTGTCATACCCAAGCTAAAACTTAGTGTCGCCGCAATGAGATAGTTAAACCCCGCTTTTTCTTTTAGTAGTACTAATGCCCCAAAATCAGCAATGAGCGCCACAACCGACACGATCATACTACGGATAAGTTGAACTACGTATTTATGACTTGGTTTCAATCCTGCTACTTCTATCACCAAGCGAAAACTCCAACTTAGGGGTTGCTTTTTTGATTTAAGCTCAGTGACAATACTCGGCAACACTTCAACTTCGTTTACTGACATTAAATTGATTATACCAAGAAGTTATATGTCACTCAATATACACTTATTGCTAAATACGCTGGACTTCTGCATACTTTGTACATTGTATGAATTCGATCAAAAAAAATCTAAGTAATCCTTATATATACATATTTTTTTCGGGCTACTATGGCGTTTGGATTCTCTGGAATTCTATAAAAATCCCTTATCACAATCCAGCTGGAATTATAAGTTACCTACCCTCAATACATTACAATCCTGTAAATAATATTCTACGTTTTCTTTTAGCTGTTCTAATACCTCCCTTAGGCTGCTTAGTTTTCTGGCTGATTACAAAAACAGCTACTGGCAAGAATTTTATAAAACATACCTACATTAAGAAAATATCGATTCTTCTATTATTAACTGCAAGTCTTTCATTAGCACTATTCATGGGAATTACTCAAGGAAGTACAAATAAGCTTAATAATCCCGTTGACACGTATGGTGGTCCATATCAACATGCAATGGTTGATACGTTTCATGAAGGTGAATCATTGGGTCCGGCAATTTCATATCAATATAAGGGTCTGAAGCCCTACAAAGACTTTGTTTTAGTACATGGCGTCGTCCAGGACCCATTGATCAGCATTATTGGGTTTAAGCTTTTCGGACGAAGTATAGGTGCTGTTCGTGCAATTAATGTCATATTGCTAATGGTTACTTTTTGCTTATATTTTTTGCTTCTGCTCGTACTTTTTCGTTGGAATGTGCTTGAGGCAACTATTGGCTTAGGCGTTTTAGGCATACTTCTTGTCCCTTCTGCGCATATTCCCTCTATCGGTAAATACCTTATAGGAGCAAATTTACCTATTCGTGACATTACGACTATTTTATTTTTGATTGTTACCATTCTGGGAATACGTAATAGTATAGCTAATAGAGCGAAATTATTAATTTCATGCAGCCTAGCAATTGGCATTATTAGCATAGCTAGTTTTGGTGTATCTATTGATAGAGCGCTCTATATAGCTACCCTATCAATCGTATGGTTGATTATGCTTTTAAGCATTATGCAGTCAAGAAGATTTATCAAGATTGTATTATTGCCATATGTTCTTGGAAGTTTGGGTGGAATTATTATTTTGGGATTTGTAATAAAATGGGCCTATAAAGATTTTCTATCATATTTGCTCACCATGTCTCGCTATAAAGAATATCTTGATGGCATTGTATTCGGACAACCAAATTTGGGTGTTACCCTAATACTTCTTGCCGTATCCGCCGGTATTTTAATAGGTGCTACGTACGTTTGGAAGCTTTTTTACGTACAGCCTCAGGCTAAGAACTTGAGTGAGAAAATATGTAGCATTAAACATTCAATGGGCTATGCCGTTAAGGGGCATTACACATTAATAATTCTATTTACTACTTCGGTGTTCTTCCTTCGTAGTGCTATTGGCCGCGCATTGCCTGATCACTTCTCTTATAGCGTGCAGTGGTTATACCTCCTAGCAACTTTTATGATAATTAATTACTTATTCTCTAAAAAAAGAAGTGCAAATAGAACATCTTACGTATTTATAGCTTTAATGATTTTTGGGTCTACTTATCTTAGCTATGCACGACAAGTTAAAGCGATAGATATTCGTGAAGATACTTTCCCTATTCACCTAAAAGACAATGACGTCATCCGGCCTGACTATATACAAACTGCCCAATATATAAAGCAAAATCTCCATGGTGAAGAAACCTTTGTAACGCTAACGTCAGAAGCATCTTGGTATTACTTAGTCAATAAACCATCCCCGATACGCTTTGGTGTCATATGGTACGCTTTTACAGCAAGTCAAAGGCATGAGATTGCAAATGCATTAACAGATAATGCAAAAATAAAATATGCCATAACCAACAATAATTGGACTAGCAATTTTGACTATATTCCGAATCCAGATCGATTTCCAGAAGTTTATAAAGTGCTCAGCGAACACTACGAACCAATTGCTGGCTTTGGTCAGCAAACTGTTTGGGTGCGTAAATAGAGTCAATAAAATCAAATAAAATACCGTAGAGAACTCAGGACCTTTGCAACATTGAAGCAGGTGTCTGTAGCTGTATTCCTAAGTGTACTCGTTTTGTATTGTAGAACTCAATATATTGGTTAATCTTTGTTTGCAGGGTGGCGGTAGCCACCTTACTACT
>JBBQAJ010000023.1:0-6807 GCA_038316195.1 Saccharimonadales bacterium (SeqCode)
TAGAAGATTGCTGGGATTACAATTTTTACAGACCTCACTCAATGCTTGGGATGAAGACACCGATTGAATATCTACAAAGCCTAAACGGCTTTGAAAATGCTACAGTAGACACAAGTGTCCTAAATGTTTAGTGGTTCGACCCTAGTACTTCATCTATAATCATTTTATATTTCTTGAGGAGGATAGTTTATAGTGAAGTTAAAGCGAGAGCATAACATCTTAGGTACATATATGTATGTAATAAGATTGATTTCCAATTAGGGTATAATTGCTAAGTATTTAACTGATATAGTGAATTTTTAATGAAATGCGAAAGTTCGAAAATCTGTTGAAACTTGTCTAAATAGTTGTTGCTGAACGGCCATTAGTGCCTTGATATTTTCCATCCTCATGTCTTGCATTCTCGAAGTGGCCCCAAAATGATGGATCAAAGGGTGTGTATATTCTATGACCACCTTTAATAACACCGTCGCTGTGTATTCCTGAACGATGAATTAAAATATCCGAACCCACAATTGGATTTTGTCTGTGTACTTTGATATCAGCAAAACTCAAGATAGTGTTAGCTGCATTTACAGACATTCCGGGATTAAATTGCCATTCAATTGGACTTGATAATCTCTCTTCTTGTGTTTTAAACATATTTCCCATACATGGAAATACATCTGCGTTACCTGCTCTTTCACCCAATCCGCATATTGTTGATTCTATTTGCATACTAACATCAGCGCTATTTTCTGAAGCATAATCGGCTGCTGCATGAACTAAACCTATGCTGTTTGAAACTGCATTACCCAAATCATTATGATTGTGTGCAGAAATAGTTATGTTAGGGTTAGTTTCTTTTACCCACTTGATAACAGTTGAGTAGAATTTGTACATCCAGAATGGATCTCTTTGTCCTACCGTATCTGGTACGTTGATAACATCTGCCCCTTCATTTATTGCAGTTTTTATTACTCTTTCCAAATATTTTAAATTAGTTGTGCTAGCAGCTTCAGCTGAAAATTCCACAGTTGCATTTGGGTTATCTTTAGTCAACGCTTTTGCAAAACCAACTGCTTGCTTGCCCATAAACAATACTTCTTCTGGGTCTTTGCCAGGGAATTTTTTAGCCATATGTTCTGGATCTGTTGAAATGAATGTATGAATTCGTGGTTTTCTTGCAGCCTTAATTGCATCCCAGGTTACTTCAATATCTTCAAATGTAGTCCTGCAAAGTCCAGCCACAACAGGCGAGAAGGTATCATTGCTCGTAATTCTACCATCTCTCCATTTTTGTGTCTGAAATGTAGTATTGCCAACTATTCTTGCAACGCTTTCAACTTCTTCTCTATCACCTTCAGTTCTTGGAAATCCAGCTTCTATGACACTTATTCCAAGTGCAGCAATATGATGTGCTATTTCTGTTTTAGTTCCATCTGGAAATTGGTTTTTGGCTGGTAAAGACTGAGCACCATCTCTTAGTGTGGTATCAAATATCTCGACATTTACTTTATGTTCTGTCATATCTACTCCTCAAATTAAAAATCAGGCTTTGAAGCCTGATTGATTTGACTGTGCTATTCCTGTTTAGGCAGGATAGGCTTCAATCAAACTGAAGCACAGCCTTGAAGGACTGAGGAGTAGACTTATGTCTTGCAATAGTTTGGCTTCATTCATACTACATTGTTTATAGTTCACAATTATATGATTGTCAATGACAATCAATAAATACTAATGCTTGTTTTTTACTTTATAATGTGTTTTACTATATTAATGCAAATTTCTGGAATGGCGGTAGAGCGTTTAAGAGATGCAGCTGAAGCTTTATTAGACTCGCCAGTTGATTACGTTCAAACAAGCGTTCCAACTTTTGAGGAAACATTTACTGATGCATTTACAGGCTATAATCAAACGATTTTACATCCATTAGTTGATGGACCACGCGAAATAACTGATCCATATCAATTTCATACTTTTAATATATCAGCTACTGAGGATAATTCGGGAATAAGTTTTAGGCTGTCACCACAGTTGGATTTGAAAGTGTCGGCACCTATTCTATCTTTGGAAAACCCAAAAATGATTGTAAATTTACCTAGAATTGGATACACAGCTTTAAGAGGTCAGATATTCGATTCTAACAATAATGAGCGAAAATTCTACCTAATAGGTGAAGACGAAGTAGGAAACACTAGTCAAATACTTGATATGCCTGATGAGGTTTCAGTTGAAAGAATTAGTTTATTAATTGCAGGTCAGGTACAAGCTAAGGCAATAATGGCGAGTATACTTCCAGACAAAGATTCTATTCTAGCTGTTCGAGTTTAAACTGAGTGGCACGTTCGGCTGCGAGTCTGGTAAGAGCTGGATCTTCATCCTGATTCACGAATTTCATTGCCTCAGCCATCATGGGATGTACTTCAGCTAATTTTTCGTGCATCTCAAGAACTAATTTTCGATAACCTGGATGCCCCTGTGGACTCGTACGAAGTTCATGTAAATGGAACGCCTCTCGGGCGTTGTAAGTTATTTTCCATCGCATTTTGTGTCCCAGTAAAGTTGCATATTGTGCTTCTAGATCATACCCAGCTTCTTGAAGCTTACTATATAGCTCAAGGCTCAGATCAAAACATTTTTCAAACGATTCTGTTAGTTGGGATTCATCAACTATTTCCGGGATATCATAACCATATCTGGGGGTAAGCTGTTGCCAATTCATGTCATCTACCATTCGATGCCGTTGCAGATCTCGAAAAATTCCATAATCACACACAAGGTCCCAACTGTAATGTGCTTTCTCTATAGCTCTTCCGGGTCTGTGTCGCCTGTTAAGGCGTTCACCCATGTATGCAATAAACAATTTTTCTTTTTTTTCAATTGACCATTTGTTTACTTGTGTACGTATTTCCTTAATTGATAGACTACTATGTTCATATAGCATGTCTGGGACAAGGTCTAATTCATTTCGTGGCCACGAGGATACTAACTGAACTGGTTCTAGTTGAGACGAGTGGCTATCTGGTAAATATTTATATGCAAGTCTTTTAATTTCGTGGCGAGTATTTGCGTTGTAGGCAATTGTTGCACCACCTCTATCGGGCTTATCTGCTCTTTCTAAAAAAGTAGGAATAACTTTCCGTGTCTCAGTTAAAAGCTGCTTACCTACAGTTACAGCTTCGGGTAAATCATCAGCCATAAGATGCATGATAAGACTTTCTAAAGCTTGTCCAGATGCATATATTCCGACTGTAGATTTAGTCGCAACTGGTAGGACTGACCTAATTGCATCACAAGCTTGCGCTCTCGTTGCTCCTTGCCATGCAATGTCTTGTTCGGATTTTGTGACATCTGATTTTTCACGAATATATCTAGTTAGCTTGTGAACCATATCGGAATATAAATCAAAAATTTGATCAATAGTAGATTCAAATAGTTGTTTAGTTTTTTCATCAAAATGCTTAGGTGTTACATAACGATATTTACCATCAGAATCTTTTTTATCAAAGTATATATACCTTGTAGATTGTTCCAAATACGCTGCTAGTCGGCCCCACTCTAATTTTTTTGTGAGTAAGTTGCTTGCGTTTTCTACAACTACATGCTGGCCTACAAGCTGCTGTACAGAGTCATCCCCATACGCCGAAATGACTCTTTGTAAGAGTTTTGCATCTTTGCCCATTGCAGCAGCAAATTCATCCAGTAGTGTTATACGCATATCATCACCACGTCTAGACAAACGAGCCATAGCAGCTGCAATAGTTGTTGGGCTAAGTTTGTCTGTAAATGCATAGACATTATTAGTTGAATTCGTAACACTTAAATCTAAAAAAGTCTGACCAGCTGAAGTAATTTCTAACTTGTCATCATATTTATCAATATATGGGTTTTTAGTCTCGGCTATTTTTGGTTTATCAATTTCAACCGCACTCGTAGTGAGTGGGTTTTTAGCTACCCGAATTGGAAGCAAAGGCTGCAGTGTTTCATAGATATATTTGCTAATATTTTCAATATTTTGGATTTCATCACCTCGTATTCCGGAAACTTCTTTGAAGTCTTTTGGAAAAAGGTTGCACATGTCTTTATAAATTTCGAGTGACTTTTGTATATGATCTGGATTAGCTTCATGAATGTCTTTCCCAGATGTATGACTGCTCGAGTTAACTTTTGAATTTAAGCGCTCGGCAATTACTTCATAAGGTGCGGTTAAAACCAAGCTTATATCTGGTCTAGGAATTTTCAACATTTCAAATTCCAAGTTATCAAGCCATATAAAAAACCCTCTGCGTTCTTCTGCATGTGCAAATTTTGTACCTTGATGAGCCATATTACTACCAGTAAATCTGTCACAAAGAACTATTTTCCCGGCAATAAGTGCATTTTCAATATCTATTGCCGATTGATACCTGTCTAACGCATAGAAAAGTGATGCAGTATATGGTCCTACTTCTTCAGCTGTGCCGTATTGTCCTCGTAAATATTCTCTTACAAAATAAGAAGATGGGTTATCATACCTTGGAAAATGCATCTCAACGACTTCTTGGCCATCTTTTTTCAATTTTTTTTTCAAGATTTCATATTGTGTAGATTTGCCAGTTCCATCGGTTCCTTCCAGCACAATAAATGTTCCACGACTTACCTCACCATTGCTATTTGTCATACTTTTAAACCTTTGATCTGCTCCGGTATCATCCTGGTGTCTTTATATGCTCTTGGTAACATTTGTTCAGGTGTCCATTTTGATATTATAGAATCTAGATCCGTGCTGTCATCTGACTGATATTTACCACTTAATTTCTTATATTCACTGTCTACAGGACCTGTATCATAAAAAACCATCTGGGCAATTCTTTCTCCAACTGGCAAAACTACACTTTCATGTTCGTTCATGTTGTATATTTCCATAGTCCATCGATTGATGTATCCAGGATCACCCCAGCCAGCATCTAAACAAACGGCTATGCCATTTCTGCCCCAAGTACTTCTTGCTTGCATAGTACTAGTTCCAGGGGCTTTTATACCGATAAATTCATGCGTATGCCCCAATATACGTTCTTTTGGCCTTAGCACAATTATTGGCTGTTCCGGTGGAATGTTTTCAAATAGGGTCCTGCCATTATTTTTAGCCCATTCTTGATGAATCTCTGCATGAAGTTTTTCTCCAAAGTATTGTTTTACTGCTTTCTCTGAAAAAGGATTATAGAACCCTCCTTCACTAGGTCTTTCAGTTCGATAAAACCATTCACCCAGTGTTACGTCTACACTGCTGCCTGCAATATTCGATACGTTATAGGGATGATAAACAATATGCCCATCTTTAATTGCTTGTTTAATTTGTATATTGCTATAAACCGACATTTCATCTCCAAATATGCTTATATTGTACGACCAATAACAGTTACAGTACAAGTCATAATGTGGACTAAATTGTTGTATTATTGTTAAACATAAGTACTTGTGTTTGTTTGATTCGATTGTTTTTCTGATAAACTAAATTTAAATGAAAACATCTGAGAAGCTTAGATTTAGTATTGTTATTCCAGCATTCAATGAAGCACATTACATTGCTGATACTATTGACTCACTTAAAAAACAAAATTATCGTGATAAATTTGAGATTATTGTTGTAGATAACGGGAGTACAGATCAAACGGCAGTAATTGCAAAATCACTAGGTGCAAAGGTATTCACGGAATTAAACCCGGGAGTTTGCTGGGCTAGAGACAAAGGAACTCGTGAAGCCCAGGGAGAAATTGTTATTTCTACTGACGCTGATACAATTTATGCAAAAGATTGGTTAAATAAAATTGATGAAGAATTTAAACGAAACCCAAAGGTTGTTGGGGTAGCAGGACCATGTAGATTTATGGGTGGCCCCATGTGGGGCGCAATTTACCCCTATATTTTATTTGGTTTTATAAGCTTTATTTACAAAATATCCCATAAAACTTTGTACATAACGGCAACAAATTTTGCTTTTAAAAAATCTGTTTGGAGTGGATATAACACTGCTTTTAACCAGGGAGGTGATGAGCTTGATTTATTGAGACAAACAAGAGCGCATGGTAGAGTAGTTTTTCTTAATAATAATCCAACTTTTACTTCTGCCAGGAGATTGACGAGAGGTTTGATTTATAATTTTTTTGTAACTTTTTTATTATTTTATTTTGTAGATTATGTATTAACAAAAATATTTAAAAAATCTGTTTTGGGAAATGTCCCTAAGTTCAGAAATGAATTAAGTCCAAACATTCTATCGGTACTTCACGTTTTTTGGGTTATATTTTTAATTGGTATATTCAGTTTATATACAAAACCTGGACATTTTTTAATTAAAGAATCTCAAAAAACTATTATAAAAACTGATCACGCAAAAAACAGAGTAATTGATAGAGTAGAGCGACTGTGATCTTTGCGATTTTAATAATAGTTATTGCCATAGCACTTTACTGGTTATTTATGTCTTCATACTCACAAGTATTTGGTAATTTTCAATACAAAAGTACCACAAAGAATCGTGAAATTGCATTAACTTTTGACGACGGGCCTAATGAACCATACACTTCTGATTTGCTGAAAATTCTTAAAAGTGAAAATGTTTTGGCAACTTTTTTTTTAGTAGGATCAAACGTATTAAAATATCCTAAAATTAGTCAAAAAATACATAGCTCTGGTCATTTAATAGGAAATCATTCAATGAATCATAAATTTATGAATAGTTTTTACATAAGACGGATGAGCTATGAAATAGAACTTTGTCAAAATACAATCAAAAATACTGTCGGCGTAATGCCCAAGTTTTTTAGACCTCCCTGGCTTTTTAGG
>JBBQAJ010000001.1:0-163344 GCA_038316195.1 Saccharimonadales bacterium (SeqCode)
TGCACGCACTTTCATGCGGATCATTCTCCTTTGTCTGCGAGTGAATGACACACTGCTTAAATATTATGATTTGCGATAGGTGATTCTTCCCTTAGTAAGATCATAAGGGGTCAACTCAACCGTAACGCCGTCTCCGGGCACAAGGCGAATGTAGTGTTTCCGCATTTTGCCCGCGACGTGAGCTATAATCTTGTGGCCGTTTTCGAGCTCTACTCGGAACTGAGTACCTGGTAAGGCCTCTACTACTGTTCCTGCTAGTTCGATAACCTCTTTGTTTGCCATAGATTTAACTTCGTTTACGAATTAACATATTGATGAATATGAGTTATTCATACCTCCAACGATGTTACTCGTATAACAAGGCTTTAGTATATCAGACTTGTCAATAGTTTGTAAAGAAGTTTATCAGATAAGAATTATTGTTGTTTATTTCGCTTGCGCCGTGGAATGAATTTCAAAATTCTACTTCCTGTCGCTGCTTGAGCAGGTTGGCTAGAATCATAAAAGAAATCTGGTTGTTCATATTGGTCATATGTCACCATAAGTGCCCTTGACTCAATTGCCCGTAATGTTTCAAGTGCAACAGAAACCAATATTAAAATACTAGTACCACCTATTGCTATATTTGTTTGTAAAAATCTTTGACCAATTATTGGTAGTAATGCCAAAAATCCAAGACTTATCGCACCAAACAATGTTAATCTATTTACTACTTTACTTAAATATTTTTCTGTTTGAGAACCTGAACGAACATCAGAAATAAAGCCTCCTTGTTTCTGTAAATTTTCGGCTATCTCTTTTGCATTAAACGTAATGCTTGTATAGAAAAATGTAAATACAAATACAAGGACAAAGTATACGAATGGATAAATATATGGTATAAATCCTCCACTTCTAAGTGTTTGTGCAGTAGGAGTCTGGAACCAAAGTACAAGTTTGCTACCTATTTCTTGCAAGTTAGCACTGTGGGCAGATGTCATTAATTGTCCGGCAAAACTAGGAACACTTAAAAATGCAACAGCAAATATAATTGGAATAACTCCTGCAGTGATTAGTTTCACCGGCAAAACAGTTGTAACACCTCCGTAGGCTCTATTGCCCTGCACACGTTTTGCATAATTTACGGTTAGATTTCGAGCTGCTTCGTTAAGCTTCACAATAAACACGGTAACAGCAACAACAATTATAAGCATAAGAAGACCGAATAATAGTGAATCTTTGTTTAATGGCAAGGTTTTGCCAAAAACTACAAATTTACTTCCTTTTGCTACTATTGAAGAAATTATTTGTGAAATTGTCGATGGGAGTCTACTTACTATACCTACAGTAATAATTAACGAGATTCCATTGCCGACACTTTTTTCTGTAATTAATTCTCCTAACCACATAAGCATCATGGCACCCCCAGTAAGTGCACTAACCATTAACACCCACTGGAGTAGACTCGTATTAGCAGTAATATCACCGATTCCACCTACTTGCTGTGCGGATTGTCTTACCAAATATATTGCTCCAACAGATTGTATGATCGCAAGTGGTAAAGTAAGAATTCTTGTATATTGATTAATTTTCTTCCTACCATATTCACCTTCGTTATTCATGTTTTCTAAATGAGGGATGGCCTTTGTGAGTAACTGAATAATAATCGATGCATTAATGTATGGACCTAAGCCCACTAGCATAATTGAAAAGTTTGCAAGTGCGCCACCGGACAAAATATCAATAAAGCTTAAAAGTGACGGGGTATTATTAGAAGTAAATAAGTTTTGAAGTACCTGTTTTAAGGTTTCTGGATTACTCAAAGGGATAGGAATATGTGCAAGTATTCTAAATACTAGAAGCATACCCAAAACAGCAAAAATACGATTTCTCATATCGCTACTTTTAAGTGATGTCCAAATTACTTTCCAGCTCACAAATTTCCCTCTTTGTCTCTTATTGACTCATAAAAGTATATAGTATTTACAAAACCTAGCAAACTGTTTTCTTACAGTTTTTTAGCTATAGCCTTTTCTTGTTTTTGCCGCGCAACACGCGGAGTCTGAACAAAACTACCACTATGTTTTTGAATATATTCGACTGCACTTACACTTGCAGCCTGCAAGTTTACTGTTACTTTTTTAGTTAATTCACCTTTTACTATCAATTTAACAGAAGCATATGGGCTACTAACTAAACCTGCTTCGTAAAGCGTATAATTATCAATTTTTGTACCAAGATCATTTATTTGGCCAGTATAAACGTTTTCTTTTGGGTCTCGAATACTTCTAAACCCACGCAGCTTTGGAAGTCTCTGCATAAGAGGATTTTGTCCACCTTCGAAACCTGGACGTCGTCCACTACCAGTTCTGGATTTTTGACCTTTAGTGCCACGGCCAGCAGTCTTACCTTGACCTGCAGAAATACCTCGACCTACTCTTTTTGTAGATTGTTTCGACTTGACCTTCAATTCGTGAAATTTCATACTTTTACCTTATCATTGACTGATTTTTTTGATTTATTCTGCATTGTTACCCATTTATCAGGGTGCTCAATTGACTGTAACGCTGCAAGAGTTGCATATGCAGTATTTATTTTATTTGATGAACCGAGTGATTTTGATAACGCGTTACTAACACCAGTCACTTCAAGGACAGTCCTAACAACTCCACCCGCGATTAAACCAGTACCAAGTACTGCAGGTTTGATCAATATCCTGGATCCACCAACTTTTACTTCTGCTTCGTGCGGAATTGTACCGTTAATGATATGTATATTTACAAAATGTTTTTTGGCAACTTCTACAGCCTTAGTTACTGCAGTTGTTACATCAGCGCCTTTTGCGATTCCTATACCAATCTTGCCTTTGTGATCGCCAACAACTACAAGCGCACGAAAACGAAATCTACGTCCACCCTTAACAACACGTGCAACACGATCAATATGAACAACTCTTTCATCATATTGTTTTTCTTCTGGCGCACCACCGTCACGTCGATTGTCTCGATTTGGTCTATTACTTCGATCTTGTCCAAATTCTGCCATTTAAAACTCCAGTCCTCCTGCTCTTGCAGCGTCTGCAAGGGCCTTAATGCGTCCGTGATATAATCGTCCATTTCTATCAAATACAATTTTTGTAATTTTAGCAGATTTAGCTTTAACAGCTATTTCAGTACCAACGCTTTCGGCTTTTTTCGTTAACGAACCATCATTTGATTTACTACCTACTGTAGTTGAGTATACTAGAGTTTTATGTGTCGAATCATCAATTATCTGAGCAGTAATATTTGAATTACTTATAAATACACTCAATCTAGGTCTTGCTGTTGTGCCTGATACTTTAGCACGTACCCGATTTTTTCTTCTTGCTAAATTTTGAACGTTTTTCTTAAGTCTTTGCATTATTTATCCTTACCAGATTTACCACTTTTTCGAATTATTCGTTCACCAACATATTTAAGACCTTTGCCTTTATAGGGTTCTGGTTTTTTCAATGATCTAATTTCAGCGGCTGCTTGACCTACCTGTTGTTTATCAATGCCACTAACTGTAATTATATTTTGTTCAACAGTTGCTGTTACACCTTTGGCTAGCTCGTAATTTACCTCATGTGAGAAACCCAAGTTTAACTTAAGTCCATTTCCTGCTAAAGCGACACGATAACCTACTCCATTTAATTCCAGTTGTTTGGTAAAACCTGTCGAAACCCCAAGAATCATATTATTAACTAAAGTTCGCATTAATCCATGCTTTGAACGATTTGGAGCTTCGTCATCGATTCTTGTTACCAATACTTGATTTTCAACCTGCTTTACTGTTATCCCAGGCATCGTGAATTGACTCAAAGATCCTTTACTTCCATTTACAGTGATAAAATCATTGTCAACAGTGATTGTCACGCCAGACGGAATGTCTATTGGCTGTTTTCCTATACGACTCATAATATACCTAACGTTCCTTAATAAATTCTACAAATTAATTCGCCGCCAACGCGTTGTTTTTTGGCTTCACTTCCAGTCATCATACCTTTTGAAGTACTGACAATAACTATCCCACGCCCTTGCTTAACATTTGGCATCTTATCAGCTGAAGTATACATACGTCTACCCGGTTTACTTAGCCGATCTATTTCGGTAATCCGCGAATTTGTATCAGCAGAATGTAGGCTAAGTGTTAGAGTCTTACCTATACTTGCATCGACAACTTTGACTTCGTCTATATACTTTGAAGATTGAATTAATCTAGCAACTGCTTCTTTTGCTTTTGAGTGGGGCAGATGAATTTCCGTTTTATTTACTGCTAACGCATTTCGGATTCGTGAAAGCATATCTGCAATTGGGTCTGTGGATACTGTTGACATATTATTTTCCTTTCCTACCAGCTCGCCTTAGTTACGCCTGGAATTTCACCTTTAGAAGCATGTTCCCGAAATGACATTCGGCTAAGACCAAATTGGCGCATATACGCCCGGGGACGACCAGTTTCACTACATCTATTTTTAAATCGAGTTCTGGATGAATTTCTAGGTAATTTGTGTAATCCTTCTCGATCACCTAGCTCTTTTAATTCGGCACGCTTAGCGGCAAACTGAATAATCATCTTTTTTCGTTTTAAGTCTCGTGCGATCATAGATTTTTTAGCCATTATTTTATCTCCTTAATCTTTTCAAAAGGCATACCAAATTTTTCTAGTAACGATTTTGCATGGTCTCGTTCTTTGCAACGAATAACAAAAACCGCCTGCAAACCGTGTACAGTTGTAGTTTCATCAAATGTAAGTTCGGGAAATACGGATTGGTCATTAATACCAATGCTAAAATTGCCGGATTTATCAAATGCCTTAAGTTTGACACCGTGAAAATCTCGCAACCGAGGTATAACAATATTTATTAATCTGTCCATAAATTCATACATACGATCGTCGCGTAATGTTACTTTTAGACCGATTTTGTTGCCTTCCCGAAGTTTAAATCCTGCAATAGAAAGTTTAGCAGTTGTTTCAATAGGTTTTTGACCAGTGATTTTGGTCAATGTATTATGTGCAGTCGCAATGATTTTTTTATCATCTTTTGCTTTACCTAAACCTACATTAACTACAATTTTTTCTAGTTTTGGTACTTGATTTATATTTGAAAGTCCAAGTTCAGTCATAAGTTCTTGTGCATACTTGCTTTGATACTGCGCTTTTAAACAAGCAGACGAAACAGGTACACTGCTCTTAACAGTTGACTTTGTTTTTGTAGCTTTTTCAGTAGTAGCCATTATTTCATCTCCTTTCCGTTGGATTTAAATATGCGCGTTTTTTTACCTTCTTTATCAATTTTATATCCAATTTTTGAAGGTTTTTTAGTAGTTGGTTCATATGCAGCAACTTTGCTAACCCAAATTGGCTTTGTGATATCTATAATTCCACCCTGGGGATATAGTCTGTTGGGCTTAAGGTGTTTTTTAACTATATTAATTCCTTCAACAGTTACCTTGTTTAGGCTAGGATGTGTTGCCAGAACTTTACCAGTTTTTCCTTTATATTTCCCTGCTAGTACAACAACTGTGTCATCTTTTTTAAGTCTTATTTTATACACACTCATATTAAAGTACCTCCGGTGCAAGGCTTATAATTTTGGCATAACCTTGTTCTCTGAGTTCACGTGGTACTGGCCCAAATATTCGAGTAGCTTTTGGCAATTTATCGTCACCAATTATTACGGCAGCATTGTCATCAAATCGAATTGATGATCCATCTTTTCGTTGAATTGCGTCTTTAGTGCGAACAACTACAGCCCTGACTACAGACTTCTTTTTAACCTGACCAGTAGGATTTGCTTGTTTGACAGTGGCGACTATTGTATCTCCGACTCTAGCATAACGACGACGAGTACCACCGAGTACTCGTATGCATAGAATTTCTTTAGCACCGCTATTGTCACAAACAGTTAACCTAGATTCTTGCTGGATCATGACTTGTCCTCAATAGCTTGTTTTTTTGACTTTGTTGGAGTGTCTAAATCAGTGTCTTTTGAAGTTTTAACGGTTGATTCTGTATTTTCAATAACTGGTTCTGGTTCTACATGTTTTATGGTGGCTTTAAATACTACTTTATCTAAAGTGAATCTTTTACGGGCTGAGATTGGTCGAGTTTCGCTTATTATTACTTTGTCTCCAACTTTTGCTTCGTTCTGTTCATCATGAGCCATAAACTTCTTACTTACGGTAAATTGTTTCTTATAAATTGGGTGTGTTTTACGAGTCCGCACTGTCACGATAATTGTTTTGTTAGACGTATCTGAGGTTACTACACCTTGAAGTGATTTAGCCATTATGCAGCCTCCTTTAGTAATTGTTCTGAAAGTACCGTTAACATTCTCGCCAAATCCTTACGTTTGTTTCGAAGTTGACGAACATTTGTAGTTTCTCCCATATGTATTCTTCTTCGTATTTCTGCAATTTCTGCACGAAGTTTGGTGCTTTCGGTTGCCAGTTCATTTGTTTTAATCTTACGGATTTCAGCAATTTTCATTATGCCTCCTCCTTGACCAAAAATTTGGTTTTAACAGAAAGTTTGTGTGCGGCTAATCTCATTGCTTCGCGTGCTATTTCCTCAGAAACACCTTGCATTTCAAATAATATTGTTCCTGGTCGAACTTTTGCAACAAAAAATTCGGGGTTTCCTTTTCCACTACCCATTTTCACATCTTGAGGTTTTCTGGAAACGGGTGTATGAGGAAAGATTCTGATCCAGATCTTACCACCACGTTTGATATAGCGAGTCATTGCTTGTCGAGCTGATTCAATTTGCCTAGAAGTAACTCTATCATGGCCTAACGCCTGCAAAGCATATTGACCAAAAGATATTTCATTGCCAACAGTAGCAACTCCACGAATCTTTCCTTTGAACACCTTTCGATGTTTTTGTCTTTTAGGCATCAACATGCTAGGAAACCTCGCCTTTATATATCCATACTTTTATACCAATCAAACCTGCACCTGGATATTGAGCCGCTGTTTTAAAGAAATCTATATCTGCTCTAAGTGTATGTAATGGGACACTTCCTTCTACCGTCTTTTCCCTACGTGACATATCTGCTCCACCTAATCGTCCTGAAATTTCTATTCGAATACCTTTTGCTCCTGATCGCATTGTAGCTGCAGCAGAAGATTTAACGGCTCTACGAAATGCTATTCGACGCTCTAATTGATGAGCAATGTTTTCAGCAACAAGTTTAGCGTACAATTCAGGTTTTTTAATTTCTTCAATGTTAACCCTTGTTGGTGTCTCATATATTTTTTCTATAGCTGTTTTTAGCTCTTGAGCACCAGCACCGCCACGTCCTATTACTACTCCAGCCTTGGCTGTACTAATAGTTACTGAACAAAGATTTGGTGAGCGTTCTATATCTACCTTATTAACACCACCTCGATTCCCAACTTTATCTTGTATCAAACGACGAACCTCTAAATCTTGTGTAAGAAATTTTGCATAGTCGCGTTTATTTGCAAACCATTTACTGCGCCAATCCTTATTGACCTGTAATCGCATTGAAATAGGATTTACTTTTTGGCCCATATTATTTGGCCTCCTTTTTTAAATCTTCACTTGCTTTTGTTGCAGGTTTTTTAGCTACTCTTATAGCACCATCAACTTCTACATATATGTGGCTGCTACGCCGTTGGAAAGGTAAAGCACGACCATGTGAAGCGGGGCGAAATCGTTTAATGCTTGGACCTGAACTGACTCGAATTTCAATAATCTGAAGAGTTTCGGGCTTGTAGTTGTGATTGTAGTCAGCATTTGCCCTGGCAGATTCGATAACCTTACGGACCGCAGTAGCGCTTCTTCTTGGCGTGTTAGTAAGTATAGTAATGGCGTCTTCAACTGAGCGACCTCGCACTAGATCTGCCACAACTGCTACTTTACGAGGGCTCATTCGTACTCCCAGTGCTGATGCTTTTACAGACATTACTTGCCTCCCTTAGCTAATTTGCCACCATGTGACCGGAATTTCCGGGTAGGGCTAAATTCTCCCAATTTGTGACCTACCATATTTTCAGTCACAAATACCGGTACATGGACTTTTCCATTATGTACTGCGATTGTTTTACCTACAAAATCTGGTGAAATTGTACTTGCTCGTGCCCAAGTTTTGATTATAGTACGGTCCTCGTTACCAAGTGCTGCAACTTTTTTAGCAAGTTTAGGGTCTATAAATGGTCCTTTTTTAAGTGATCTAGACATGGTTTATTTCCTCTTTCCTACGTGTCGGGATTTAAGTATAAATTTATTGTCAGCTTTTCGGCTACGAGTTTTGTATCCAAGAGTTTTTTGGCCCCAAGGAGTGCGTGGATCTTTACCAATCCCATGCCGTCCACCATCACCACCACCGTGTGGATGGTCAGCTGCATTCATAACAACTCCACGCACAGTAGGACGAAATCCTTTATGTCGCATACGACCAGCTTTACCCCATTTTATGTTTTGATGCTGTTCGTTTCCAATTACTCCCACACTCGCGGTACATTCTACGTGAACCAATCGAACTTCACCACTAGGTAGTTTTACCTGAGCATATACACCATCTCTTGCAACTAACTGCGCACTGGCACCTGCAGATCGTACCATCTGTGCGCCACGACCTGGAGTCATTTCGACTGCGTGAATCTGGCTTCCTACTGGGATGCTTTTTAAAGGTAATCTGTTCCCCGTTTCAATTGGGACTTCGTCACCACTTTGAATTTTATCTCCAACTTGCATTCCTTGAGCGGCTAGAATGTAATGGTACGTATTTGTGCCATCTTTGATTCTGGCAATTCTAGCGCTTCTATTTGGGTCATATTCTATGTGTTCGATAACTGCTTCTGTTCCAGTAGCAAGCTTGAAGTTCATGATACGATAAAATTTTCGCGTTCCACCACCACGATGACGTGTCGTAATACGTCCCATATTATTGCGACCTGAATTCTTTTTCTTGATAACCGTTAATGACTTGAGAGGTTTTTTAGTTGTAATAGCGTCCATGTCTTGGCTTGTCATTCCACGACGACCAGGAGTTGTAGGATTATAAAGCTTTATACTCATTTGGTACTCCTGGTTGCTTTTTTGGATTTTTCTTTGGTTTTATCAATAGCTTTTTTGTCATCTTCCGATGCAAATATCCCTATAGTGTCACCTTCCTTTAAAGTAACGTAAGCTTTTTTGACGTCTACTCGTTTACCAAAGCTTTGTTTGCCACCTTTACGAACAGTTCGTTTGGTTTTGCCTTTGACTACGGCAATATTTACATTTATTACTGTTACATCGAATTGTGCTTTTATTGCGCCAGCAACAGTTAACCGATTTGCATTTGAAGGCACCTGAAACACATAAACATTATTAGACTGGCTTAATGCGTAAGATTTTTCACTTATTCGTGGTTTTAGAGTCATTGTTTTATCCATTATTTTAACTCCGCTTTCTTGCCATCTGCGGCAGACTGTTTGGTATCTACTTTTTGTTTTGAAGGCGCAAGCCATTCGTTTATAACTTTTAGAGCTTCACTGGTAATGACCATGCTATCAGAGTTCATAATGTCGTATACATTTAGGTAACGCGACTGCACTACTTTAACGGTAGCAATATTGTTAGTTGCACGTACAACATCAGCTGATTTGTCGGCCACGACAAGTAGAATATTCTTAGTAGCTCCAATTTTGGTAAATAGTTTGGATGCTTCTGATGTTTTGTTCTCTTTTGTGACAAAAGCTTCAACTATCAAAATCTTGCTTTCATCAGACGCTACGCTTAATGCCTGACGAAGTGCTAATCGTTTAGCTGATGTGTGCATCTTGTGGGAATAGTTTTCGTTTCCAGTCGGACCAAATACAATTCCTCCACCACGCCAAATTGGGTTCCTTGATGATCCAAAACGGGCGCGGCCTGTACCCTTTTGCTTCCATGGCTTTTTACCACCACCACGTACTAATCCACGAGTTTTGGTGTTACCGGCACTTGTTCGGCCATTGGCAAGATAAGAAACGTATGCTGATTTAAGTAACTCGTGGCTAGTGGGTAAAACTCCGAATATTGACTTATCTAATTTTGCCGGTGTTGTAGCTTTGGTTCCTGTTTTAGTAAAAGTAGCGGTCATTTTACTGCTCCACGAATCAAAACGATACCTTTTCGAGGACCTGGTACTGCACCAGTAACACCAATTACGCCAAGCTCAGTATCAACAAGTGCAATTTTTAGATTACGCACTGTTACTTGTTCATAGCCCATCTGACCAGCCATTTTTTTGCCTTTAAATATTTTCTGAGGATACATAGAGCCGATGGAACCAGGACGTCTGTATGAACCACCTCCGTGTGTCTTTCGACCTCTATGAAAATTGTGACGTTTGATAGTACCTGCCCAACCCTTACCTTTACTTGTACCAGTTGCATTTACAACATCCCCAACACTAAAAACGTCGGCTGCAAGTTGCGAGCCGACGGTTAGATCTTCTTGTGATTCTGTAATACGGACTTCACGAACGATCTTGGGTTGTTGTTTCGAAAGTTTGAAGTGCCCTGAAAGTGATTTGCCAAGTTTCTTAGCAATGCCAGTACCCATTTGAACTGCCATATATCCGTCTGTTTCGTCATTTTTAATCTGCGTTACTACATTCGAAGTAGCTGAAAGCAAAGTAACAGCTTGCATAGTACCATCTTCTGAAATGGTGCTAGTCATACCTACTTTTCTGGTAATTAGTGCTTTCACTTATGTCCTTCTTATGCACCCAGTTAGATGAGTGCAGAAATAAAAATGCCTGGCCATTGCTGGTTTTCACCCCTGTTATTGGGGGCGAACCTTGCCAATAGACCAAGTTATTGATTTAAATACCATAACAGATTACCATGCTACTGATACCTCTGTCAAGGTGTTGTATATACTACAAGTTTTAAACTATTTCAAAATTTGAATAATAAAACCATTTTGAGTCCAAAATCCTATAAAACTGGCGATTATAAGAATTGCAAATTCTATTTTTCGATCAATTCGAAAATGTTCATGCATTGCAAAAAAGCCACCTAAAATTAAGCCAATTGGAAATGGAATCTGAATTGTCTGTCCTCCGTCAACAAATCTTACCCATTGAGACCCAACGACTAAATACATAACAATTTTTAATATATAAATCCCATCTAAGCCACGTAAATCTTTTTGATTGCGTTTTGATTTTGATTTTGACATTAGCACTATTGTATCATTTAAAATATTATATTAGCTTTTTGCGCTGCAGCTAGCACTTTTGGGAATTGGGAATGTAATGATTCAGGGAGTGACGATAATTTGTACCATTTAATTTCATCAAATTTATTTGGTTCACCAATTTGTACGGTTGTTGGATCGACTAATATAGAATGAAGGATTGCTACCCAGTGGGTCTCTTTTCCTTTAATTTTTCTTTGAGCGTCAAATACTGTTAATATTTTTGTTTCTAGAGATTTTGTACGTAGCTCTTCATTCAGTTCTCTTTCCATTGCAGTTTCAACAGTTTCATCAAATTCTAAGGATCCACCACAAATGTCCCATTTTCCATGTTCGTCCCTGGCATTTTTGCCTCTTTTTAGCAGGAGTATATTACCATTACCGTCATGCACAACAGCACAAACGACAATCCCTATATGGTTTTCTCCTGGAATAAGACTGATCATGTGATTTCCAAAATATTTATGGTTCCCTTTGGAGGATCAAAAGGTTTTTCCGAAATTCCTAGAAGTTGATGAAGTCCCATAATCACAAGTCCATGAGTAATCCAGATTTTTTCTTTAGGTGGTCTATCTAGCAACTCTTTGGCTTTGTCTAAAACTATCTGTGGAAGTTGACGATCATTTATAAACTTTTTAAGGTCGTTTTGTTTTAGGCCTGTTGATATTTCGTTTAGAATCTTGTACTGAGTAACTAATAAAAACCCTGCTTCTTCAGCTGTTTGTTTTGTGCGTAAAAACTCCGATACTGCAACTGGATGATATCTTGGATCAATGTTTAATTTTACAAATTCAGTATGTAGTCTTTGAGCTTGGATCTTACCTTCATTGTTAAGTGGTGGGCCGTGTATACCGTGTAATTTTCGGTCATTTCGTCTGACTCCAGTTTCACCATGCCTGATAACGAATCTCAACATATTGACATTGTACCATCAGATATCTTACATTTTGATTTCAGCGTCACATCCGGCAGGTAGACTAAGATTCATTAATGAATCGATTGTCTTTGGTGTCGGATCAAAGACATCTATCAATCGTTTGTGTACGCGCATTTCAAACTGTTCACGTCCTTTTTTGAAAACATGCGGGCTCTTTACTACAGTATATGTTGTTTTTTTGGTAGGTAATGGGATTGGTCCAGCAATTGTTGCGCCAGTTCTAAGTGCAACGTCCACAATTTGTTTTGTAGACTGATCTATGACTTTGTGGTCATAAGCTTTTAGCCGAATACGTATTCGTTGCTTTGCAGTGGGTTCAGGTTTTGTTTTTGCCTGAACTACTTTTGGTTTTGTTACTTCTTTTGCATCTATAACGTCTTCAAGAACAGTTTGTTTTACAGACGTTATTGCAGTTCTTGGCATCGTTTTGTCCTCAATTGTTGATTCTTCTTTGCTAGTTTTTGCTGCAGATTTTTTGTTGGCTTCAGCCACTTTTAACTCCTTTGTGATGTAACATCTTTGAAAAGTTATATAGAACTTGTCCAACGACTTTTAATCATCACCATTAATTTACAAAGTTAATAATATACTATTTCAATGATTATGAAAAGAGCGACTATTTTGGTCGCTCTTTTTTTTGGCTTCTCGGTAGTAGTTAACTACATTTTTATTTGTTAATTTTGGTAACAACACCAGCACCAACAGTTCGGCCACCTTCGCGAATTGCGAATCGTAAACCTTGTTCCATGGCAATTGGAGCGAGTAATTTAACTTTGAAAGTTATGGTGTCGCCAGGCATAACCATTTCTTTATCGGCAGGTAATTCTACTTCACCAGTTACATCCGTTGTTCGGAAGTAAAATTGTGGTTTGTAGCCTTTGAAAAATGGCGTGTGACGTCCACCTTCTTCTTTTGTTAAGATGTAGACTTCTGCATCAAATTCAGTGTGAGGAGTAATAGAGCCTGGCTTGCAAAGTACTTGACCTCTTTCAATGTCATCGCGTTCGATACCTCGAAGCAATATTCCAACATTATCACCAGCTTGACCTTGGTCTAAGTTTTTTTTGAACATTTCTACACCTGTTACTACTACTTTTCTAGTAGGGCGGATTCCAACAATTTCTACTTCTTCGTTTACTTTAACAATTCCTGTTTCAACACGACCTGTTGCAACAGTTCCACGCCCTTTAATTGAGAAAACGTCTTCAATAGGCATAAGGAATGGCTTGTCTAGTTCGCGCTTTGGTTCTTCTATATAATCATCCAAAGCCTTTACTAGTTCCATTACAGCATCTTCGTTTTCTGCATCACCGGCTAATGCTTTTGTGGCAGAACCCTTTATGATAGGTGCATTTTCATCGTAACCATTTTTAGCTAATAGTTCACGGATATCCATTTCAACAAGTTCGATTAGCTCAGGATCAGCTAAGTCCATTTTGTTCATGAAAACTACAATTTTCGGAACACCAACTTGCTTTGCTAATAGTACGTGTTCACGGGTTTGTGGTAATGGGCCATCGTTTGCACCAACAACCAGTATCGCCCCATCAATCTGTGCCGCGCCCGTAATCATATTCTTAACATAGTCAGCGTGACCTGGCATGTCAACGTGTGCGTAGTGACGTTTTTCAGATTCGTACTCCTGGTGAGAAGTTGCAATGGTTATACCACGAGCTTTTTCCTCTGGTGCATTATCTATTTCATCATATTTCACTGATTTATTGACATCGCTTGGTAGTTTTTTTGCTAAGACTGCAGTTATCGCAGCCGTAAGAGTAGTTTTGCCATGGTCAACGTGACCCATAGTTCCTACGTTTACATGAGGTTTACTTCTGTCAAAATTTACCATTTTATTAGTACTCCTGTTTTTTTAATAAGGGTTTAATGAATTATTATTGCTACCGCGATCCATATTTACTATTGTCGCGTATTTTTTGCATACACTAGTAAAAGCCCTCACGCGAGTTACGATTGTATTTTATAGATAATTTAGTTATTTGTAAAGCTTGCATAGCTAGACATACTTAAAGATGTAAGTAATTTATTTTAGACTCACAGGATCTATTGTTGATCCACACAATATTTCCCCTAAAAATCTTACTGGTCCAATATCACATTTGTATTGAACTTCAACCGAGTCTCCGTTTACATTTTCGCCACCATTATTTAATTGACGATAACTTGCTCTAATGCACTTCGCTGTCATTCTTTCGTCAGGACAATCAGTCAAACAATGTAAGTTAGGATCAGTTTCATATTGGTTCGATATTTGATTTGTCATTCGCTTATTTGGCAGTTTCTGCAATCAATGATTCAGCTTCATTTGATGTAATAGTTTCATGTCGTATTCTGTGCCCAAAAAATGCTGCTCTAATTGTAAAGTTATCTCGAAAAGTTATCATTTTTGCAACTCGTCCCTCTTCATATATATATTTAGCACCACGGAATGAAGAGTAAGATGAGCTACTTAGTAAATTGCATGTCGTATCTGTTAGTTGACGTGAAATATATGGTCGTGCTTCATATCGTGGAATTCCACCGTCTCGCGTTCCTTTTTGAAAGTCTAATATATCTGTTGAAAGTTTTGTTTTACTATCAAGATTTAGTAAAGCCACGGTTCCAAGATTTACAATTTGCGTTCTAACTAGACCAACGAGAAGGGGTTCATTGGTATCAGTAACTTGCTCATACAAAAAATCAAATTCAGGATCAAGTCGTTCAGTGGCATGAGGTGGAACTATTTTTCGAAAATCATTAATTAGATCTGTGAACTCTACAGCAGTTGCAGCATTACCAATTCGGCTTCCCAATTCAAACACATCAAGCTGAGGATTAGTCATAACTTTATTTTGCGTTCTTAGCAATTATCGCTTCAGCAACATTGTTTGGGACATCCTGGTAATGATCAAGTTCCATGCTTGAACTAGCACGACCTTGTGTACTACTTCTAAGATTTGTTGTGTAACCAAACATTTCTCCCAAGGGTACAAATGCTGTGATTTCTTTAATTCCTGCACTCAAATCTTCCATGCTTTCAATACGGCCACGCTTAGAGTTTAAATCTCCTATAACTTCACCCATGAAATCTTCTGGAGTAACTACCACAACTTTCATAATAGGCTCAAGAACTACAGGATTTGCTAACTTTACCCCTGCTTGGATAGCCATAGATCCAGCTATTTTAAATGCCATTTCACTAGAGTCTACGTCATGATATGATCCATCATATAATTCAGCTCTAACGTCAACAACTGGATAGCCTGCAATAACACCATTATTTAGCGCTTCTTCAATACCTTGTTGAACTGGCTTAATGTATTCACTAGGGACAACACCACCTTTAATAGAATTTACAAATTCAAAACCTTTTCCTGGTTCATTTTGACTTATGCGTAACCATACATCACCGTATTGACCACGACCACCAGACTGCCTAATAAATTTCCCCTGGGCTTCAACACCATCTTTTCGGATAGTTTCACGGTATGCAACTTGAGGCGCGCCAATATTGGCTTCTACTCCAAATTCACGTTTCATCCGGTCAACGATGATTTCTAAGTGCAATTCACCCATTCCAGATATAATTGTTTGGGCAGTTTCATCATCAACACGTATGCGAAAAGTCGGGTCTTCTTCAGCAAGACGTTGCATTGCAATTGACATTTTTTCTTGGTCAGCTTTGGTTTTTGGTTCAATTGCAATTGAGACAGGTGGTTCTGGAAATGTTATACTTTCGAGCACAATTGGGTTGTTTAAATCACAAAGAGTATTTCCAGTTGTTGTTCCTTTTAGGCCCACAATTGCAGCAATATCACCAGCCCCAACCTCCGTCACATCTGTACGTTTGTCTGCTTGAAGTCTTACGATACGACCAATGCGTTCCTTTTCTCCAGTCGAGCTGTTAAGTACATATGAACCTGCGACTAATTTACCAGAATAAACTCGGAAATATGCCAATTTACCTACAAATGGATCTGTTGTGATTTTGAATGCTAGAGCTGCAAATGGCTCAACCTCAGTAGGCTTACGTTCTATTTCTTCACCTGTTTTAGGGTGGGTGCCCCATGTGCTTCCACGGTCGTCTGGGCTCGGCAAAAAGTCATTAACCATGTCTAGAACTTTTTCTACTATAACGCCTCGACCATCACCACCAGTAACAGCAAAGAATTTTCCCGATAGTACAGCTGTTCGAATTGCCTGTTTGACGTCATCTTCAGTTAGACCTTCTTCGCCAACCTCAAAATATTTTTCAAGCATTTGTTCATCTTCAGCTACTGCATTTTCAATCAACAATGAACGGTATTTTTTGACTTTGTCCATCATTTCTTCAGGGATTTCTTCCTCTACAAGAGCCTTGTCAGTGAATTCCTTGTATGTGTAAGCTTTCATTGATACTAAATCAACTATGCCATTTATAGTCTGCTCAAAACCAATTGGTAAATGCACAGGGAAGGCTCGTTTACTCAGCCTAGCGTGAATTGTGTCAAGAGATTTGTAAAAGTCACCACCAGTTTGATTTATTTTATTAATAAAACAAATTCGAGGGACTTTATACTTATCGGCTTGGCGCCATACTGTTTCACTCTGAGATTCGACGCCCATTTTGCCATCAAAAACTACACAAGCTCCATCCAGAACGCGCAAAGAACGCTCTACTTCTACCGTGAAGTCTATATGTCCAGGAGTATCGATAATGTTTACTTGATGGTCTTTCCAGAAACAAGTAACCGACGCAGCAACTATGGTAATGCCTCGTTCACGCTCCTGGGCCATCCAGTCTGTCGTAGTTTCGCCTTCATGTACTGCGCCAATCTTGTGATTCAGCCCAGTTCGATAAAGAATTCCCTCAGTAGTCGTAGTTTTACCAGCGTCAATATGAGCAATAATGCCCAAGTTACGTATCTTTTTCATTTCGATTTTTTTGTCAGCCAATTTAATACCTTGCGAAATGGGCAAAGGCCCTGTTAGCTTCAGCCATCTTGTGCGTATCTTCTTTTTTCTTGACAGCAGTTCCGGTGTTGTTGTATGCATCAACGAATTCAAACGCAAGACGATCTTCCATGGCCATACCTTTGCGTGAACGTGCTGCAGCTACAAACCACATCATGGTTAAGTGATTTTGACGTTGACCAGACACTTCAAATGGAATTTGGTAGTTTGCACCACCAACTCGACGAGAACGTGTTTCCATATGTGGTCTAGCATTTTTCATAGCCTGTTCAAAGACTTCCAAAGGGTTCTGAACTTTGAGCTTGTCAGCAGCTTTTTGCAAACCACCATAAACAATCCGTTCTGCCATTTGTTTTTTGCCATGTCGCATTACACGATTGATAAGTCGCTGAACCATAACACTGTTATATAATCTGTCAGGTTTGATATCTCGAATCAGTGATTTAGTAACTTTACGTGGCATTATTTACCCGCCTTTTTAGTGCCGTATTTACTACGACCGTTTTTGCGATCGTTAACACCTTGCAGATCCAAACTTCCACGAACTATGTGATATCGAACACCGGGAAGATCTTTTACTCGTCCACCACGAATAGTAACAACTGCGTGTTCTTGCAGATTGTGACCTTCACCACCAATATAAGCCCATACTTCATAACCGTTAGTTAAACGTACACGTGCAACTTTACGAAGTGCAGAGTTTGGTTTTTTAGGTGTTTTAGTAGTAACTTTTATGCAGACACCCCTTTTAAATGGCGCTGGCTTATCATAGTTACGAGTTTTCAAATTGTTGGTGACACGCTGAAGATGAGGAGCACCAGATTTTTTGCTTTTGGATACACGTGGTTTGCGTACTAATTGGTTTATAGTTGGCATGTTTCTCCTTGAAGGTGTGATCTTCTGCAACAAACGCATGCCGACGTAAGGCTCGGACCACTTAATGACCTATTTACTTTAACAGATGTGTTAACTATTTTCAACTCTAATCGCCCAATACGGGAATAATTTGGTCCAAGTCATGCGTTGGATTATATCCAGTTCCGACAGGAATTCTGCGACCTAAAATCACGTTTTCTTTAAGACCATATAATTTATCGATTTTGCCACTTGTTGCTGCAGCAATTAGAACGCGTGTAGTGTCTTGGAATGATGCAGCGCTCAAGAATGAATCAGTACTTAGGCTGGCTTTAGTAATACCAAGGAGTAACTGCGTTACTTTTGCCGGTTGTTTTTTGTCCGAAACTAGTTGCTCATTAGCCTCAACAACTGCAAGTTTGCTAACAATGTCACCTGTTACGAATTCACTGTCTCCTGCTTCTTCAATCTGTACTCGACTAAACATCTGTCGAACTATTATTTCAAGATGCTTATCTGCAATATTCTGACCTTGTCCAGCAAATATACGTAAGATTTCATTCATTATGTAACGTTGAGTTGCCTCGACACCTTGTAAACTCATGAGTTCGTGCAAGTTTATTGAGCCACTGGTAAGTCGTTGGCCGGCTACAACTTCGTCACCATTTTTAACAAACATCTGTTTATAGCCAGGTATTTCGTATCGAACTAGTGTTTTTGCAGACGGCGCAATTACAATTTTTTTGTCGGTTATTTCAGCTTTCCCTGCAATTGGACTGATCAGTGGTTTGGAATTGTCTTTTTCTGCAGCGAGTACATCGCCAATTGCAACTTCAGTCCCGTCGGCAATTTGAACAGTACGACTACCAATAGTTAGTTCAATTTTTGGAGCATCTTTAGCGGCTACCTGCACAATGTACTGGTCTCCTTCTTCAAATGTGTTTACAGTTCCTGATATTTCTGTCAAAAATGCTTGACCTTTTGGAGTTCTCACCTCAAAAAGTTCCTCGACACGGGACAATCCTTGAGCCGCCTCGTCTGCCAAAACAGCTCCCGATCGGTGCTTTGAATCCAGACTCAACTGAGTACCAGGCTCACCAATACTTTGAGCTGCTATTACTCCGATTGGGTGATGTGATGCAACCAAATTTCCAGTTGCTGGATCAACACCATAAGATTTCTGTGGTACACCACGTACAGAAGTACATGAAAGTGCACTCATAATCTTTACGTCGTCTAATTTTTGGTCTGCATCTATAGTTTCTGAAATTTCTTTGCTTATTTGTTGCCCAGATTTTATGATAGTTTTGCCATTTGATTTGACGTCATTTGCCACAAATCGACCCTCTAGCCTAGAGGCGTAGCTAACTCCAACTTCTTCTGCGTCAGCTCTTTTCATTGCAAAACCAGGGTCTGTGTCATCGTCATTGATGGTAAATACATCTTGTCCCACATCTACTAACCTACGTGTAAGATAACCAGCATCAGCAGTTTTAAGTGCAATATCAATCAAAGCTTTTCGTGTACCACGTGTTCCTGTGAAATATTCTAGAGGCGTTAATCCTTTTACATATCCTGATTTTATTGGAAGTTCTATTGCGCGACCTGTTGCATCTGACAATACTCCCAACATACCGACAGACATTTTCATCTGTGAAATGTTTCCTCTTGCGCCTGACGTAATGGCGATTGCCATTGATGATTCAAAGCCTTCCATCTGTTTTGCTAACATATCCTGAACTTGATTTTCAATTTTTGTCCAAGTTTCAACGGTCAATCGATATCTTTCATCTTCTGTTATGAATCCTTGTTCGAACTGTTGACTTATGGCTTTTGCGCGTTCTTCACCACTATCCATGAGCTCTTCCATACCCTTAATAGGCGCAAAGTCACCCATACCCATTGATAATCCGGAACGCGTTGCCCAATCAAATCCAATATCTTTTAAATCGTCAGCAATCTCGGCAGTTAAGTCTTGACCATATTTTTGGTATATCTTTGCCATAACGCCAGTAAGTTTTTTCTTGGTCATAGGTTCATCTTGAAATTCAAAATCTTCAGGAAATATTTCATTGAAAAGTAATCTTCCAAATGTAGACTGACGCATTTCGCCCCTAAAAGGCACTCTCACATGTGACTGTATGCCAATCACTCCAGCATCTTTTGCCATTACAGCCTCTTCTAGCCCAGTGAAGGAATATATTTTCTGTTTACTATTTGTATGACGGTCATATGTAAGGTAATAACAACCTAGTACAATATCTTGCTCAATATGGAGAATTGGAGATCCATCTGCAGGTTTTAACAAATTTTTGTTGCTTGCCATTATATCTCTAGCCTCATTTTGGGCTGCGTCAGATAATGGTAAATGAACAGCCATTTGGTCACCATCAAAGTCTGCATTGAAGCCTTTACATACTAAAGGATGCAATTGAATAGCTCGGCCTTCAATAAGTACAGGTTGAAATGCCTGTATTGATAACCTGTGAAGTGACGGAGCTCGATTCAAAAGAACGTATTTGCCCTTAATAACTTCGTCCAAAGCGTCCCAGACGGCAGTTTCTCCAGTTTCTATCATGCGAGTTGCGGAACGTATGTTGTGAGCAAACTCGTTTCGAATCAGCCATCCAATAACAAAAGGTTTAAACAATTCTAGCGCCATCATTTTGGGTAAACCACATTGGAACATTTTAAGTTCTGGGCCAGCGACAATTACTGAACGGCCCGAATAATCTACACGCTTTCCGAGCAAGTTTTGTCGAAAGCGACCTTGCTTACCTTTCAACATGTCAGAAAGGCTCTTTAATCGACGTCTTTGACCTGTTGCAGCAACAGCACGACCACTTCTAGCATTATTGTTGTCAATTAGCGCGTCAACAGCTTCTTGCAACATACGCTGTTCGTTTCGACGGATTACTTCAGGTGCATTTAGATCGATTAGTTTTTTTAAACGATTATTACGATTAATCACTCGTCTATAGAGATCATTCAAGTCGGAAGTTGCAAATCTACCACCTGTAAGTTGAACCATAGGTCGAAGATCCGGAGGAATTACTGGCAAAACTGATACACACATACTAGAAGGCTTAATCCCTGCACGATGCATGCTTTCTAGAAGTCGCAACCTCTTCATAAGTTTCTTCTTGCGTTGTCCTTTAGCTTCTTCAGCCTCTGCCGAGAGTTCGGCAATTAGATTTTCTAAGTTAACTTCAACAAGTAAATCTTTGAGTGTTGAACCACCCATTCCAACTTCTATAAGGTCAGAAAGGCCATCGGGTAACATTCTGTAATCTGTTTCATTTATTAGATTTAATTTAGCAAGTGAAGTGATTTGAGATTTATATTCATCAAACTCGATTTGTGCATCTTCCAACTCTTTGGTTTGCATTTCTGCAAGAGCTTTTAGATTTGCGTCTTCGATGGCTGCTTCTTTTTCATAACGCAACTTTATCGCTTCTTTTGCAGCTGCAAACTCTGCTTCTTTGTCGGCAAACATCTGATCACGTTTTTCAACATCAACTTTTTTAATTATGTAACTTGCAAAGTAAGCTACACGTTCTAGATTTTTAACTGTCATGCCCAAAAGTAACCCAATAGCACTTGGCGTTCCACGTAAGAACCAAATGTGCGCTACAGGACTAGCTAAATTGATATGGGCCATTCTTTCTCTACGCACAATTGATTTGGTAACTATTTCACCGTTTTTATCAACTGCTGCTTCACGTGAGCGAACGCCTTTGTACTTTGCATCATGAGGGTTAATGTCTTTTACTGGCCCAAAAATCCTTTCACAAAATAATCCGTCTCGTTCAGGTTTTTGAGTTCGATAGTTGATTGTTTCTGGTTTAGTAACTTCGCCGTAACTCCAGTCCAAAATATCATCTGGGCTAGCGACTGCAAGTCGTACTGCATCAAAATCTGCAATATCAGATCCATAAGAATAACGCTTCATTTTAGGCCTCCTTCTTTTCTTCGTCATCGGCGATGACTGCCGCCGTAGTATTGTCATCATCTGCCAAAGTTGTGTCATCTGTTATTAAAGTCGTAGCTGGAGTATCATCATCTAATTCCATAACAACAAATTCGTTCATATCTGCAGCATCTTCAGTTACGTCAATATCGGATACGATTGGAGCTGGAACATCTACATCAGGCAAATGATCAGCTTCCTCTTTGATATTTTTGGCTAAAACTTCTTCTGCATCAATAAGCTTGCTCTGTGCAACCAAATCAATCTTTAAACCAAGCCCTTGAAGTTCTTTGACTAATACGTTAAAGCTTTCTGGTACTTTTGGACCAACGATCTCAGTGCCTTTGATGATTGCCTCGTACGCTTTTGAACGCCCATATACGTCATCCGATTTGATAGTAAGCATTTCTTGAAGTGTGTTGGATGCTCCATAGGCTTCAAGTGCCCAAACTTCCATTTCTCCAAATCTTTGTCCACCATTTTGCGCTTTTCCGCCAAGTGGCTGCTGGGTAACCATTGTGTAAGGTCCGGTTGATCGTGCATGAATTTTGTCTGCAATCATATGATTTAGCTTGATCATATACATTGAACCGACTGTGGTTAACTCTTTAAAGGATTCTCCTGTTCGGCCATCAAATAATTGCTGTTTACCGTCTTCCGGGAAACCTGCTTCTTTTAATAGTTCGCGTATTTTATCAGGGCTCACTCCGTCAAATGCAGGACTTGCAATTGTAAGACCCAAAGCTCTAGCAGCCATTCCCAAGTGAGTTTCAAAAAGTTGACCAATGTTCATACGACTAGGAACGCCAAGTGGGTTCAAAATAATATCTACCGGCGTTCCATCTTCCATAAATGGCATATCTTCAATAGGCAATATTCGTGCAATAACACCTTTGTTCCCATGACGTCCACCGAGCTTGTCTCCAACACTAATTTTTCGCATCTGAGCCACAAAAACCTGTATTTGCATTAGCACTCCAGCTTTGAGGTCATGTCCATTTGCGCGAGAAAATACCTTGACACCAACAACTTTACCATGCTTGCCGTTACTCATTCTCTGAGAAGTATCTCGAACTTCTTTAGCTTTTTCTCCAAATATTGCTCGCAGCAATCTTTCTTCACTTGAAAGTTCTTGCTCTCCTTTTGGAGTTATTTTTCCAACAAGTATATCTCCTGGATGTACTTCTGCTCCAATTCGTACAATACCGTCGTCGTCTAGATGCCTAAGAGCTTCTTCAGATACATTTGGAATATCTCTAGTAACAATCTCTGGACCAAGCTTTGTTTCGCGTACTTCTACCATATAATCAACAATATGAATTGAGGTGAGGGTGTCATCTTCTACTAATTTACGACTAATTATTATTGCATCTTCAAAGTTGTAGCCGCTCCATGGCATAAATGCAACAATCAAATCCTTACCAAGTGCAAGTTCGCCATTAGATATGGACATACCCTCAACCAATGGATCACCAGCTTGAACTTTATCTCCTGAATTGACAACAACCTTTTGGTTTATGCTGGTGCCTTCATTGCTACGTATAAAATGAAGTGGACTATAAGACGAGGTTCCAGATTTGTACTTTACAACCACTTCATCGGCAGTTGCTTTCATAACTACTCCATCCTCTTCAGCTACAGTCAACTGACCAGTATTTCTTGCAGCAGGAGCTTCCATGCCAGTACCAATGATGGGAGCCTGAGGACGAACTAGTGGAACTGCCTGTCGCTGTTGGTTACTACCCATAAGTGAACGATAGACGTAGTTTTTTTCAATAAAAGGTATAAGGCCAGCACTAGAACCAATAATTTGTTTTCGAGATGCATCCATATGAGTTACATCATCAGCATCCACTTCACCAGCCATCAGATTTGACCTCGCGCTAACACGTTCATTTATAAATGATCCATCAGCAGTCACTTCTTCACCTGCACTTGCTATGATAGCTTTTTCCTCGTCACTTGCGTCTAAATACTCAACTTCATTTGTCACTACGGCTTTAACAGGCCAAGTAATTTGTGACTTAACAGTGGCAAGTTTTTTTGCTGCGTCAGCCGTTATCTTGGCACCAGCTTTCACTATTATCGTACCTTTTTCGTTTTCAAGATTTACTGACGCAATGTGACCTACAGCCTGTTTAGCTGAAACATTACTTATGACTTTCCTATAAGGAGTTTCAATAAAACCGTAGTCATTTATTCGAGCATAAGAAGCTAAGTTTAATACTAAGCCGATATTTGCTCCTTCAGGTGTTTCAACGGCACAAATTCTACCATAATGGGTTGCGTGTGCATCGCGAACTTCAAAGCCCGCTCTTTCACGACTTAAGCCACCTGGACCCATAGAACTTAATCTTCGTTTGTGAGCTAGCTCACTTAATGGATTTATCTGATCCATAAATTGCGACAATTGCGAGCTTGCGAAGAATTCCCTGACTGCAGCAACAACAGGTCGAGCATTTATAAGTTGAGCAGGCGTGACAGTTTCAATTTCACTCATACTCATTCGGTCTTTTGTGTTTCTCTCCATACGAAGTAGTCCAATACGAAATTGTCGCTGTACTAATTCGCCAACCAACTTTACGCGTCGATTTGCCAAACTATCAATGTCATCAACTGGGTCTTGCGTGTTATTTAGTCGAATGATTTCAGCAATTATTGCTATTAAATCTTCCAGACGCATTATTCGATTCTCGGCAGTGTTTGGGATGTCCAGATTCAAGCGTTTATTAATCTTATATCGTCCAACACGACTAAAATCAAATCGTTTGAAGTTATAAAACATGTTTTCAATAAGGCCACGTGCGTTATCAACTGTTGCTAGGTCCCCTGGACGAAGTCGACGATACACTTCAATGAGTGCTTCATTGTTTCCTTTTGTTGGATCTTTTTCAATTGTATTGTCTAGATAGTTAACTTTGCCAGTATCGACATGTTTGAACGCTTCTTTCATTGTACCTTCGTTCATTCCGAGAGCTCTAAGAAGCGTAGACACAGCCAGTTTTCTTTTACGATCAATTTTTACATACAAGGCACCATTTGCAGCTGTTTCAAACTCCAACCACGCACCGCGGCCTGGGATAACCTTTGCGCCATATATATTGTGAGTACCATGTGCTTCAGCAGTGAAAAACACACCGGCAGAACGAATAAGTTGCGAGACAACAACTCTCTCAGCTCCGTTAATTACAAAAGTACCCCTGGTGGTCATCCAAGGGTAATCTCCCAAATATATTTCTTGTTCCTTAATCTCACCTGTAATTTTGTTTGTAAGCTCCACTGTTGCTTTTAGTGGTGCTTCAAAACTTACATTGTTTTCACGAGCTTCAGCTTCACTTGTTTTCGGATCTTCAAATCTGTAATCTTTGAAGCTTAGTGAAAGTTTAGTACCTGTATAGTCATCAATTGGACTTATTTCAGCTAATAATTCCCCCAAACCTTCTTCTACGAACCACTGAAAAGAACGATTTTGGTGATCAATAAGATTTGGCAAATCAAGTGCATCATCGTTTTTTGAAAAATAGGTTCGTTTTTGTTTTGTTTGATTGTGTACAATAGTGCTTTTTGCCATATTTGAGTGAACTCCTTCTTAAGTTGATTAATTCACAGATTTGAGACCGACCCATTTTGGGTAAATTATAAAAAGTCGTCAATCTGATTGTTGTAATTTTTCTTCTGAAGATCACTACCAAGGGATTTTGATACTTTTTTGAGAACAAACAAAGCACGGCCCGACGTACACTACTTCTTATCAGTCAGATTACTCTCCTTTTTGGCTCAAGTCAAGTTGATATTCGAATTATCTAGGTGGCTATAGCCACATCAACACACGTCTGCAGCTCAGACCTTAAATCATCCAAAAGATAATTTGTGACAAATGGGCCGTCCATCGGTTGTCCAATTACAATTGATGGATTTCTAAAATTTAACCTTCCGTTTGATATTGAATTATGATTTATACCGATAGGCAATATCGTTAAATCAGTTGATTTATAAACGCCTTCAATGATGCCTAACAGGCCATCTTTTAGTGGCTGAACTTCATCCGGTTGATTCTTATTTCGTTCACCTTCAGGAAAAATAGCCATATTTTTACCAATGTTTATTAAGAAACTACTCGTTTCTATCAATGCCCGTTTCAGGTCTTCTGATTTTGGCTCGGTAATATCTATAGCTTTGTCAGATTTATCTTTTACCCGAAAGGTAGGTAATTGTCCCATTGTATCAATAGCGTGCCTCAAGATCAGATTTTTTGATAATGAAGATTTACTTGGTATAAATGTTTTAGCTCGTATTGGACGTAATGCTTCAACCTTATCAGCTAAAGCTGCAATACTTGGTATGTCCCATTCACTTGTATGATTTGCTGCTAATATTAATCGGGATCCATTTCTAATTCTATCTTCTATAGCAAAACTTGCTTGTTTTGAAATATTTATTCTTGGTTGCATAACGGCACCGAGAATCCAATAACCGAATTTTGCTATTATTTGATTAGGATTATACCCACAGTAAAAATTATATACATCTTGGTAGTTATTTCGTTTTACTTCAGGTCGTGCCATGTTCACACCATAATACACATCTCAACTGTTGTTGAATAATGTTAGTGGTTATTTAGATGGAAATGCAAAAACTTTGTCGACTATTCCATATTTTTTAGCTTCCTCAGCGTTCATCCAGCGATCGCGTTCCATATCTTGGTGGATTATTGCTGGCTTTTGCCCTGTGTTTTTGGCCATAATTTGTTCTAAAAGCTTTTTAATTCTGAGTGATTCACGTAAATCAATTTCCTGATCAGTAACTTTCCCTCTAGTGCCCGATGATGGCTGGTGAATCATGACTGTAGCGTTTGGCAAAATAAACCTTTTGCCTTTGGCACCACTACTTAACAAAAATGCTGCAGCCGAAGCTTGAACTCCAATACCTACTGTTTGAATGTCATTTTTAACATATTGCATTGTATCGTAAATCGCAAGCGCATCATAAACACTTCCACCAGGACTGTTTATATACATGTAGATATCTTTTTTAGCATCTTCTGACTGCAGGAACAACAGCTGTGCAACTAAAAGGTTAGCAGTATGTTGATCGACCTGTTCGCCAAGAAATATTATTCTATCTTTAAGTAGTCGAGAATATATGTCATAGGCACGCTCGTAACGGCCTTCGGATTCTATTACTGTTGGAATAAGTGGCATATTGAAACCTTTGATTAAGTAGTGATAGTATAGAAAACTAGCACTCGCATGTCAAGAGTGCTAGTTGTATATTCTTGTTTTTTACATAACTTTGTCTGCAATTACAATTGCACCACCAATTCCTGATGCACTCAAACCTGTAGCTTCTATTGCCGTAGCTGCAAAGTGGTTACCAAAAAACAAATCAACAGCTAATCCACCAGCAGCTATAACGACTCCAATAGTCGCCAGCCCAATACCCAGAACGCGTTCGTCGCTTGCCTTATTGGCAGACTCTATTATTCTCTGAGCAGCTTTATACATATACTTATTATTCAATACTTTTTATTATTTTACAATCTTTATTTTCATTTCTCAGCTCCTGGGATTCAAAAGCTTGCAACACCCTTCGTTGTATGAGAGCAATAAATTCATCATTTGGTAACCACATTACCATCGCTTTAAAGTCTCGACTTTTTTCATAACTTATGCCCAGTTCACCTTCTATAGGTTCTGACAGGCATTCTGGTACAAGTTGTAAATTAAATCCCATCCCTAAATTTTCACCACCAAGTTCTGTCATTTATTTTTTATTGGCGTAGCCAACTACCTTTAAGAGCGTTTTTTCAGTTAATATTCTTCCAGCAATATCCCGACGTGCTTCTGGTTTTTCTAATTCTTCTAACATCTTGGGGTCTTGGTATTGAGTTCTAAGCTGCTGCATTCGAGCGTCGAGTTCTTCCGATGATACGTCTAGGCCCTCTGATTCTGCAATTTCTGCCATAACTAAGCTAGCTTTTATACGTTCAGTTGCTTGTGGTCGTTTTTGTTCTTTATGTTGGGCTTCATCTACGCCTTCTTCTTTTAAATGCTCTTCCCAGGTTTGCCCTCTATATGCCAAATTTTGTCGTTCTTCCTGTTCCATGCGGTCTATTTGATCGTCAACTAAAACCTTTGGCACTTCCAGAGTGCTTTTGTTAGTTATCTCCTGTATTAATTCGTTTTCATAAAGTCTGTCTGCCTGTTGTTCGCGTTCTATCCCCAATTGTTTTTTGATATCGGCTTTTAGTTCAGAAATATTTTTAAAAGGCCCTATAGTTTTAGCAAAATGATCATCAAATTTTGGAGGTTTTACTTCTTGTACTTTTGTAACGCTCACTTTAAATGTTACATTTTTAGATGCAAGCGCTTTGACTCCATAATCTTTTGGGAATTTCAGAGTAAATGTTTTATCTTGAGTTGCTTTGAGGCCAACCAGGTTTTCTTCAAAACCCGGGATAAAGGCATTACTTCCAAGTAATAATGGATAGTCCTTTCCGTCAGCTCCGTTTACTGCATTGCCTTTATCATCTTCTCCCATAAAATCTATATATAATTGATCTCCATTTTTAGCCATTCGATCTACGTCAGACTTAACAGCAGCTCGCTCAAGAAGCGACTTCACCACATCATCTATATCTTTTGCTGTAATTGTAACTTTAGGTTTAGTTTTTTTTACTTTTTTGTAATCACTGAGTTTAATTTCACCTACAATTGGGACATTTGCTTCAAATTCTAACGTAGTAAATGGAACAAACTTCTTGACAGCTATTTGTGGTCGATCTACCGGACGAAGCTTGTTTGACTGTAGGGCTTGAGTATAGAGTTGCTCAACTGCTTCTTCTAGGAATTTGCTTTGTAAAGATTCTTGATTTACGTGTTTTTCTAATATGTTGCTTGGAACTTTACCTTCTCGAAAGCCCGGCACTTTTATGCTAGTTTTAAAGTGTTCTAGTACGTGCTCTTTGATGAATTTCAGTTCTTCTGGATTTGCTATTATTGTGATTCCAGCTTCTGTATTAGTTGGGTGATTGATTTTTACTTGCATATAGTCGCGTATTCTAGCACTTTCAGATGAGAATTGCCAATATAGCTAAAGCGCAACTAGCCCAAACAATTTCTACGACGGATCCTATTGGTTTTTCGAACCACTGTATTCTATTTGCAAATCGTTCATATAAATTTGGTTTGAAAGATTTGTTTTGACGAATTGCCGAGAATCTTCGGTATGAAACTAGATCCGGTGACGCTGCTAAGAATGCGCATACCGATGGGACTAACCAAAAATTTGGACTACGGAATCGCAAAAACACAACTATAGATACACACAAAACGAATTCAGATATTAAATATTTTTCAAACCAGCTATTTTTTATATGTGAATTGTCGACGCCGTTTGGTCCAAAATGAGGTATTGCGTCAATTACAAAATGCGACAATAGGGCCACTATAAATGCTAATGGAGTACCAACCGTAAATCCAATTATTGCACCGGTAAGCGAATGATTAACTGCAGTCACTTTTTACGAAAATCTTTCACTATGCTTGCTATTCGCTCTAGCCCATGCTTTTCTTCGCGACCTGTAAGTAGATCTTTTAGCGTAAACTGTTCTGATTCTAGTTCTTGTTCACCTATAAAGAGTGCATATTTAATTTCTTTTTTGTCAGCTGATTTTAGTTGCTTATCTATTTTTCTGCCGGTAGTATCAACAGCTACATTTATGCCCATTTCTCTTAACGATTTGATAGTTTTTTGAATCTTTTCAAATACATCACCAACTAATACTACATATAGGTCAGTTTCTGAATTCAAGTCTGGCAGTAAGCCATGTGTTTGCAGGAAATTTCTGAGCGTTATGTCCCCCATAGCAAAGCCAGCTGCAGCAATAGACTCAACACCAAACATACTCACTAATCCATCGTAACGACCACCACCAAACATACTGCGATTGTTTTCTGGATCATTGTCGAACACTTCAAATGATATGTCAGTATAGTATTCAAATCCTCTCATGAGAGTTGGGTCATATACCACGTTTGTAATTCCTGCACTTTCCAGCATATCCGTAAGTCGCCGTAGTTCCTCAATCGACTTGTTATTCTGTATGGCTTCAGGAATATCATTTATAGATTTGACTTTTAGAAAATCTAGCAGTCGTCCATTTACACCCGCATCACGTTGTGATGGGCTGCAAATAGCATCTAATTGACCAACGAAAGCCGGATAATCCATTTTTAGCATACGGTCAATCAACCTGCTTGCTGTCTGTGCCTGGGTAGCGTCAAACCCTATGTATTCCTGAAGTAAACTATCCATGAATTTACGACTGTTAAGATTGATTGTGTACATATCACGCTTCGCGCCATATGCTTGCATTAATTGGTCGGCAATCGTGACTATTTCATAGTCAGCCGGTAAACCATCTACGCCAAAAATATCTACGTTTAATTGGTAGAATTCTCGCCCCCGGCCCCTCTGAGTCCGTTCATATCGCCAACATTGGGGAATCGAGTACCAGCGAAGGGGATAAGGCGCTTCTTGACGTATAGCTGCTACCATACGGCTAACAGTTGGTGTCATTTCCGTGCGTAATGTCAGAGCTCTGTCACTTCGGTCTTTAAAAGAGTAGGTCTGATCGTCAATGATTTCTTGGTTACCTTTGTTTAAGTAAAGTTCTGTTGGTTCCAAGATTGGTGCGTCGTATTCTTCGTAGCCAAATCGCTCGCAAACAGACCTCATGACCTTATAAAGGTATTTCTGTAGTCTCATGTCTTCGGGGTAAAAATCACGCGCCCCTTTAACTGGTTGTGTACCTAGTGTCATAGTTTTCCTCCATTTTACGTTTATTCTTCTCCTCTAGCAACTTCAAAACAAGAATTAGCTCCGGTGTGACAAGTGGGCCCCGTTGGCTCTACATCTAAAAGCAAACTATCGGCGTCACAGTCTGTGTATGCAGCTCTTAGCAGTAGAAGATTGCCACTTTCTTCCCCCTTAGTCCATAGTCTCTGCTTAGAACGCGACCAAAAGGTCACATTTCTTGTTTGAAATGTAATATCTACCGCGTCTCGATTTGCCCATCCTTGCATTCTTATGGCAGCCAGTCCGTCAATTGCAATCCTATTTCGGTCAACGACATAAACTGGTAGCAAAAGTTCTGACGAATTTTGTTTTTCAATCATTCCGTAAACCAATTCGTTAGAAGATGTAACTACTCTAAGCTGATTCATATTTGACCCCCATCGCTGCTCTAGTCTGAACTAAAAGTTCAGGATATGTCGGCAATAAGCTATCTACAATTACAAATCCGTTTTCTCTCAATGTTTCGCCCGAACACACCAAATCAACTGCCGGCATATTCAAAGTATCAGCAATCGCTTCAACCCCACCATCAACGATAACCTTAGCAATTAGCTTACATCCAGCTGTGCTACCTATTGAATTTACATAGTTTGGATATGCCGTTACAACGCCAAGATCGCGAGCACCTCTCCTTGCGAGCATCCGAAAATTTTCAATATCCATTTCCTCGCGGGCAATTAAAGCAACTGTTCCTAATTTTTTCTCACCAAGCCTTTGCCACCCTATCGTTGGAGTATTGGGTGTATTTTCATACTCTTTGCGCCACTCCGTACCCGTCATCCCAATAGTTTTAGTGTTCGGTTGCGAATTGCTCAAAGCTCCGAGGATGGCCGGGATATTTCTACCACGAAACCACACGAATGTTCTGTTTGCAGTTTTTATCGTCCTTTTTCGGCCGTTCATTTCTGGCACCTCACAACCAGTTACGGTCTGAAATGCATCAATAAATGGTTGCTGATACCTATCGGGCATCAATACACGCTCTGAACAAGCCACTGCATCTATTATATTTTCTAAATTATTCACTATATATCTCCCTAAATTTTATTAGTTAAAATTCGCCTGAATAAATCAAACGAATATAAAATTGCCCCGACTGCCGGGGTAAAAATTTTTCAGAATAATAGCAAACTAACCGGCTAGTAGGGGCAGGATATGTAGGTGCAACTGGCTAGACTTAATAATCATAAGGTACACTATAACTCCCTCATCAGTTTATAGCAATCATGGTGCTAAATACTTTGGTTACAAAAATGTAAATTTTAGCTTATTTTTGAGATCAGAATTGAAATTCCTAATTACAAATATTTTAGTTTTATTTCCATTGCCAACTAGCCAATATACTGTCTATGCCGACTTTAGAACCATATTGATCATCATAACGACCACGTATTTCAAATCCACTTACAGCAATGTTCTGAATTTTATATTTGTTTCCCGTATAAACAAGGAGGGTTATATTATTGGTTGTGCTAGATACAGTCGTCTTCTTGGTAATTATTTTCTGGGCGTCATAAGTACCAAGTTTGGTTTGAGTTTCGGAAACGATACTATCTGTGTTGTGCTTTTTCCAATTAGTAATAAGCTCTGATAGAGTCGCCACTTGCGGGACTACGGGAATATCAACAACAACTGAAGCAACGTTATCTTTGCCATACATGTAAGACGATGTACAGCGATTATCCACACCAACGTCGCCGTGAGGCGTTGGTAAAGCGAACGAATAGCACAAGGTATCTACGGTATCAGCACTTTTGCTTACAGTAGACTTGTTAACATTGGAATTGACTGAAGGCGTAGCTGGAGTATTAACAGCAGGTGCTTTGGTGGCTGAAGAATTATTGTTATTTTTGTTTTTCGTGGCGTAGACCCAGCCGGAAATAACCAAAATAATCAAAAGTATTATCACTCCTATTAGTATAGGTACTATTTTTGACTTTTTGGGTGTGGGTTGCTGTGGTAACATGGCCGGTGGCGTCTGAACATTTGAAACTGGCTGGGATTCAATTGCTGGCTGTTGAATTTGCTCTGGTTGTTGTTCTGGTGGCATTATATGTTCCTTTGTTTAATTTTATTCTTGTAGATTTTTAATGATAGCATCTGAAGAATCATGAAACTGTGCTGTTACTTCGTTTATATAGGCAATAGTTCTTTCTTTTCCTGCTTTTGTCGTAAATTCTTCCTTAGCATATGGTACTCCTAACATCCTACTTTCCTGAACATTTTGCTCTGTACTTATTTTGCTTACAGTTTTTGTATTGCTGTTATTATCTGCCTGTCGAGATTTTGCCATAATTACTGAAACAAAAGCAATACCAATGAATAGACAAACCAAAATTAAAGTTCTTTTGTTTTTATTTCGAATTTGTCTCATGCTTATAACTTTCCTTGCTTATGGGTTTAAATATACTGCGATTGCACGTCCAAAGTCATCTAGTGCAGATCTTGCGTTTCCGATAGCTGAAAGAGCAAATGATTTGGGGGTAGCTATATTTTTGCAAACGTCATTTTTAATTAATTGAACTCCAGTAATTTCGAGTTTTGCCTTGCTGTAAGCCACCTGCACTGCTGCATAATTACCTCCTGGCCTATATGAACTGTTCGCAAGATGTGTGAATAAATCGAATATTCTGTATTCGTTAGCTACTTCTACTTGCATTGTGTCGCAATAACTAGCTGAAACTGGTGGATTTACAAATGTTGTTGTGTTGGAGCCACCACTTACGCCATATTTTGCATCTCTCTTACTTTGTGTTTCTGGACCCCATATGCCGTCTACTTTTGCGCCAACAGCAGATTGAAGAGCTTTTATGCACGCTGTGCCGTCGCTAGGACCAATCTGATTCAATGACTTAGAACACCCTGAAGGTGTTGAATTGCCATTATTGATAGCGACTTTCGCGGCAGCATCTTCTTGAGCCTTTTTAATAGCAGCGAAGAATGCTTGCTCTTGATCGTTAAATAATGGGGCATTTGGTTCACTAAATGCCCTAATTGCGCCATGGTTATCCATAAGCCAGCATCTACTTGTAGCTTGTGCAGTAACATATTTGCAAGTCCCATCAACAACCTTTCCAAGACCACTAGCCACAAAAGGCTTTACTGTTCTTGTTCCAAATCCAGCAAATTCTCCTTTAGCATTCGTAACAGTACCGGAAGGTTTTGACCATTCAACATCGGAAAAGCTTGTGTAGTCGCATCTATCTTTGTTGTATGGAAAGCCATTAACATATCCTGGGGCATTCGTAGATCCAAAGCCTACGGGCGTAATACCTCCATGACAATCAAGAATCTGTCCTAATTTACCATCACTTCTAATAGTAATGTCTCTAGCAATGTCTTGGCCAGCCCAATATGGTCCTTGGCCTATTCTAGGTGCAGCAGGTGCTGTACCGGTACCAATTGCAAAGGGATGTAGGGCACCAAAGCCGTCTAACACATAGCCACCACCACCACTAAGTACAATCTTTCTAGCTATATCCCATCCATTCCAATATGCGCCTCCTTTAGCTGCAGGAGCTCCACCAAATGGGTGTATTCCTCCAAAACCATCTAAAACATAACCCTGTGAGTTCGATGTACTCCATTTGGACACTACTATGTCACGGGCAATGTCTTGACCTGAGAAGTAAGGTCCACCAGTAGGTTTAGCGGGCTGGGAACCATACGTATGAAAAGGATGGAGTGCCCCATATCCGTCAAGCGTGAAACCATACGATCCATCTGAAGACATGACCATTCGTCTCGCAATTGAGAAATTCCATGTGGAGTTGTTTTTCGCCTGTAGCTCGTCGCCGACGGCTGCAAAGCTTTTAAAAATAAGTGTTCCACCAATCAATGCAAATATAATGATAAAAATACTAATTATCTTATTTCTTTGAAACCACCCAATTAAACCAATGCGAGGATGTTTAATTTTAGGTTTAACGGTCTTTTTAGTTTTTGACTTTCTGGGCATGTTTTTACTTTTATCGTAAATTGATATCTGAGTAAAGCATAAGCCAATTTGCCTAAAAGTCAAGTTACTTAAAAAAATGTGGAAAATTTTTGGTGCGGATGAAAGGACTTGAACCTTCACGCCTTACGGCACTAGTTCCTAAAACTAGCGTGTCTACCAATTCCACCACATCCGCGTAGAATTTACCGATGTATTTTACTTCAAATTCGGAATAATATCTATGCCCTTACTTTAGCGTTTACTATTGACACGCCAGTACTTATGTTTATGCTTATAGTAAATAGGAATCGACATGGATCCAAATAGAAGTAAAAGCCCACTCTCCGCAAAAGATTTGTCAAAACAGGAGTTTTCGCAAGTTGCAGATATACCTAAGGAATATCAAACAGCAAGTGCTACGGTTACAAATTTTAAATTATCTCACTTGTCTAAAAATGCTATTTTCTCATATTCATTGGCATTTTTAATGGTTATGGCATTTTTATTTGGCATGACATCCGACTCTCCAGATTTTGTATCACTTATGCAAAACTTTGTGCTGGTTATGGGTGGATTACTTGCAATAATTTTAGGTATAAATACTGCGAAACAAGTTTCAAGTGGAATAAAATTTCGAGAACAATATGGTGGTAATCTTAATAAATTATTTGTAGCAGGATTAGCTTTGATAATTTTAAGTTTTTTTACATTAGGAATTAGTCTAATACCAGGGCTAATAATGCTTTATATCGGTAAAAAGAAAATCATAGATACAAACTCTGTAGGTATCGGCAAACACACTAACTCTTTTCTGAAAGTTGTATATATTTTCTTTGGATTTATAGGTGGAGCACTACCAGCATTAATTATTACATCAATTGGGGCTTATATGCTTTGGAGTCATTGGTGCAATATTAGCAGCTCTAAATGTCTTTAGATAATAAAATCTTTCATCATTTTATCAAGAATTTCTTCAAGTAACTCGTCTATATGTCCACCGTTTACAAATATTCTGTCAGCATATTTTCGACCTAAATTGATCTCACTATCAAATAAAGTCAATCTATTACCAACATTGATTCGAACGCCCCTTTTATTTATTGCAGATCGCGCGAACTCATAACTTGCTTCAATTTGATATATTATCGACTTAGGATAATGATATAACAGTTGAGGCACAAACGGCGCCCTAAGCATTAAAACTGAAATTTTATTAGTTTTATTATTTAGTCTTGGGGTCCCGTATCGATATTTAAGCCCAAAAGGCTGAACAACTTCTATGAACTTTTCTTGATTTTCTAAATCATCAAATTTTCTTCGAGTTATAAATTCATGTTCTAAATTTTTCTCGCCAATTCTTCTAGGCCGATCAGTAAATGTCGGATTAACTATTATTTTATCTTTTTCAAATAGCATTTCCACAATTGTAGATTTACCACAACCAGATGGCCCGATTATTCCTAATACTTTTTTGTTACTTATCATCAGTCAGTCTATAGTATATCTTGAAGTGTTAATAAGAAAATATCTAAAGGCGTGGGTTGGATTGTTGAGAGTACCAACATATCTACTTATTATGCAATATGTTGTGATAGGTATACTTTATGGTCTGGCATTTAATATACATTATTTTGAGTTTAACACTTTCATAAACTTTGGAATTAGTTTTCTAAATATTTGTGCCGTGATTGCCTTTTGGTACGTTAATGGCACTGCGTTAAATGATTTAATGGACTACGATATCGACCTGATAAATTTGAAAAATGACAATAACAGACCTCTAGTTAAAGGCATTATTACCAAAAAACAAATAACTAATATCGCAATTTTATCTGGATTCGCCACAATAATTTCTGCAAGTTTTTTGGGTAGATATACTTTTATTTTGGTAATTGCTTTGCTGATATTAAATTGGGCGTATTCTCTAAAGCCAATTCAAATATCGCGTAAAGGTGGTTTTGCGCCTACTCTCTTGCCTTTGGGATATGTTTTTTTACCTCTTTTAAGTGGATATTTTGTTATTACAAATGAATTTAATGTACGTGTTTTTCTATTTGCACTTGCATTGTACCTGATGTTTTGTTCCAGAATTTTACTAAAAGATTTTCGTGACGTTGTTGGAGATGCTAAACACGGAAAAATTACATTTCTACTAAAACATGGAATTAAAAAAGTTACTATTCTTTCCGGGATTACATTTCTATTAGGTTTTTTGATTTTAGTAATGTATTTTTGGCGTTTAATAAGTATTAACATGATTCCAATTTTGTTTTTTGTAAGTATTGGAATAACTATCTTAAACTATTTATCTCAGACAACATCCTGGAATCAACAAAAACCGTATATAACCATATTCGGAAGGGTTGGGACCGGAATTTTAATCTTATTGGCTTTATCGCTTAGTTTTCAATATCAATCAGTAATTTTATGGAAACAAGCTGTTGTTTCTGTTGCTGTTGTGGCATTAATAATAAATAGTTTTGGAGAAATAATTAGCGCACAAAGATCTAGATAGATTTTTTATAAAATATTAGTCTAGCATTGGCGTAAGTATTCGATTTTATTAATCCCAATCCTTTAAAATCTGGAATTGGAAGTTTAGAAGGCCACGACAAGACTAAAGTACCACCTCGGGCTAAATTTGTTGTGAGTTTTTGTATCGATCCTTCCAGTACTTTGTCGTACGGTGGATCACAAATAACTATGTCATACCAATCCGTTATGTGTTTTTTGGACCAGCTTGAGACACGGCTATTGGCAACTTCAACTTCTTTTTCAATTCCAAGTAATTTTATATTATTTGCGATAGTTGAATACGCTGACTTATCTAATTCTACTGCTGTGGCCCTTATAGCGCCTCTACTTATAGCTTCAATACTGATAGCGCCACTTCCTGCATAAAAATCTAATACTGATAGTCCTGATATGTCACCAAGAGTATTAAACAGGGCTCCTCGTTGTTTATCACCCATAGGATGTGTCTTAAATCCTTTTGGAGCGTCAATTACTCTTCCACCAAATCTTCCTGATATGATTCTCATTTTTTTATTAATTTCGCGTCAAACATTGCTTTATACCAAGTTAAAGAAACGGTACGTATAAGTGCAGGCCCTAACCTGTGTCGTACTTGCCAGGCCAATTTAGGCGTCCATCCTTTTTTAATATAATTATGGTACATATCAAGAACTGCGACTTCCCTGGCAGTCTTATTAAACATTTCAATCACGTTCGATGTTTCAATATTATTAATATCTGCTTTAGTTGGAAGTGATTCTTTAAAAGTTAAGGGTGCAATTAAAGTAGCAACGCCAAGCTCAAATGTCGCATGGGTTGCAAAAAGACCTTTTGCACCCCACATTTTCCAATTATTACTTAGCATTTTCTTCTTAGTTTCACCGGGCATTATTAATTTTTTTCGATAATTAGTTCTTGACTTTAAATCCTCACCACCTCTAAGTTTTGCAAGTTCTTTTTCGTAAGGGTAATGATGCGCAGGGGTAAGGCCATCAACCAATGCGTGCGCCAACCAAGCTGCTTCAAAAGACGCTTTTACGTCGTCACTTTTTTTTAAAGCACTTACTAGATTAATATAATGGTCTTGTAAAAGATTAGTTAATTGTTCGTCGTCTTCATTAAAAGGATCTACATAATGCCATGGTTCATTGATGCCAGGGCTCTTCATTTTTATACCATCAGGACCATTAGCACCTTCAAAATGTAATATATCTCTTATCTTAGGAAATATATTTTCATCGATTGTAAGTTTCGTAAGTTGTTTTCTGGCAACTCTATCAATTTTTTGATGCGCGCCCATAACCGCACCTGAATGTTTTGTAAATACGTAAAGTCCTGAATACACGTTTTAAGCACCACTAACATTATTAAAATTACTATTGGAGTTTTGCATTCTAATTGATTTCATAATTTTTAGTTTAGATTAGTAACTGAACGGTTGAACTGAACACGTTCGTTTAACTGTTGATATATTAACAGATTTTCATGTCTGTCTATAAATTCTTGGGCGGCAAGACGAGCTTTAGCTATTAGTTTTGTATCAGAAAGTTTTGCAACTCTCAAATCAAGCTGACCATGTTGTATTTGACCATAAATAGCTCCCGGTCCGCGAAGTTCTAAATCGTATTCAGCGAGTTTAAAACCATCGGTCGATCTTTCAAGTAAACGCAACCTATGAGATGGAGATAAGTTATCATTTAGTAAAAGATAGCAAAAACTCTGATGCTTACTCCGTCCGACCCTTCCACGCAATTGATGAAGTTGAGCAAGCCCAAACTTTTCGGGGTTTTCTATCATCATGATTGTAGCGTTTGGAACATCAACCCCCACTTCAATAACAGTAGTTGTTACTAAGATATCTATTTTATGATTTAGAAAAGATTGCATAATTATGTCTTTCGCTTCAGATTTCAATTTGCCGTGAAGTAAGCCAATTTTTCTGTGACTAAAAGGACCGGTAGATAATTCGTCGTATACTTGTTCAACAGATTTTATTGAATTATTTTCTGTAATAGTTATAAGTGGACATACCACAAATGCTTGGCGTCCTGATTTCAGTTCATTTTCGAGTTTATCAAATATTTTATGACGCTCTACGAGTGGTATGATTTTCGTAATTATGTCCTTTCTATTTGCTGGTTTGGATTCTATAACAGAAATATCTAACTCACCATAAAGAGTTAATGCTAGACTTCTAGGGATAGGAGTTGCTGTCATACTAAGCACATGTGGCATATGTCCAGCTTTAGCCAATAATCTTTTACGTTGCTCTACGCCAAATCTATGCTGTTCGTCTATTATTACCAGACCCAATTTTTGCATATTTACTTTATTTTGAATTAAAGCATGTGTACCTACTATAATTTTTGCATCTCCTGAACTAATGCGTTTTTTGGCTTCTAATTTTTGAGCTGGTTTCTGACCACCAACTAGCAAGACAATTTGTTCATGCATCCCCAGAGGTTTTAATAAGGCATGAATTGAATCTGCATGTTGACGCGCTAATATTTCTGTGGGAGCCATAAAAGCCACTTGAAAATTTTTCTTGACCACCATTAAAGAGGCCATAACGGCAACAACTGTCTTTCCAGAGCCTACATCACCCTCAATCAATCTGTTCATAGGTGCTTGTTTTTGTATGTCTTTATATATCTGCCAAATTACTCGTTTTTGGTCATCAGTAAGTATGAACGGTAAGTGTTTCACAAAATCTTTAGCTAACTTTTCTTCAAATGGAATTATTATTGACTTACCATGTGAGTTTTCGAGTTTATTTATAAGCGCTGCAAGAGTAAGTTCAAAAACTTCATCAAATCCAAGACGACGCCTTGCCGTTATTAATTCCTGTTGATTGCCAGGAAAGTGGATTTGCTCGATTGCTTCGGCGCGTGATAACATTCTTTCTTTTTCTACTAACCACTTAGGCAATGTCTCTGGCAATGCGCTAATTATCGGAAATACTTCTCTCAACGCTCGACGTATTTGTCCAGACTTAAGCCCTTTTGTTTCTCTATATATAGGTACGATTCGAGCAGTGTTGACTGGAAAATTACTTACAAGTTCTACAGAAGGATTCAATATATTAAGTCTTTGATAACTCATCCCAAATTCTCCAGAAATATAGTAGTCTTCGTTTGTCTTTAAGGATGCCGACCTGTAAGGTTGGTTAAACCATACTAACCGAACACTTCCAGTGCTGTCACTCGCAACTGCCTCTGTTATGTGAAGTCCTCGTTTTACATATCTCCCTGCTGACGATTTTATCGTTGCGTTTATTGTCACAATCCCTGGACGTATTAAGCTGATCTTTTGAATTTCAGAATAGTCGTCGTAACGTCTTGGATATAAATCTATCAGCTCCTCTACTGTTTCTATTCCCAAAATCGACATTTTTTTGGCAACTTCAGATCCCACACCTTTAATCTCAATCACTGAACTTTTCAAATTCATATTATCAATTATACGTCAAAAACAATTCTCATTTCTTTGGTGCACAAAAGTACAGACTTAATTATGAATTGTTTATGAGAATTATTATTTTGCTTTTTTAATTAGAAAGAAAATACTAGGACCAAAGAATGCTTTTGCCAGAGTGGGTTGCATTATATTTTCCAAAGTTAACATAATGGTGTTAGGCATGATTTTCTTAAGCTTTGGACTACGAAGATTGGAGACTGAAAGTACTTTTTCTACCTTAAAACCAGCGTGCGCAAGTTGCTTTACTACTGTTTTAGGATTGTGATTTACGAATGAGATCTCTGAGTCATTTTTATTTTTATCTGAACGGATATCAACTGGCTCAACAGGCAAATTCTTAAATTGAATAATGTGTTTCAGACGGTTCCGGGCATGTGCGTAATTAGCTACCTCTAGTAAAAGATATCCTTCATCACTTAGCACTCTAAACAACTCTTTAAATTCCGTAGTTGGATCTGGTAAATGGTGCATGACACGAATCATGGTTATCAAATCTTGGGATTTATCTTTCAATTTTATATCATCTGCTTGAGTCAGTACTCGATCAATTTCAATATGGTCTTTAAGAAAGTCTTTGGCAATATCAAGCTGTTTCTTAGAAGGTTCAGCCAAGGTTACTTTGTCGGCGAATTGTTCCAGGAATACGCACAATCGTCCATATCCACCACCAATATCTGTTGCTGTTTTGAAATGCTTTCCCTTTAAGAGTCGATTTATCGCAATCTCTTCAGAGGCGTGTTCGTAATCTCGACCATCCCAATATTGTAAATAATTATAATTCCCTTCGTCATATTGATTAGCTTTTTTGAGTTTAGTTTTAAAAGTCTTTTTTGGCATATGAGAAATTAGTATAACACTTTATTTGTTATCTACAATTGCAAAACTATTTTTGCCACGTTTTAAAAGATTTAAGCCATTTTGAAAGCTAATTTTTTCATCCGGAAATGTTTTTGTACCGTTTACAGAGATTGCACCGGCTATATGATATTTCCTTGCTTCAGATTTTGAATTTGCTAGTCCACATTTAAATAACATGTCATATAGGTCGTCACTTGCTGGGATTACCCGCAACTCAGCCGATAAAATTTGCTTCTGATTTTCATTTAAATCGACAAAACTACCTTCCCCAAATAAAACTTCGCTTACCGTTTTAATATTTGTAGCTCTATCTATTCCATGAACAATTGTTGTTACTTCATAAGCTAGGGTTTTTTGAGCTAATCTATTACCAGGATTTTGTTGAAATATTTCTAGTATATTTTCTATTTCTGGCTTACTTAACATTGTATAGATTTTTAAATAGTCTTCCACTCCATCATCCCCAACGTTTAACCAGTATTGATAAAATTTATAAACGCTGGTCTTTTTAGCGTCTAGCCAAACTGCGCCTTCTTCAGATTTACCAAACTTTAATCCAGTCGACTTATCTATTACAAGTGGAGCTGACCAAACGTGAGCTTCTTTCCCAGAAATACGCCTAATTAAATCAACTCCTGCAACACTATTGCCCCATTGATCAGAACCACAAACTTGCAGCGAAACTTCCATTTCTTTATTCATGTGCAGGAAATCATAAGCCTGAATCAATACGTAACTAAATTCTGCATAACTAATGCCAGCACCCTTATCTGAAAGTCGTTTCTGCACAAACTCGCGAGATAGCATCTGTCTCATTGGTACGTGCTTACCTACTTCTCTCAAGAATTGTAGATATCCTGTATCTTTAAACCAATTCATATTATCAACAAGCTTAAAATCTTGATCGTCAAAAACTGTCTTGTACTGAGCCTCAATACCAATTTTATTTGATTGAATTTCATCTGGACTCTTCAAAACCCGTTCTTCACCTTTGCCATCTGGGTCGCCAATCATGCCCGTAGCGCCACCAATTAACAATATAGCTTTATGGCCACTCTTAATAAAATGTCGTACCATCATTGCAATTGCTAAATTACCAATTGTCATAGAAGAAGCACTTGGATCAACACCCCAATAAAATGTTATTGGGTCTCCGTCAATACTAGAAGCTGATTTGTAGGTAGTTTGATATACGAAACCACGCCATTTTAATTCTTCTGACAAAGTCATAGACATAATTAACACTAGTATAACATCTCTTATTTTGTCTGTACTAAATCGTCTTGAAAATGCATAAGTTTGATATAATGTAGGTCAATACCAAGGAGATTCACAGTCATATGGCAATCAACAAGCTGGGGAACAAAATTCGTAAAAATAATACTGGGCGTAAAAGCAAATCTAGTTTTGTTACAAAAAGTGGCCAGACAATCAAGATAAATCGATCAATTGGCGATAAAATACGAGCTAAACGAGCATCATACGCTCAAAAACGTGCCGAGCGTCTTGCTGGTATGCCAAAAAGTCGAATAAAGCGTATATTCTATCGCCTTCATCCTAAAAGACTTTACAAGTACTGGTTCAGCCGCGAGGGTGGGATTATGGGACTCAAAGTGTTTGGGATTGGCATATTGGTTACATTTCTTCTGTTAGTTGGAGTTTTTGCATATTTTCGTAAAGATCTACCAAACATACGTGATATTTCTGGAAGTAATATAGGTGGAAGTATTTTGTACTATGATAGGACCGGCAAAACTTTACTCTTTGAAGACGTAGAAGGCTCCAAACGAATTCCTGTAAAAGATGATGCGATAGCAACAAGCATTAAACAAGCAACTATTGCTGTTGAAGATAAAGACTTTTTCAAACACGGTGGATTTGACATGAGGGGAATAATCCGTGCCGGTGTGAACAATTTATTCGGAAGAAGTGGAACTACGCAGGGTGGCTCAACCATTAGTCAGCAATTGGTACGATTAACTCAGTCTAATGTTGGGACTGAAAGAACATATTCTAGAAAAGTAAAAGAAGTAATCCTGTCAGTAGAATTAGAGAGAGAATACTCTAAACAAGAAATTCTCACAGGATACCTTAACACAGCACCATACGGGGGTATTGAAAATGGGGTTGAAGCAGCGGCTCAAAATTATTTTCACGTTTCAGCAAAAGACTTAACACTTGCGCAATCAGCGATGTTGGCGTCAATACCCAAATCTCCTACTTATTATTCTCCTTACAATAAATCAGGCTTTAATAAAGGCTCCTTAATAGGAAGGCAGCATTACATATTAGACTTAATGCATGAGCAAGGAATGATCACATCAGATCAACGTGACGAAGCTAAAAAAGTCGATGTATTAGCTCAAGTAAAAGACAGACCACAACACTATGATGGCATAAAGGCGCCTTGGTTTGTTCTTACAGCTAAACAAGAACTTGAAAGGCGATTTGGCACAACCAGTGTTAAGCGTGGGGGCTGGAAAATTACAACAACTCTTGATTTAGATGCTCAAAAAGTCGCTGAAGAACAGGTTCAAAATGGCTTGGCTCAAATAAAACGACAAGGTGGTGATACTGCTGCATTTGTTGCAGAAGATGTAAAAACAGGTCAGGTTGCTGCACTAGTAGGTGGCACAGATTTTAACAACCCGGATTTTGGTGAAAACAATTATGCGCATGATCTTGAACTCCCACCCGGTTCATCTTTCAAACCTTATGACTACTCAGCACTTATTGATACTCAAAAAAATGTAGGTGCCGGTTCAGTTTTGTTTGACTCTAGTGGCGCAATACCAGGATATCCTTGCACAACCGGTGTTAGCAAGACTGGTAACTGTGCACATGACTATGATTTTCGATTTCCTGGGCCACTAACGCTAAGATACGCACTTGGAGGCTCTAGAAACGTTCCGGCTTTGAAAGCAATGGCGATTGTTGGAGTTGATAAAACAATAGATGTTGCACACAAGTTAATGACAAACTACGGAACAGATGGTAATCCAGATTCTACTATCGGAAACTACAAGTGCTATTCTGACGAACAAAATACTGTCGCCATACCCTGTTACGGATCTTCTGCTATTGGTGATGGTGCATATTTGCGACTGGACGAACATGTACACGGTTATGCGACGCTTTCCAGAAATGGAAATAATATTCCACAAACTTACATATTGAAAATAACTGACACCTCAAACAAGACTATTGATGAATGGAAGCCCAGTAAAGGCGTACAGGCAATTAGTCCTGAAACGGCTTACATAGTTACGGATATTCTCAGAGACCCTAATGCAAGTTATTTTTCAAAGAAAATTCATAATTACAAAGGCTGGAGATTTGGATTGAAAACTGGTACTACAAACGATGCCAAAGACGGTTTGATGATGATGTTTTCCACGAAATATGCTGTTGGTACATGGGTCGGGTACCATAACCGACAAAGGGTTATGAGTGGAGCAATGGAAAATATGACTACTCCAATCGTAAATGGTTTCATGACAACTATGCACTCCAATATAAAACCAGAAGATATTCCAAAACCAAATGGTGTTCAATCACTTCCAGCTTATATTATTAGGTCTCATGTAGGTTTTGGCTCCATTGAACCAAGCCCAACAAATGACTTGTTCCCCTCATGGTATAAATCACCATCCAAAGCAAATAGTAACCAGAAAATAGATCAAGTAAGTAACAAACTAGCCACCGAATGTACACCATTGCGTGCTATCAAAGACGGTGCTGGCGGAAATAGTAATACATTTTCAGTTGATAAATTCGTAAGTGGGGGTAATGCAAATACAACTGAAAAAGACAATGTTCACAATTGTGCAGATGCCAAACCAACTATTACTTTGGACAACAAAGAATTCACGTGTGCAAATGGTGGTTGTCCTATAAGTGCTACTGTTAATGCAGGCACGCACCCACTTTCATCGGAAACCTTCCCCGGTACTGTCAATTTCATGGTAGATGGACAAGTGGTTAACACTCAAAACATTAGTAGCCCAGGTATTGTTACATTTAATTATAAACCAGATTTCACCGGCACTAAATCGCTGACTGCCGAAGTAATTGATAGCGTTCTGTATGATGGCTCAGATAGCACAACACTTTCAGCAAATGCTGGTGGTTCAGGAATTTCAACATTAGAAAATCTAACACCTGGAAGTACAGTTAACAAGCGATCACAAGCTAACTTTAGTTGGACGGATTACGGTGGCGGGATAAGTTATATTCTATATTGGTCATGTAATGGTCAAAACGGTTCACAGTCAACAAATACAAATGCAAACTTCACCCCGACAACTACTCAACAAAAAGATGCGTTGTACAATGGCTTAGCTTACCCACTTGTTACATGCGAATGGTACGTTGATGCCAGTAATGGCCAGAGTAGTAAATCTAATAAATCGACGTTTACATTAAAGGCACCTTAGTCTTTTGCGAGAAATGTGTTAAGAGCAGAACGGACATCTTTGACACCGGCATACTTAGTTGATTGTTTGTCTTTTTGGATCGGGCCTATAGCTACATCAAAACCTAGTTTTTTAGCTTCGGCAAGTCGTTTGTCTATATACGGTACATGCCTCACTTCTCCTGACAATCCAACTTCTCCAAATACTACTGCATTTTGCTTAAGTTGCATGCCCTTAGATGCCGTTGCAATAGCCATACATATTGCCAAATCAGCGGCTGGTTCTGTAAGTTTAATACCGCCAACAATGTTAATGTAAATATCTTGCTCAGCTAGATTGAGTTTCGTGCGTTTTTCGAGCATGGCTACAAGCAGATTAACTCTATTTAAGTCTATCCCACTTGCAGTTCTTTTGGGGTAACCATAAGTCGTTCGGTTCACAAGTGCTTGAACTTCCACCAAAAGTGGTCGTGTGCCTTCCATGGTAGCAAGTACTATTGAACCATCACTTGCTTGTCTTTCTGCCAATAACGCAGCGGACGGATTGTCGACTGGCCTTAGTCCATTGTCAACCATTTCGAATATACCTGCTTCGTTGGTCGAACCATAACGATTTTTTACAGCACGTAAGATTTTAAATCCACCATATCTGTCGCCTTCTAATTGTAAAACTACGTCCACAACATGTTCCAGCACTTTTGGCCCAGCAATGGATCCTTCTTTTGTTACGTGACCTACCAAAATCACTGCAGTGTCTGACTTTTTAGCTGCAAGTGTGATAAGTGCTGTACTGTTGGTTATTTGGCTTACGTTGCCTGCTGCTGATGCAATTGATTCGCTTGATAAGGTCTGAATTGAATCTACTATTACTAAATCAAATTTTTCTTCATTTATGGTTTTTGCAATATCGTCAGCACTTGTACTCGTTGCTAAAAGTAAGTTCTTTGTTCCGGCTCCTAGTCTATCTGCTCTTAGGCCAATCTGATGTGCAGATTCTTCGCCACTTATATATAAAACTTTATAATTTTTTGATAAATCGTGAGCAACTTGCAATAGAAGTGTGCTTTTGCCAATCCCTGGTTGACCGGCAATCAAATTAATACTTCCCGCTACTATACCACCACCAAACACCGAGTCAATTTCGTTTATACCGGTTTTGAGTCGTTTGCTATCTTTAGAAATAGAGCTTGTAACCGTTTGAGTTGAAAGAGACTTTCCATTTCTAGCTACTTGGCTACCACTTGATAAATCTTCTTGTAAAGTATTCCATTCACCACATCCATAACATCTACCACTCCAAGTAGGACTAGTGGCACCACAACTACTGCATATAAATTTGGGTGCTAATTTCTTTGCCATTATGTATCAAGTTTACCAGACTACTGCGTCGGCAATGTATCTGGCCTACTATCTATTGCCTTTATAAGTTCTGTTTCTTCGGACACTATGGCATTTCGTTTTACTACAAGCTTATTATACTGCTCAATTAGACTTCTTACTTCTCTTACCTGGTTGTTGAATGTACTAATTCTCGAATTATATTTCGGTACAGCTTGATTGTAATTTTCGTAATCTTTTGCTTCCAAAAGACCGTCTAATCGTGCTCTTTCTGATTGAAGTGACGAGCTCATAGATTCTATTCCATTTTCTTTGTTATCGATTTGATTTTTAAGATTATTTAAAGATGCATCATACTGCAGTACCAGTTGTTTGCGATTAGTAAACTCCTGCTCATATTTTTCTGAAAACTCAACTATTTTTATTCTATTTGTAAAATATTTAGCGTAGTAGGCTTCTAGCTCTGGTGGTAGGTCACGCACTTCAGTGCCAATTATTGAATGAAGTTCATTTGCAACATCTGCACCATTTTTTTGATAATCAGATACTGCTTCATTTATTCGTGGATTATTTGTAGATTTATATACTTTTTGAGTCAAGATATCGATACGAGATTTTTCGTCTGCATTCAGCCTGTCATATGCAGCGTGAAGTGTCTCATGCGCTGCCGTAACTTGTATTATCCCATTTAATCTTGCATCGGTAATTTTATATAGAAATATGCCTTGTCCTGACACATAACAGCCAAGGACAATAGTTTTTTCTCCTGTTTTACAATTGTTATTAAAATTACTCTTGTCCTCTAGCGATGGGTAATAAACATAAAATAGACGTCGGGTTTGCTGATTTAGAGTTGTGTCCGTGGCTAATTGGACTACTTCAGTGGGTGGCTTATAGTTTCTAAGTCGCAAAGAATCATATATATACCACCTCTGTGTCCAAGCGATAAATGGCAAAACAAGTAAGGCTAAGACAAATAATGTCCCAGATGCGCGCTTTATAATTACTTTCATTAATTTAATTCTACCATTTCGCATATCCCATCTATAAAGAACTGATCTTCATATTTTCGTTCTTTGTGTTAGATCGAACTTTTTCAAGGGGTATTTTTGCTTGCAGCTATTCACTTATGGTGCTGTATTGAAGATCTGAATTTTTGGACGAGATTTTGACAATGTTACCTTTTTGATACTTATTGTCTAAAAGCTCGGATGCAATATGATCTTCGAGTGTATCCTGAAGTAGCCTCCTCATTGGCCGTACACCATTCTTAGAATCGTAACCACTTTTTAGTAAATATTCTTTAGCGCTTGAGGTCAATTGTATGCCAATTCCATGTTTTACAAGTCTTTGTCGGAGCTCGTTTATTTGTAAATCAAGTATGCTCATAATATCCTTTTTAGTAAGTGCTCTAAAAACAATTGTTTTGTCGATTCTATTTAGCAGTTCAGGGCGCATCATTTTTTTCAAAGCATCATGAACTTTTTCTTTATTCGCTTTATGTAAATTATCTAAATCATCTATGTCTGCACCCGTATCAATCTGAAATCCTAGAGCAGCTTCTCTCTGAAGTCTTTCAGCCCCAATATTACTTGTCATGATGATTATAGTGTTACTAAAATCAATTTTTCGCCCTTTAGCATCCGTGAGTACACCATCTTCTAAAACCTGAAGTAACATATTGAATACGTCTGGGTGAGCTTTTTCAATTTCGTCAAACAACACTAAACTGTATGGTTGTCTTCGAATTTTATCAGTCAATTGCCCACCATCATCATATCCAACGTATCCGGCTGGAGCACCAACTAGACGGGAAACATTGTGATGTTCGTTAAATTCACTCATGTCGATTTTTATCATTGCATCTTCTGACCCAAAAAATTCTCGTGCCAGTACTCGAGCTAGTTCCGTTTTACCTACTCCCGTAGGACCTAAGAAAATAAATGAGCCTATTGGCCTACCTTCTGCACCGACCCCTGAACGGTTTCTACGTATTGCTTTTGACACTGCCGTAACAGCTTCGCCTTGACCTATTACAAACTTACTTAAATTCTTTTCTAAATTCAATAAATATCTCGCTTCTGATCGAATAACTTTGCTCACTGGAACTCCGGTCATTCGAGCAACTACATCCGCTACGTCTTCACTTGTCATGGTTAATCGTTTTACCGATTTACCATTGGCTTCTAGTTTTTTTAAATTTTCTGAAATTTGACTTGCACGTTGTTTGAATTTAGCAGCTTTCTCATAATCTTCATTTTCAGCAGCAATTTCTCGTCGTGAATTAACAAGTTTTAATTCTTTTTGAAGTTTTCTCACTTCTGGAGGTGTCACTCCTTTGTCGATACGCAAATGAGCAGCCGTTTCATCAAGTAAGTCAATTGCCTTATCGGGCATAAATCTGTCATTTATGTATCTTTTTGCTAGAGTAACAGTATCTTCTAGTACTTCGTCGCTTACTTTGACACCGTGAAAAGCTTCATAGTGTTTGCGTAAGCCTTTTAAAATTGCATATGTTTCAGGAACTGTCGTTTCCGGAACATTTATCGGCTGGAAGCGTCTCTCAAGGGCTGAGTCTTTTTCAATATGTTTTGTATACTCCATGGTTGTGGTCGCACCGATGAGCTGAATTTTGCCTCTTGCCAGAGCAGGTTTTAGTATGTTCCCAGCATCCATGGCACCTTCAGCTGCTCCAGCGCCCACAATTAAATGTAATTCATCAATGAAAACAATAGCTTTTTTGTCTTGCTCTAATTCTGCCATAACTTTCTTAAGTCTTTCTTCAAACTCACCACGATATTTCGTGCCAGCGATCATTCCTGCAAGATCAAGCATAATGATTCTTTTATCTAGCAAACTATCTGGAACTTCTTCGCTAATTATTCGTTGAGCTAGCCCTTCGACAATAGCTGTTTTGCCTACGCCAGGTTCACCAATTAATACTGGGTTGTTTTTAGTACGACGATTTAGTATTGTAACTACTCTTTTTATCTGTGGCTCTCTTCCTACAACAGGATCCAGCTTGCCTTGTTTTGCCATATTTGTAAGGTCAGTTCCGAAGAAGTCTAAAGCCGTTTTTCGCTGTTTTTTAACTCTTTTTCTATCGCCAGAAACCGTCTCACTGTTATCTTCATATTGTTGACGATTTAGGAATTGTTCAAGCTCATTGTTTAGGTTTTCTACATCAACGTTCATGTCTGATAATAGTTTGGTAGCTCTGGCGTTTTTTTGACTTAATATACTGTATAAAATGTGCTCTGTACCAGTAAACTCTTGACTAAATTCTCCCGCGACGTCTTGAGCCATTTTTAATGTTAGTTTGGCGGTTTCACTTAATCCTTTTCCTCCGAGATTAATTACGAGAGTTTTTGGGGTGAGGTTTAAGACTAGACGGGCTCGGTCCAAGGTTACTCCTGCATCGGAGAGTATTTTTGCACCCATACTGCTATCTTGAGCTAAAACACCAAGCAGTAAGTGTTCCGTGCCCACATACGCGGCTCCAAAACTACGTGCAATCGCATCAGCATGTTTTAAACTACTCAAAGCATTGTCTGTTAGATGATTTAAAAATTCTTGAAAATCTGGTGATTGTGGCATCATATTTGTTTACCCATCCTTTTTGAGCGACCTTTTTAAAATTATCGCTCAAATGTATTATACCAATTAGCACTCCCCAGTCAAGAGTGCTAATTTAATAAAATTTTCAGTAATTTTGGATTGCCGAGTTTGTTATTTATTTTCTGTACCATGTTCTTCTATGGCTTCAAGCAAGGAGCTCTCTAATTGTTCTTTTTTCTTTAGTTTTTGAACAACTGGCTTTGATGATTCTTCTTTTGCTATTGGTTCAGGCTGTGTGTCTTGTTCGGCATTAATATCAAGTTCATAGCCGGTGAGCTTACTAGCAAGTCTAACGTTTTGACCACTTTTACCAATCGCAATACTCAACTGGTCTTCTGGCACAATAACTTTCCCTTTTTTAGCTGCTTCATCTAATACGACTTTAGTAACCTTGGTGGGACTTAAAGCATTTGTAATGTATGTGGCTGGATCGTCATTAAATACAACTATATCGATTTTTTCTTGTTCCCCAACTTCACTCATAACAGCATTCACTCGCGTACCGTGGCCTCCTACAAACGTTCCAACTGGATCAACTCCAGGTACGCTACTTGCAACTGCAATTTTACTTCGCACACCAGCTTCTCGCGCAATATTTTTTATTTCTACTGCCCCACTTTCCATTTCAGGAACTTCACCACGAAATAGCCATTCAATAAACTGATTATTACCTCGTGAAACTACAAGCTGAGGACCACGAAAGCCACGTTCTACATCTTTTAAAAATACCTTCAGTCGCTGACCTGGGTAGTATCGCTCTCCTTGAATTTGTTCGCTTCTAGGCATAATACCTTGGGCTTTACCGAGCTCTACGCGAACAATATTACCCTCTACACGTCCTACTATCCCATTCACAACGGTACCTATCTTGTCTTCATATTCGACCATGATAATTTCTCGTTCGGCTTCACGTAGTCGCTGTAAAATTACCTGTTTGGCAGTTTGGGCTGCAACCCGTCCAAATGATTCAATTTTTTGGTATATTTCTATCATATCGCCAATTTTGGCATTTTTCTTCATCACTTGTGCATCTGTCAAGCTTATTTCAAAGTTATCATCGCCAACCAGTTTAACAACTTCTTTTGTGATATATGCATCGACGTCTCCGTTATTAAGGTTCATGGAAACTCGAACCTCCTGTTCTCTTTCTCCATAATCACGACGATATGCAGCAGCCAAAGCTTGTTCGACTATTTCCTGTACTAAATCTTCCGGCAGATTTTTTTCTTCTGAAATCGTTTTTACCGCTAGTGCTAATCCTTTTAAATCTAAATCCATTGTTTTCTCCTTTTTAGTTGTTTTCAGTTTATCTTTAATTTACAAAAAATTTGTTCTAAACTTATGAAAAAATCCGACCTTTTGGCCGGATTGAACAGTTACAATTATAGCCACGTAATTACATGTTGTCAATCACACTGCATAATGACAAGACTCTGTCTGTTAATATATACAGTATGACAAAAGAAGTGAAAAGGTTGTATAAAAATTTCCGACCACACAAATATGTTCTGGATATTATAGTTGATAAAGACAGTATGAAATTTAGTGGGACGGTTATTATTGTAGGAAACAATACCGGACGTCCAAGTTGCAGACTTACTTTCCATCAGAACGGAATAAAAATTACCAAAGCTCATGTAACTAAACATGACAAACTTGGTGATCACGAAATCATAATAGACAGAATAAACCACCATCGAAATTTTGACGAGGTACGCCTTCATGCATCAAAAATATTATACGGTGGTCAATATACTGTTCGGATGGAATTTTCCGGCAAAATCACACGACATATGAATGGGATTTATCCATGTTTCTTTGAAAAAGATGGACATGAAAAAAAGCTAATTGCTACTCAATTCGAAAGTCATCATGCTAGAGAAGTATTTCCGTGCATTGATGAACCAGAAGCAAAGGCAGTGTTCGAGCTTTCATTAACTAGTCCTGCGGGTGAAATAGTTCTATCAAATACTCCAATTAGCAGTCAAAAAACAGTTGGGACCAACTTTGTTACAAAATTTCATCCGACACCTCATATGTCAACGTATCTTTTAGCTTTTGTGATTGGTGAATTGAGCTATAAACAAGCAAAAACAAAGGATGGGGTAATTGTAAGAACTTATGCTACTAATGACAATTTAGATCTAACTGATTTTGCTTTAGAAATTGCAGTTAAATGTCTTGATTTTTATAATGATTACTTTGGAATAGATTATCCACTTGAAAAATGCGATTTAATCGCTTTGCCTGATTTTGCAAGTGGCGCGATGGAGAACTGGGGCTGCATAACATTTCGCGAACATGCAATGTTAGTTGATCCAAAAAATTCTACACTTGCAACTAAACAATACGTTGCATTAGTTGTGGCACATGAACTAACTCACCAGTGGTTCGGCAATTTAGTTACTATGCGTTGGTGGACCGACCTTTGGTTAAATGAGGGGTTTGCAAGCTGGATGGAATATTTAGCTATCGATTTTATATATCCTGATTGGGAACTCTGGACACAATTTGCAGTAGACGAACAGCAACAGGCTATGAAGTTAGACGCACTTGAACATACTCACCCAGTAGAGGTACAAGTTAAACATCCAGACGAAATTCGATCAATTTTTGACGCCATAAGTTATAGCAAAGGCGCCAGTGTAATACATATGTTGCATGATTATTTAGGTCCTAAAGTTTTTCGAGACGGTTTACGACATTATTTACAAACTTACAAATATAAAAATACTGACACAATAGATTTATGGAATAGCTTAGAAGAGATTTCTGGAAAGCCCGTAAAAGATTTTATGCACGCCTGGACAAGTCAGCCTGGCTTTCCAATTCTGAAAGTTGACGTAGATGAAAAGATTATTAAAATTGAACAATCCAGATTTTATGCAAATCCTTTGAATAAAAAATTCAATGCGTCACTATGGCCCGTGCCCCTTCTTACTAATAAAGAGGATGATAATTCGCTTACTGAAGTATCGACAAATTTAGATATAAAAAACAACCAGGAACTCAAGCTAAATCATGGACAAAGTGGATTTTATCGGGTTACCTATAATGCAACTCATATACAACGATTGGGTGAGCTTATAAAAAAAGGTCACTTGAATCCACTTGATAGACTTGGCATTCTAACAGATCAATTTGAAACAGCCAAAGCCGGAAAATCCAATACCTCAGAGGCACTAAACTTTTTGCAAAACTTTGTACACGAAAACAACTACGCAGTTTGGGATACAATTGCAAGCATAATAGGCAATATTAAACTTGTAATGGGTGACGATGAATTAAGAGATGATATGAAACCGTTTATTCGAAATCTAGTAACGCCAGAATTGAATAGACTAGGTTGGGAAAGAAAAAGTTCTGATAGTCATTTTGACTTACTGTTGCGTCCAATAATTTTAGGGCTTGCAGCAAGCGCAGATGATCCTACTGTAGTTGAGCGATGCAAAGAGCTTTTTGAAAGTATAGAATCCGTCAATGAACTTGCATCCGATCTGCGAGCAACTGCAAGTTCTAGTAAAATTAAACGAAGCATGGATATTGATCCTGATCTACGAGGGACTGTGTTTGGAACTGTAGCTAGATTAGGTGGAGCAAAGGAGTTTGACAAACTACTCAACTTACATAATGAATCTACTCTTAGTGAAGAGCGAACTTCTATTGCCGCAGCCTTGACGGGTTTTAGGCAAATAAATATTGCAAAAAGGGCCTTGAATTTGATTGACTCAAAAACAGTTCGTATGCAAGACGTTTCATACTGGATTGCTTATTCGTTTATGAACCGTTTCGCCAGAAACTCAACTTGGGACTGGCTTCAATCAAAATGGGATTGGCTAGACGAAAACCTTGGTTCGGATTTAGCTTTCTATAGAATGCCTATTTATACAGCTAGAGTTTTTAGCGACAAAGAATTTATCCCAAAATATAGAAAATTTTATTCTTCTAAATTATCTCCTGCATTACTCCGTTCATATAATCAAGGATTGGAGATATTAGAAATAAATACCGAATGGAAGCTCAGAGACGCAAAAGAAGTAAGGGCATTCTTCAAACAAAAATAAAAAGTTTATTATTCTGTGTCCTGAAGTGTAAATTTGCATTAAAGCGTGCTTACTTGTCGTATATGACTTATTGTCGATATATGCATCGTTAAAAGTGTACCTTGCCATAATAAGAAAGCATCTATAGCCTTTAGGTTTCTATAAGCCATGGCTGTATAATTTTAATTCATATAAGCTTTTACGGGTTTATAGCTTTTTCTATGAATATTACTCACTCCATGAATTCTGAGAGCAGCTTGATGTAATGGGGTTCCATAACCGACATGTTTTTCAAATCCATAAAATGGATGGAATTTTGCAATACGTTTCATGTGAGCATCTCGAGTAACTTTTGCGTATATACTTGCCGCACTAACAATTGGATTCGATTTATCTGCTTTTGGCACTACGTCAACATTCGTAAACTCAATTGGACAATAATTAACAATCCCATCTAAAATAATATGCTCGTCAAGCATAGCCCCAAGTTCCATAAGTGCTCTACTTACACCCAAATACATTGCTTTAGATAATCCAAATTCATCAATTTCATGTGGCTGCACCCAACCTTCGCCCAAACTACATGTATCTACAATTTTATCGTACAAATATTCACGCTGTAATTTAGTTAAAGCTTTAGAATCATTTAGCCCCACAGGAAGAGTCCTATTTTCACGTGCAGCAACTACTAAAAGTGGACCAGCCCAACTTCCTCTACCAACCTCATCTATCCCAACAAGCATCCCCATATTATAATAATAACAAAAAACCACACTAATAGAATCGTCTAAATTATAATAAGGTAGTTAAATTATTCAGTTAATGACGATTCGGCTGCTGAATCGTGTGCTTTTAGGGCTTCTTCGATTTTTGCTTCTGCAACTGAATCTACTTTGGCTTTTTGTTCTGCCTCTTCTGCATGTTGCTTTGTCAATAAATCTTTGGCTGCAGCTTCTGCTTTTTCAGCTTCGTCATCTACCACAGTATTTACCGAGTCTTTATCAAAACTCATTCCGGTTAGTCGTGCTGATTTGCCTGTTCGCTTTCGCATATATGTCAAGTAGTTACGACGGACCTTACTTCGTTTAGTGACTTCAACTTTTACAACCAATGGGCTATGTAACATAAATGATTTTTCAACCCCAACTCCACTTGAAATGCGACGTACAGTAATTCGACTTGTGTGGCTTCCTTTACGGTCAGTGCGGATTACGAGTCCCTGAAAAATCTGTATACGCTCTTTGTTACCTTCGCGAATTTTTTGATGTACTTTTACTGTATCACCAGAACGCACGTCAACAACTTGCGTTTTTTTGTACTTTGCATTGATTTTTTGAATTACTGACTCCATGACCAAATTAGATTACACTAATCTGTTAATTATTGCAATACTTTCAGACCGTGCAGCAATGACGTATCATAGTAAAATGGATTTTGCAGAAAAAGCTTTGAAAAAACATAAAGAGCTTGGTGGAAAGATAGAAATTCACCTCAAAGAGAAGCTTGATAGTATTGAAAAACTAAGTACATTTTACACACCTGGTGTTGCAGCTGTGAGTAGTTATGTGGCTGCTCATTTAAATGAAGCCAGAGACTATACATGGTTAAATAATTCTTTGGCTGTTGTTTCCGATGGTTCAGCTGTTCTAGGTCTTGGAAACATTGGTCCCTTTGGAGCACTACCAGTTATGGAAGGAAAATCCATGCTTTTCAAACATTTTGCAGGGATAGATGCAGTTCCGATTGTATTAGACGTGCATAAGCCAGAGGAAATAGTAGCTGCAATTGTAGCGATAGCTCCAAGTTTTGGAGCAATAAATTTAGAAGATATAGCTTCACCACAATGTTTTTATATTGAAGAGGAATTGAAATCTGCCCTAGATATCCCAGTAATGCATGACGACCAGCATGGGACGGCGATTGTGGTACTAGCGGGTTTAATTAATGCCATGAAAGTAGTTGGTAAAAACTTACATGAGTGCAGAATAGTAATAGCCGGTGCCGGAGCTGCCGGGACGGCAGTTGTCAAACTATTGGATGTATACGCAAAACCAATGATGTTGGTAGTTGATAGCCAAGGTATAGTTAGCCGAAATCGTGATGGTTTGACTCTTGAAAAAAGAGAACTACTAAGTTTTACAAATGCCAACGGACTTGATGGAAGTCTTGAAGATGCATTGTACAATGCAGACATATTTATTGGAGTTTCCAAAGCTGGATTGCTGACACGAGATATGGTCAAAACGATGGCAAAAGACCCTGTAATTTTTGCTATGGCAAACCCTATGCCAGAAATAATGCCAGCAGAAGCAAAAATGGCAGGCGCTGCTGTTGTTGCTACGGGAAGAAGTGATTTCCCAAACCAGGTCAACAATGCTCTTGCGTTTCCTGGCATATTTCGAGGCGCCCTAGACAATCGAGTAAATAGAATCTCTGTTCAACACAAAATCGCAACAGCTGAAGTTATCGCAAGATTGGTCGAGAACCCTACAGCAAATAACATTATACCTAGTATATTAGACACTCGACTAGTGCCTGCTATTTCGAAAGTAATAATTTAGTTAAAATCAACCAATGACTCGATAGATTTCTTCAAGTGTTGTCTGGCCTGCTATAACTTTCAGAATCCCGTTTTGTAACATAGTCGTCATTCCACTTGCTATTGCTGCGGCCTCAATTTCCTGAGTAGTAGGTGGCTTAGGGCTACTCATTACCTGAGCAACTTGACCTTTCATGGTGAACTGCTCTCTTAATGCCAATTGTCCACTAAACCCAAAGGGATTTTCGGGTGATGAAGTTGGCTTATATAACTTAAGACCCTCTAAAGATGGTTTTTGCACATTTGCAGGCAGTGTATCCACTATTTCTTTTATTTTCGCTAATGTAGCTTCGTCGGGCTGATAAGCTTGCTTTGAATTATCATCAAGCTTTCTGACAAGTCTCTGAGCCATTACAAGCCTAATCGCAGAAACAAACAATGGGTTTTGACCGATCACATCCACCATTCTCGTAAGTGCTGCAGCAGCGGAGCTTGCGTGATATGTAGACAGTACCAAATGACCCGTAAGTGCAGCTTGTAAGGCCGTTTTTGCTGTGTCACTATCACGAATTTCGCCAACCATTACTATGTCGGGATCCAACCGTAACACCGCACGTAGCTTGTTGGCAAAATTGGTTTCCTGGGAATTTTGAGTAGTAACTGAAATCTGAGTTATTCCAGCGAATTGATATTCAACTGGGTCTTCAACAGTAATAATTTTTCGTTCTTCTGAATTGAGGCTGTTGAGCATTGAATAAAGCGTGGTAGTTTTTCCAGATCCAGTTGGACCTACAGCTAAAACAAGTCCACTTGGCTTTGATATAATCTCATCAACAATCTGCCGTTCCTCAGTTGATAAACCCAGACGATCCAATGTATACATGGTTTGGTCCATGTTGAATAAACGCATAACTACGTCAATTCCGTTTATTGTCGGTACCGTCTCTAACCGAACATTTACATCGACTTCAGCGCCGTCTGCCATTTTTACTACTTGTGCAATATGTCCCTGTTGAGCATCTGGCGCAGAAGTAGAAACATTCCCTGCGCTAGCAATTGCAGAAATCAGTACTCGGTATTTTTCAGTACTAAGTTTTGCGACTACATGCAAGACTCCGTCTACCCGAAACCTAATTCTTACATATTGTTTCTGGCTTTCTAAGTGAATATCCGAAGCATTCAATTTATGCGCTTGCTTAACTAGATAAGCCAACATATCATCCGCGCGCACTTGCTCCAGAGTTGAAGAAACTCGTTCTATAAGATTTTGGTCCCCGGTCTGATTGAGTGCGATATCATGATACTCAATAATTTTTGGTGGGTCATAAAGTTTCATATACTCACGATAGCCCGTGTCTGAAATGAGCATAAAAGTGACTCTTTGATCCAAAAACTGTTGTCTCATTTGGGTCATTGTTTGCTGTGAAGTTGTGTTAGTTACTCCAAAAGTAACGCTATGAGCATCTGAAGATAAAGGCACAATCCTCAGACTGTACATGTCTTGATTACTCAAAATTTCCTTAAATAACGTTTTTTCTGTATTCGAAGTATCGGTATATTGCAGGTTTAAAATTTGTGCACGTCGCTGCGTATTGTTTTCTTCATCTCGTCTTGCGTCTTGTGACATACGCCTATTATAACCATAAGCTCCTCTAGCTGGAAGCTAAAAGTTGAAATTGAGAATACTTTTACTTTTAGGTAATTGTCATTAGACTTGTAACATGCGTAATATAGTTTTAATCGCTCATAATTTAAGAAGTTGCCATAATGTTGGATCTTTGCTAAGGACAGCAGATGGTTTGGGTGTTAAAAAAGTATACTTAACTGGCTACACTCCCTACCCAATGCACCCAAAAGATAATCGGTTACCACATATAGCTCTAAAACTTCATAATAAAATTCAAAAAACTGCACTTGGCGCAGAACAAAAAGATCATTGGGAGTATTTCGATGAAATAAATCCAATTTTAAATAGACTTAAAAAAGAAAAATTCATTATTGTTGCACTTGAGCAATCAAATAATTCGGTTCAAATAAACAAATGGAACCCTCCTTCAAATATTGCTATAGTATTGGGCCGTGAGACATTTGGGATTGAACAAGAAGTTTTGGATCAGTGCAATATAGTCCTTGAAATTCCAATGTTTGGTCGTAAAGAGTCATTCAATGTAGTTCAAGCAGCCGCGATGGCACTTTTCTATACAAGATTTACAAAATAATACAAAGCATATACACTTTTATATATGGCAAATAGGCCGCATAACTTTCGAGCACTTAGCAAACCAAAAAAAATTAGCAAAAAAGACCAAAGACATTACTTACCTTACTTGCCTTTGTTAATTTTTGTTGTTGGTACATTTTTACTTAGCTTAATCCAACCTCTTCAGAAAACTGGGGTACTAGCATATGGCACAGACTTAAGTACAAGTGGGTTATTGCAATCAACTAATGAGAAGCGAGCTCAAAACGGAGCAGGAAGTTTGCGAATTAATAGCTCGCTAAATGCAGCGGCTCAATCAAAAGCCAATGATATGATAGCAAGAAACTACTGGGCACATGTAACGCCTGACGGCCAGCAACCTTGGGTTTTTATGGACAGCGCGGGATATAAATACCAAAAGGCAGGAGAAAATTTAGCATATGGATTTGCGACAAGTAGCGACACTATTACTGGCTGGATGAATAGCCAAACGCACAAAGACAATATGCTAGATACAGCTTTTAGTGAAGTTGGTTTTGGATTTGCAAACGGAGCTGATTTTAACAATAATGGAAAAGAGACTGTAGTTGTTGCAATGTATGGGAGACCCCAGGTTTTGGGAACCAGTAACGTATCAACCCAACCCACTGCTACAACACCTGTACAATCTGCCACAAAAGTAAGTGCAGACACAAAACCAGCCGATACATCACAACCAACGCCAACTCAACTTGCCCCTACTCCTGTCACAACGGATTCTAAAGATATTATTGAACCTAAATCGGTACCAGTTGCTAGAGTACAAACCTTAACCAAAGGGCGAGCTCCGTGGGCCTTATTTGGCGTCGGATTGATCACAGGTCTCGCCGTTATGATGATATTAGTGAAACATGCAGCAGCTTTGCGTCATCTTCTAAGAAATAGTGAGAAGTTCGTATTACATCATCCACTTTTGGATTCAGTTTTGGTTAGCATGGTTCTGTTTGGAAGTTTTTTATTGCAAACAACTGGGTTTATACGCTAAATCAGTTTTATTGCATACGGACATGGTCATGTCCAATCAATGATTGAAGTTCACTAAGCCCAGTTTCGTGAGCAATTCGATTTGGAAGTCGTATAATCTGTTTATCGTTTTTGCCTATAACTAGAACAACTTCAGTATCTCCTGGGTGAGCATCAATTGTTTGCTTCAATGAAACTAGTTCGGATTGGTTCGAGCTAGTCTCAAGCCTGATATAGACTCTAGATGGACTTGATTCTGCTTTTGTATTTTTTGATATATTTTTCTTTGTGGTAGTTTTTATAGTTTTTGGCTTTGAGCCAGTTGCTTGATATGCAATCGCTTGTTCGTGAGTAATTTCTCTTGCATCATCTACTAAAAGTTTCAATTCTTCAGTTAAATTTCCTTGTTTGTCCTTTAAGCTTACTTTACCATTAGCAAGAACTATTTTATCTCTTTCCCATATGCCTGTTGTCTGTTGAAAAATTCCTGGGAAAAGTACAAGTTCAATTTCTCCGAATTGATCTGCTATTTTTACAAATGCCATTTTCTGACCGTTCTTTGTGACAATTTCCCTCACGTCGGTAATGGAACCACCTACTTTAGCTGATTTGCCGTCATGCTCGGATTTAATAGAATTTAATGCTACTGACTGTTCTGATAAAATTGCTTCAAATTGTTTCAACGGATGTTGGCTTAAATATAATCCAAGCAATTCTCTTTCCCACAATAGTTGCTGTCTTTGATCAAAGATTTCAACATCGGTATTTATTACTATTTTGGGCTTTTCAGAACCTAATTTTGAATTTCCAAATAAATCAGTTTGCCCACTACTTGCCTCTTTTTGAATTTTGTTTGCAAAAGCAATGAATATTTCTATATTACCAAGCAAAATATGTCTTTCACCCAAACTGTCAAAAGCCCCTGCTTTGAAAAGACTTTCAAGCGATTTTTTATTTACCATCCGAACATTAACTTTCGCAAAAAATTCTTCAATAGTTTTAAATTCACCGTTTTCTTCTCGAGCGCGTAAAATTTCTTCAACAGCACCACTGCCAACGTTTTTTACAGCCCTCAACCCAAATCTAATCTTGTTTTTACCGGGTACTACTGAGAATTCTTCAAAAGATTCATTTACATCCGGTTGTAACACTTCAATGCCCATGTGTTTGCATTCAGTTATTTCTATGGCTAATCGATCAATATCATCAAAGTCACTTGTCATTAGTGCGGCCATAAAAACATCTGGGTAATTTGCCTTTAAGTATGCTGTCCAATACGCAATTAGTGCATAACAAGACGAATGAGCTTTTGGAAATGCATATGACGCAAACGCCTCCAACTGTGACCAGAATTTTTCCATTAAGTTTCTATCAGCACCTACTGTCTTAATTGCGCCTTCTATAAATTCCGTCTTGAATTTTGCAAGAACTGCCGGAATTTTTTTACCAATACCTTTTCGTAAACTGTCTGCTTGACCACCTGTAAACCCACACATTTCTTTACTAATTTGCATAACTTGTTCTTGGTAAACTATAATTCCATACGTAGTTTTTAACGCAGGCTCCATTGCTGGGTGCAAATAGGTTATAGCTTTGGCGCCATGTTTCCTTAAAATAAAATCTTCAATCCATTGCATGGGCCCGGGTCTGTAAAGAGCATTCATGGCGATCAAATCTTCAAAAACAGTTGGCTGTAATTGTTTGAGGTAGCGTTTCATGCCAGATGATTCAAACTGGAACAGCCCAGTTGTGTCACCATTTTGAAATAATTTGAATGTTTTTCCGTCATCTAACGGAATGTTTTCGACTAGCAAATCTATTCCATGAACTTTTTTAATCGTACGGAGGGCGTTCTTAATAATAGTCAAGTTAGACAAGCCCAAAAAATCCATTTTAAGCAATCCTAGTTCCTCTATGGGGCCCATAGAATATTGAGTCGTTATAGTTCCTTTTTGGGCAATTTCAAGTGGGGAATATTTTACTAATGAATCTGGTGCAATCACAACTCCAGCAGCATGTACACCGTGCGAACGAATTGTACCCTCCAATCTAACTGCTTGATCCAGAACTTTTTTAGAAACCTGGTTTGAATTGTATTCCGACTTTAATTGATCATTTTCAACTAATGAAGTTGCTAGGGGTATATGTCTGCCTTGTACGGGTGGTGGTATCATTTTCGCTAGACGGTCTGCATCTGAGTACGGTACTTGTAAAACTCTTGCAACATCGCGAACAGCATTCCTTGCCTGCATTCGGCCAAAAGTAACGATATTCGCAACTCTATCAGAACCATATTTTTCAATACAATATTCAATTACTTCATCCCGTCGTGTGTCCTGTATATCAATATCAATGTCTGGCATTGAAATACGATCGGGATTTAGAAATCTTTCAAAAAGAAGATCGTATTTTAAAGGGTCTAACTCAGTAATGTTCAGTGCATATGAAATAATCGAACCAGCAGCGGAACCCCTACCTGGACCAAAAACAATGCCCATACCCTTGCCCCAATTTATAAAATCTTGAATTATTAAAAAATATCCATTAAAGCCCATTTGTCCAATAACTCCAAGCTCATATTTTGCCCGAGTTTTTACGACTTTTGGAATTTTATCCATAGCTTCTTCTTGGCTAAGCTCAAAGGATTTTTTTTGACTTACTTCGCCATAGCGCCAGGCTAGACCCTGATATACTAGTTCCTGCAAATAACTTTTTTCTGTTTTTCCTTTTGGAACTTTGAATTTTGGAATTAATATCTTACCTAAATCTATTTCCAAACTACACCTTTCGGCGATTATTTTAGTGTTTCTAATAACTTCAGGATAATCCGTCCCCCAACGAGAAATTATTTCTTTTGGTGGGGTAACATGCAGTGGAAACTGTTTCAGACTCATTCTTTTTTCATCAGCCAAAAATGATCCAGTGCCAACGCAAAGTAAAATCTCATGTGCGTCCTGGTCTTCGTGTCGTAAGTAATGAGCATCAGACGTTATTACTACTTCTATTTTTAATTCCTTACCTAGCTTTAATACTTTTTCATTTATATCTTGCTGCTCTTGATTGTGCATAGGATTTTTTGGGTGGCCATGATCTTGTATTTCTAAGTAATATCTGTCGCCAAATATACTTTTATACCAAATAGCGATTTCTTTTGCTTGTTCGTATTGATTTTGTTTTAAAGCATTTCCAATTTCTCCTCCCATACATCCACTCAGCACAATAAGACCATCACTAAGTTTTTCTAATAGATCATGGTCAACTCGAGGATAATAATAAAATCCTTCCAAATTTGCTGTTGTGCTGAGCTGCATTAAATTTAAATAACCAATTTGATTTATAGCTAAAACTATCAAATGGAACCTAGCTTTGTCTTGCGAGGGGTCTTTGTCAGTAAGTTTTCTTGTTGCTACATATGTTTCTATGCCAATTATTGGCTTAATTTCGTGGTTTATAGCTTCTTTATAAAAATCAATAGCCCCTGACATAGTCCCATGGTCGGTCATAGCAACCGCAGACATTCCAGAGTCAACAACCAAATCCATCAGTTCATCAATTTTTGTTAACCCGTCCAATAAACTGTACTGAGTGTGGTTGTGCAAATGAACAAAATCAGCTGCAGTCAGCGAACTGTCATTGGCCATTTAAGCTTTTTTATTTACAAATTTTTTCAGGTGAGTAGTAGCTTTTTTAACATCGTCGATAGCTTGTTGTAAGTCTTTATCATCAGCTTCACCTTCATGAACTGCTGACAAGAGTAATTTTGCTTTTTTACCTACTTTTTCTGCATTTGAATGGGCTTTTGTAAATTCGACACTTACTTTGCTTTTTGATTTTTCAACAATATTAGAGGCATCACCGAGTAATTTATTTAAATCACTGTGTGCTTGTTTTAATTTACGTTCAGCTTCATTTTTTACATTTGCAGCGGCTTGTTGAATGTCTTTTCTAGTGTCTTTTCCACTTTTTGGAGCAGTTAACAAACCTACAATATATCCTGCCCCAGCAACTAAAACAGTCCCGATTGCAAAATTACGTTTTTTTGTCATGATTAGTCCTTTTTAGATTTCTTGTTATGCTTATAAACAGCGTCGCTAATATTTGAGAAAAACTTACCAATAGCAACAGGTCCTGCAGTATATTTGAAAAATTCTCCAACACTTTCTGCAGTGTTTGCTATTTTTTCAGCTTTTTCGGAGATAGTCTTGAGATGATTTAGGATCTGAATTGTTTTTATAGTAGCGAAAATAGCTAAAAGCAAAAATATTGCTAATGCAGATGATAAAATAACAACTAATACCTGTTCAGCATTCCCCATATGTGCTTGTTATTGTATCACTTTTCTAAGATAATCGCGAAAATCATCTTTTATTTCGTCTCGTTGTAATGCAAAATCTACTACAGTTTTTAAATATTCCAATTTGTTTCCAGTATCATGGTATTTTGCGTTTTGAATCTCGGTCGCTATTACCCTGCCACCCTGTCTAATGAGTTGCATTAAGGCATCATTTGCATACAGTTCATTTTCTGGTTTTAGATTTTCTGCAACTTTGTGGAGATGCTTAAAGATTTCCGCAGTTAATAAAAATCCACCATTAGTTGCTTGATCTGAAGGGGCACTTTTTTGACCAGGTTTTTCAATAATGTTTTTAGCGTCAATTATCCCTTCTCGAAGTTTTTCACCGGAAGCATAACCATATCTCGTATAGTCTGATGAAAGATTTGCAGTAATTGTACCGACTACCGAACAGCCGAATTCGTTATAAACATCTATCATTTGTTTAAACCTAACTGGATTTGCAACTATGAAGTCGTCACTCCAGGTATAGATAAATGGTTCATCGCCTATTAAGTGCTCTACGTTCAATAAAGGCGTACCATTTCCATATGGTCCTTTTTGACGGACGTAGGCAAAATTAGCTAGGTTTGAAACTTTTTTAGTGTTCTTAAGTAGTTCTATTTTACCCCCTTGGTTTAGATTGGCAATTAAATCTGCACTCATAGCATCAAAATGATCCTCGATTGAGCGTTTGTGGTATCCCGTAACAATAACTATGTCTTCAATTCCAGCTTCTACAAGTTCTTCAACAATATATTGAATAATGGGCTTATCTACAAGAGGAAGCATTTCTTTTGGCATAGCTTTTGTTTGTGGCAAAAAGCGCGTACCAAAACCTGCCGCTGCAATTACTGCTTTTCGTACTTTTGGCTTATCCATTAAATAAATTGTATCACGATAATAAATTTATATTTTATTGCAATAACACATAATCAGAGTATAATCAAACTTTAATGAGCGAAATAATTAAACCATTACCCTGGCAAGACTTAGAAATAATTAAACCACGTGCAGAGAGGCATTATCGCGATCTTCCTTTTCATGGATTTTCACACGCAATTGAAACATTCAATGAAGTTCGAGAGATAGCCGATGACTATGCGTCTCGTGGGATACCTTTAGAAGATGACGAGATTAGAGATGCAGAAATAGGTATGCTATATCACGATGCGGATTTTTATGTTCCAATACATATTCATCATTTCAAAAGTAAAGAAGCATTCGCCAGAAGTATTATGGCCACCGAGCAACGAGAATTGGGAATGCCAGAAAAACGAATTCAACGAATTGGAGGTGGAATTTTAGGGACTCAATTAAATGTTACGCCGAAAACTCGGGTTGCTAAAGTAATGCGCCAAGCCGACCTAAGTAATGTGGCGAAACAGCCCCCTTTACAGGTTATCAGAAATTCTGTAAAGCTTTTTCGTGAAGATGAAGTTTTAAAACGAAGATATGGACATCATGGAACTATAAAAACAGATTTACTAAGTTTTGTTATCGGAAGCTACGGAGTAATGAGAGCATATAACAAGGACGACGTCTCGCTCGGGGCATTAGACCGTAACGACGATGGAAAAAGTAGTTTTGGAGAAATGCTCGAAACTGGTATGGAATGTTTTTTGCCTGTCAAAGCGTCAGAACTACTGCGAAAACTTGGATTGATTCCAGCCGAAACTGAACCTATAACTTAATTAATTTTTTTATAAGTTCTTGTGCAAGTGATGGATTCGCTTTCCCTTGGCTAACCTTCATTACTTGTCCAACTAAATACCCTATGGCTTTTTGTTCACCGTTTTTTACGTCTGTTGCTGCTTGTGGATTGTCATTTAATACTTGCTTTACTATTTTTGATATTTCTCCTTCATCAGAAACTTGAAGTACATTTTTTTGCTTGGCTATTTCTAGTGGTGGTTTACCACTTTTAATTAGTTCTAACAAAATTATTTTTGCACCCGTCGAACTGACTTTTTTGTCTGCCGTTAATTGGGCCAATTCAACCAATTTCTCTGCATCCAGTTTTAAATCTTCCCATTCAGTATCACTTTCTGACAATTGGGCCTGAACGTCTGATACTAACCAGTTTGCAATCCTCTTGACGAGCTGGCTGTCACAACCTGTATCAAGTAGGTCGTAAATTAGCTTTCCAGCCGGCATTTCATCAATCAAAGTGTTGACAGATGATTCATCTAATACCAATACAGAAAAGGCACTTCTAAGTTCTGCAGGTAAAGGTGGCATAATGGATTTTATACCTTCGATAGCGACATCTGTTAATTCAACAGGTGGCAAGTCAGGCTCTGGGAAGTACCTATAATCATGTGAATCTTCTTTACTTCGTTGGCTAAAAGTTTTTTGCTTTGCATCATCCCAACCACGTGTTTCCTGTGCTACTTTTCCACCTGTTTCAAGTAATTCTATTTGACGCATAGTTTCAAAATCGACTGCTTTTTCTACACTTTTGAACGAATTTAGATTTTTTGTTTCACTACGTGTACCAAGCTTATTTGACTTGCTAACACTGACATTTACATCAAATCGCATATTCCCATAGAACAGATTTGCATCAGAAACATCTGCATATCTCATCAGTAAATACAATTCCTTGGCATATGCTTTGGCTTCTTGCCCAGAATGCATTTCAGGTTCAGAAACTATTTCTAGGAGGGGTGTGCCAGCCCTATTTAAGTCAACTAAACTATAATCTTTCCCAGCTGGGTGAGTGCTTTTTCCAGCATCTTCTTCCAAATGTGCCCTAGTTATGTTTACACGCTTTGTTTTGCCGTCAATAGAAATATCGACATGACCACCAATAACTATTGGTTCATCAAACTGGGTAATTTGATAGCCTTTGGGCAAGTCTGGATAGAAGTAATGTTTGCGATCAAACTTGCTAAATTTTTGTGGTGATACTCCCAATGCAAAAGCGGCCTTCATGGCAAGTTCAATTGCCCGTTCGTTCAAAACAGGTAGCGCACCAGGCATGCCCATGTCAATATGACTAATGAGTGTATTCGGTTCGGCATTTCGGGCATCATTACCCACCGCAGAAAATAGCTTTGTCTTAGACTTAAGCTGTACATGGCATTCTATTCCTACCGTAGTAGTATACTTTTCTAATATGTGTTTATTTATCATTGTTAATCTCTTTATTTGACGGTAATGCGCCTAAATCTTTAAGGGCTTCCCTAAAACTAATAAGTGCTTCTTTGACATCTGATTCTTTGAGTCTAAGGGTTGCATCTGCAGTAAGTTTTTTTACTAAATTATGTGCGTCCCATATATCATCGTTATCCGTTATATAGCGCTGTGCTTTTACTAAACGTTCGCCCAAGGTCTTACCTTTGAACCTACGTTTTTTCAGAGCTTTGTTCAACAGTGCGTCTGCGTTTTTTAAAGCCTCTGGCCAAGTAGCCTTGTCTTTACACAAATATTGCAAGTCTTTCCATTCTTCAATGAATTTTGATGTTCTATTTATACGTTTTTTTGGACCTCGAAATGGGATAAGTTTCATGCTAACAACTCCTCTGTTTTTTGTGCCAAACCAAGTAGTTTTCTATCTGAGTGTTGAGGTCCCATGAGCTGTACGCCTACAGGTAGACCATTACTTATACATCCAGGTACACTTATCGCTGGTATTCCTACCAAACTTGCCGCGACTGTCATAACGTCACTCAAATACATCTGAAGTGGATCACTTGTATTTTCGCCAATTTTGAATGCGGTAGAGGGAGCAACAGGTCCGATCAAAAAATTAACTTTTTTGAAAGCGTCCGTAAATTCTGCTATCAATTTTGTTCTAAGTTGTTGGGCTTTTATATAATATGCATCATAATAGCCACTACTCAGAACGTAAGTACCTATCATGATCCTACGCTTGGCTTCAGTTCCAAAGCCTTCACTTCTAGACCAATTGTACGCGTCGTCTAAATTTTTTGCATCTGGACTAGAATAGCCATATCGTTGACCGTCATACCTACTTAAGTTGCTACTAACTTCTGCTGGCATGATAATGTAGTAACAGGCAAGTGAAAGTGCCAGACTTGGTAAACTAACCTCAACAACATCTGCTCCAGCTTTTTTTAATTTTTCTACTGATGAGATTATTTGTTTTTTTACATCAGGATCAACACCTTCAGTCATATATTCTTTAATTAGGCCAATTTTTACGTCTTTGATATTTAAAGGTAGCTCTGTATAACTAGTTGAATCTCTGTCTATTGTCGTACTGTCGAGATTATCTTTGCCTGCTAATACATCTAGTACGAGCGCCAAATCTTCCACATTTCGAGTTATTGTACCGACTGTGTCGGTACTGCTAGCCATTGCAACTATTCCAGAACGAGAAATAAGACCATAAGTTGGTTTGAACCCAACGCAACCAGACATGCTTGCAGGTTGGCGAGTTGAACCACCGGTGTCTGTCCCAAGTGCAAATGGAACCATGTCTAGTACTACAGATGCAACTGAGCCACCTGATGATCCACCAGGAACTCGAGTTTTGTCATGTGGATTCTTAGTAATTGCATAGTCACTATTTTCGGTAGATGCACCATGACCAAAAGCGTCCATGTTTGCCTTTGCAACGCAAATTGCACCCTCTGATTCTAGTTTTTCTATAGCTGTTGCTTGATATGGTGCGTTGAATCCTTTGAGTATGTTGCTTGCAGCTGTAGTTTCTGAGCCAAATGTCAGGAAGTTATCTTTTGCTATGAATGGCACACCGGCTAATCTGCCGACACTTTGCCCTTTTGAGACCAATTCATCAATTTCATTTGCACGCTCGATTGCCCTGGTTTCTGTAGTTGACAGAATTGCATTGTATTCTTTTTTATCATCAATAGTGGCCAATGATTTAGCCACAAGGTCTACTGCTTTTACCTTACCGGCCTCTACGTCGTTCGCAATAGCAAAAATACTTTTCCACTGACTCACGCTAACATCCTTCTCACTTTTAAATGACCATCTTGCACTGCTGGGGCGTTTTTAAGCAATTCATTGGGAGTAGCGCCATAATCAATTAGGTCATCTTTTCGTAAAACATTAGTCAGACCAGTGACTTGATTGGTGGGTTTTATTTTATTTAATTCAACAGACTGCAATTGTTCTACATAACCCAAAATAGCACTGATTTCAGTCGTAAATTGTTCGATTTCAATGTCAGATAAATGCAGTCTTGATAACTGAGCCAATTTTAATACGTCGTCGCGTGTGAGTTTTGCCATTTCATACTATTATAACAAAGGTCGTTCTAAAGTGCTTTACAAATACAATTTACAGGAATACGATAAGCATTAGTTCTATAATATTCGTTTGTTTAGGATACAAAAATGCTAACTGATACTACATCGGTTAATAAAAATTCTGAAATCTGGAGGGCTATTGAAATGCCCCCTGAGCATTTTAATCCCTATGATATCGCCTTACCAGATGTTCCCACAGTTAAATTTCAAGGTACAGTCAGAGTTGGCAACAGTCCTTTGGATTGGAGTTTTGAAACTCAAGAGCATTTAGTTGATAATCCCCATGAAATTTTTCCAGTTTTTTCTGGTTTTGGCGCCATAAAAGACTCCTCTAGCCCTTTTGCAAATGCAATGGCACAGTTGGAAATGGGCACATTGATTATAGAGCAGGTCAGAAAAGACGGTCGTTCAATTCGAGAGCGATTATTTGACCCTCATAAAATCCAAATTGAAGCTATGGGGATAGCCCTTGATGCGCTCCAACACGAAACTGGTATTAAAATATCTGCTAATCCTAAGGGCACCAAACTAGTACCCATAGGCCACTCAATGGGTGGCGAGCCTGCACTGCGCTATGCCGAAGAACATCATGAAGCCACTTCTGCAGTTATACTATTTGCAACAATTGGTTTTGGGTCACCAAACGTTTTGAGAATTTTATCCAAAGTTCCTCGTGGAATTGTACCGGCAATCAAGGAAGAGTTTGTACCGTTCCTAAAATGTCCAGAAGTACCGAAAGAATTTCGAGTTGCAACTAAAGCTCTTGGTTATTTTGCAATTAATCCTGTAAGAACTGTAGGTGAAGCAGGTTCATGTTTGACATCCAAACAAGGCGATCGAAGCACAAATTTACGAAATATTGGAATACCGATCATTTACGGTCAGCCTGTATATGATTTGTTAGTTCAAGGAATCGAGGGCGCTAAAGATTTTGTAAGTACAGTCAGCGAGATCCCTCGATCCGGACATATGATTTTACAAGCAAAACCAAGTAGAGCTGCCCACTGGGTAATGAGCGTGATGAACACTACAGAATTTGCTGAAGCAGCTTAATGCTTATCTCTAGACTATATATTTGTTCCCAAATGTGAGTATATTTCCACTGTACAGATGCCACGAATCGAAATAACTACAGACAGTGTAAGACACTAATTATGATTCTAAATTAACCTAGATGCACATCATAAAGAAATAAACTATTTGGTAAATTATCAGATACCAACTTCAGAAGTGGCTCAACTGCCTCGACATTGTCTTCTACGATGCCAATATTAACAAATAACTCACGTTCTGGAAGTGTTATATCACAATCTGATGCTTCACATAATAAATCTTCCATCACACGGCGTTCACTCGCCACAAAAGCCTTACTTGATAATGTAAGTACCCCACCCAACCACGTGACGCCGTTTTCAACCACAAACAAAGCAGATCCTGCAATATCGACTGACTTATATTTTCCGAGTTCATCCGATTCATCATTTTTATAATCATCCAGTAGATCCTCGACTCTCTGTCTTTTGAGCCCTGGATACTCTTTCAGCAATGGTCTTATTTCGGAGCGTCTGACAAGCTCAAGTGCCGACATTCCAAGACTTGCATGCAATCCAATACCCATTCCTTCAGCGACATTTCCAAGATTACGTATAAATGACAGTTCATTATCTTTTGTTCTGTTTCCAACACCACGCTGAAAAGAAAAGGGACGTTCGCTCATAATTTGCATATTTTACCACATAAATGCGTTCTATACTATAATGTTTTACTTGTTCCCAACTTACAATAGAATCGGAATCGAACACTTTTGTTACATATTTAGGCGTAAAGTACAGAAGTTAAATCGGCGATTACTCATGAAAAATGAAATACAAGGACTAAAACTTCTATTCACGCTACGGTATGTTCAATTTTTCGAATATCTGTAATTTGTTTACTCGATGCAGTTAATTTCAGATAGGCTTAAGTTAGACACTGACCCTCAAACAGGGCGTACTAATGCAAATCTCTTACCAGACAGCAATAGTGTGTGAAAATTAACCATAAAAAAAGATGTTTCTGAAATACAGTTTCTAGACTTGTAATTTAGTTGGTAGCTGCAAGATTTCAAGGTTTTACTGATATTAGTGTAGGAGTGTAGTTGGCATTAGCACCCAAAGAAATTGAGAATAGAGCAGTCAATGAATTCCGACATCAAATTTCAGTGAATTTGAAACTTAACTTGGCGTCAGTCACACCACATTAATATTGATCCAAGACTTAGACACTAAAGCAAATGCATTACCAGAATTTTCATAAATATGTTAAATCTACAATTTATTTTTAATATCGGAGATAATGTCCCTAAGTTCGGCGGCTTTTTCGAATTCTAGGTTTGCACTTGCTAGGTCCATTTGGGAAGTCAAATCTCGTATAAGGTGGCCATATTCGTCTTTGGGGATTTTTTTCAGGTCTAGTTTTGGTTTTTTGTCGGCTTCTGAAATATCTGGTCGCATACCTTTTTCAACGTTTTTAGTGATTCCTTCTGCTGTTATACTGTGTTTTTCGTTGTAATCTTCTTGAATTTTGCGTCGACGATTGGTCTCGTCTATTGTGCGCTTCATACTGCCAGTTATTTTGTCAGCGTACATAATAACTCTGCCATCAATATGTCTTGCAGCCCTTCCGACAGTTTGAACAAGTGCTTGTTCGCTTCTCAAAAATCCTTCTTTGTCGGCGTCCAAAATTGCTACTAGACTAACTTCTGGTAAATCTAGACCTTCTCTAAGTAAATTAATACCGACAACTACATCATAAATACCCAACCGTAAATCCCTTAAAATATCTGTTCTGTCTAAAGTATCTACATCACTATGCAGATATGTGACTTTTATATTTAGGTCCTTTAGATAGTCGGTAAGATCTTCTGACATTCGTTTAGTAAGTGTCGTCACCAACACACGCTGGTGTTTATCGATTGTTTCTTTGATTTCATGTAACAAATCGTCAATCTGGCCATCAATTGGCCTAACATCTATTTTTGGATCAATTAGTCCTGTAGGTCGTATAACTTGCTGAACTGGTTTTGGACTTCTAGATAGTTCATATTCTGCGGGAGTAGCACTGACATATATAACTTTGTTGATATGTTTTTCAAACTCAGAAAAAGTTAAAGGTCTGTTGTCTAACGCACTTGGCATGCGAAATCCATGCTCTACAAGAACCTCCTTGCGAGCTCTATCGCCATTGTACATGCCCCTTACCTGAGGCAAACTCATATGCGATTCATCTACAAGTAACAGATAATCATCTGGAAAATAATCCATAAGAGTTGCTGGCTGCTCGCCTGGCTCTCTGTCAGTCAAATACCGACTATAGTTTTCTATACCCTTTACAAATCCGGTCTCCTGTAACATTTCTAGGTCAAAGTTGGTCCTTTGTTGCAATCGCTGAGCTTCTAGTAACAAGCCGTGTTTTTTAAAATATTTCAAACGATCATCTAGTTCGTTTTGGATTTGTACCAAAGCACCTTTTAACTTTTCAGCTGGGGTAACGTAATGACTACTAGGAAATACTTTTAGACTTGTAAGAATATTTTCAATTTCTCCCGTAAGTGGGTTTATTTGTGTAATCCTTTCTACTTCGTCGCCGAACAACTCAACTCTATAGGCAACCTCTTCCCCGGCAGGGAATATATCTAGTACATCACCACGAACTCGAAATGTTCCACGATGGAAATCTATGTCATTTCGCTGGTATTGTATATCTGTGAGTTGCCGAAGCAGTTTGTCTCGTATCCGTCGTTCGCCCTTTTTGATAACTACAGACAGGCTATCATAGTCCTCCACAGAACCAATCCCATATATACAACTAACACTTGCCACAATAATAACGTCTTTTCTAGAAAGCAGTGAATCTGTTGCAGCATGACGCAATCTATCTATTTCTTCGTTTATCTGGCTATCTTTCTCTATATATGTATCACTTCTTGGTATATATGCTTCGGGCTGATAGTAGTCAAAATAGCTTACAAAATAATGAACCGCATTGTCTGGGAAAAAACTTTTGAATTCGTTGTATAACTGGGCAGCAAGAGTTTTGTTGTGGCTTAGCACAAGAGTTGGTTTTTGCACATTTTGTATAACGTTTGCCATAGTAAACGTTTTTCCAGAACCGGTTACACCCAACAAAGTCTGTTCTTTGATGCCATTATTTAGCCCCTTTGTAAGTGCTGCTATAGCAGTTGGCTGATCACCTGCTGGCGAATAATAAGACTTTAGTTGGAACTTAGTCATCAACACATTGTAGCAATTTTCTTCAACGATACGATAATATAGTTTTTAGCCTTGGTGGTGATGTTCGTTTCCCAAAAACCATTCGGCACTTAGGGCTTTCGTATTTATTTCTCTATATTCAACATCCAACATTTTAATTATTTTTTGGACCAGTCTTTCGGGGTTGTCATCAAAAATAACCATTTCTCTATTTATTGGCTCTAGACGTTCCATCAACTCTTCGATTATGTCTGCGGTACCACCACTCCCAGTCAGAACACCACATGGCATATGCGATTCAAGTGCAGTGGTAAATTCGTGTAAACTGCCAAATCTACCACCCACTGTTATAATTGCATCGCTTGATTGGACTAAATGCACATCTCTTCCAACATAATGCATACCTGTAAAATTTATAAAATCGAATACTCCTATTGGCAGTCGATACTTAGCAACATGTTCTCTCAAGGATGAGGCAGGTGAAAAGCCTATGCTGATACCCCCAGCTTCTTTTGCTGCTTTTGCTGCATAGAATGGCAAACCGACTGTTGCTCCGGTGGTTATCATGTGGCCTTGCTTAGCAATTTCAACCCCTAACCTTTCAGCTAATCCAGATGATGATTTCACTGTTTTTCCAGAAGCTGCACCGGATACGCATATGGCGTAATTCATACTACAAAATCCATATCCATGGCAGTTTGCCGTTCTAGTGTCGATTGCTCGTCTAGTTGATACAAAATTTGGTTTTCTAAAGACCTTTGGCCGAAATACCTAAAATATACTTCATTCCATAGACTTTCCTGCATATGGTAATTAACTCTGCCTTCGAAATTAAGCTTGTTTACCAAATTCATTGCCATGTCTGTCAGGCTAAAACTGATTGGCCCGTCAGGCTGTGGCAACCCTAGAAAATCCGTATCGTGCCAAAAATGAAGCGCTGGTTCAAGTCTGAATAACACATCCTCAGCTTTGCGATATGCCAAATCTTCTGGTTGAACATGTGGCTCAAACAACTCAGGGTGATTTAACTTATCTGTTGAACCATAATACCTATGTATAACTCGCCAATGTACAGGGTGACCAGCAATTGAAACATGGTCTTGTTTTTGATTCAAAACATGCTCGATAAGCAGTTTACTAAAATCTGGTCGCATATGATGAAATTTACAGTATGTGCTAAATGCTCTTATTTCATTTATGTAGTGTAATGTTAGTAAGATACTAACCAAAGTAAGTCCTCTTGGCTTATTTATTTGTACCGGGAGTAGTATCACAACTCCAGCTTCTGGCGAATGTACGATGCTGTTATGTTTAGCACCTCCGAGTGCTTTGCCCACTTTTTCCCATCGTTTGTCCGATAAGTGAACAACTTCTATGTCACGAACTTCAAAATCGTTTGGCCGAAGTTTTTTATACGAATTTACAAACTTCTCCTGCCATTGGGTTGGTTCAGTATGTCGTGCTATAGTAACTAAAATTGAAGCAGGTTCTCTTCTAAGTAATGAATCCACAGATCGATAATTTAGTTGCTTCATGAGTAATTTTGGTGGGGTAGCTTTTAAAAGTCGTTTTGCCGCTGTGGATTTAAGAGCCCATGAGTGTTTTGGATATTTTATGTGGTTTATGATTTTTACAACAGCATTTGAAATCTGACCTGTGTCGTTTGGATCATCAATATCTAGGCGCTTAACCAAAAACTCATCGTGTAAAGATGTCAAACTAAGTAGTGCATGATATAGCTCATGGGGAGTTGTGTCGTTAGGATCAAGACCCAATTCGCGAATTTTCATATGTAAACGACCATATATTTCTCCGGTAAGTCTCAAATCAATTCCAGGAGCTCCAGAATGCAATTCCATACGCGCAAACATGTCTCGAACTAAGCGATTGTCTGCCCCCACCAGTTCTGCTACCAATTTACACAATGTTTTGCTTATCCTTTGTTGATTACCATAAGCATATCATCAGAGGTTAAATGAGTAAAGTTGCTGGGGCTATTTCATACCATTATTGATCGAATATTCTTTAATCTGGATGTACGTTCTGACTGTATCTTTTCATGCAATTCGAATTCATGATTTTCTATCCAGGAAAACGGAGCTTGTGCTAGACTACCTATTTTTGCAATCAAAGCAGCGTGGCGCAATCCTTTACTTGTATTTGGAAATCGAGAACCGGTTGCTAAATCAAAAAGTTGAGATCCTCCAAGTAATCCTGTAGCGACTTTACCCGAGACTATTGATTTTGTGTCAATTCCGCGATGACTAAATGGCCTACGTAATGCCAACATACCAACGTCTCGGGCAACAGGAATAAGCGCTTCAAGTATACTTATTGATTCTAGAGGAACTAGGGTGAATATATCAGTTATTGCTGATTCAATATGGTCAATATTTTGATCTATGAAACCACCTTTTTCGGTTGCACCGTCTTTATGAGCTCTGGCAGCTGGTCCATCAGTTACATCTGTCAAAATATTGAGTACCTTAAGACCTGCAGAAATTTTGCGAATCGTTTCAGTATCTAGCTCGCTTTTATTTAAAGCAATTAAGCCCGCCGCTATAGCCAACCGTGAATAGGTTAGCCAGTCTGCTGTTGTTCGGCCGTGTTCATGTAAGTAGGCTTTTAATTTTTCGGCCGGTTGTTCACTATAGTAATCAATCGCACCCTTAACCAAATTTAATGTTCTTGTATACACTGGTTCTTTTAATTGCGCTAATTGTTCCGGTGACAGTGGGATGTCTTCAACCCCCAAACCAACAATTTTGTCTTTGCCATCAGGCATAGATTCTTCGTGAAAAAGTTCCGTAACGGTTGCCAAAGAATCCACACCCAGTGCTTCACCTAAAACAGGGCCTAACTGATCTCGGACTGATGGAGTAAGCAACATATGTGCCCGAATTCTCATGATAGACTCAAAGGGATCACGTATTAATTTGTCGCCAATGTGTCTGTTTTCACCAAATGGCCTTGTCCAGCCCAGATGTTTAACGCCCGAAAATCTTCCAGAGCGAATCCCTGCAGAAGCCTTATCATCAACAATTCCCATTTGATTTGGATCAACCTGAAAATAATTTTCGGCTTGAAATACCATATACGGACTTGGTTTTCGTCTTTTACTATCACTTGGAAAAAATATTCGATCGGCTCCTACTTGATCACCCCATCCTGCCAATAACGCTCTATCAATTTCGTCATTGACACGAAAGTTAGATAAAAGAGCTACATTTTCAATTCCTGCTTCACGAGCTTCTTGAATCCATGCTACATGTTCAGGAACTATTTCTGCGACGCCTGTTTCACACAATGTAGCTTCAGCGTCTAAAAGTAGTGTATTTACACCTTCCTCAACCCATTGAAGTATATCAATATCTGTAATTCTATAATGCGGTGGCTCAGTTGGAAGATATACATCCCAATACCCATTGACTGGTGCCGTTTCGGCAGACGCATTACTCAAAACTATCTCCAAGATTATTAAGAGTTATTATAACATAGAATAGTTCTAGTAGCTAGATCTCAGAATTTTTCGGGCTTATACCAGTCTGGGGCTTTTTTGAGTAATTCGCCAATTTCGTGTTCTGTCAGCAATCCTTCTTGGGCTCCCGTATGTTGCACAACATTCATGGAGTTAATTGGGGCCCATTGCAGCGCTCCTTCAATATTATTACCCTGTATAAGAGCTGCAACAAAAGTACTGGCAAATGCATCCCCTGCCCCTGTTCGCTCAAATGGAGGTGCTGGATCTGGGTATGGTGGCATTTTGTATTTGTTGGTACCGTCAGATGCATATGCACCTGACGGTCCATCTGTTACACATACTATCTTTGGACCGTAGCTATGTAGAGCGTTAATTAATCCGTGAACATCATCATAATTTGCACCAGTTACCTGAACTGCCTCTTCTCGGTTTAATACTAAAACTTCTGTTCGACCATAAAGTCTTTTTAATTTCTCAACTCCAGCCTCAAGTTGGTATGTTCCAGGTTGAAATGCTAGTTTTACTTCAGGATTTTCTTCTAACCAATCCTCTACAAAATCGTGATATTTTTCTAGACTGTTTTTGCTTATAGAACTAAAATAAACCCATTCTGGTATATCAATTTCTCGAAATCTTGGCCAGTGATAATCATATTCTTCATGCTTAATAAGAATAGTTCGTTCTTCTTTGTACCAAAGCACGTAATGATAGTTCGTAGACTTGTTTGGATTTACAATAACCATACGACTATCAACCTTTTTGTCATGCAGGGCTTTCAGAATATCCCTACCGTGACTGTCGCCACCCACGTTAGAAATCAAACCACTTTTAATTCCAAATTTGGCAAAGCTAACTGCTGCGTTTGCGGCATTCCCGACAGCTTCAATGACTGTTGCATGATCAAATGGTACTTTGGTGCCGAAAGGCATTGCCAGATATTTGATACCGTCTTTTTCAAAAGTATGCGCTCGGTCATCAAGTAGTTTAATAAATGCGTCAGTAACTACATCACCAATTGCCAAAACTTCTATTTCACTCAATTTACCACCCCACTTTTTTACTTATGCTTATTCTATCATATTTACAAACAGACTCGCTATGCTCGCAAATACACGTATGCTAAAGTATTGTTAATGCTGGCAACAAACCATGCTCTGTCTGGAGCTTTAATCGGTGCTTTTCTACCCCTACCATTAGCCTTGCCAGTAGCATTTGCGTCGCATTTTGTTTTAGATGCATTACCACATTATGGCATTCCTCTAGATCAAAGAAATAAATCTTCCACATATAGGGCAATTGTATACACCGATATTTTTGTTGCACTTTCAATTGCGATGATTGCGATTGTATTTCGTAAATGGAATATGGAAATAGTCGGCTGGACTGCATATAGTCCGGATGTTATCTGGGTACAGCATTATTACAAGCAAAACCGAACTTTACACATCGAGACTAAAAATAAATTCATGGAATTTCACAGAAAAATTCAACTTTTTGAACGTCCATGGGGTATTTTGGTCGAAATAACTACTATCGCAGTTTTATTGCCACTTTTTGTTGTTCAACTTTTGAAATAAATTGATCGTGATTGGATTCTACACAGCCTAACTTAATTACCCTTGTGTGCTTGGGTTGATAATCTAAGCTTAGTTAAATGCTTCATCATCAATAGGTTTTTTGCCAACAGAGTTAAAAGCACCACCAATAATTTGCGCTTTCCCTGCAGCGTTGAACATGTCTATTTTTTCTTCTACGACTTCTTGCACAGCATCTATAACTTTGTCCATTAGTTTTACTACTGCATATTCTGATTTGTTTTCAGCCAAAACTTGTTCTAACGTATTTCTAAAAGCTATCCTTAAATCTGTATTAATATTTACTTTGCTAACTCCTACATGTGTGGCAGATTTAAAATAATGACCAGGCGTACCACTACCTCCATGTAGGCTAATGTTGCAGTTTAAAACTTCCCTAACTTCAGAGAGTAGATCCAAATCTAGTTTTTTTGGTACTGGAAATTTGCCATGTAAATTGCCCACAGCAGCTGCAAAAGTATCAATACCTGTGGCCTCAACAAAAGATCTAGCGCCTTCGGGTGTGCTGAAAGTTTTTTTGATTTCTTCGTAATCTATAGCTTCCTTGTGCAAATTACTACCACCACCAAAATAGTGAGGTTCACTTTCTACCGAGGCACCTGTAAGTCTTGCATATTCTACAACTTGGCGAGTTTCAACAATAATTTCTTCCATACTGGCATCTTTACGCGCCTGCGAAATATCTATGTGTATGAACTCAAATCCTGCCTCAATGCCGGCTATAGAACCCGCAACAGTAGGACTATGATCTAAATTTAAATATAATTCCACGCCATATTCTTCAATATAGTTGTCTACCATATCACGAATGTTTTCAAGACCAAGAGCATCTACTTCTCCCTGACTTGCTTGTATTATCACGGGAGCATTTTTTTTAGCAGTTGCTCTTACGATTGCTATCAAAGTTTCTTGATTATCAATGTTAAATGCGCCAAGTGCAAAATGTTCTGAGCGTGCCCTGAACATAGCTTCCCGAGCTCGCTTACTATTTTGTCTCATTTGGTTAAGAGTTGAAGACATAAGAACTATTATTGTAACTGGTTATGCTTGTAGGAAGCAAATTATGTATATTAATTAATCCGGCTATTTTGTTTTTTTAATGTATACAGGTTTTTTATCAACGACAATATGTGCAGCTAATATAATGTGTTTTGATGTAAGCCCAAAATGTTCGAGTAATTCGCTCGGATCGCCAGATTCACCAAACCGATCTTTGACTCCCACTCTACGCATTGGAACTGGAAATTCTTCAGCTAATAGCTCAGCAACTGCGCCACCCAACCCTCCATTAATTTGGCCTTCCTCGACTGTTACAACTGCCCTTGTTTTACGTACACTTTCCAAAATAGTGTAGCTATCAAGCGGCTTTATAGTTGGACAGTGTATAACTTCCGCATCGATTCCAGTTTTGAATAACCGTTCAGCCGCCACAAGCGCCTGGTAGGTCATAGTTCCTGTGGAAATAATTGTCACGTCAATGCCAGGAGCAAAAACGTAAGCTTTACCAATTTCAAAAGGAGTTTTTTCTGAAGTAATTACTGGGATAGGTTCTCTTGCGAGTCTCATGTAGTTTGGTCTTGAATCTTCTGCCATGGCAATTGTCATTTTTTCAGCTTCTAAACTATCTGACGGCGCCAGTACAACCATGTTCGGAAGTGCTCGCATAAGTGCAATATCCTCTAGCATCTGATGTGTTGCTCCGTCTTTACCAGTATATAGTCCTGCGTGAGACCCAATAACTTTAACTGGCAAGTCATTCAAGCAAATAGTTGTTCGTATTTGTTCCCAGTTGCGCCCAGGACTAAATGCAGCGTAACTGCTTACAAAGGGTATTTTGCCCATTGCTGCCAACCCAGAACCAACCGTAACTAGATTTTGCTCAGCAACGCCTACTTGTACAAATCTATCAGGAAAGGCGTCTCTAAATAAGCTTATCTGCGTCGAATCGGTTAAGTCGGCGCATGCTGCAACAACATTAATATTTCGTCTGCCAGCTTCCAATAAACCTTTTCCAAACCCTTTACGATTTGGCTCTAAAGCGATATCTCTACCCAATATATCAGAAATTAAATGCAAATCTGTCATTTTACCTCCACCAATGAGTAAGTCAATGACTCGAGTATACTGGACTTAACTAGAGATTTCTTCGAATTATCCTGACTCGTGTACGTGAATCCAAAGATGAAATAATGCGTTTCTAAATATAATTGCAAAAAACTATTCATGTTCACTCTTTATCTTTCCCCCAAGAGTTCGCAGTTCATGTAGTGCTTTTATAGCTTGTTCATGATTTGGTTGAGTACCATGCCAGTGAAAATCATATTCCATGAAGTCAACACCTTTACCTGGAATAGTGTGTGCTATTATCATCGTCGGTTTCTCAACAATCGCCCTACCCATGGCAAAAGCATCAATAATAGCCTCCATATTATTTCCGTCAATCTCAAGAACATGCCATCCAAATGCTTCCCACTTATCTTTGAAATCTTCTAGGGGCATAACTGATTCAGTTGGACCATCAATCTGTATATTGTTTCTATCTGTAATTGCAATTATATTATTTAAATTGTACTTACTTCCTAGCATTGCAGCTTCCCAAACATTGCCTTCATCCTGTTCGCCATCACCCATGACAACATATATCCATCTGTGAGTCGCTTTATCCATTCGCATAGCTAAGGCCATTCCACACGCTTGACTAAGCCCACATCCTAAGGGTCCACTAGTGTTTTCTAAGCCAGGTAATTTTTTTCGTTCAGGATGACCCTGGAGTCGCGACCCAAACTCACGTAGAGTCATGAGTTCTTTTCTATCGAAGTATCCTGCATTTGCCATAGCCGCATATTGAACTGGCACACAATGCCCATTACTAAGAAGTATTATGTCTCTATCTTCCCAGTTGGGTTTTTTTGGATCGTGTTTCATCACGTCAAAATAGAGAGCAGTGAAAATATCCGCAAGTCCCATAGGACCAGCACTGTGCCCACTTTTGGCATGCTCCAACATTTTGATAATGTCTTCGCGAATTGTATTTGCCTTTAGTTCTAACTCTTCAATTGTCATTTTATTCATCATATAACCACACTTAAGATATTACTGATAACAGTTTATCATAAGCGTTTTTGGGATTTTCTGATTTTTGTACATATCCACCTACGTTTAAAACGTCTACTCCACCATCGACAAGTTGTTTGGCGTTATGATAATTTATCCCACCGTCCCAAGCTATTTCAACATCCGGATGATGGTCAATGGCTTTTTGCACTTTATCAAGAAGTCCTAGATCGGCTTCACCCCCGTGATAACCTAAATTTCCACTAAATATTAATACTTGATCAAAACTGTGCATAATTTGATAGGCGTTTTCAATGGGCGTGTTTTGTAAAATCGCCAAACCCACTAATATTCCGGCTTTGTGAAGCTCTCCGGCAAAATGCATGTGATGTAGTTCGGATTCATTATGAACTATAACCATTCTTGGATTCATTTTTATAAGTTTTTCAACATAGTCCATTGGCTTTTTGTACATCAAGTGTATATCTGCCTGCACATGATGAGGCCACCAAATTTCGTCCAAGCTAGGTGACACAGAAGGAGCAAAATCTCCATCCATCAAGTCTATATGAACTCTATTTGTAAATGGAGCCACTCTCTCAATCTGTGTTCGATATTCATGAGGATCAAATGCAGTTACAGTGGGGCAAATTACAGCCATCAGCTTGTTTCATCTATTTTTTTAATTCTTCGCGAGTGTCTTTCTACGCCAGAAAAAGGTGACTCAAGCCATATTGAAACTACTTTTCTGATTTCTTCTTGAGTTAAAAATCTTGCTGCCAGACTTAACATATTGGCGTTATTATGCTCCTTACTAAGTCTTACTATTTCATATTCATCATCAGCAAATTTTCCCTCTACATCAACGGCTCCAGGTGGGATTGCTGGACCATAATATAGAGCACACCTAACACCTTTTACTCTATTTGCTGCCATTGCTTCGCCCTGCCCACTACTGCCCATTATTATCCCGTATTCTACTTCGCCATTTGAAACAGACTTAGCTGCTGGAAAAATAAAATCTGGATAATCATCATCTGGGTCAAAAGTTTTTGGTCCAAAATCTATTACCTGATGTCCCTGTTGTTCAAGGAAAGTTTTTAGTGATTTCAATGCCTCATATCCAGCATGATCAGTACTAAGCGCAATATTCATAATTACACTGTAGCATAAGCAAGTATTTTGAATCCAGGATAGCCTATAGTTGTTTGTGTTGAATTGATCAACTGTAGTGGTGGGTTAAAGTGGTTGATTGATGTAAAATGAAAGGAACTACTCGTGGTGTGAAGTATGGTCAACTTTATCATGCAAAGCTTTGCCCAAATCAGCTACAACTTCTACCAAACGATTGCTATAGCCCCATTCATTATCATACCAAGCTACTACCTTTAGCATGTTCCCACCGACAACTGCTGTCAGCTTTGTATCTACTATTGCAGAGTGGCTATTTCCAATGAAATCACTACTTACTAATTCTTCTTCTGTTATGTCTAATATACCCTGGTAAAATGGTTCGTTTGCTGATTTTTTGAAAACTTCATTTACCTGCTCAACTGTAACGCTTTTCTTGGTAATAATCACAAAATCACTTAGTGATACAACTGGGGTTGGTACTCGTATACTTAGGCCACCAAAAATTCCCTGAAGAGCAGGTAGTGCTTGTCCTGCTGCTATTGATGCTCCAGTTGTTGTCGGAACAATGTTTTCAGCAGCAGAACGTGCCTCGCGTAAGTCTTTAGCTGGTGCGTCCTGAAGTTTTTGACTTGCTGTATAGCTATGAATTGTTGTCATCATAGCTTTTTCAATACCAAAGTGACTTTCTATAATTGCCGCAACAGGCGTAATGCAATTGGTAGTACAAGATGCGTTGCTTATTATATCTTCTGCTTTATCTAAAATATCTTCATTTACTCCAAGTACGATTGTTGTAGCTCCTTCACCCTTCGCAGGTGCGCTAATAACAACTTTGTGCGCGCCTGCATCTATGTGTGCGCGTGCTTTTGATGGATCAACAAAGAAACCTGTTGACTCTATTACGACATCTATTTTAAGATCTTTCCACGGCAAAGCAGATGGCTCTTTTTCTGCAAGAACTATTATGTGTTTACCGTTTACGATAATATTTGAAGCATCGGATTTAACATCATGTTGATAAGTTCCATAATTACTGTCATGTTTTAATAAATGAGCCAGAGTTTTAGTGTCAGTCAAATCGTTAATAGCAACTACCTCACAGTCAGTTCTGTCAAATGCGACCTTGAAGGCATTACGGCCTATTCGTCCAAATCCATTAATTGCAACACGTGTTTTCATATTATTACCACCCCTTTATAAGCTTTAGCTATTAGTAACATTGTACGGTGCAACTAACTCAAGTGCAATATTTATCTATCAACACTTGTTCCGTGAAATTCTGGCATATCAACCAAATCTTGAATTGAATTTTGTTTTATAAATATATTCCTTTCCTCCTTTATGAAATTCTTGTCAGCTTGAGTCATTTTCTTAACCTCTTCAAAAGTTTTTAGTTTTGGGGTAATTTTTTCACCAGGATCAATAGATGTTGCGCCTTTATTTTTTATTCCCCAAGCTACAAAAACGTGTACAAACCATTCAATCTTTGGGTGAGGTTGCCTCACTTCAATTAGTTTCCAATTATCAAATTCGTAACCAACTTCTTCTTTTGTTTCACGCTTGATTGCATCCAAAACATTATCGTCCATATCAGCACGTCCACCTGGGAATGAAACTGAACTTCCACTATGTGGTTGCTGCTCTTCGATAACAAGAATCTTACCGTTAATTATACAAATTGCTTCTGTTGTGTCAGGCCGTTTTAACATTTCCCATGTCGCCATTGAGCCATCAAATCTAGTAAGTTGCCATTGATAAACATCGAAAATTACACCTTCAAAAACTTTTTCAGCAACATCAGGAACTAAAACCGCATCAATGGGAATAAACTTTTTCATCTAAGCTTCTTTTTTGTATCGTTCGACGCATTCTACTATGATTTTTTTGGCATCTTCAACGCCGCTCCAGCCTAATACCTTTGTACTTCCAGGTTTCTTGAGATCTTTGTAATGATTAAAGTGATGCTCTATTTTTTGCTTCCACTGATCATGGAGGTCTTCTAGAGAAACAAGGGCATCACCGGTGTTTAGATCATCGGCGGGCACTATCACGATTTTGTGGTCCATTTCACCGTCATCTTCAAAATTCAAAACTCCCAATACTTTTCCTTTTAAATAAACTCCGGTAGGGATTGGGTCGTTTGTCAATACTAGGGTATCCAGCTCGTCGCCATCTTCGTCTAATGTTTGAGGTATAAATCCGTAATTGCATGGCTTGGCAAAAATACTAGGCTCAACTCTGTCTAGTTCAAATATTGCAAGTTTTCTGTTCCATTCTATTTTTAGAGTAGACCATTTTGGTATTTCTATTACTGTGTTTATAACACCTCCAACAACATCGCCGGCATCTAAAATTTTGTTAAAATCAGCCAATTTATAGTCTCCGTTTACTTCTTTGATATTGTACACTATATACGAATGAAAATAATTGGTCACCGTGGCGCATCTAGTCTTGCTTTGGAAAACTCAATAGAAAGCATCAAGGCAGCAATAAAAGCTGGTGTTGATGCCGTGGAAATAGACATAAGAGCGACCAAAGATAATAAGCTTGTTTTGTGCCATGATAAAAACACAGGTAAAGTCAGCAGTGAATCTTTAAATATAAATGAAAATAACATTTCGAAACTACTAAAAGTAAGATTAAACAACGGACAGTATATGCCGTCGCTTGATCAAGCAATAACGGCTGCTTCAAATACGCCTCTGTTCATCGAAGGCAAAGACAGTCACTGGGCAAGGCCACTGTTCAAAACACTCAAAAACTACAAAAACTTAACTGAAACTTGCGTAATTTCTTTTAATCATCAAGAACTTTTTACCTTTAGTCAGCTTATGCCGGACATTACTGTTTATGCTGCCGAAAATACGAATCCTTTTGAAGTAATTCGAGATGCACGATTATTTGGATTCGACGGGATTGATATCAATTTTTGGCTATTAAATCCCCTCACTTATTTTTTGGCACGAATCCACAAACTAGATATAATCGTATATACTGTGAATAAACAGTGGATTGTTCGATTCATACAAGTTTTCTACCCAAATATCAGTATAACTACAGACACGCCTGATCAATTCCAATTTTTGCGCAAGAAGCATCGTAAACACACAAATGCAAGCTAAACTAGTCCAAGTTGAAAATACTGCCAAAAATATAAAAACACTCTGGTTTATTCCAGAAAAAAATCTAGATTATTCGGCAGGTCAGTTTATTGAGATGACATTAAATCATGATAATGTTGACAATCGTGGTCAAAAACGTTGGTTTACTTTATCATCAGCCCCAACCGAGAAATTAATAAGCATAACTACAAAACAATCTGCAAACAGAATGAGTAGTTTTAAGACGAGATTATTTAATTTGAAATATGGTGACTCAGTAAAAATATCTGAACCCATGGGTGATTTTGTTTTACCCAAAAATATTAAAATACCATTAGTTTTTGTTGCAGGTGGAATAGGTATTACTCCTATGAGAAGTATGGTCAAATGGTTAATTGACACAGATGAATTTCGAAATATAAAATTGATTTATGTTGTTAATAATGTTAATGACATTGCGTTTAAAAATTTATTTGAAAGATATAGGCTCGATCCAAACTTTATTCTGACAGCAGACAAAAATTCAAAGCAATCCACAGTTAATCAAATTCTGCCAATGATTGAGCAAAATATATTAGGCAATTATCTCAAGCCATTAATCTACGTTTCTGGTCCAGAGCCCTTTACTGAATTGTTAGAAAATAAACTAAAACTTACCGGTATTGCTAGTGAAGATCTAATTTTAGATTTTTTTCCCGGTTATAAATAAGACTAGGACTTATGTAATGATATACGATCATCCGTCTGAATGTAAGAATGTGTATGGCATTCTGGAATCTTTTTTAATATTGTTAGGGGCATTTTCAACGTTCGTGCTTTTCTTTACCATAACTCTGCGACCTCACAAAGTGACATCGCATGAAACACTATTTATATACGTTCTTTTTCTTCAAGATAATTTCGTACCATCACAGCCGCAGTTGCCCCCTCACCTGTGGCACTCGCAATCTGCATATTAGCACCACTTCTGACATCTCCAGCCGCAAAAATACCTCTAACATTTGTCTCAAGGTCTGTGGCAGTTTTAACCATTCCGATTTTATCGAGCTCTATAGGTCCATCAGATAGGAACTGAGTATTCGGCATGAGCCCTATAAAAACAAATATTCCATCTGTATCAATTTCAATTTTTTTACCATCTTGCTTGCCTACAACTCTTACAACTCTATTTACACCATCTATTTCTTCGCCGACTATTGCGTCAGTAGTAGTTCCTAAATGTACTGTAATTTTATCCGAATGTTTTGCTAGTTCATGCTGCAAAATTTCACTTGCTTTTATAGTACTTCTAACAAACAAATCTATATGGCTAGCAAATTTAGTGAGAAATATTGCTTCTTGGACTGCAGAATTGCCACCCCCTGATACAACTAATTTTTTGTCGCGATAAAATGCTCCGTCACAGGTCGCACAATAATGTACGCCCCGAGCGTAATATTCTTTTTCGCCAGGGATATCAAGTTTTTTATAATCGCTTCCCGTCGCAATAATTACTGATTTTGCATATATGTCACCGTCTGTTGTTTCCAGTTTTTTCAAGTCGCCTTCAATTGATAGCCTAAGAACTTCTCCATATCTAATATCTGCTCCAAAGCGCACTGCTTGTTTTTCCAAGTTTTCTGCAAGTTCCAAACCGGCTATTCCTTCTGGAAAGCCTGGGTAGTTATCCACCCAGTCAGTGACAGCTGCCAGTCCACCAACTGCACCTTTTTCAAATAATACAGTATCAATATCTTCACGAGTAGTATAAATTGCCGCGGTAAGCGCAGCTGGTCCCGCCCCTACAACTACTAAATCATGTATTTCCTTAATCTTGCCTTCTGCCATATTTTCCTTAATTCTTAATCATTCTATCAAATCGTTCCTATGAATCACAGTGCTCACAATTCAAGGCATAACTGCATGATGGAGCTTAATTTAGCACATAGTTCGCCAAGAAAACACAAATAACTTCTAAAAAACAATGTGCCGACTGTGGTTTCTAGGCAATGGCGGGGGCTAATTTGGCTAAATTGAAGCCAATAACAACTTCACGACTATCATCTCCTTTAGTAACAACTGTTACTGGGACAGACAATGCACCACTCAATTCGAATGCTTCTTTTTGTCGCTCCGGGCTTGTGTCTAAATTAACCTCTTCGTATTCGTAGCCTTTTGCTCCCAGCCACTTTTTAACCATGCCACAGTAAGCGCAGGTGTTTGTAGTGAAAATGGTAATGTTTTTGACCATGATTTTCTCCTTGTTTGTGATTTTTAAATTTATCTACTACATTATATATAGTGTTTATGGTAATTGTAAATACCCTATATGTTGTGCTTTTTGCCTTTTTAGTTAGATTTCCAAAATGAAGAATCTAAAATTCGAATCGATTATTTTCCAATCTTTACAAGTTCGATATCAAAAACTAGTGGGGCATTTGCAGGGATACCTGATCCACTTGGTGGGTTTGCACCGTATGCTTGATCAGCAGGAATAATTAATCTACGCTTTCCACCTACTTTCATACCAGGGACTCCTTCAGTCCAGCCTTTTATAACTTGATCTAGAGGAAATGCTACAGGTTGACCGGTATCATGAGAACTTTGGAAAATTATTCCGGTTGCAGCTACGGCGCCTGTATAATGTGCCGTTACAGTGTCGCCGGCCTTTACAACATCACCTGATCCTTGTACTAAGTCTACTTTGTCTAGTTTATCTACCTTATCAACTGTTTGAAAATCTGCTAGTTTAGTTCCCTGCAACTGGCCCTCCTTTGGTTGTTGGTTTGCTTGTGGATTATTTGCATCTTTCTTAATCTGCTGGATGCTTTGACTGGCTGTGTCTATTTTTTTCTGTTGCCTGGCCTGCAAAATTACTATCACGCTGACCGCCGCTGTGGTGCCGAAAAACAACAAAGCACCTGCAAGCGCAAAAACACGCTCATGCGTTTTCGCCATAAACTACCTCCCTTTTAATTATTATTAGTATACTTACATTCAGTTCTATTCGATATGGTATTTTGCGCAACACTAAAATTCTATAACACCAACAGGCCACCCATTCTTAAGTGCGCTTAATATATGTTGTTTTAAATCTTTCGATACAAATGGTTTAGTGTGTAAATCTTCCAATAGCATCCAGCCAGGAATATACAAGTTATCACCTGAATCATGGATTATTTTTTCCTGTGAATCGTATCTCAATTGTGGTTCTCCACTCACGTAATTACATACGAATACATATTGATCTCCATAAGGTTGACCTGCGTGATCTATAAATACTAGTCTTGGATCTGAAATTTGAACAGTTGTTTCTTCTGCTAGTTCGCGTACTAAAGCTTCATTTAAACTTTCATTAATTTCTACACCACCACCAGGCAATGTGTCGTACTCTTTGCCAAATTTGTTTCTATGAATTACCAATAATTTACCATTTTTAATTATTATCGTTCGAACTGCTTTTCTCATTTAAGCGAATTCTTAAAAATAATCTTCGCCAACATTGAGTCAGACATATCAGAGGATGAATTGCAAAAGTCTTTCATTTTATCCCGAAATATCATAAGACTGGAGTCTCTTCTTGGTAATTTCTTTATCTTTGCCATTTTGTAGTTTGAGTAATTTATCATAAATTCCACCACTTGTTGCAAGTTCGCCTGGGGTACCTATTTCATCAATCTTACCACCACTTATGGTTACAATTTGATCTACATTTTGTATTGTACTCAATCTGTGAGCTATTATTATTGTTGTTCTACCTCTCATAAGGTGTTGTAGAGCTTCCTGAACCATTGATTCTGATTTGCTATCTAAGCTGCTAGTTGCTTCATCTAATATTAAAATTGGGGCATCTTTCAATAAAGCTCTAGCTATTGCAATGCGCTGCTTTTGACCACCACTTAATTTTAAGCCTCTCTCACCAATTTCTGTTTTATAGCCATTTTCAAGTTTTGCTACAAATTCATCAGCATTTGCAGCTTTTGCCGCCGTGGCAACTTGTTTGTCATTTGCGCCAGGTTTAGCATATGCAATATTTTCATGAATTGTTCCACTAAAGAGAGCTGGATCTTGGAAAACTACCCCAATATTTTCACGAAGTGACCGTTGAGTTACTTCAGAAATTGCCTGACCATCTATTGTTATCTCGCCACTTTCAGGTTCATATAATCTGAGCAGTAGGTTGACGAGTGTGGTTTTACCTTCACCACTTTCTCCGACAAGTGCTATTTTTGAATCAGATTTGATGTGTAAATTTATGTCTTTCAATACGGGTTGGTATTTGTCATAACTAAAATTTAACTTTTCAAATTTAATTACACCGTCTGATATTTCTAATTCTGTCGCTCCTGGTTTGTCGTTAGATTCTGGACGTTCGCTCATAACTTCAAAAAAGTCTTTGCTATTAGAAATTGCCCTCTGAGTTCTATCTACCAAAAAGCTAATACTAAAAATAGGAATACGTATTAGAGATGCGTACTGAATTAGTAAAACCATCGTTCCGATTGTATATTTGCCCCTAGCAGTCTCAACAAATATGTACATGAAAACTACAAAAAATATAAGCGCTAAAACTATTCGTCGCAAAATGTCCTGTTTGTGCCAATATTGACTTTGTGGCGCAACATTTTTTATAGCTCTATCCAAATACCTGTCGAAATATTTTAACTCTCGGATTTCTTGTATGAAACTTTTTACGACTTTTACCTGGCCAATACTTTCGGCAAACCTACCACTCGCAATATCTAAATCTTGGTTTATTTGTTTTTGGTAATCTTGCCATCTTGTGCTTGTCTGGGCTGTCATCCAAATATATACCGGATACAATGCTGCCAGCATTATTGCTACTGGCCAAGAATAATAAGCAACTATTGCTAGAGTAAATACTGTGCTAAATATGAATTGTAGAAAATTGTTACTAAACATTTGGATAAAGTCGCCAATATCTTGTATTCCTCGATGCATCCGATTTATGATTGTTCCTGTTAATTGAGTATCAAAATACTTTTGTGGAAGACTTAGTAAATGCTCATAATATCTACTACTTAAATTTTTTCTTAGCTGAATAGCCAATATATCACCCCAATAACCACTTATATTGCCCATATATGTTTGTCCGATATCGGTTAGAAAAATAAGAAACGCAAAAAACGCCACCATTATTACGCTCGAATTTCCACTTCCGGAATTTTTAGTAATTTGGTCTATTGCAGCTTTTGTTAATAAGGGTACTAGCTGGCTCATTACAGCGAGTAAGATAGTAAATATCGAAATACCAATATAGTACTTTCGCAGTGACGAAGTAAACTTAATAATCTTCCATATCTGCTTCATAAAATTCCAAATAATGATTTATATTCTACATTGAGCCAAATTTTTTCTCGTCTTTCAACTCCGGGAGCTTTTCTTAAAGATAAAAAGTAAACACGACGTCCTAGGTAAAAAGAATATGTATAATTTATATTTGTTATTCTACCAGCCACCTCCACCTCCACCTCCACCACCTCCACCTGAAAACCCACCTCCACCTGAAAAACCACTACCACTGGAGCTTTGTGGTGGAGAAAAGTTTGAATTCATAGCTCCAATGCTACTTGATAAACTGTTCGTTAAATAAATCGCGTTAAAAGTTGACCAATTCCCACTATACCAGTCTGGGGGAGTTGTATATATTTCAGCAAACTGTTTTGCCCATTGATTCTCAACACCTAAAACCATCGCATATGGAAGTAGTTTTTCAAAAAGGTCGACAGTTTGAATCGGTAATTTAGATTTGTTCGCATATGGAGAATCGGGACTTTGAAGCATGGCAATTCTGTCTTTTTCTGCAGTATTCAAGTACAGTTTTAAACCTTCGATTTTTTCTTTAGTATTTTCACCTACAACGGTCCGTTTGCGCATTAAGGCAGCAAAAATCAAAACTATAAGTGCTGCAATAATTAATCCTATCGTAAGAAAGCTGTGTATTAAAAATCCTACAATGAACAGACCAACTGCCAGTGAAACCAACTTCATACCAGCTTTTCTGGGATCAGTTGGAAAATAATCTTTATCTGTTAATTCTTTCGTAACGCTATCTCTTACCTGGTTGATAGTAATATAGAATTTATTTTTTAGTGATTTTATTGCAACAACCTTGCTTTGCGTCTGGCTTGATCCGTTTTCGGTTGCTACAGTTAAATTTTCTTCAGCAAAGATCCCATCCAAAATAACTTTTTCAAAATTAGCAAGATTAGAATAATCTGAGTTCAATAATTCTAAACTGTATTCGATTTTATCTTTTCCAATTAACCTGTCTTTCTTTACTTCTAATATTCTTATGTATCTTCTAATGGCCAGGTCAATAATTGATGCTGTTACATCTTTATTATCAGCACTGTAGTCGATAATAATACCTATTTCCAAAGGCTTTAGGCCATTCGGTGGTTCATATTCAGGTATTATTGTTCCACTACCCTTCGAATCTTTTCCATTTTTACGCCAGTAAATCAAGGCCCATCCACCAATCAAAAGTGGTGGGAATATTATTGATAATATTTTAAAATAATTATCTTTCCACAAGTCAGCATTAGAAGTTGGGGTAAATATCCCCTTAGGAATACTGATAACGCCTGTCAGCGTTTCGCCCGGACTAAGACCACTGCGACTTTCAATTTTAATGCCGTCGCCGATATTTGAAATATTACACAGCTGATTAGTTTCGCCAAATTTACCCGTATAGCATTTTGAATCGTTCACTTTTAATCCTTGCTGTAAGTGAAATGTTGCTGTTACTGAAGTAAATGTCTGCAACCACTGATTTCCGTTTATGTCCCAATATAGTTCATCATGATTGTCGTAAAATGAAATCACGTTTTGAACTGTGTAATCAATTGCGTATTTTTGGTTCCCAGTAATAGTATTATTTGGGTCGCCAATCTTAATAACTGTATTACCTTTATCTTGATAAGTCGTATATTGGCTCGGTGCCCCAGTTGATGAAGTAATATTGTTAATTTTAAGTTTAAGTGAATTTTTCTTGTAGCTGTTTGGTATGGCTCTTGTAATGCCATGATTATTGTCAGAAAAAGTTAGGTCAATTTGTTCAATTATTCGCATCTCGCCTTGTGGATCGTTCCGACTCAAAACATAGTCGCCGTTAAAACTATTTACAACAAAATCATTTGTGTTGGCCTTAACCTTATGTCCGAACCCAATAATCACAACCAATGAAGCTAAAATGGCAAGGGCGTATAATCTTTTCATTTTAAATCCGAATGGCTCCAAATTTATTGAGCATTTTTATTGATAAATTTTCTAAAATTGTATTTACTTCTTTGCCTTTTAGCGTCTTTTCAATCGAAACTATTGAGAGTCTTAATGTTATATTTTTGTGCTGAGTATCGTCACCTTGATATATATCAATCGGCAATAATCTAAATTGAGTATTTTTTGGTGTACCTAAATTGTCAAAAGCAAAATTAAATATATCCGCGAAAGTTGCACTTATTGGAACTTTAAGAGAGATATCCTGTGATATTTTTGGAAATTTCGATATTGGCAAATACGAATTGATACCAGTATATGCATGCATGAGAACTTTTGTATCAATTTCAAATCCGGAAGTATGAATTGGAAGTTTTAAGGTTTTGATTACCGAAGACTTGAACTCGCCAATTAAACCAATCGAAATATCTGTATTTTTCAAAACAACTTTTGCAGATCTAGAAATATCGAATGGTTTAAACGGCTGGCTATCAAGATCTTTTACAATGTGGTACTCCAGTTCAATGTCTAATGATTTCGCTAAATAATCTAAGAATTTTCTAGCTCGAAAATAAGCAGCGCCAACTCTTTTAAGTTTGTCATTCGCAGAATACACCAGCGATAGCAAATTAAACTCCTCAGGCAGACCCTGATCGACTTTAGCTTGAAGCTTATTGTGTGCTTTGTTTAGCTCAAACAACACAAATTCGTCATAGCCAGACTTTATATTTGAATTAACTTTATCGAGTAAACTTGGTACTATGCTCAATCGATAATATTGCAGTTCTGGGCTCACAGCATTTTTAAGCTTGAACGCTAATTTTGAATCTTGCCCAACACTATTGATAAGTTTTTCGTGAACAAAACTGTAAGTCAAAACTTCATTTGCACCACCTTTGGCCAAGATTTCACGAATTTTTTGTTTGAATTTAAGTTCACGGTCTTCACTTATTGGAGTTAGATCTCTTTTAGGTAAAACTAATGGTAGGAGATCATAACCATATAATCTTCCTACTTCTTCTACGATGTCTTCAGGAATTTCTATATCTGTTCGCCAAAATGGTGGGGTAATCAATAGCTCATCTTTGTTGTCAGTAAGTTCAATATCAAATTCTACGTTTTCGAGAAGTTTCTGTATATCGTATGCTTCCATTTGTATTCCTAATCTTGCATTTACAAAATCAGCGCTTACCCTAACTACGTTGTTTTTGGACTTAGCATGATTATCGTCAAAAACTCTTGAAGCAACTTTTCCACCTGCTTGAGTATAAATCTCATCAACAATTTTGGCCAAAACGGCCAAATTCTGCATGGAACTTTGGCCTTTGTTAAACCTTGTTACTGCATCGGTGAATAAACCATATTTCATACTAGTACGACGTATGCTGTACATGTCAAAATTTGCACATTCTATCACAATATTTGTGGTGGACCCGTCTACTTCTGTTTCAAAACCACCCATTACACCACCAATTCCTACCGGTTTGTCCCCAGATGTTATAAGTACAGTGGAGTCATCGTCAAAAGTTAATTCTTTGCCGTTCAATAATTTAAGTTTTTCGCCTATTTTTGACATTCTAGTCCCTAGACTGATAGATGTTCGCTGACCACCGATCGTCAATAACTTATCTGCATCATAAGCGTGCAATGGCTGGCCCGTTTCCAGCATAAAGAAGTTTGTATAATCTACTATATTGTTGATAGATTTCTGACCGACTTTTGCTAATTCGACTCTTAACCAATTGGGGCTAGAGCCAACTTTTACACCACTCATGGCAATTGCCACAAACCTTGGAACATTTTTTGGCACAGAATTGTTTATTTTTAGCGATATTACATCAGCTTCAAGTTTTGGGAAACTTGGATTTTGGGAATACCAATTTGGACTTGTATATTTCAGGCCCTGTATGCCGGCTAGTTCCCTTGCGATTCCCAAAAAACCAAAACAATCTGGTCTATGGGTAAACATTTTGTTTTCTATGTCCACAATGTGACCATTCAGTCCGAATGCTCTAGAAAAATCAGTTCCAGGCTTAAAATCTTCCGTAATTTCCAAGATTCCTTTGTGATCGTCGCTAATAGCAAGTTCGTGGGCGCTAGCAATCATGCCAAAACTAATTTCACCACGAAGTTTCCGTGCTTCAAGGACAAAGGGTTCTTTGCCAAAACTACTCGGGACTGTAGCACCAGGTGGAAGCCAGGCAACTAATAATCCTTTACGTACATTTGATGCACCACACACCACTTGCACTAATCCATCTTTATCTCTATCAACATTTTTGACAACCCCACCATCATCAATTTTACACAAACTCAAATTGTCGGCGTTTGGATGTTTTACACATGTCACGACTTTAGCTATAACAATGTTTTTGTATTTTGGACCTAGGTCTATGACTTCTTCTACTGCTCCTAATTGTGCACCGATTTTATCGACAAGTTCGTCAATACCATTGGGCATAATTTCACTGACAGATCCGTATCGCTTATTTAATTCACGGATAGAATCAATACTAATTTTCATGCATCATCCTAGCCTTATCTTTTTCACGTGATTGTTGAACAAACTCCAAGTTACAGGCTTTTTTATTAAAACAAAGTTCTGGACAATGTTGCGTTAAATCTTTGATTATATCTTGCAATACGTACTCCCGGCATTGAAATGATTGGTCACTCATGAAAATTGCCTCAAAAATTCTAGTTTTCCGGAGTGAAAGCTACGAACATCTTCAATTCCATATTTCATCATTACAAGTCGATCTAATCCCAAGCCTCCTGCAAAACCCGTATATATTTTTGGATCAATTCCACCCATTTCGAGAACGTTGGGATTTATCATACCCATCCCCAATAATTCAATCCATCCAGTATGACTACAGATATTGCAACCTTTTTTCTGACAAAACGGACAACTGAGAGCTAGTTCAAAACTTGGTTCGGTGAATGGGAAATAGAATGGCTGACTTTTAATCTCAAGTTTTTGACCGTAATATTCTTCCAAAAAAGTCTTAAATGTAGCCATCAGATTTCCAGCATTTATATTTTTATCAATATAGGTAATTTCTACCTGATAAAAAGTATGCTCGTGTCTCGCATCTACATCCTCATTCCTGAATGTTCTACCAGTGTAAACGACGCTTATTGGCTTATTAATTTTTAGATTAGGCAAATATTGCTTTTGTAATCGATTTTGCATAACACTAACATGAGCAGGTGCAATTAACCCTTCTGTGGTTATAAAGGTGTCGTATTCATCTCTCGCAGGATGATCTTGGGCGAAATTTAACGAGTCAAACATATGAAATTCATCATCAATCTCGCGAGAATCAAGATGAACAAATCCCATTCTCCCAAAAATATCTACTACTTCTTTTAGTTCGGTAGTTAGAGGATGTAAACTGCCGTTTTCTGCTGGTAGAAGTTTTGGCTTTTGGTCAAATGGTATACTTACATCAAACGGCGCCGTGACATCAATTGGCTGTAAGCTTTTCAGGACAGATAGTTTCTGATTTGCTAAATCTTCCAGCTCTGCTTTTAATTTATTCATCTCTTTGCCAAACTCAGCTCGTTGATTTTCTGGCATTGTTGGAATCTGGGAATATAACGACTTTAGCTCAATTGATTTTAAAATATCAAACCTGTTATCAAGTTTTAATTGCCGAATTTTTAGCAATTTTGAAACATCTTCAATATCTGGATTTGAATATCCCATAGTTATAACCAGTATATCATCTGTGGTAATCTAGTAATATATGGCAAATTTTTCTTTTGATATTATTTCTGATTTTGACAAAGCAGAAATGAATAATGTATTTGACCAAACTCAGAGGGAAATGATCAGTAGGTATGATTTCAAAGGCACCCCCGCTGAAATTGAATGGTTAAATAGTGATAAAACTGGTCTCAAAGTAACTGGGAGTGGTGACTGGCAGATTGATGCTATTTTAGATATTTTACGCAAAAAACTTGCGAGTAGAAGTCAGTCTCAAAAAGTTTTAGACACATCAAAAAGCCCAATTGTTGCCAATCTTAAAACTACACAAGAAGTATCATTCAAACAGGGCTTGTCTCAAGAAAATGCCAAGAAAATCACTAGCTTAATTCGCGAAAAGTACCCAAAAATTAAATCTCAAATACAAGGGGACGAGATTCGTGTAACAAGCAATAGCAAGAATGAGCTTCAAGATGTTATGGAACTTGTCAAATCACAAGATTTTGACTTTCCTGTTTCATTCACGAATTATCGTTAGCACTGTATACTTTTAGTCATGGAAATCGATTCAGGGGAATTGGAAGATTTACAACCAGATATTCTTGAGAGAGCCAAGTCAGTATTGGAATTGAATGACCAGGGTCAATATACAGGGCCTGCTGAATTTTATTCACACCAGTGGCTTTGGGATAGTTGTTTTGTGTCAATAGGCTTGAGACATCTGGATATTGATAGAGCAAAAATAGAAATACTAAGTTTACTTAGAGGTCAGTGGCATAATGGCATGATTCCTAATATGATTTTTGCAAAAGGAGACAGATTCATTCGGGACAGAAATATGTGGCATAGCTGGCAAAATCCAAATTCTCCTGACAACGTTGGTACAAGTGGAATAACACAGCCGCCTATGTTGGCAGAAGCAATCGTTAAAATAGCTCAAAAATTGAAAAAAGGCGAAAAACGTAGTTGGTACAAGCAAGTTTTCCCAGCATTACTGGCATATCATCAATGGTTATACACAGACAGAGACCCACATAATGAAGGATTAGTTTTACTAATACATCCCTGGGAATCAGGGCTAGATAACACACCACCATGGATGAGTGAGCTCCATGAACATCAGTTAGCTGTTTGGATTAGAATCGTTAAGAAACTGAAAGCTGGTTGGTTAATAAATCTTTTTCGTCGGGATACCAAAACAGTGCCGGCAGAAGAAAGAATTGATTCCATTGAAGCTTTGGCGTTCTATAGCGCACTCCGACGACTAAGGCGCAAGAACTATGATATTGACAAAATTCTGTCAGGATCGCTTTTCGCTATTGAAGATTTAAACTTTAACTGCATATTCATAAGGGCGAATCAGCATTTAAAAGACATAGCAGATTTCTTAAAGCAAGATTTACCTAAAGAACTACTTGAAAGCATTCAAAAAAGTGAATCAGCATTACACGAACTTTGGGATCCGTATTCTGGACAATATTATTCACGCAACTTTGTAACTCATAATTTACTTAAAGAACCTAGTATAGCAACTTTAATGCCATTATACGCTGGTACAATTAGCAAAGAGAGAGCAGCCCAACTTGTGCGAATGCTGGAGAACCAACACGTTTTTGGAACTAACTATCCGATACCAAGTGTACCTATGAATTCGCAATGGTTTGCCGAACATGCATATTGGCAAGGTCCAACATGGGTAAATACTAACTGGCTTATTATTGACGGCCTTCGTCGTATGGGCTATGAGGATCATGCAGATGCGCTAACTGAGTCAACGCTGGAAATGGTAAAACAATCTGGATGTTACGAGTATTTTAGCCCCATAAATGGGACGCCTGCAGGAGCGCCAAATTTCTCATGGACTGCAGCCCTAACAATTGATTTATTAAAAAACTAAGTACCGTAGTAATAACAAAAAAGTCTTTGGGACTTAATTATTAATAGTAAGTAAATTAAAAAGAATGCTTCCAATTAATTTTTTTGTAAATATTCTATAATTTCTTAATATTTATTAATTCAACTATTTACTAAAAGCATAAAATTCAAAACTTCACATAATTTATTAGTTCAGTTATCTTAGACTTCTATTGAATTGCCGATACTTCAACTAGACAATGTAATTACCAATTTTTGCAATTTATTCATCATCATTTAACCGTGGTTTGTCGATTAATAGAGGTTCAATTCCTACATTTCCTCCTGAAATTTTTACTACATCTTTGTCAACCTTGCCTAACTCTTTGTGAGCATTATTAAAATGTCCAACTGAAGCCCCTAAGCTGTTGCCAACTTTTTGCATGTAACTATCAAATCCTCGTAGATGCTTCCCCAATTGTTCAACGTTCTTCCTAATAATTTCTGTATCTTTTTGTATTTCTAAACTATTTAACCCTTGTGAAATTATTTGCAACATTGCCGACAAAGTACTTGGCCCTACTATAGTCACCCTCTTTTCGACAGCTGCATATTGCATTAGATCACGTCCATTTACGCCACTATTTCCGACTTTGTTTGCCAGAAGGTCGTAATATATCGCCTCACTTGGTATAAACATCAAAGCCTGTTCCAATGTGCCCTTCTTTGGCAAAATATATTTAGCTGTTTCATCTATGCGTTTTTTGAGATCTTCTTTAAAAGCTTTTTCAAATGCTGGGCGAGCTTCATTCTTGGCTTCTACCAACCGATTGTAATTTTCTAAACTGAATTTACTGTCAATCGGCAAAATTTTGCCATCTAACCATATAACTGCATCCACAATCATCCCATCAGCTAGCTTGTGTTGCAATTCGTATGTCCCATTGGGAAGCAGGTTTTGTAAGATTTGCTCAAGATAAAATTCTCCCAACACTCCTCGCTGTTTTGGATTGGACAACACATTTTGTAGAACCTTGAGCTCGCTGGCTATGTCACCGACTTGTTGATTGGTTTTTTCCAGTTGAGTTAATTTCTCAGTTACATCTTTGATAATAGTTGCACTTGTCTGAAACTGCTTTGACATCTGTGCACTACTTTTATCAAGTCGTTCATTGATATCTCGCTGTAGTCCGTCTTTTAGTTTGGTGACACTGTCGTTTAGTTGCAATAAGTCTTGTTTGAGCATTAGAGCATTTTGATTATTGTTGACAGGTTTATTGCTCTTAATTAATATGATTATGCCCCCTATTAGCAATACCAAAACGCATATCCCCAAAATAATAACGACAATAATCATATCTTTATTGTACAGGACAAGATTGCAGTGGGCTACAGATTCAAATCAGGAATATCGAAGTTATCACATGGAGCGTCATAAGGGTTGATTGTAGAGCATAGATTGTCATGATTTTTCATTCGGGGCTGCTGGACGTCTATGTATTTATGGGCGAGCTGGATTGAAAAGCCGACTAAAACTACACCAAGTAAAAAAATCAATGGCTGTGGATCCAAAAACTTCTTTTTTGATGAATTTTCATGAATTTCTGGAATGATGTCACTGAGTGCTATGTAAAGCAAGAATCCCGAACTCATACCTAATAATATGCCGGTCGGAATTGAATTTGAAGTACCTAGCAAAAATAATAAAGCAGACACAATAACCGTACCAAGATTGCTAGCTATTGTGAATAGCCATGCCCCTCGCTTACTTACCTTTTTGCCTAACAATAGCCCAAAGTCAGCAGCATTATGCGGAACTTCATGCAATGCTACAGCAAAAGTTGTAACTATTCCGGTAGGTACACTGACAAGGAATGAAGCTGCAATTGCAACACCATCGAGAGCATTATGAATGCTGTTGCCCGTCATTATAAGTGGCACTGATGGATCTCGATTGCTATCGGCCTTACCATGATTATGATGGAACCAATCCAAAAATCGTTCGGCAAAGAAAAATAATAATATACCGATTAACGTGGAAAGTAGCACTGTTTGTGGCGAAGCTTCACTGAGCCCGTCCTTGAGTAAGTCCAAGAATACAGCTGAAAGCAATGCCCCGGCAGCAAACGGCGTAGCGTAGGTGATAAGTTTTTTTGATGGGCGTTTACGAACAAATAACAATAAACAACCTGTTAACGATATGAGCCCACCAATAACGGAAAACAAAATAACAGAATTAATAGAAGTTACAGAAGCGAGTCCAATAATCATTAGTTAATATTTTATCATGACGAGACTAAAAGACCCCAGGCAATAACCTAGGGTCTGTGGAAGCCTCACACTTCCACTTCTAGCTTATGCCTTGATTTAAAGTATTGCAAGTCTTATTAATGCTAAACTTAACCCTTATAAAAGATCACTTAAATCGGTGTGATTTTAATCACTTTATTGCTCAAAAATTTATTGAATTTGTAACTTTATTTTCTTGAATTACTTAATACTGATCCGTCGCTATTTATGCAAAATGGTTCAATATCAGAAGGAATATTATATTTTTCTACGATACTACAATTAGGCAATGCACCTTGAGATTGGTCGACACCGTTTTTAAATGGAGCGAAATAATCTGTCGGTTTTATAAGTTCCCATTTTCCATTTTGCTCCACAGCCATAATGTAGCTGGAGAGATTCCATGAACAACCATAAGCAATTTTGGCAAATTGATCTTTAGATACTTGGTAAACGCCCCAAAGTCCTATCCCATCTGGAGAGTTTGGTCCACGAAATGCCTTGCAATCTTTTTTTGTTGCCAAAAATTTACTTAGATCTCTGGGAATTTTAACGGAATTATCAGCTGACCATATGAGATTAGTAGGGTTTTGTCGATTTATAAGATATTTTGTAGATACTACACCTATCATTAAACCAAACAAGCCAGCTGATAATGGTATGGCTATACTAGCCAACTTCTTGCGATCTTTTTTGGACAACTTAAGTTTAAAGCGTTTTTTCTTAGGCATGTATTTTGCTTATGTTAACAAATCAAGCTTACCACAATCATAGTAGCACTTTGTTGCATGCAATTAACTTTAGCATTACAATTCGTACAAGTATATGATAATTTCGCTGCTGGTATTAGAGGTGTTTTTACTTGTATCGCTTTCTGCTGCATGTTCTGGATTAAACGTCGCCCTCATGTCGCTTCAGCCATCAGACCTGAAACGAAAAGCCAAAATTGGCGACAAACGAGCCAGAAAAGTGCTACCTTTTCGTTTAAACAACCATTTGACACTTTCGAGCATACTGTTTACTAACGTCGCAGTAATTTCGGCTACGTCTTTGATCCTCGAACACCATACCACTGGATTGATCGCGGGCTTAATAAGTACTATTCTAATTGTTATATTCGGAGAAGTATTACCACAGGCATGGTTTTCACGATATGCTTTAACTTTTTGTGCCAAACTGAGTCCAATGCTTCGACTGATGATTATTTTTAGTTATCCCGTGGCAAAACCACTTCAGCTAATTCTAGATAAAATGCTGGGTGACGAGCATTATCTTTTACATAGTCGTGGTGAACTAGGACTAATTATTCGCGAACATAGTAAGTCTGACGAAAGCGAACTTGACGAAGACGAACTCGAGATCATGAAAGGTGCACTAAGTTTAAGTGAAAAACGTGTGAATAGTATAATGACACCCCTCGAACAAGTGTATTGGTTAAACCCCGAAACACTATTAGATGGTGGGAAAATAAATGAGATAAAAGCAGAAGGATGGAGTCGAATACCAATTCTAGGTAATATTGATTCTAAATTTCATGGAATTTTACTTATGAAAGACCTTGTAGATGTGGATTTTGACGAGGAGCCAATCTATATTGAAGATTTACCTCTTCACAAATGCGCAACCGTGGGAAGCATGACTGCTCTTGACACGATGTTTCGTAAATTTATTGTCGCCAAGACTCATCTAATGCCAGTTGAACGTGAAGGTAAAATTGTTGGAATTGTCACTATTGAAGATTTGCTTGAAGAAATACTGGGCCATGAAATCGAGGACGAATCAGACCACACAAGAAAAAATAATCATAAAAAAATAACTCGTGAAGACATCAGCTGAAAAAATACTAAAAACGTATATAACACTTACGTTATTAAGTACTTTTGCGTCTTCATTTATTTGGGGTATTAATACACTGTTTTTACTTGACGCAGGACTTAGTATTACGGCAGCTTTTTCTGCAAATGCATTTTTTACAATTGGTCAGGTGGTTTTCGAAATTCCTACCGGTGTAGTTGCAGATACCGTAGGTCGTCGAGCATCATATTTGCTTGGTTCGGCAACTTTGTTTGTATCAACTATATTTTATTTATGGCTTTGGCATATTCATGGTCCATTTTGGGCTTGGGCGCTAGTATCAATGTTGCTTGGGCTTGGATTTACATTTTTTTCAGGAGCAACCGAAGCTTGGTTGGTGGATGGCTTGAATCATAATCAACACAAGGGGACTTTGGAGCAAGCTTTTGCAAAAGGCCAAATAGCAAGTGGAATAGCAATGCTTACAGGAACTGTAGCTGGTGGTGTGATAGCGCAATATAGCAATCTCGGTGTACCATATATTTTAAGAGCGATTATGCTGGTTATTACATTTATTGTTGCATGGGCACTTATGCACGATGAAGGTTTTAAGCCGCGTAAAAGTGCAAATGTTTTTAAAGAAATGAAAATAATTTTAAAAACATCGTTTGATCATGGTATTCGTAATCCTCCTGTTCGTTGGATTATGTTATCAGCCCCTTTTAGTGCTGGTGTTGGCTTTTATGCATTTTATGCAATGCAACCATTTTTACTTGAGCTCTATGGAAAAACAGGTTCATATGCCATAGCAGGTTTAGCGGCTGCAATAGTCGCAGGAGCACAAGTTATTGGTGGTTATTTAGTTCCTTTCCTTCGTAAAATATTTCATAAACGTACTACTGTGTTAATTAGTGGTGCATTACTTAGTTCAATGTCGCTTATTGGTATTGGCTTATCGGGTAATTTTTGGGTAGCACTTGCTGTATTAATAGTTTGGGCAGTCGTGTTTGCTTGTATTATGCCTATTAGGCAAGCATATTTGAACAACCTAATACCCTCTCAACAACGTGCAACAGTTCTATCCTCAGATAACTTAATTGGATCTGCAGGTGGTGTAGTTATACAACCTGGGTTAGGTAAAGTAGCCGACGTCTGGAGTTATGGCACATCGTACATAGTTGGTGCATTAATTCAGTTACTGGCACTGCCTTTCTTGTTGCTAGCAAAGAAACAACATGTTTCAGCCGACACAATACCAAATTCGTTAAAATCTATTCACTAAAACAATCACCAGGGTTACAACTCCCAATATTTTTCTAAAAAAAGAACAACCTAAATGTATCTCTATCCCTGCCCAAAATATTAATGAAATAAATGGAACATAATTAAAAATGACTTTAATTGGACCATGATTTAGATTAATAAAAGCAGTAAATAATCCCTAGATTAATAATGGGGTACTCAGAAATTCAACGACAACAAACTTTCTTCGTTAATTCGTGAATAATTTGTTCGTTAATTCTGCTTTGTTCAAGTATTAAATAATAACAAAAAAGACCTTTTTACGGGCCTTTTTTGTCACATCAGCTCTATTGCTAGAGTTGCTGCTAATCACCTCACAGTGACTATCAAAAACTATATTCCTACCTATATTTAATGTCAATATTTTTCGTTGTGTGTATTACACCATTTTTGTTGTAAGGTGTGGATAAGTATCCTTTTTAGAGATGGGGAGTCAAAGAAATTGCATTCCTTCAATATACTAATATAAAATCTCAAATTACTTTTGTTAAGAATAAATCCTTAAAAATAAATAAGTGTCAAAAATATCTAGTTAACAATAATTTTGCCAGCTTGTTCGGAATTTAGATGATCATGATAGCCATATGTACCTAATTTAGTGACTTTAAATGCAAGGCTTTTTCCTGGCGATAGTACACTTTGATTTAATTCTGTATTTTTTGTATGGGTAGGATGGTCGTCAGAACTAAATTGAAGTGGTCTGGACGATTTATTATTAATTGTCACAGTTTCTCCTGATTTAACTTGTAAGCTTATTGGATCGAACCCATTGTCAGAGTAATTTATTGTATTACTAGATGTTGCGAATGTTTTGACTTCAGGTTTTGACTTTTTAGATGATTTTGAAGTCAGAAATGTAACTCCAATAATTATAAATACTGCAGCTAAAGCAACGATAGCAGATTTTTTCATGTTCCCTCTCGATTTAGTGTGATTATATTATACACGATTGAATCTTTTCTAAACCGAATTGTAGGTGCATACTATACAAATGGAGTCCAAGAATCCAGATTCACATCCAAGCTTACTGGTTGACACTAACCAACACCAACCTCTGAAGTTGGCTGAACTCTATCCGGTTAAAAAACGAAGTAAAAAACTTTTAATTGTTATGCTACTGGGATTAATTATATTACTTGGTGGAATATATGTACTATCAAATGAAAACAAAAAAAAGTCTATTACACAAAATAAATCGAACAATATTTCTCAAACTACGGTAGTTCCTGCCAAAAAAGACGTCAACGATATAACTGAAACTAAAATTTTTGAAAACGGTTTTTTAGGAATAAAACTTACCATCCCAGTTAGCTGGAATTCTACAGAAACAGAAAATAATGGCGTAAGAATTGAATCGCCAGAATTTAGGTATAAGACTCTAACCAAAGGCGAAGTGATGGGAAATTTTCGAATTAACATACGCATGTCTGCGAGGGTTCAAGATAGCAAATACATTGGTCGGGGCTATGCTACACAGCCTTCTGAAAATCTTATTTACTCTAAACCGGCGCTTGGACAGCGCGCGAACACTTTTCTCACGAAATTCGGATTGGACACCCCGGACAATTTTGCATATTTTTTAATTGCAGGAAACTATAATCTTACTAAAGGAGACACGCTCGGGCCTGACTATGGTAAAGAGCCTGATACATACATTATATCTGGTGGATTTTCGTCTAAAGATTTAACAGATGATTTTGCCACAAATCAAGTATCGATTGATTTTACAAAAACTAGCAATGCATACAAACAAGCTGTAGATATACTAAAAACACTCCAATTACATTGATGGCACATCTTCTTTTTAGATCATTACTTTTAATGATTACAATTGGCTTATGACAGAACATGGGATTGGCTCTGGCGATCAATTAATTGACAATCTTCAGTCATGGGCGGCAGAGCACGTAGCACATTCTAATGGAAAGTTGGGTTTATTAGCTTATGCTCCCGAATTGTATCCAGGCCAGTCAGGTTTTAACGTTATGGGTGACCCCCAATCTGCCGCAGTTGTTGACGGCATCGCTAGACTTGCACATCCAAGCTACCCGGAAATTTTACATCTTTTGAATGAACAAGAAGATCGAACCTACGATGTAAGTCGGATAGGTGAAATTTTACATGGTGGTTCAAATGTTATACTCGCAACAAACCACAGTGATTTGATTGATATTGCAATTACACATGCTGCTTTTTACAGTTTATTAAATCGTATGGGTTATGAATTCAATACTGGGATTATTATAAGTAAAATGGTGGCATTTTTAGCTTATAAATTGGGAGAGGAGATGGCACCTACGGTAGGAGTTTTAAAGCTACTTGAAGATGAACAATTTTTAAGTTACCCACGTACTGAAGGAGCTCGCAAGCAAGGACTTGGAAGAATTGTACTTGCTGATGAAACCACTCGCCACAACAGACACATGCGTTCAAGAGTAGTTAGACGTCTTAGTGAAGGTAGAGTGTTATTAGCTGCAGCCCCAAGTGGCACAACGGATAAGCCTAGTCATGACGACCCAAATATGATACAAATGGGCAAAGTTGGCACAGGTACCTCAATAATCCTCCAATCAGAAGGAACTTTAGTTGTACCTGTTGCGGTTGATTACAATTCGAAAAAACCAATATTTGAAATTTGCGACATTCCTAGAAAAATTAATGATACAAATGCGACGAATATTGTTATGGGTCGAATTGCAGAACGCTTAACTAAAAAACATTCTTCTAAAACGTATATTTATAGAGAATAGACTTGAAAATAGCTGTATCAGTAAAGCCTGAGCAATGTATAATATTATAGAAGATGATAGATGTGGTAGTGAAAAAATATGCAAAAATAATCCACAATCTGGGAGGTATATTCAAAAACCATAAAATGTTTTGGTTTTTGATTCTTTTTGCAATCGTCGGGACAATCCTGGTGCTATTTACAAAAGCTGCAACTCCAATCATAAGTATAGAAGCCGAATCATCGATCAACATTTCGAGCCCTGCTACAAAAATAACTGATAGTACAGCAAGTGGCTTACAGGCTATTCAATTTAATGATCAATCACCATCAACAGTCAATGAATTTGTACTTGTTGCAGCTGGTGACATTGCATGCCCTCCTCCTGGTACAAAAACTTCTTCATCTTGTCATCACAGAGAAACAGCTAATTTAATAAAAGCATTGAAGCCTGATTATGTCTTAGCTTTGGGGGACCTTCAATATGATGACGGTGCGTACAGCCAATACACAGGAGCTGGCAGCTATAACGACTCATGGGGGGTGCCTGAAATAAAGTCAATAACTAAACCGGTTCCAGGTAATCATGAATATCATGGATCTTTATCGGGTGGTGATGCTGCAGGCTATCTACAATACTGGGGAGACAAAGCCGGACCTCCTGGTAAATTTTTCTATAGTTACAACCTAGGTAACTGGCATATAGTTGCCTTAAATTCAGAAATTAGCACAAGCTCAACTAGCGAACAAACAACCTGGCTTAAATATGACCTCGAGGCAAATAAAGGGCAGAAGTGTATTTTGGCATACTGGCACCAATCTAGGTTTAGCTCAGGCTATCATCCTTCAAGTACAGGTACAAAACCATTCTGGGATGAACTGTACGCAAAAGGTGCAGACCTAGTTTTAAGTGGACATTCTCATAATTATGAAAGATTTGAGCCACAAAACCCAGACGGTGGCCTTGACTTGATTAATGGAATTATTCAAATTACGAATGGAATGGGTGGTGACAAATATGAAGCTGGTAAAAGTAAACAGCCGAATCAGATAGTTTATCAAGGGACAGACTATGGAATCTTAAAAGTAGTTCTCAAATCTGACAGCTATGATTTTCAGTTTATTCCCGATGCTGGTTCGACTTTCACCGATAGTGGTACCAACATAAAATGTCACTAAAATTAAATTCTAATAAAAACTACAGTTTAATAAATATATAAGGTTTCTGAATATTAAATAAACCCCTCGCACTCTTGTCGTGAGTCTTTATAAGATGCGTGTGTTGATGTTCGACGGATCGTTGTTTACTTTTTACGGCTCTTGCATAAACATTGTAATTTTTTGCTTCGTATTTGCACATAAGATCCATAATGTCTTTGCGTTCAATAGGAGCTAAATCTTTCAAACTTCGTACATGGCGTTTAGGGATTATTAATAAATGGTCAGTCACAGCCCTTAGTTCCCATAAATCATAAAAAGTACGGTTTGGAACAACATAGGAATATTTTGTAATTTCTAGTTTGCGTAATGACAAATCGTTCTCACAAAACGTGCATTTATCTGGTTTCGGAAAGCTACGGTAAATTTTTAAATTCTTGCGATAATGGAACATTTACTTATGATAACAAACAATTAGTGCCAGTTTCGTTCTATTTCATGAATTCTGTCGTGATCCAAGCCAAAATGATGAGCTATTTCGTGCCATAGAGTGTGTTTAATTTGGCTTTTTAGGCTTAATAGATCATGACTTGCGTGGGAAATTGGATCTTTAAAAATCGTTATCCTATCTGGCAAAACTAAGTTGTATCCTGCACCTCTTTTTGTTAGTGGAATTCCTTCATATAGTCCAAATAATGTTTGGTCATATCTGAGTTGTTGTTTCTGTCTTTGTTCTGCATTTGGAGCATTTTCAAAAGTAACAAAAACATTTTTCATACCAGCGATGTATTCTTCGGGTAGCTCATCCATTGAATCACTAATAAGTTTTTCGAATTGTGCGTCAGAAATTTCAATCATATATTACTTAACAAGTTAAGCATAAATTCATTAAACAACCAAACATATCATAAAAACTCCCAGTATATACTATCTCACCTTTTTATAATTCAGGCCTTTCTATGTGTTAATTTTGTGATTTGTTGTTGGCACGTTTTCTTTTGTGAGGGTCTAGTTCTTTTTTACGTAATCGCAGTGATTTTGGGGTTACCTCTAAAAGCTCATCTTTTTCAATAAAATCTAAGCATTCTTCTAAACTAAAAATTACTGGTGGCGTTAACTGCACAACTCCATCAGATGAACTACTTCGCATGTTAGTCAAATGTTTGGCCTTACAAACGTTCATTTCTATGTCTTCTTGCCGTTTGTTCAATCCAATTATTTGACCAGCGTATACTTTTTCTGCCGGTCCAACAAAAACTACTCCACGTTCTTCGGCAGTCTGCAAGGAGTATGGAGTTGTTATACCAGCTTCAAAAGCTATCAACACACCATTACGAAGTTGTTCCAAATTTGCACCTAAGGGTTGGTAACCAATACTTAAACTATTCATAATAACTGTACCTTTTGTATTGGTAAGCAAGACATTTCTTAAACCTAAAAGTGCTCGCGTGGGTAGTTCATATACCAGCTTAGTAACACCTTTTGGACTTGCAAATTGCTCTTTAAGCGTAGCTCTGCGCGCACCTAATTCCATTTGCACCGTTCCAACATGTTCTGCCGGAATTTCAATAATTAACTCTTCTAATGGTTCTTCGACTACCCCCTCATGTTCTCTGGTAACAACTTGTGGTCGACCTACCTCAAACTCATATCCTTCTCTTCGCATAGTTTCTATTAATACACTTAAATGAAGCTCCCCGCGACCTGATACCAAAAAACCTATGCCTTGCTCTACAACACGTAATCCAACATTTGTCTCAAGTTCTTTTTGTAGCCTTTCTCCAATTTGTCGACTGGTAGTAAACTCTCCTTCCGTACCTTTGAAAGGACTTGTATTAGGGCCGAGGTATATTTTCAAGGTAGGAGCTTCGACTTCAAGAACAGGTAAAGGTTCCGGGTTGTTGCTGTCAGTAACTGTTTCTCCTATTTGAGCTTCGTTAATACCTGTAAGTTGTACTATATCACCTGCTACACCACCTTGAACTTCAAATTTACTGACACCGTGACTCATAAAAACATTGTCAATTTTTGCTTTTGTAATCGAACCGTCTTTTTTACATAAAGCAACAGGATCTCCGGGCTTTACGCTACCTCGGGTTATTCTACCTATCGCATATTTTCCTTTGAAACTATCCCAAGCAAGTGCTGTTACTAGCATTTGGAATGGTTTGTCAGGTTCAATTTTTGGTGGTGGTACATGTTCTATAATTGCTTTAAATATTGGTTCAAGCGTAGAGTTTTCGTCTGGATTTTCTGGTATATGTGTCCATGATTTTCCCATTCTGCCGATTGCATAATATACAGGATAATGTAACTGATCTTCATGGACTGCTAGTTCCAAAAATAAATCTGCCAATTCATTTTCAACTTCCTTAATACGACTTGCAGATTTATCAATTTTATTAATAATGACAATGGGTTTCAGTTCATTTGCGAGAGCTTTACTAAGCACAAATTTTGTTTGTGGCATCGGACCTTCTTGAGCATCAACTATAAGTAAGCAGCCGTCTGCCATATTCAGGGTACGTTCAACTTCGCCACTAAAATCTGCATGCCCAGGCGTGTCAATGATGTTTATGCGATATTCGCTATGTTGAACAGCAGTAACTTTGGCAGTTATTGTTATACCACGTTCTTTTTCTTGATCACCACTATCCATAATCAGAACTTGTGCCATTTCTGCTTGATGTGCACCAAAAGTTTGTGATTGCTTTAGTAGCCCATCAACTAGAGTCGTTTTACCATGATCAACGTGAGCAATGATTGCAATATTTCGAATTTTGGTTGGATCTTGTGTCATATATATTTAAAAAGCGCCATAGGGCGCTTACCTTCACTATATTATACCATAAGCATACCACGAGAAGCAAGCATTATTAAGTTCCGTGAATGTTATACTTAAGTAATATGTAAGGAGGATTTATGAAAGTTGATTTAGATGCTGAAAATAAGAAAATAACAGCTAGAGCAAAAGCTCATGTAACTGGCCCGGATGTAAGTGGCATAGCTGATTTTACTGAATATGACGTAGATGGATGGAAATATGTTCATCTCAAATTGACCCTTAAGGGCGACTCAAAAGTCTTAACTGAAGGTAAACACGCCGTGCATATTCACGAAAAAGGCGACTGCGAATGTGATGGTTTCAAATGCGCAGGTGGCCATTTTGACCCAGGTCCAAGTGGCAATAGCGATCCTGATGCAAATCATGGATATCACGCTGGAGACCTACCTAGTATATCCATTGACGTAAACGGTGTTGGTGAACTTCAAACCTTAACAACCCGGATTACATTATCTAATGGACCGGTTTCAATATTACAACCAGAGGAAGGCACTTCATTGATGATACATGACAATCCTGATCCCTACACAGCCGGTGAATCTGGTTCTGGCCACAGTGGTGGTCCCCGTCTAGCGTGTGGCAAAATTGAATCAGCTTAATTGATGACCTTTTCCCATGGCAATTCTGCTTTACCAAAGTGACCATAGGCTGACGTTTTAGAATATATTGGTCTGCGCAAATCTAATGTTTCGATGATCCCCTTAACACTGGTGTCGATAAGTTTGTTTTTGAATGCATGAAGTTCTTCTTCGCTTACAGATTCTGTTCCAAATGTGTCTATTGTTTGCATTAAAGGCTTTGGCTGGCCAATAACATATGCCAAACCAACTTCACATTTAGTTGCCAAGCCTGCTGCCACAATGTTTTTGGCTATGTAACGAGCCGCATAAGCACCAGAACGGTCAACTTTGCTGGGATCTTTGCCACTAAATGCTCCACCCCCCACTCTTGCGTAACCACCATATCCATCAACTACAATTTTTCTTCCTGTTAGACCAGCATCGGATTCCGGTCCAGGTATGTGCCACAATCCAGTTCCGTTTATGGTTATGTTACCTTCAATCGGAACAGCCATTTTGTATTGAGTTAGCACTGGGGTGATTATTTCTTTGATAACACCCTCATGGGTCTCTTCTGCAGTTGCATCTTCGCTGTGTGCAACGGCAATAACAACTTTTTCTACAGCTACTGGCTTGTCATCCTCATAACGAATTGTTACTTGAGCTTTGCCGTCTGGGCGAATGAAACTAAGTATGCCTTTTTCTCTAACTTCGTCGATTCTACGGGCCAACTGATGTGCAAGCATAATTGGAAGTGGCATAAGTTCTGGCGTTTCGTCACATGCAAAACCAAACATCATACCCTGATCACCTGCTCCGTCAGCATCTACTCCTTGGGAAATTTCTGGAGATTGCTGATGCAAATAGTTGCTAAATTTGGAGTCACTCGCTGAAAATCCCCATTCGGGTTTTATGTATCCTTGACGAGTTATCTCACTCCTAACTATTTTTTCTAGGTCTAGTTTTGCAGTAGTTTTAATTTCACCAAAAAGACTTATTTGATCTGCACCGGCTACTGCTTCGATACCACCACGACCATTTGAATCTTGACGTAATATTTCGTCAAGAATGGCGTCACTTATTGCGTCACAGATTTTGTCTGGGTGTCCTGAAGCTACACTCTCAGATGTAAATAGTCTAGTTTTTGGCATTAAAAAATCCTTTCAAGTTATTTGGCAGAAAGGATACGAATTAATCTATATCTTTCCGCCATTGGCGGTCTAGATGGAGCACCCAACTGAAAGGGTTGCTGGCAGGTCTACAAGCTAGATCTCTCGCTGCACTCTTTATATTTCCCAAATTTTTAAAGTGCTTTTACTTTAACACGGTTTTGATGAATCGTAAAAGTTTTTCGCACAAAGTCTGGATTTTTTTTAATATATAGGGCGAGGCAAAGTAACCTATGACTGCATAAATAATCCCTACTAATATATCAATAACGTAATGTTCACCCATGTAAGCTGTGCCTAACCAAATTAACGCTGGATAAATCCATGCAAGGTAGCGCCATTTAGTCTTAAACCAACACATAACGAAAATTACAAACAAAACAGAATATGCTGCATGTAAAGATGGCATAGCCGCAACCTGATTTGGGGCAATTTTGTTATACACACTTGGGAAATCATGTATTCCAAAGGCTGCCCAAACTGCACTTGATACATGAGCAATTGGCGGAGAGATTATTCCCTTTTCACTGGCTAGCCAAGGTGGCGCAGCTGGAAACGCCAGGTATGTCAAAAATCCAGCAAAAGAAACTACTATATAGGTAGTTATAAGTCGCCAATATTTTTTGGGTTTTATTTTCCAGACTAGCACTGCTAATGCAAATGGAAGTACAAAATGAAACGTATAAGCTCCATAAAATATAAAATCATACCACTGTACGCGACCATGCCATAGTAAATTTTGAAGCAAAACAGTTGGCAAATGTCCTAAAAAGAGAAATTTGTCAGCATTAATCATGAAATCGTAATTTACATGTGTATTTAGAGTCGACGCAACTCCTCTAAATGATTCATACACTAAAAGCAGAACAACAAACGGTGTAAACCTTTTCAAAACTTCTAATGCTTGGCCGAATGCCAAACCACCCAATACCAATAAAACAAATATTTTATCAGGCGTAGGAAAGCTTGGAGCATGAGCAAAAATACCAATATAGATTATCACACCAGCTATACCCAGAACCCGTAGCGCCTTTTTGACCATGAAACTATTGTAACTTAAACGTAATCAATGTATTGCAGGTAACTTGGCCTTCGTTGTGTGACAGGTATTGAAAGGTTACTTATATTTAATAATTCCGTGTCATGATTTGTGACCAACGGTGATTGGATGTAATCAACAGACTGTTTGTCAAGCGAAAAACTAATGCCTACATCAGACAGTACATCACTTGTATCTAATTTCGTATTATCAAAATCTGCCATTTCACACCCCTCCTTTACATCTGAAACTATATACTAGGTTCAGCTTTCGGACAGTGTCCTTGAACACTTAATACGTGTGATTTACATCACTATATGTTTGAATATCGACAAACATGGATGACTTACGTATAATTCATCTCTGTTAGTGGGGATTGGCCAAGTGGTAAGGCAGTGGATTCTGGTTCCACCATCGGGGGTTCGAATCCCTCATCCCCAGCCAAGACTTGCATCAATCTAAACCTGATTGCATAGTATAACTAACTCAACCTGTTAGGTTTAGGTCTAGTGAAAAGTCAAATAGACTAAAGAGCAGAGTTGAAGTCAATCAATATTATAATGTTTTACCTTAAAGTCCTTGAGTATCTAAATCAATACTAGCAATATATAGATTATACGAGGTTGTCGTGTTATTCGGTTGTGCTGTAACAGTAATGTCCACGAATTGCCCACCTTCTGGTACTGACATTCGGTGGCATGCCCTACCGTATTGATATGACTGTTCTGCATAAAAACTGCTATCTACTGCGGTGTAACTTGGGCTACCACGTACTATGGTATTGAAGTTATAATTGGTACCAGTTTTTGTAGAATTCAGAAAGGGAGCACGGGCAGTTACGCAAAAGAACGGCTGCATGTATTTACTAAAGTTCGTGTAAATTGTGGTCTTTAACCTAGAAGCAGCAAACAGCTGAGTAACATACGGACAGGATTTATTTGTTTGGCATCCTCCCCCCACCTTATGTGTATCCTCTACGCCCTGATTTTTATCCCCGTTATGCCAGTAGCCAAATACTAGCTGGAATGAACTTGGGCCCTGGCTCCAAGTTAACGCAAAACTTTTGTATGCCATATAACTACCACCCATGATGGAGAACACCATTACGAAAAGCAACATCCCTTTTGCTGGTGTGGTTGGTTTGAACCAAGTCAAAGTTCGTCTTATTTTACTTTGCTTATTTTTCTGTGATTTCTTTGAATTTAGTTTAGTTTTAGCCATGGGCGTATTACTTTCAGCAATTTAAATTATGAGCTAAGGATACATATTATCTTTACTCCCTGTCAATTAATAAACATAAGAGTTGTGGATAAATATCAACTGGTGATCACAATCATCTCACGGATTCATCCCATAATAGCCACACTCGAATAATGTGTGAAGTTCGGTAATCACCTTCCTCCCATATGCCGTCAATGAAAAGCTATCATCAACAATGGTAACGCAAAGTTGTTCCAATTGTTGACAAACTTTGTATAAACTAAGAAGGAAGCGATTACAGGTGAGGGACAACGTCCCAACCAATAGTTTGTCCAGAAAAGAAAAGTTCCAAGATTTATTTAGTTTTGTGCTCATTTCATTTCACTTCCGTTAAAATGGGTACGAATCCCAAATATGTAGCCATAATAGTTTTAATAATCAAAAGTTGAAATGTTGGGGTATAGTTAAGAAGTGTCAATTAATCATTACCTATTTTTATACAAAAATAGAATTTTGAAATCTATCTCCAAGTTGAGACGTAAAAAATTTATCATCTTCATTATACTTTTTGCAATTGTCGGTACTATAGCTCTTTTGATTACCTATGCATCCTCTGCGAGCGTAAAATTAGAGCCCGAATCGAGCTCTTCAATAAAATCACCAGCATCAGTTGGTAATGATATTAATGCATCGAATGGGAGCTACCTTCAATTTGGGGCAACTGGAACGGTCAATAACATAACAACTTACACCCAATTACCAGGAGCTGTCACAAGTACTGCGTATACCTTAAGTATAAATGGCCAATCAGTCTTTGTGGAACACTTCAGCGATATTAGCTATGCCAGATTTGCCTATAGTGGGACTGCAAATATATCTGTCAACGCTACAAATCAATCTATATCAAGCTTTGCAGTAAGTCCCAGATCATATAATATAAGTGGTACTGCAAATGGCACGTCACTAAACTTTTCAATCTCCAAACCCAATGCCAAGCTTGTCGTGGCCATTACAAATAATAGTGGGGTAGTTCTCGAAAAGTTGTTCATCTTTGCTGATGCCCCGGAAGTCAGTGTACCGGCTTTAGGTAATCCTGGAGTGACCAATATTATGAATTATGTCACCGATAACACTGGGTCAACCATACAGACTGCCCAAATCCAGAACGCCATTAATAGCGTATCAACAAGTAATGGTGGTGCCGGTGGAACTCTCTACGTACCTAATGGTACATACTTGACTGGTCCATTTGACCTTAAGTCCAATGTTAATCTGTACTTACAAAGTGGAGCGCTCATTAAAAGCGTTGCTTGCGATGGAACCTACGGTGGTGGTGGGCAAGGACTTGTCAGAATCACCGGTGCCATAAATGTTAAAATTACCGGTCGGGGCGCTATACAGGGTGGTGGTGCGGCTTTATTTAACAATACAGGAAGTGGTTGCACCGGTGGCTCTGCTGGTCGTCACCATGAAATCATTCAACAAAACTTCAGTAATAATGTTACCGTACAGGACATTATAATTCGCGATTCAGATGGCTTTACGGTTCATTCCAGAAACTCCAGTTTAGTTAATCTGATAAACTATAAAATTATCAATAACATAACAATTTCAAATGAAGATGGAACTGATCCTGATGGAGGATCTAACGTTACCATTGATGGTGTTTTTGCATATACTTCTGATGATGCTGTCTCAGTTAAGGCTCAAGCTTCTGCTTCAAACAATATCGTAATACAAAATTGTGTCTTTTGGACTTTAAAATCTGCCTTAAAGGTTGGCAACGAAACCGCAAGCAATGTGAGTAATGTCACTTTCCAGAATAATGATGTGGTTCATGCTGACAGGGCCTTGGTTATATATAATTGGAGTACTGACAATACAATTGACACTATTAAGTTTTTAAATAATCGATCTGAAAGGATAGGTGATAATATTAGACAACGGCTAATTGACTTCGACGGCACTAATACTGCTGGGGCTGGTACCGTTAAGAATGTCTACATTACCGATTATACGGCATATAATGTTGCGGCCAACAACTCCACAATCCAGGGTAACACCGCCACAGGCAGCACGATTACAAACGTGCAGTTTAAGAACTTATCGATTGCAGGCCAGGTACGTCTGAGTGCCAACGATGCAAATATAAATATCGGGTCCAATGCCAGCAATGTAAACTTTAGTCCGTAGCTTATTGAAAATTTGATGGGTTTGATATAATAAACATAATCATGACAGCCCGCACTCACGACTTAGCTGCTATTACTGCATTGGGTATCGTGTTCCTCATTATTCCAGAGCAAAGCATAACACTCTCGACTATTATTGTTGCTGTTTTTGCAAATCTTATTGGTGGCATTACTCCCGATATTGACCAACCTACAGCACCCTTCTGGCGAAATCTTCCTGTAGGCAAGTATCTTGGTAAAATATTTGACAAAATGTTGGGTGGTCACCGTTTTATAACTCACTCGATTATCGGTTTGGTACTTTTTGGTTATTTATCCCACATATTGTTATTGTTTCTTCGTCCCATAATGGCCTCAGTAAATATTGGGATCGTTTGGTGGGCCTTTATGATTGGCATGATATCGCACCTAATTATGGACACACTGACCAAAGAAGGCGTTCCTTGGCTGTTGCCTGTGCCAATTAAGTTTGGCATGCCTCCACTTAAAGCATGGCGTATTACAACTGGAAAACGTGTAGAAACCTGGCTCATTTTTCCAGCGTTACTAGTTTTTAACGCCTGGTTTTACTCACAACATTATGTACAGTTTTTAAATATCTTAAATAACAAAATTAAATAACTAAGACTAGAGCCTTTTTATTTAATGACAGATATACTCATCCAAACTAAACTTGGACTATTAAGCTCATGTCTAACAACTATATTTAAATATCAAATAACATTGCTAATTTTGTACACTATCCTCGGTCTTTCAAGTTAATTAATATCATGGTATTGGCGATGCGTGTAGGCGTTGTAGGTTGTACTCAATTTACAATTTAAAATCAAATTACAGACGCTGCCATCAAATTCACTGTAGGTAAAAAAAGCTGCTCGTTTCTCGTCTAAATCAAAATTAAATACATTATCAAGCAAATTATGTATGGGATAACCAACATAAAACTTAATAGGTATAACAAGACGATTTTCGAATTGCTTCAGCTCATATCTATCGTATGCCGCCTTACTATATTGCCCTACAGCAATATGGTCACTATGATCAGGGTAAGTTCTGCTCAAAAAGTTTGCCTGAGTCCTAATTTCACTGGGTTGATATGTATGCATTAAAGACTCCAGCGTGCTTGTTAGCTCGTCAGATGTATAACTGGACTGACCATCAACTGATTGTATGTGTTGAATTTTGCCATTTTCTAGGGCAGAAAGACTTTCATTATGGGTGTGCTTAAAGCCACCGCCATTTAAATTGCCGTCAGGTAAATGCAGGTAAATTAAAGAGATGGACGGATTGTTCCGAGGGCTGGAAACAGTTATAAAGTGATGCTCAGATACTTTTATAATTCGCTCAATCCAGACATCTCGATTGCTACTTATCATGAATGAGTAAGCGGCTTCCGAACCTTTCTCTCGATTTAACCAGTAGAACTGATCATTGCCAGCATCACCAGCAGTTATAAAAATCGTACGCACACAATGTCCTTCATGAATATCATGAATCAAATCTGGACTTAAAAATAATAGGTCGTCGTCCTGGTGGGCAACAATATTCATTACGGTTGGCACTGAGCAGGTTGTGCCATTTAATTGATCGAGAGATGTTGGAACTACTGTAGATGGTGCTTTATATGACTGTATCGGCGACGTTAGATCAGTTCGATGAGCGCCATGATCATAAAAGAGTAATTTTTCGGTTGGATTGTCAAGAGTGCCTGCTATTAGAACACTGGCATTGGGTCTGCCATAGTCACTAATCACCTGCTCCAGATTACAATGAGGAAAATTAGTTAGACTGTTGTCCAGTGATAACAAATATGCAAAACTATGATTATTAATATCAACTTGCCAGTTTTGGCTGCTTAAAACATTTCGTACCTGATTACAGTTTTCTAACGGTAAAATATTAAGTTGTCCGTCTCCAATTAATTTTGCCGGTACTACACGCCAGTAGTCACCAACTAGCACATCAACGGGGTGATGTTTAAGTGCCTGTACGATTAGGTCAGTTCTATTAGCTGTGTCACTTAGCGCTGTTTTTTCAGCATCGTAGTCCCTTATAACATTCACAAAACCTGCGCCTATTCCTAGGCAGATAAATACGGACACAACTAATATCGTTTTAATGGACAAAGTGTGTTTAGTGCTGTAGCGAGCAAGTGCCAAGAAGCCAGTAAACACAACAATACTCAGATAACGAGCATCGACCGGATAATAATGTCGGCTAACTATAAAAACAACAATAGCGGCCAAAGTCGTCCAAATTAACATTAATGTTAATCTCGAGGTATCATCGAGATGTATGTCCCTTTGTTTTGCATGTCTAAGTCCCGCACAAAAAACATGCCAAATGGCCACAATTACCAATATTACTATGCCAGTGTTGATAATATAGCTCAAGCCAGATGGCTGAAATATATTGTGTCGCAGCTGCTCAGGGATACGACTCAAAACCCGGGTATCGGGTGCTGGATTTGCGCCGAAATTTGTTAACATGCCCGTAACGGCATAGATAGTACCTAATGTTAGTTCTTTAACAGAATGAACTGCACTATATGGGCTCAAAGTTGATTCATTTGCAATGTGCAAAATACGAAATGCATTTACAGCCCAAAGAACAGCTGTCGCTGCAATCCCAGATATTAGTGTCATTACCAGCCATTTGACGGCAAGGCTTACCAATGACCAACGACGAACAAGGGCGTAGAATACCAAAGATATCAAAGCACCACCCAAACTCATTGCTAAAAATAGTTTATCACTAGCAATCAACAGCGTCATCAGTAAGCAACTTAGCCAAAAATGCATATGCAATATTTTCGTAGGACGAAGTAATAGCAACAAACTGCCAACGTAAACTATATATTCAAGGTTACGAGTTGCGAGCATAGCCATATTAACAGGTAAAATAGCTGCTAAGTGTGGCTGAGTAGGGACTAGTAGGAGTGTTGATGCAAGGGTGAGGCAGAGTACGCCAAACATCTTTGGTCGCTGTTCAATCTTTAGCATTATAAATGCCAGGGCAGCTACTGTCATTATAGTAATGCCAACTGTGAAACTAATAAAAGTAAACTTAGATGGACCAATCAATTTTATGATCAAAAATATTGGCCACTTTATTAATAAACTATGCTGGCCTGGTAGTTGGGAGCCGTGAAAAGTAGCACTATCCTGAAACAAATACGTATTAACTAAGTGATCAGCGTTGTTTTGATTCAACTTAGCACTTAGCAAAGACCACACAACGGTTGTGAGAAGTAACACGAGGATTGTACTCAGAACATATAGCCTCAAACGAAATGAATATTTTTCGGATACCACATGTTTGTTTGGAACTGATAATCTCTTTTTATTAGTCATAGCTAATTATTTTTCTTAAATAGGGTTCGATAAATTATATAATTCCAGCTAGTAATTAACAAGATTACCAGACTACGTGCAACATAAACCGACGTGTTTGGTAACAACAATTTAGTCATCAGTAAAGTAAAACTATAATTCCAGGCTACGAGTACGCTATAGCCCGCAACTTGTCGGCCAATACTGCGTACCTGCCGGTCGAAGTTACGAAATGTAATTAACTTTTGTAATATGAAAGCTACAATAAAACCTACCCAAAAACTAATTCCGACTGACAATATAGCACTTGCGCCTATAATTTCATGGAGGACATAGAGCGTGCTCATCTCAATCACGTAAGACGTTACCCCGATGATAAAATAGCGAAACAGTCTATTGCTTAGCATCGGTATTTCGATCTAGACCGATAGAATTTTGATAATCTACAACAAACAATGGTCTATGCTTGCTTTGGCTTTGGATTGATGCAACATATAAAGCTAGAATGCCTTGCGATAATAAAACAATACCTATTAGAAACATCAGAAGAATACTTAACATAGCAGTACCAGTAAAGTTCCATCGCCATGGATCATTCAAAAGTAGCTGCTCAATGAATATACTCACTCCAAGTAGTAAAGCCGTAACAGTAATGAGAAAACCTAAATAACCAAATAGGTAAAGCGGCAGCGACGTTAAAGAAACAAAACTATGTATAGCAAGTTTAACAAGCTTACGGGGTCCATATCCAGGCAAGCCATTTTCTCTGGGTTTGGCTGTAAAATTAATATACTCCCTTTGAAAACCAAGCCAGTCGATTAGTCCTCGAGTAATACGATCACTTTCCCTAAGCATAAGAAAGGCTTCCTGAACTTCGCGGTCAATTAGTCTAAAATCACTTGAACCCGGTATGAGTTTCTCGTTTGTCATTTTATTAAATAAATTATAAAAGAAACGAGATCCCCATCGCTTCAACCAACCTTCTTTGTCATTGCTTTTTCTAACTCCAACAACTACTTGTGCACCGTTTTTCCAAGCTTCTATAAATTGGGGTATAAGCTCCACGGGATGTTGACCGTCCCCATCTAGCATAATTATAGCATTGCCCTTGGCTATAGTAATACCAGCCAAAAGAGCACTTTCTTTACCAAAATTACGTGACAATCGGATTAGTTTTACATGCTGATTAGCAATATGCAATTTATTGACCTGTTGAACGGTATCATCCAAACTACCATCGTCGCAATAAATTAACTCATAATATCCGTGTGCTGTTTTTTCCATTACATTTGTGAGTGATGTATGAAAATTCTCGAGTCCGGTCCCTTCGTTAAAAACGGGCACCACAAGTGAAAACAAGCTATGTTGCGACTTCATTTTAAATATCCTTCTTCATGTAATTATATAGGATATATAGCAGTAATGTATAATCTTCAAGTATTTAGGCACTTTGTCTAGGCCGTCCAGATCGTAAAAACACTTTAGCTTTTATTCACTCTCGTTTATTGGATATTTTTATTTCTTTCGTCAAATATATATTACCTATTAAGATTTTATGAGATTCTGAATCTTTATCAGCAATTGATTCCACAAAATGAGAAAAGTTTAAAAGAAAGAATGCATTACTGATACTCGTATTTTTGGAATTTGCAATAGTCAACCATTCACAGCAGGTCGTTATTTACCCAACGATTAGCTACGCTATCGTTTTTTTTACACGGCCAATTCACCCAATTAAATACTTGCATCACGATACCTAGTCAGTTTTTTTAGGTGTTTCTACATAATGCACCATTTGCTTATGTTGCAAACAAGTAAAGTTTACTTTTTATACGCCTTATTGATTTTGGGTATATAATAAATGCATAAGCTTACTTTAAAAAAAGGACATATTATGAAGAATAAATTATTCGGACTCTTCAAGCCCTTAATGATACAAAAAGTTCCTAAATTTGGTAATAGTTTCTTGTATTCTCTTGGTTTTTTGTCAATGATTAGCTTCGTGCTGCTTATTTTTACGGGCGTAGTTATGTCACTATATGGTGCAAATTGGTGGCTACTAAATGGTGTTGGAAAATATTTTCGTTCAGTGCATCTCTGGTCTACGCAAGCTTTTGTACTATTTATAATTCTCCATTTGTTTGTTGTATTCATGACTGGCGCATACAAACGCCCAAGACGATCTACATGGATACTTGGCGTGCTCATGATGATTTTTGCCCTTATAGAAACTGAGTTTGGCTACGTATTACGTGGCGACTTTTCTGCACAATGGCGCAGTTTACAAGGAGCTGATTTTTATAATGGTGGAGGTATGGGACGTGTAATAGACGCGCTGAATTATAAGCAAATTTATGGCATCCACGTAACAATAATACCCTTAACGTTGCTTGCTATTTTGGTTGGTCATTACATTTTAGTTCGATTACGTGGCATAGCCAATCATCCCAGAAAAGGAGTTGCAGCAAAAGTAGTGCCAGCAAATCATCGTCTATTGTTTACAAGAGGATTTAGTCTAATCTTAATGGTATTGTTCTTGTCAATACTTTTACCATCACCGTACATTAAGCCAATAACTTTAAAAGAAGTTGCAGAAACTGATCCAAGCCTTTTTGCTAAAACACTGGTTGCAGAATTCAATAAATCTTCAGATACTGCAGGATATATGGACAATATCGACCCATACACTTACGATCTTTCATCTATTTATATCGAACAGCCGTATGATGCACTACATTCAGTTCAGGAAGACTCGCCAAATTTATTTCAAAACTTTAAACAACTTCCTATAAAGACTCAAGAAGCTCAACTGAAAGAACTTGAAGATTATTACAGTGCAGCTTCAATCGATGAGAATGCTATTCCAAAAAGTGAAGCCGCTGACGTTGTTATCGCCCTTACGAATATGGCAAAAGCAGGTTATTATCAATCATTCCTAGCTTCAACGAATGACCAAAATCACCCAGGAAATACCACTACCTACATAACCAGATTTTTAGCTGACACGGGAGTTATTGAAGATAAAGCAACTAAGTTAACATTAACAACTGAACAATACGGCATGATCCGTGAAGAATCAGGCAAAACTCCTGGTGCATGGTGGTTATCACCTATCGGCCTTCTTAACCATACCGTTTTGTCTGGTGACGAAAATGGGGATCGCGATGCTGCAATTATTTTTGGTTTGCTATTTCTCAGCATGTTGGCTTTTCCTTTTATCCCTTGGGTTCAAGACATTCCTGACAAACTTCACTTCTATAAACCTTTTCAACGCAAATAATTTAATATAATAAAACCTGGCTTAGATCTATTTAGCAAGTGTGCAGTTCCTAAATGACCATTATTTAGGAAGCAGTTCCTGTTAATAAAAACGCGTATTTAGAAATTTAAAACTTTAATTGCAGGGTGGTAGGTTGATGAAATTGGGGGTGTTGCCGGAGCCACAATACGTATCTGAGTGTGCATCGAAATTAAGCGTATCTTTGGCCCCTTCGGCAATATTGTTATTGATTTTAATGTTGCTAGAGTGATAAAGTTGCATAAAAAAGGCATTTGGCTGACCTGTTATACCACGACTTTCGATTGTAATATGGTTGCCCTCGACAGTGACATCATTGAAACCATTTATTTGCAAGGCACCTCCACTGTTTGGCTTGTCTGAAGTGTTATTGACGATTTTTAACGGTCCGATTCGCGAACCCGTATAGCCTTCGAAGACCATACTAAACCTCCTGTGTACGCGATTATTAGAGAACACGAAATTCTTAAATTCAGCACTGCCACCACCCTCAGAAACGAGTAGCTGACTAGCTTCACCAATGTCGTTATCGTCGATAGTAACATTATTTGCACCACCACGTCCTGTGCCATAGGGTTCAAAGTCGAAGTTTTCACGATGATTATTCTCTATGGTATTTCGAGTTATTAGCACGTCACTGGTCGCCAAAAAACCGACGCCATGCCTACCAGTCTGATGACATACGCTATTTTGTATTGTGATGTATTGACTAAGGTGATTTGTAATGCCATACATGTTACCGGAGTTTAGATAAAAGCAATCGCCCCAGACATTACCAATCTTTAGATTATCAAAAGTTCCGTGTACAACGCCGTAAATGCCAAAAGCATGCTGACCTTCCAGGCCAGAGTTATAACCTTCAGAGTCCAGCTTTGGGCCTGTGATATTTAGATCGCTAACATCAATGAAGTCAGAGCGAGCAATACGAATGTGCATATGGTTGCCAATACCTGTATTACCTTGACGAACCGTTCGACGGAAGGTGGCGTTATTGCCCTGTATTTTGAAATGCGACTTATCGAGTATGTCGATTTGGTCTTCTGTCAGGTAGCAAGCATCTTTTTTGAGTACAACTATTGTGTTTTTGGGCAGAGAAGCTAACCAAATATTTAGATCTGGTGCAACATCGACCGAACAATCGCTCACAATCTCTGGTGGTGGTGTGACAGTATTTAGCTTTTCACCACCAAAAGTTATGAATCCACCGCCACTTGAACTAGAGTCACTAGAAAATGATACATTACCATTTAAGTCTGCCGATTTTGGGTCAATTAATGCACTCGGTGAAGTCGCTTTGGAAATAGTAAGAACTGCCACCCCCACTATAGCAAAAACTATTACATAAATTATCGCAGAACGTAATTCAATTAGTCGCTTCAGTTTTTTGACTTTTTTCATAGTGTCGCCCTTTAAAAGCTTAATCATTATGATTCATTATAACTTGTATTAAGCTGATAAATGCACAAACGATTTTTGTTAAAAATTTGTGACAGTAAATGTGCCCGTTGTTTCTGGATGTAAATGATCATGGAATTTTATCGTGCCTGGTTCAGATAGAGTGATTGTCTTTCCATAGCCTTTTCTTACAATAAGATCCATTACACCTGCATAAACATCATGCTGTGGGTGTTTTCCAAATGCTATGTCTTTTTGCTCTTTATCATCGTTAATAAACGTCAGGGTGTCACATTTGCTGGCAATGGTAAGTTTTGGAGTTACTTGGTTGTCCTTAATCGTAACCTGGTAGTTGTTAAACTGCCCCCTACAAACGCCAGTGTTCTGACCGTTTATTTGATAAATACTTTCGCCACCTAAAAGCCTTTTAGTCTGATCAGATGGTGACATATTGTAATGCAAGTTGTTAATTATCATAATAGAGCCACCAACTACTACCAAAATAATTCCTACAGTTGATATAAAAAAGAACAAATTCCATTTCGGTTTAGGTCCCCTGCCTAAATGTATGAAAAAAGTCAGTTGAACTACCATTTGTAAAACTGCAAATCCCAGAATAGTTAATAGAAGTGCTGTGCCTGAAATTGTTAAGTTTACCACCAAATAATAAGGAATTAAGGTAAATACTAATGACAAAATAAACCCAATAGTATAGGCTGTCATATTCCCGTGTTCTTGATCTTTAATGACCACTGGGTTATGTATTTTACTCATACGAATGCTCGCAAATATACAATTGTAAAAATAAATATCCAAACAATGTCCAGAAAGTGCCAAAATAGACTTAACATAGCTAATTTACGCACCATGTTATTATTGAGCCCACGTTTCAAGACATATATTAAAGTAATGGCCATCCATAGCAGTCCAGAAGTTATATGCAAACCATGCGTACCCACTAACGTGAAGAACGACGACAAGAATGCATTTGATTGCAATGTGTGGCCTTCTCGAATAAATTGTGAAAACTCACGTAACTCCAAACTCAGGAAAGTTAATCCAAGGGTAAATGTAATTCCAAACCATACTAGTGTTTGAACTTTGTTTCTTCGACGAACAGCTATCATTGCAATTCCACAAGTAAAACTGCTCGTTAGGAGTATCAAAGTTTCCGTAAGTGCGAGAGGGAGGCTAAAAAGCTCACGACCAGTATCTCCCCCGAGAGTACTACCATGCAAAACTGAATAAACGGCAAATAAAACAGCAAACATCAAAAGATCAGTCATCAGATATATCCAAAAACCAAACATTGTCCTATCTGTAGCTTCTTCTTCGTGATGGTTTAAGTTGTGATCACTTACCATTTACGCCACCGTTTTTGCCTAACAATATTTAACAAAAATTTATACACGATCGCGATCAACTCCCTTAGACCCATGTCTTCTTCGTCTGGATTTACTTTCTTGGAAAATTCTGCTTTGTCTTTATCGAGCCTAGCTTCTTCAAGTTTTTTTACTTCAGCAGCTGGAATTATATATTCAGTTTTTTCATCAAATGTTCGCCTTACAAACACTACAAGTATGCCAAAAAAAGATACTAAAGCTAGCCAATTTATTTCCCAAACAAAAGCAAATCCAACTAGAAAAGCAAAAATAGCTATATATATTCCCGCTGCAGTATTTACCGGCATGTGGATGTCTTCATAAGTTGTTTTTGGTAGTCCGTGACGTTTCATTTCCCAAAATGCATCTCGAGTAGTTACTTTTGGAATAGATGTAAAGTTATAAAACTGTGGAGAAGATACAGTTGCCCATTCAAGCGTCCTTCCACCCCATGGGTCACCAGTAGTATCACGAAGTCGATTTTTTTGAATAAAACTTGCTAGTATTTGCGCAAGCTGCAAAGCAACCCCAATCATAATTACGATCCCACCTAATAGCATAGTCACAAATAACGGCTGCCATCCAGTAGAAGCATCATAATGATCAAGTCTTCTTGTAGCCCCCATAAATCCTAATACATACATTGGAATGAATGACATACAAAATCCAATTATCCAACACCAAAAAGCATACCGGCCTATTCTTTCATTTAATTTAACTCCTGTAAATTTGGGAAACCAGTATGAAATCGCACAGAAAATGCCAAACAAAACACCCCCAATCACTGTTGAGTGAAAGTGTGCAACAAGGAACAAACTATTGTGAAGCTGAAAATCAATAGGTGGAACTGCCAACATTATTCCGGTAATACCTCCGATTGCAAACACTGATACAAATCCTAGAAACCACAACATTGGAGTTTTAAAAATTATCTTCCCTTTGTGCATAGTCGCAATCCAGTTGAAAACTAGAACAGTAGTTGGTATGGCAATCAACATAGTCATAGCTCCAAAAAACGCGTTTATATCTGCTCCTGCACCCATCGTGAAAAAGTGATGTAACCAAACTGAAAGCGCTAATACAGAAACGCCTATCATCCCCAAAACTGCTGAAGTGTAACTGGCGATAGATTTACGACTAAATGTAGAAACAACTTCTGAAAATACACCAAAAGCTGGCAGAATCAAAACGTACACTTCAGGATGACCCCACATCCATATTAGATTTGTATATATCATCTGATTGCCACCTCCGAATGTTGTAAAGAAATTCGTTCCAAGATAACGATCAAAGAACAATAAGAATAGAGTTGCCGTTAGGAGTGGAAATACAGTAACAGCCATAATCATGCTACACAGCGATCCCCAAGTAAATAATGGCATTTTTTTCAGACTCATCCCTGGTGCCCGCATTTTGAGAATAGTCATGATAAAATTAATAGCCCCAAGAGTTGTTCCTATTCCAGATATTTGTAGACTCCATATCCAATAATCCACCCCAACTCCTGGACTAAATGCTTTTTCGGAAAGTGGCGCAACGGCCAACCAGCCTGTTGCTGCGTACTCACCACCAAATAGGAAGAACATGTTTACCATCAGAACACCTGCTACAAATAACCAAAAACCAAGTGTGTTTAAAAATGGAGATGCGAGGTCTCGAGCACCTATCTGAAGAGGTACAATATAATTAATGAGTCCAAATATGAAAGCCATTGCAACAAAGAAGACCATAATGTTTCCATGGGCAGTAAAAATTTGCTGAAAATGATCAGCCGATAGATATCCATGAGATGCTCCCGAGGACAGTGATTGTTGTAGCCAGATCATGATTGCATCTAAGCCACCCCTCAAGAGCATAACGCCACCTACAATAAAGTACATAATGCCGATCTTTTTAGGATCGACAGAAGTTAACCATTCATTCCACAGCCATTTCCAACGTTTCGTTCGGGTTAGAACAATTATCACAATTAAAGCTAGTGCGAAAAACGCTGCAGAACCACCAATCGTAAACCATTCATGTGGTAACGAGTGTAAATCTAATTTTCCGAGAAGCAGTCTTTTCATTCGTTGTGTCCATGGCCACCCGACGGCCCCAAATACTTACCTACAACTTTATCATATAAGCTTGAGTCGAATGCAGAGAAATATTCAGCCTGGTTGTATTCACTGGGCTTTAAAATACTTTCATATTTTGTGCTATTTAAAACGTCAGGAGATTGTTTTACTTGATCCACCCATACTTTAAAATCCTCAGCGCCACTTACCCTAGTAACGAATTTCATACCAGCAAAACCTGCTCCATTTATTTCAGCAGCGCTACCTGGGTAATCTCCGGGAGTATCCGCTATCAAATTGAGTGGGTTGACATGACTCGTCATTGAATATAGTTGACCACCAAGATTTGGAATCCAAAACGAACTCATTGGTACCTCATCAGCTGTAAGTTCAAATCTTACTGGTGTGTCAACAGGAATTTGAACAAAATTAACGGTTGCAATATTTTGCTCTGGATAAATAAACAACCATTTCCATCGCAATGTTACAACCTGTATTGTTATGGGTTTGACACTTGATGTAATAGTTTTTTGGGGTGCCAATTTGTGCGTGGCATCCCACATTCCGACTCCTAATGAAAAAATTACTATAGCTGGAAACAACCACATAATAAAAACAAATAATTTGCTGCTTTGAGCGTTAGGCGAATGAACTGCTTTTAAGTTTGTTTCTCTATATTTCCAAGCAGTAAAATAAAGCATAAAAAGTGTGGGAATGGCAACCATTAGCAATGTAACTACAATCAACATTATTAAACCATGCTGTTGTCTAGCAATTAGCCCTTTTGGATTAAATAATGCAATATTTTTGCCGTCTACAAAGTGCCTGATCAATAAAGCCAGGTCAACTAACCCCGCAAAAACAATCAAAATAATCCAAATTGGATGATTTTTTGATCTAACGATCTTTGCCACTAAATATGTCCCATCATAAAGTAACCATTAACATAATAATAACTATATCATGACCCCCTATTGAAATGATAAACTCATTTGTATTTTTTTAGATACAACCTTAGCTACATTTCAGACCATCAGGATTTGCTTTTTCATGTTGCTATAAATATGAAGCAAACAATGGCTAGTATGACTGCACCTCTTGAATTCCTTCGTTTTGAAATTATTGGCACATTTGTGGGAACGTTTTCCTGGAGAAACATATCATCTCCTATGGTTTTATCAACGGATAAAATTACTTTAATGGTTGGCTTATTTTGGGGGGTTTAGTATTGCATTGACTATGTTGTCGAGATCATTATTTTTCAAATTGGCTTTCACTGAATAACCAACTATCCCCTTTTCTCTTAAACCAGGAGGGGCATCTACTTCGTTTAAGTTTGAAATAATTTGCACTTTAATGTCTTTGCCCCAGTCGCTAGCACGCATACGCTCAAGTACCTGATCACCTGCAATTATAGGTATCATAAGGTCTAATAAAACTAAGTCGGGTCTATGTTTTTCAATAATATTGAGAGCACTTTGTCCATCAAAGGCGCTAAAAGCTTGATAACCTATAAGTTCAAGTCTTGTTTTGTAAATATCTGCAAGAGCTTGGTTATCCTCAACGATTACAACTTTTGATTTATTCCCGAATATACCCATAATATTTTAATTTTACATTAAATTTATGAAGCAGCGAACTTTTGTTACAAAACTATTAAGTGTAAAATGTGCCCATGAAGCCATCCATTTTGATTATTATTGGTTTGGTACTTACTATTTTTGCTGGAATCAGTAGAAAAAAATATCGTAACCTACTGAAAACAATTCCCAATACAGCTCAAAGTCTAGGGAAAAAATGGGGCGCAAAAACTGATCAATATGTTCTGTTACGAACAATGAATTCGTTTTTTTATATTATTGGTATGGTTGTAACAATTATAGGAATTGGAATTACGCTAAATACTACTTTATTACATGCCCCAACTTTAGAAATACGAAATAAACCAATCGTAAGTCAAGTTGATGAAAACTTATCCGCAAGTGATATTTTTAGCCTTATAAACCAAGAAAGAAAAACACGTGGTTTGAAAGAGTTAAATATAGATAATAGGCTTGTTGGAATTGCTCAGGACCGATTGGATGATATGGTAAAAAACCAATATTATGCTCATTTGAACCCACAGGGGAAATATTACTATGATTTATTCCCCGAATATTTAATAAAATCAAACTATTCTTGTGAGAACTTAGATGTTGAATTTACGACCGATCCGAAAGTATATGTCAATGATTGGCTGAAAAGTAAAAAGGGGCACAAGGAATGCATGCTAAATAAAAACGTGACAACTGCTGGATACGCTGTTGGTTTATTCAACAAATCCGACTCTACAAAAGTTTACTTAGTAGTTGGGATTCATACAAGTCCTATATCTGGTTTATCAGTCCCAGAATTAAATCCTAATTTAAAATCTCAGTAAAATACTGCAATTTTTAAAATTCCTGAAGATTGACATAACCGCTAGCGACATGATTGACTAAAGACAATGACTAAAAACAATTCAATTTCATTTGTAAACTGGTTACAATCTGGACTTGTACGAACCTGTCGTGTCCACTTTGTTTTAATATCAGTTTATGCTATTTATATTATCGCTGCGGATGCTACAAAATTAACTGAACCAAAACTAGTTTTACAACGTTGGACTATGAATACTCTACTTTTGATTGGTGTCGTAACAGTCTGGTTTCTTGCCAAGAGCTCAATAAAAACTAGTGGATATTATAAAGCTTTGTTTTCGATTGTTATATTATTGGACATTGCAATGGCAACTTTTAATGTATACACAGAACGTGGTATGGCAAGTAGAGCCGTTATTTTGTATTGCATATCTATTGTAGTGTCTGCACTACTGCTTAGTCGAACGGCTTTGTTTCTAACAGCAACTTTATGTACTGCAGCCTATTCATTGGCAGCTGTAAAATATTTTGTCGATTATTTTAATGAGGGTTATAAAGCAGAACTATATATAGAAGTTGCCTTTTATATTGCTACGTTTTTTATACTTGCGGCAATTCTATCAATATTGATCCGATTTAACAATGGTGGAGCAAAATTGAATTCATAATAAATGATACCTAGGTAAAAAAATTATAGCTTCCATATTATGGCAACACGAACAAAAAAATACACATCAAACATACCCCTTACATCCGATGCACGTGAAAAATTTGTTGAAGAATTATTTCAAGGCGAAATGCCCCATCAGGGTGAGTTATTTTTACCCAACGACGAGTTCTACAAAGGAGACAACCCCCAAAGTCAAGCAGAAAATATGATAGAACTATTGGGTAAATGGTTGGGAATAAAACCTGGATACTTGGGATTAGAATTTCAAGATGTTGAAATAAAGAAATTGAGAAGTCGCAATTACAATATTTTTATAGATCAATCCCTTCTATCTGACGAATTTGCATTAGGTGCAAAAATAGCATTCGCGTTGACACGATATTTAGTCGAAGAACGAAAACAGATTTTATCATCTCAGATCGATCAACAAACAGGTCTTTTGGCATATGCATCTGTTGAATTTGGACTTGGTGTAGTAATAACAAATGGATTTAAACCCGGACAATTTTTTAAAAAAATGGGTTTGAATTACAATAACGATATATTAAACGGTTATTCGCAATTTGCATATTCCCAAGAGCTAGTAAAATATACACGTAAATATAGAATTGACCAAAATAATTATATTAACTACTTAGCACCTTGGGCCGCAGAAATATTAGGACTTAAGCTGTCAAAAAATCCATCCCATGCAGTTAGAGATGCAATACATCAAGTCAGAATTTCAAAGTTCAAGTTCGCTGGTGTTATTTGGATATTAATACTAATTATACTCAGTGGAGTTTTCGTTATTGCACAAAAAGTTAAGCCTTTAGACAAAAATATTTCTCAGGCACAACAAAAAATTTTACTACTAAATGATCAAGTCAAAGAATGTGTATCAAGACTGAATTATGACAAGCAATTTACGGATTCAAGTGATATTTTAGCAATTAAAACCATAAATGCATCTGAACTTAAATGCAAAAGTCTGCAGAACGATCAAAATAATGCAGAAAACGCTTATGCCGATCTTTTAAAAAAATAAATATTGGTAAGCCAATTATTCTATTGTAAATAATGTTATAGTACTTTTATTGAGTAAGGGATTCAAAAAGATTTCAAGCACTTCTATTAGAGATTATTTTTCGCTAACTAAACCTGGGGTTTTATTTGCAAATGCACTTACTGCAGGTGCCGGATTTCTGTTTGCAAGTAAGGGAACAATTAACTTTTTGTTGTTTGCATGCTTGTTTATTGGCTCTACGCTAATTATTGCATCGGCCTGTGTTCTGAATAATGTTCTCGACCAAGATATAGATTCGCAAATGACTCGCACCAAAAATCGCGCAATGGTACTAAAAACTGTTCCTCGCAACAATGCCTTAGTTTTCTCTTTCTTTATTGGAATTATCGGACTGATTATACTTTATGTGTATACCAATATTTTGGTCGTATCTCTTGGGATTATTGGTTTTATTGACTATGTCTTACTATATGGAATGCTTTCGAAACGATTATCATGGCACGGCACGCTTGTAGGTAGTATTTCTGGAGCAGTACCAATAATTTCTGGTTATGTAGCAGTAACAAGATCAATAGATATGACTGCTGTTTTTTTATTCATGGTGATGTTTTTTTGGCAAATGCCAGAGTTTTATTCAATTGCAATTTATCGTATGAAAGAATATAAGTCAGCAAAAATCCCAGTTATCACAGTTGTTAAAGGGATTCCATACGCACAAAAGTTAATTTTTGTTTATACAATACTATTTGTAGTTTCAGCATTACTAATAACGTTTATTGGAGATACTAGCGCTATTTACAGATTGATTATGATCGTTTTGGGAGTGCGATGGATAGTATTAAGCTGGAATTCATTTAGAGCATCAAACATAGAGTTGTGGGCAAAAAATATGTTTAGGTTTTCACTTTATATATTGTTAACATTCTGCTTATTAATTTCAATTGATGCTTGGCTAAGATAAAAATAATGCTATAATTCACTTATGCTTTTGATTTCACATGTTCTAATTGCTCTTACGAGTTTGGCATATACAACACTAACCTATATCAGACCATCAAAAAAACGCTTAAATGTATCCTATTTTTTGATGGCATCAACTCTTGCGACTGGGACTTTTTTAGTAGTGAGTACTAACTCATCTTTGGTAAGCGCATGTATCAGTGGGCTCGTTTATACATCCATAGTGACTGTGGGAATTTTTGCAGCCAAGAACAAGTTAAAAACAATTGCTTTACTCTAACTAAAAATGCTCTCTAAGGTGATTAATGCTGAACTCCCAGTGTGCATCTGTTTTTTTATCAGGGTTGAAAATATTATCTGCATCAAATATATTTTTTAATTCTTTAAAAATTCGCATCATGTCTCGAGAGTACATTTGATGTAACCACGGACCTCGACTCATGCCATCGTTGTGCTCACCACTAAGACTTCCACCATATTTTAGAACTAAGGCATTTACTTCTCGCATTGCCGGTGCTAATTTTATACGCTCCAGTTTTTCTTCAATTTTCATAAGTGGAATGACGTGGAAATTACCATCGCCCATATGCCCTGCTACAGTCGCAAGTAGTTTATATTCATTTATTATTTTTCGAAGCTCGGGTAAAAACTGCTGTAAATGCTCTGGTGGAACGACAAGATCATCTATAAAAGGAGCCGTGTGTTTGTCATGTACTTTTTTACGTAGTAGGTTAAAGCTTTCTCTACGCATAATCCAAAACTTTTTAGCTTTTGCGACCGTATCATCTTCTTCGAAAAGCGCATCATGGCCAAATGGTACTAGCGCGTCACGCATATCACTTACTTTTTGAGTTACCTGTTCTTGCGTTTCTGCATTGAACTCAACTAAGAGCACCATTTTAGGGATACCACGAAACAATTTGAATGCATCTGGAATGAGCTGAATTCCTAATTTTGCCATACCTAACCATCCAAGGGTTTGATGAAAATAGAAAAACAACTTAAAACTAAGCATTAATGTATAATTGTCAAACCCCTCAAAAGTTGCAGGTTTGTGTTCCAGCACTTTATTTATCAAATCGCCTAAGTTGTCTGTTTTTCTCAAAAACACAACTAATGTACCACTATATTTTGGTGCTGGAACTAATCTAAAATGTATATCCGTAATCATTCCAAGAGTTCCTTGTGACCCAATGATAACTTGATTGAGGTCAAAAACACCTGTTTCACGGTCCCAAACGTCCCAAATGTGATAGGCAGTTGAATCTTTAGATACTTTAGGTTTGGCTGCTTTTATAATTTCATAATTTGATTCTATGAGTTGATATACTTGTTTGTATATTCGACCTTCATAATCATTTTGGGCAATCTTGTATTCTAGTTCGGACTTGTTAAGTGGTTTAACTGTGTACTCATTACCGTCTGCAAAAACCACCTTAAGTTCGGTCACAAATTTCTCAGTTTTGCCAAATTCAAGTGATTTTTCGCCACCAGAATTATTTGCCACCATTCCACCAATGGTACATAAGTCTCTAGATGCTGGATAGCTTGGCATTAGTGCATTGTGAACTAGAGTCTCGCGTTCAAAGTCTCTGTAAAAAACTCCTGGCTGAGCATGAGCTGTTTGTGAATCTGTGTGAAATATTTTATTGAAATGTCTGGTCATGTCCATAAGAACAGATTGATTTATGGCTCCACCACTCATATCAGTTCCTGCTGAACGGGCAGTTAAAGATACGTGACTATGGTGTTTATTTTTAATATTGCGTACATAATTTACTGCCGTTTTAACATCTTGACTGTTTTTAGGGTATATAACGACTTCCGGCATGAGCTCAAACATGCTAGCGTCATGACTGTAGTGATCGCGCGTAGCAACTGTTGCGTCAATTTCACCAACAAATCCAGCTTCTTTTAAAGCTTTTTTATAATCATCCATATTGACCTAGCTTAACATAAGTCATAAGCGTTATGATACAATCAAATTAGATAAATTAAGGGTAATAAAACAGATATACTATGAAAAAACCAAGAATTGTAATTGTCGGGGCTGGATTTGGTGGCATAAAAACAGCACTAGAATTGGCTGAAGATACTCGTTTTCATGTAACATTGATTTCCGACCACATAAATTTTAGGTATTATCCGACTCTATACAGGACAGCAACGGGTGGTCGAAAAATTCTTTCTTCAATTCCCCTTAGTGAAATTTTTTCTGGAAAAAATGTTCACATTATAATAGATAGAGTTGTTAGTCTAGATAGAGTTTCTCGCACTGTAAAAACTAAAATTGGACATGTGATTGGGTTTGAGTCGTTAGTTTTAGCAATGGGAGTTTATACAAATTACTTTGGGATAAAAGGCTTGAAGGAATTATCGTACGGTATAAAAACTAACAAAGACGCACAAGAACTTAAAGCACATCTACACAATCAGTTAATCATAAATAATGAACCAGATCTGAATTATGTGGTCGTTGGTGGTGGTCCGTCTGGTATAGAGCTTGCAGGAGTATTGCCTGCATATTTGAATCAAATATCTCGACAACACAGACTTAAAAAACGAAAAATTCATGTTGATTTGGTTGAAGCAGCTCCAAGATTGGTTCCTAGAATGCCAAAAGACGTATCCAGACGGATTACTTATCAATTACGCAGATTGGGTGTCAAAATATATTTGAATACTGCAGTAAGTGCCCAGACAGCTGATACGCTGGTGATAAATAACAAATCGATTAGAAGCCACACAGTCATTTGGACGGCTGGGGTCTCAAACAATACATTTTTTACAAATAATGAATTTCAAGTGGCAAAAAACGGTAAAGTTAGAGTTGATCAATTTTTACAAACAGAGATGGGTATTTATGTAATTGGCGACAATGCTGATACGCCATATAGTGGAATGGCACAAACCGCACTGCATGATGGAAAATTTGTTGCAGCAAATTTAAAAAGGATTGCTGACAAACACGAACCCGTACCATATACAGCGAAAAAGCCGGTCTTTGTTTTCCCGGCTGGGCACCGATGGGCAGCAGTTTTGTGGGGTAAGGTCCGTTTATACGGTAAAAAAGGCTGGCTTTTACGCTCTTTGGCAGATTTAGTTGCTTATCATGATTACGAGCCTTGGCAAATAGCTACTCGTAGGTGGGCTGCAGAAAATGACAATGAGGAAGTGTGTACATTTTGTACTGACAAATTACATTAATAGTTAACTGAGTGGGGAAACTTTATTAAATTCTATATCACAATAAATTGTGTTTTTGGTTTTCGCGCCATTTAGCTATTTCGCCGTGATTTCCATTCAATAATACCTTTGGTACTTTTAAACCTTTGAATATTTCGGGACGAGTGTACTGAGGGAATTCTACCGTTTTATCATCTTGCTGAAATGATTCTATTTCTGCAGAATTTTTTCCACCGAGAACGCCAGGGATTAAACGAACTACACTATCTATAATTGCCATTGCAGGTATTTCGCCACCAGTAAGAACATAATTTCCTATGCAATACTGCCTATCTATCCATTTTGTTATACGTTCGTCATAGCCTTCATATCTAGGGCAAATTATAATTATATCAGTATAATTACCAGCTAAATTTTTTGCATCTGATTGTTTATAAATATGCCCTCTTGGTGTAGGTAGCAATACTTGGAATTTTGAACTATTAACCTGAGTCTTAGCATATTCAATTGCCAAAACTATTGAATCGGGCTTCAGCAACATACCGTCGCCACCACCATACGGAGTATCATCTACATTTTTACGATTCCCGGAACCAAAGTCACGAAGATTTATATAATGATACTGCGCAAGACCTTTGTCTTGCGCTTTCCATAACATACTTGATTCCAAAACTGGTGGAAACATTTCTGGAAAAAGTGTAATTATTTGGATTTTCATGGTTATTTTAACATTATGCTATTTTTGATAATATTTTTCAATTTATAGAAAAATCCGCACAAACGCGGATTTCGCTATCACATAAAGCTCCCTCGACAAGTCGAGGCTCGCAATGAGCTATGTTTTTTGTTTGAAAAAACTGTTGTCTTACGACAGTTATGAATTATAGTTGAATATCCTCGAGTAATCAATTGAATAATTATGATTTAAATGTCTAAATCATCTAGTTCTGCTAGTTCTGCACGAGTTTTTCTGACAGCATCGCTATGATCTGAGCTAGCATCGTTTTTGGTGTTATTTTCATCTGTTGTAGATACTTCTTCATTTGAAACAGTATCGATGTCGTTCTCGTTTGGACTGGAATCGAATGTGCCAACTGAGTCATTGGAGTCTAAAATGCCAGAATTATCATTTTGGTCATTATTCGACGGTGATGAATTATCTGTTGAAGTATCAGTCTGACGATAGTCATCTCGTGGTGGACGTGGTTCCCCATTATCTACGATTTTTAGATTGTAACGAGCGTCGTTTTTAGTGCCAAGTGCGCGCAAAAGTGTACGCAAACTTTGAGCTGTTGCTCCACGCTTGCCAATAACACGACCCAAATCTTCTGGGTTAACTGTAAGTTCAAGTAACACACCTTTTTCGTCGATTGTACGTTCAATGCTTACATCGTCAGGATTATTTACGAGTGATTTTACTACAAACTCTATAAATTGTTGGTCTATGCTGCTGTTCATTGGAAACTCCTCCAGATTAGTCTTTTAGTCTCTAATTATTATAACAAATATTTAGGCTTCTTTTGATTTTTCCGAATTTTCTTCTGATTTTGACTCGGATGGTTCGGTTTGTGCGTCCTGAGAATCTGCAGTCGGTGCTTCAGGTTCATCTGTTGCTAATGCATTCTCAGTAGCTTCTATTAATGGACTTGTTTCAGATTCAGGTTCTATTGCTTCAGTTGCCTTCTCGGGAGCTGCTTCAGAACCAGAAGAAGTTTCAGCTTTAACAACTGTTTCTTCTGATGCTATTTCTGCAGAAGTAACTGTTTCTGGCGCTTTAGGCTCATCAGGTCTTGTGCTTCGTCGTTTTTCAATATTTTTAGTTTTTCCAGATTTGTTATCTGGAACTTCAACCCATTTAGGTAACTTTACACCTTCTGATTTCAACAAACGAACCACTCTCTCGGATGGTTGCGCTCCGTGTTCCAAATAAAAACTGGCTTTTTCTTTGTCTAATGATGTTTCTTTTGTGTGTGGGTTAAAGTGGCCTAAACTGGCAACTAATTTTCCACTTGTTGGGGTCCTGCGCGAGTCTTGAACAACGACGCGGAATTGAGCGTGGCCTTTACGACCGGTACGCTGCATACGAATGACTAACATTCAATTACTTCCTTCCCTTAATAACTTAATGTACAGAATGATAATTGTACAGATACCCACCCCAGTTGTCAACATAGGATCGTTGAATGATATACTTCGCATATATGATAACTGTTATGGCTTATTTATTTTACTTTGTGGCCACTTCTGCATCGCCCTTGCAAAGGAGGTGGCTTTCTACTACTAAACGTGAGCAATCTAGTCAGATTAATTTAGCATTTCACACGACACTTATTGTTGCCATATTAGGTCTTATATTACCAATTTTTTCTGCTTATAAAATTCAGGGAAATTTTCAATACATAGCTTTACTTTGCATCACATGTGCTATTGCTGGACCGGCTTTTTTCATTTCAAATTACACGGCACAACGACACGTCGAGGCAGGGATTATGAATCTGATTGTCAACATTTACACACCAGTTACAATCGTACTTGCAACACTACTTCTCAATGAAGGCTTGAGACCAAAACAAATACTTGGAACTTTTTTACTCTTTATTTCAGTTATTATAGTATCTAAAAAACATCGGATTGGTCGAATGAAATTTGATAAATATTTTTTAATGATGGTTGCGAGTGGAATAATTCTGGGCGTTTTATTGACTGCAGAGCGAGGACTTATGAAAATTACTGGCTTTAGTGCCGGTACTTTATTCAGCTGGTGGTCACAGTGTATTGGATTAGCAATTGTAGTTTTATACACACGCACTAAAACCGTATACAGTTTAAAAGATACATTAGTAACTGGTGGATTGAAGTTTCTTCAAGCTGTGTCTTGGGTAACTCTAATTTACATAGTTGGAAATTTAAGTGTAGTTTCTTCTGTTACAACATTTAAGATAGTTGTAATTTTCAGTGCAGCTGCTATATGGCTTAATGAAAGAGATGATTTAAAGCGAAAAATTATAGGCTGCCTAATAGCGCTTATAGGTTTGCTGCTGATGAAATAATTACTATTGCTTGTAGTTTTCAAGTGCTACCTGTGCAGCGGCTACTTGTGCTGATTGTTTGCTAGGTCCGGTACCTTGGCCTTTAAGTTCACCTTCAATGTATGCACCAACAGTAAATATTTTATCGTGATCCGGACCCTCTTCGCTAATTACTTTATAAACAGGAGTAAAGCCATCTCGACTCTGTGAAAGCTCTTGCAGCTGACTTTTCGGATCTAGCCATGATCCTGTTTCAAGAATCGACTGAAAAGTTACTAAAAGACTTTCGTTTATAAATTTTTTAGAAACATCAAATCCCTGATCCAAATAAATTGCGCCAACAACTGCTTCGTATGAATTGGCAAGTATTTGTGCGCGCGCACGATCTGTGCCCCGTTTTTCGCCTCTGCTTAGTCGCAGTAATGGTTCAAAATCATACTTAGCCGCAGCCGCTCCTATGCTTTCAGTACGAACTAATGCACTTCGCCAGTTGGTCAAAATGCCTTCTGGTTCACTATGGTTTTCATATAAATACTCAGTCACGACTAGTTCTAAAACTGCATCACCCAGAAATTCGAGCCGTTCATTATGTTCATGCACAGTTTTTTTGTGTTCATTTACATATGATCTGTGCGTAAATGCTAGAACGAGCAAGTTGATGTCATTGAATTTTACTCCCAAAATATCTTCTGAAAATTTTTGATAGGTAGTAATATCCATCTATTTTTGTTCCCTAATTTTTTTCATAGCTAAAAGAATTAGCTTACTAATGTCTTCATATTCAATCTTTTCTAATGCATCTGCGGAGCTGAACCATTTTATTCCATTCATCCATTCTTCTGGTTTGAGCTGATCGGTATCACCAAGTGCTTTAACCATAAATATTTCAGTTGTCATTAGAACCAAACTGTTTGTGCGTCGATATCTGAAATGAATTTTACCAAGCCAATCGAGAACTTTCATTTCTTGCAATCCAGTTTCTTCTCGAATCTCACGTTCAGCAGTTTGTTTGGCAGTTTCGCCCACTTCTATGTGTCCCTTTGGTATAGTCCAGCGGTTTTTTGCGTCTTGAATGAGAAGTATTTCCAACTGATTTTTAGTGTTATGTCTATATATAACTCCACCAGCGGTTGGCTCTCTCACAACTTCGTTTATTGCAGGCTTTCGTTTATTTACAAACTTTTTGAAACCTTCAAGGGGGTTTGGGCGTTTCATAACTATTTCGTACTGCCTTTCTTGGTAGATTTGTTGATTGATTTTGTTGATTTGGCATCTATTTGCAACAATAATGTTCCTAGTACGCCGTTAATAAATTTGGACGAATTGTCGCCACCAAATGCTTTCGCAAGTTCTACAGCTTCATTTATAACGACTTTTGGAGGTATTCCTTTGGAATAAATTAATTCATACGTACCAATTCTTAAAACTATACGGTCCATGCGCGCTATTTGTGAAATCGGCCATTCTGGAGCAAGTGGCTGCAAAAGATCATCTATACTGACAGAGTTTTTCGTAACTCCATTTACCAGTTCACTTATGAAATCACGATCATCGATAGTTTCGTGATATCTTTGAATATTTCTTGATAATACATCAGACAATTCAAAACCAGTATCCCCACATTCACGACGGAACTCCTGTTCGTAGAGTGTTTGAAGGGCAATTATTCGGCCTAAGTGTCGATTAGCGCTCATTTGTTAAAATTCCGTTTATAGTCCTTATTATACGCTCAATTGAGAGCATTTCTTCAGACTTTTGCAGGGTTTGCCCGTGATTTTTGTCCAGGTTTTTTAGCAGGTTTTACTATAGCGCTTAATGCTTTACCTGCCTCTTTACGAGTGGTAAACACTTTAACCGGGCTTTTGCCGTTAACTGCTCGTGCCAACTTGAGAACTAAATGGCTTCTTCTACTACCAGTACGACGGGATGACGTTCGTTTTTTGGGTTTACCCATATAAAACAGATCTCCTTGAATAATTATAATGATAAAACTTACGTATATATTACCTCAATAATTGCTTTTATTCAAACTGTTAATCTGAAATAAACTAACTAAATCACAAAATTAACTAATTTATTCGCAATAAAGATAGTTTTTTTGATATTTTGGTCTTTTAAATACCCTGCAACTTTCTTATTTGATTTTGCAGCGAATATTGCAGCTTTTTCATCATATCCAACAGCTAAAGTTACATTTGCGCGCACTTTGCCATTTACCTGAACAACCAAGTTCACGTTGTCTTCTTCTAAATATTTATTATCCCACTTAGGCCATTTACTAGTGTGAACAGAGTTTTTTTGACCAAGCAGACTCCATAATTCTTCTGAAATATGAGGAGCAAATGGCGCCAATAACTGAATCGTTACCAAAATGACTTTGTCCCATTGCTCTGTACCTAGTGGGTTTTTGATTTTAAATTTATAGATTGAGTTTACTAGTTCCATTTGAGATGCTATCGCAGTATTAAATCCAAGATTAAGTAAGTCTTCGGTCACTTTTTTGACTGTTTGGTGGATTACTTTTTGCAACTCAATATTGACTTGAGTATCTATTTTCAAGTTTTTGTTTTTGAAATTATCTATATGTTCTTGAACTAGTGTCCATAATCTTTGCAGAAACCTAAACGAACCTCCCATGCCTTCCACGCTCCAATTTGCAGACTGATTCCAAGGCCCAATAAACAGTTCCATAATACGTATACTGTCTGCTCCATAGCCCTGATCTATGATACTACCAGGTTCTATGGTATTTCCTTTGCTTTTGCTCATTTTCTGACCATCCGGGGCTAAAATCATTCCATGGTTACGAAGTGTCTTGAATGGTTCCTGAAAGTCTATAAGTCCCTCGTCAAACATTACTTTGGTCCAAAACCGAGCATAGAGCAAGTGCATGACAGCATGTTCTGCGCCACCTATGTAGTCGTCTACCGGCAACCAAAATTTCACTTTTGAAGAATCAAATGCTTTTTTGCTGTTATTTGGATCTGCAAATCTCAAAAAGTACCAACTAGAACAAGCAAATCCGTCCATGGTATCAGTTTCTCTCTTGGCAGGACCTTTGCACTCTGGACATGTCGTGTTAACAAAATCCGGTACATTAGCTAACGGACTTTTGCCATCTCCACTCGGTTCATAACTTTTAACTTCTGGTAATAATACCGGCAATTCCTCAACAGGTACTGCAACAACGCCACATTTGTCACAATGGATAATTGGAATTGGAGCACCCCAATATCTTTGTCGACTTATGAGCCAATCGCGAATTTTATAATTAACCATTTCTTTTGCAAAATGTTTGCCGACAAAATCTTTTAGAATTTTTTCTCGCATAACTTCTGAACGCATACCATCATATGGTCCGGAATTAATTACTACTCCCTCGGAGTGGAAATCGGATTTAGAATCTGTTTCTAGCACTTGTCTGATCTCTAAGCCATATTTATTAGCAAAATCGTAGTCTCTATCATCGTGACCTGGAACACCCATAACTGCGCCCGTGCCATACCCCATAAGTACGTAGTCGGCTACCCAGATTGGAATTTCTTCATCATTTGCGGGGTTTATGGCGTATGCGCCTGTGAAAACACCGGTTTTTTGTTTGCCTTCATCAGCTTGCCGTTCAATATCACTTTTGCTTCCAGATGAACGAATGTAATCATCAACATTTGATTTATTTTTATCTGTAGTAATTTGTTTAACTAAAGGATGCTCAGGAGATAAAACCAGAAATGTCACTCCATACTGAGTGTCGTGCCTAGTAGTAAATACTGGGAACTTAAGTTTTGAATTTGCGACCACAAATTCTATTTCTGCTCCAACACTTTTTCCAATCCAGTTGCGTTGCATAGACTTAATACCTTCGGACCAGTCTAAATCATCAAGATCTTCCATTAACCTGTCAGCATAATCGGTAATTTTGAAAAACCACTGTTTTAGAGACTTTTTTTCTACAATACTTCCACAACGCCAACATTTGCCAGCTTCAACTTGTTCATTTGCTAAGACAGTCTTGTCGACTGGACACCACCATTGCAAACTTTCCTGCTGATATGCTAAGCCTCTTTTGAAAAGCAACAAGAAAAACCATTGGGTCCATTTGTAATAATTTGGGTCAGTACTATCAATCTCACGAGACCAATCATAACTAAAGCCCATCTGCATTAGCTGTTTTTTAAATTTGGCCGTGTTTTCGTCAACTGCTTTTCGAGGACTTATTCCTGATTTAATTGCGTAATTTTCTGCCGGCAGACCAAATGCATCCCAACCCATGGGATGTAAAACATTGTAACCTTGCATGCGGTTATATCGACTAATCACGTCGCCAATTACATAATTGCGAACATGCCCAACATGCATAGCTGCACCACTGGGATATGGAAAATACTCTAGTATATACTTTTTGGGTTTGTCAGAATCATCAGATGCTTCGTAAATTCCATCCTCTTCCCATTTTTTCTGCCATTTGGGTTCAATATCTTTGGGATTATAACGTCTCATATTTGAACATTATATGTTATCGAGGGCAGTTGTGTCACTTTAGAAGTACTATAAATGTTTATTTTATTTATAGTTTTATCAGCCAGTTTTTAAAATAACTTTTCTTTCCCAACTGTATGTCCGCAAATTCTTGCATTAAACGCGAAGTTAATTTTCCAACTCTACCGTCGCCAATTTTACGTCTATCAATAGATAGTATTGGGGTTATTCGTACAGAGCTACCACAAAGAAATGCTTCATCAGCCTTGTATAATTCCGTCCTGTCAATTGATCTTTCGATACATTTTATAGCCTTAACTTTTGAAATTTCCAAAATACTATCTCTAGTAATTCCCTCCAGAATATCTGTGGATTTGTCTGGTGTAATCAATTCCCCATTTTTAGCTATAAACAAATTTGCTACCGTACTTTCTGCTACGTGTCCATTGTGGTCTAATGCTATTGCGTCATCATATCCATTTAATATTGCTTCGTTTTTCATTAATGCTGCATTGACATAACTTCCATTAATCTTAGCTTTAGCAGGGATAGAATTATCCATATTTCTAACCCAACTTGATACCCCCAAATTGACGCCATCTGGAGAAAGCAATTCGCTTGCTGAGTAAACATAGGCACTGACTCCGTTTTTAAGCCCATGTATTCTAGTTCCAGAAGATTGCTCATCAATAAATACTGTTACCCTTACTAGAAGATTCCCCTTTAGTTCGTTTTTAGATAGTAGTTCTAGCATCGTTTTTTTAAATCTTGCATAATTCCAATCATCAATGAATCTTTGAAAGTCCATAATTCTCGCAGAATTAATTAGCCTTTCAAAGTGATCTTTTAGCCTAAAAATGTAGTATTCGTTATCTTGAATATTCCAATTTACACTAAATACTGTATATATTGACAATCCGTATAAAACTGACGAACTAGCAATACTAAGATTGGCTTTATTAAACGGAACAAAACTATCCCTAAAGTATGCTATTGAGTGGCGTAGATACGTGCCAACATCCCCATCCATTTGGTACCTCCTCAAGTGCCATTACAACGCTTTCTTCCATATATGCATTAATTACTTTTCTTAACACTCTTCGATAAACTGGTAATACTTGGGCAAATATATTGAAAAGTTCGTTTGGGGACTCTCTGTTCAATGGAACTTCTACGAGACCTTTTTTAAAAGTTACGTACATGCCACCATGATCTATATCTATTGCCACAGCTCGTTCATGTGCGCTGTGCTGTGGTGAAGAACCATCATAACCCACTGCAAAACGACCGTCGCTAGCAATTTTTTTTTGATATAACGTGGTTCTTAGGAGACTCGTTACAGATATTCTGAAATCTGAAATCCCATTTCGATCAAAAACTTCAAACATCTGGGCGTCATCACTTCCAGTTTGCTTAATGTCAGATGCCAGTGAAGCAAGAACTTCAGATGTGTGAGAATGTAATATTGGTAAAGAACCTTCTATCTCACTCCTTGGTAACCTATGCCTTTGTCGAATAGGTGACACAATTCCAAATAGATCGTTATTAGGATCGACACTTACAAGACCTCCGTACATCAGTCCAGTATTTACTGCCTCCAAATGTGGGTAAATTGTGGTCCCGGTTTCAAGATTGGCTGCTTCATTTACTAAAAATGATTGTGCATTTTCCCACAAATCAGATTTTTCTGCTTCGTCCATTTCATGGAAGTAACGTAAATCTGCAGTTGTAAGTTCTTGTTCAGTAGCTTTCATAATATTTTTTTAAAATTGTTGTAGGAAGTTTGTGCTAAACATGGTATTTTCTTGTTGTTGCTTTTGGAATTTCTCTTCCGCCAGACGTATTAAAGTTTGCACCAAATCAACGCTACTAACACCGGCAGCTCGCCAGTTGTGTTCATAAAGTCCTCCTGGCAATGGATTAACTTCGTTAAAATATACCATTCTAGACTTACTATCTATAAGCATGTCAACACGAGCAATCCCACTACACCCCAAAGCATGATAAACATTAAGTCCAATTTGTTCGGCTTTTTTATATAATTCATCATCTAATTGGGCAGGAAGTTCGCTATATCCTTGAGAACCTTTAATACCTTTACCTCCCTTTTTGCCACCTTTGCCACCATGCATGTATTTGGTTTCAAAATCAAAGAAGTCTTCAGGTTTGGTTAAAGGTTTTTCTAGCAAAGCAGGTTTTAGTTGGTCGTTGCCAATAATTGGAAGCGTTACCTCTATCAAGTTAGGTACTTCTTCTTCGATAATTATTTTGCTGTCATAATGACAGGCAACTTCAATCCCATTTTGGAGTTCTTGAGTACTATTCACTCTTGTTATTCCTATGCTAGAGCCTAAGTGTACTGGTTTTACGAACATAGGGAAATTGAGGCTTGATTCAATTCCACGCAACACATCAGCAGATTTTCTGACAAAATCATCCCTATAAACCTTTTGATATTTAGACACTGGAATGTTGTTGGACTCAGCGACTTGTTTAGCTAATACTTTGTCCATTGCCAGAACGGATGCATCCATATCGCAACCAACGAATGGAACGCCTGCCATTCTCAGAAGCCCCATAAGACTTCCATCTTCGCCGAACGTTCCATGTGTTGCGGGGAACACTATATCAATTTTTCTAATGGTTTTACGACCAGCGATACCACTAGACTTCACTAATGACATTCCACCATCTAGCTGAATACTAATAGGTTGTGTTTTATGTAAATATTCTTGGATCATTCCTGAACTAAAAAGTGTTATATCCTTTAGTTTGTCGTCCCAAAACCAAGCACCATTCTTGGAGATATAAACAGCCTCAACTTTGTATTGTTTGGTAAGCTCAAGTGGTTTTATAATACTGGCGAGCGCTGTTACTATCGAAACGTCATGTTCGGTAGAACGACCTCCAAAAATTACAGCAACAGTTTTCATAATTTAAATTGTACCACTTATGTCAATAAAGGCATACAATTAATGCATACAATTAATTTATTTATAGCTATCAGGCCAATCGTTTTGAAGCATTAACACGTCACCTGCAGCTAAATAATGTTCTAAATTTGAGTAATATTCTAGCGGATTCGATTCTATTACTATTTCACCAGAATAATTACCTCCCTTTAAACCCTTTAAAATTATATCTGTTACGGAATTTTTCATGAGAACAACTTTGTCGAGATTGGTGGCAGATATTAGATTTCCAAGTTCTAGGTGTACTGAGTCAGTTTCGTTACCTTGATCTACCAGACCTGGTGTTACATATATTTTGCGCTTACCTGGCAATTCTTTGAGTAAGGCTAACCCTGCCCGCATGCCCTCTATATTGCCATTGTAAGTGTCGTCAATTATCCATGCTCCCTGAAGCTGTCGTGGCTCCATGCGATGTTCGAATGGTAAAGTTTTCGCAACACCAGTAATTATTTGCTCATTTTTAAGGCCTAGTTTTTTGGCAATCGCAATTACTGCGATTATTGGGCCAATATTATGAATACCCAGTAAACCTGTGTGAATCTTTAAACTTTCGTCACCATTAGTTAAAGTAAAATTAGTACCTTCAAATGTTGTTGACACGTTGTTAGTTTCCCATTTGCCAATATTAGATGAGCTATAAATGTTGCCTTGAATTTTAGATGTTAGAAGTTCTTGATTGTTAATGTATGTATCTTCAGTTTTTACAAAATCACTAATACATGCAAAATCCTTCGCAATTGAATTCAAGTTTGGGTATGAATCCATATGTACCGGAGCAATCCCAGTAACAACAGCAATACTAGGCTTACTAAAATTTGCTAATTTATTAATATCTCCTGGCTCTGATTCGCCGTATTCGAACACCAAAACTTCTTTATCTTCGTCTACGTCTCTATTTATCCAGCGCGCATGACTTATAAGTACATTTTTATTGCCAGGCGTAACAGCAACTTTTTTGCCTTCTGATAATACGGTGTTTAGCAAGTCTTTCATTGTCGTTTTACCAAAGCTGCCAATTACGGCAATCCGAACTCCCTTTAATGTTTTCAGTTTTTGTTTGGCCTTTGTAATTTCTTTATTTTGTGCAGGATTTACTACAACTGATTGCAAAAGATAATCTGAAATGAACAAACTAAAGATAACTATATTTGGAATCATTATTAACCCTATAATTGCAGTGACAGACATAATTATTGTGTTATAAACCACAAAAAATACATTGATAATCCAAATAAAGTACCCAATAGCTAACATTAGTTTTGCCCTTGCAGTGAGTTCTAACTTGCCACGTTTTTGTATATTTGACAAATCTGGATAAGTAAAAATCCAATTTAAAAATTTGGATGGGTTATATTCAAATTGTTGGAGCATATATACCAGTATGTATGGTGTTTTTGGGGTAAAATAACTAAACAATTTCATTTCAAAAACTCTAGAGTAAGCTTATTAACTTGTTCTGAATGAGTCTGTAGAGCAAAGTGATCAGCGCCATTAATTATTTCTAGTTTTGACCCCCCTATCTTTTCGTGTAGAAGTTGTCCGACGGTACTAACCGGCGTGGCTTTATCTACATCACCATAAATCAACAGCGTAGGAATTTTGATTTTAACAGCGTCATTTTGAACGTCTTGACGGACAGTTAACCGAAACGTTTCCTTCATGTGGGGTACTACTAACAAATCAGAACCAATCGTGCCGTACAGTTTTTTTTGAAGCTTTTGTTTAGTAATTTTTGGCATCCAAAATGTCGCTATTTTTCCAGTTTTAGCAACTGCTTTGATAGCACTACGTTTAATTCCATTAGTGTTACGTACTCCTGAAGCCGAAAGTAAAACAAGTTTTTTTGCAATTATTTGGTTTGTTGCAAGAGCTCGAATTGCCAACGCACCTCCGTTTGAATGCCCAACTATTGCGTAAAGATTATGTATATTTAATTTTTCTAAAAATAGTTTAATAAATTTTGCATAATCGTCTAAATCCCAAGATGTATTCGGGACTTGAGATTTTCCAAATCCAGGCAAATCAACAGAAATAACTTCATATTGGTCTGATAATACATCGGTTTGACTTTTTAATGAATCGAGACTATTTGCCCAACCATGTAACAAAAGTAATGTCTTACCCTGGCCACTTCGTTTATATTGTGTTAACAAATCTGAAACTATAATTTGCATAAGTCTAATTATAAATGACCATAGAAGCGTTACCTAACTCTATTGGATTTGACGAAGTCGAGCCTGAAGTGCATTTACATCTATAGATGAAGTTGGCAATTTTATCTGCGATTTGTCACCATATGCTGCGAAGTTTTCGACTCTTACGGAGTTTTCATAACTTATTTTTGTAAGCTGTCCAGACCAAACGTCAATATCGAAAGTAAATTTTAGTGGAGCGCTGTTTGCATACTGAGCTGGATCTATTTGTTCAAGTTGATTTATCCCAATATCTTTCGCAAAACTTTTTAACATAGAAACATATGCAACCGGAGCAACTTCAACACCATAAGAATAAACTGGGCGACCATTTAAAATCTGACGTTTTGTGTTCGAAGAATCATATTTGTACACGACATCTTTTTTAATTTGTTTGATTAAGTTTGCTTTTTGGGACTTAGGCAAGTTAGCTATAGGTACAACCCCGAGTACTGTTTGATCATATAGTTGCGCCCCACTACCGGTGGAACTCGCTTTATCTGATTTCCCCCAGATACCTAGAACTGACGAGAAATTAAAACCTGCCCCCGATGTGCTTTTTTGTGTTGTGGATATATCCGTGTAACGAACAAAATCATACAAAGGCGATGCAATACTTTCTGTTTTGATTTGAGTATCAGAATTTGCACCCTGACCTAAAATACTTCTAGAGTGAACCCGTTGTTCTGGCTGTGTTACTAATAATGACTTTTCTTCAAGACTTTGCGAACCACCGGATTGAGTGATTATCTTTGCGACAGAAGTACTAGCCAAACTATTAGTCAACATTCTGTCAAATACGTTAGATGGGCTGCTATATATAGCTTTGAACCAGTAGAATACACTAGCAATTAATATAACTATTCCAATTAAAATAATGGTATTGATAAAAGATAATTTGAGTTTAATAGTTTTAGGCATTGCTTTATTGTAACAGATAATTGGTGGAGCATATCGGATTCGAACCGATGACCTCTTCCATGCCATGGAAGCGCGCTAGCCGACTGCGCCAATGCCCCAAAAAAATAACTATAAAATTGTAGCATAACAGTGACTCCTAGTAACCTTGTACTTTTTTAAAGAATTTAATGCAATTAATATCTGACAGTTTTTAAAAATTCGCTTTCATAAATAACTTTTGTACCAAATTCTTTTGCTTTATTTATCTTGCCTGAACCTACGCTATCACCTACTACCAAATAGTTGGTATCTTTTCCTAATGAAGACTGGAACGTTCCACCAAATGACCTAATTAAATCGGCAGCTTTGTCTCGTCCCATGGATTCCAAAGATCCGGTAATTGCAAACTTCTTCCCAAATAATTTACCACCTGTCTGTTTAATTTCTTGTGGCCAAACCCCTAGTTTGCGAAATTTTGTTAGCATTTTTAGATTGTCGTCATCGCTAAACCAAGCTAATATCGATTCTGCAACAATTTCACCTATGCCATCAATTTGCTTAAGTTCAACATAATTAGTTGAGCCAAGATTGTCAAAACGTTTGTAATAATTAGCTAAATCTATTGCGGTTTGAGATCCTACATGACGAATTCCAAGTCCGTATATAAATCGTGGCAAAGTAGGAGATTTCACTTTTTTTATCGCCTCAATCAAATTAGCCGATGAAAGTTCTGCAAATCTTTCAAGATCCAAAAGTTGTTTTTTGTTGATAGTAAAAATATCTGATAAATCTTTTACCAAGTTTGAATCAACGAGTGCTTTTACATTTTTTTCACCCAACCCATCAATGTCTAAAGCAGATTTACTCGCAAAATGTTCTAATGATTTTGACAGTATTATTTTTCCTGTTAATCCTTTTACTCTATATGCGACTTCATTTTCTAATCTTTCGAATTCTAGTTCGGGATATTGCCTATAAAGTTCAGGTTCCATCAAAAAAGTTTTAGCATTATCGGGTCGAAGTTCAAGCAGAACACGTAATATTTGTGGAATAATATCTCCTGCCTTATATATAATTACAGTGTCGCCAATTCTTATGTCTTTGCGTTTTATTTCGTCGGCGTTATGTAAAGTTGCGTGTCGCACTGTACTTCCCGCAACTACAACTGGGTCAAAAACAGCTACAGGGGTTGCTACTCCAGTCCTACCGATACTTATGACTATATCGTTAACAATAGTTGTTGCTTCTTCTGCTGCAAATTTGAATGCCACCGCTCCACGAGGGGCCTTACCCGCAACTCCAAGTTTTTGATAATTCTTGCGATCATTTATTTTTACAACTAAACCGTCGATATTAAATGGCAAACTTTGTCGTTCCTTCTCTAATTTCTTAACATAATTCATTATTTCGTCAATGCTTTTTAATGTTTTGGTTTGTGAGTTTACTGCAATACCAAGCGCTTTTACTGCTTCATTAGCATAAACATAAGTTGGAACGTCATCAGGATTTTCTCGTATAATGTCCCATGCCCGAAATCTAAGTGGGCGAGAGGCAACAAGTTTTGGGTCCAACTGACGAATTGTACCTGCACTAAGATTTCGTGGGTTTGCAAACAGTGGCTTATCTTCTTTTTTGCGCATTTCATTTAGCGCATCAAAATCAGTATTATTCATAAAAATTTCACCACGAATTTCAGTGGTACCTGTTAATAAATTGCTGAATTTAGTATTTTTTCGTAATTTGATAGGCACGCTTTCGATTGTCATCACATTTTGGGTTACATCTTCGCCGACAGTTCCATCACCACGCGTTACAGCTCTTTCAAATTTGCCATCCTGATAAACAATTGCGCAAGCTAGACCGTCCATTTTTAAATCAACATAAAATTCTCGGTTTTGGTTTGGGATAAGTCTATCGATTCGCTTTTCCCATGCAATTAATTCTTCTTTGTTAAAAACATCATTTAAACTTAGCATTCGTACGCTGTGTTCTACTTTTTTAAATGCAGGCAATGGCTCGCCAGCTACTCGCTGAGATGGAGAGTCTGTGGAAATTAAATCTGGGAATTGCTGCTCAAGCTGGGTAAGTTCATGCTTCAGACTATCCGCTGCAGCTTCGCTCATAGTTGATTTGTCTAATACATGGTAGTTATATCTATATTCTACTATCAGTTCACGGAGTTTATTTATTCTTTCAGCTGCCTGTCTGTGTGAAATCACGCCAAAAGCTCTCTATATAGGTGATACAAATAGCTATGTGCAATAGCTAGTCCGAACATACTTAAAATAAAAAATACCCACTCAGCAAGTGCTGGCGACAATATGATGATTGGCACAACAATTAATGCTGCGATTATAAGCAAAGCAAATGGAAGAAAAAGTACTTTTCGCATTATTATCCATCGCCTAAATATTACCAATTCGCGTGCAGAACGCAAAGCCTGCAGAGGAGTAACGTTTGGTAAAGTAACAATGTAAAGAGCGAACACTGAAGAAGTCACCATATATAACGTCAAAAGAACTAGTAAAAATATTAAAATTCCCCAGAGCAATTGTTCTAAAAATGTAACTGCAAGACCTCCACTGAATACAACACTATATAAAAAATTCGAAAACACTAAAGGTAACATCTGAAACCCAATAATTAATAACACTAAAATAAATGGTACTAACGGATATAATCCCTTGTAGAAAGCATCTCTTATAGATATACGGACAATTTTTTCAGCCAAACTTTGCCGAAGTGCCCAGATAAGTGTCAAACTTACTATAATCAAAAGCATAGACTGATAAGCTCCAGCTACGTCACTTGATGTCGAGTTTGCATTACCAAGTAACACGCTAAACAAAGTAATTCCAGTCAAAAGCTGAGCAGTTCCTCCATGTAGGGCATCCAAGATCGTACTTTTTAGCTGAACAATATCACTACTGATTCCAAATCCTTTCACTAAAACGATCGTCAATATAAGATAAATTAAAACTATACCTCCAAAAAGTCGCCACTTTTTAAAAAGCAAGGATGTCGCTGTTTTAAATAATTTAAACGAGCTGATAATTTTGGACTTAGGTTGATGAATTCGTTTACTAATACGAAAAGTTTTATATTTTGGCTGTCTAATTTTTCGTCTTGCGCCAGTCGAAGTAGATAAATTTTTCTGTTTTGATTTTTTGACTTTAGGCATGACGTCCCATTTCATTTAGTCTTGCTATCCTGTCAGCAATCGGAGGATGGGTACTAAACAGAGATGCTAACATCCCTTTTTTGAGAGGATTGGCAAAAAACAAATGTGCCGTCGATGGATTTTGTCGTTTTAATGTTCCACCATATTTACTTATTTTTTCCAATGCACTTGCTAGCCCTTCTGGATATCGTGTTGTAAGTGCTCCAGTTGCATCTGCTAAGTATTCTCTTTTACGAGAGATTGCCATCTGGATAATCACTGCAATAAGTGGAGCTAGAATGGCTGCTGCTATTCCAACAATCATAATAACAGGGCTGTTGCTTTCGTCATCATTGCTTCTGAACCAAGTCATACGTAATATGATATCTGCGATTATTGATATAACAGCAACTAGCGCAAACGCAATCATTGCAATCCTTATGTCATAATTTTTTACATGACCTAATTCATGTGCTATCACGCCTTCAAGTTCTTTGTCATTCATAATTTCAAGAAGGCCGGTGGTTACCCCAACTATTGCATGATCAGGATCTCTTCCTGTAGCAAACGCATTAGGAGAAGAGTCTTGAATAATGTAAACATTAGGCATGGTCATACCGTTAGTGATAGCTAGATTTTCTACAGTCCTCCAAAGTCTAGGATCATCGGATTTTTGAATTTGTTTTGCCCCGTTTAATGCCATAGCCATTTTTGAACCTGCAAAGTAGCTAAAAATAGTATAAATACCTGCACCAATTAATACGTAAGGTGTGATTCTTGAATCACCTGCATATAAACCAAATACATAGCTAAGTCCCCCAACAAGCGCTACAAAAAACACCATCATATATATTGTTTTGCGCTTATTGACAGCAATTTCAGAATACATGGTTAAAATTTAGGTTAAAATTTAGAATTTAACTTCAGTAGGTTTTGATGCTACTTCTGTTTCAGCTTCATCTAATTCAAAAAACTCCCGGACTTTGAAACCTAACATTCCTGCAAAAATATTATTAGGGAACACTAGGATTTTGGTGTTTAGATCTCTTGCTGATCCATTATAAAACCTTCTACTAGCTTGTATTTTGTCTTCTGTGTCAACAAGGTCATTTTGAAGTTGTAAAAAGTTCTGGTTTGCCTTTAAATCAGGGTTACTTTCTGCAACTGCAAATACGCTTTTCAATGCTCCTGACAGCATGTTTTCAGTTTGAGCAACATCTTTTACAGATGTTTGTCCACTTACTGTACCAGCACGTTCTTTGGCAATATTTTCTAATGTTTCGGCTTCGTGTTTAGCATAACCTTTTACAGTATTGACTAGGTTTGGAATCAAATCTAGTCGACGCTTAAGCTGCACAGTTATGTCGCTCCATGCCTCGTCGACTCTTACGTTTAGCCGTACTAAACCGTTATACATGGCAATCCCAGCAATCAAAATGACTACTACTACGATTCCGACAATTATTAATGCAGACATTGAATTTTACCCCTGTTTAATCAATATACATATTTTATCATACTAAGTAGGTCTTTCGAGCATCTTCGCTATTGAAGTTAGCTAGATTTCAAATTAAACCATATTGTATGCTAAATGTAAAAAATATCCTGTTTAGTCAGTCCAAACTCGTGTTCGTCCAAGCAGTAATCGTGCAAACACAATCTGTATATGCAGTGAAACTCCAAACAAGATTGCAGCTAAGCCAAATATCAGCCAATCGGTCACCTGACCATGCCCTCCTAGGGCAACAAATCCTGTAACCGCAAAATAACTAAGAACATATCTGATGCTGACAGTTATAAAAGTTGCCCATAACGCAGCAACCAGCATTCTGTACGCAATCGAGACTAAATCATTTCGAATAAGCGTGGCTTTACTTTGGTGGATATATCCCATTTCTTTTGTTTGTTCTTCAAAGGTTGTTATGATTCCCATAGCTGAAGTAATTAAAACAAATGTACATAATCCTACAAAGGCCCACAGTCCAAAAACTACTGCCCTGCCAAGTATATCACTGCTCAACAGTTGTTTAATAAGTGGTCCGTAACTATCTTTTGATGAATCAATTAGTGACTGGCTGGCGTCATTCCCAAACATTAGACTCAAAAATGCATCACCACCGAGTCGTGGAATGATTATAAAAAATATGACTACAAAAATACCGATTGCCGAGAACCCAATACTTGCAGTAGAAGGCTTGATAACATCGACTTTATGTACATCCTGACTCATGTAAGTTGATTATAACAGTAATCGATTATGTTTTGGTTGAAAAATTAAAAATGGTTCTATCTATTCAGATAGAACCAAATTTTATGGTGCGCGAGGTGGGACTTGAACCCACAATGCTTATTCAGCCAACGGATTTTAAGTCCGTCGCGTATACCAATTCCGCCACTCGCGCATTCTGGAGGTGCGTACGGGTACTGCCCCCGTCTACTGGGTTTTGCAGACCCATGCCTAACTTCTCGGCCAACGCACCCTAACTATGATGATTATACCCTAAATTGAACATGTTAAGCATCCAGAATTAAAAATTTAAATCACTTCAATTACGAACAAATCATTTTTATTACAACAAAGCTAATGATAGTGCCAAGTGAAGATCAATTTTTCAATTTTAATTTGTTGGAATGTTAGGCCTAAACAGTAACTCTATCTTGTTCTACCATTTTAACCCCTTGAGACACTTCGGGGTTGGAATCAAAATGATGTAAACTTGCGTCTACCAGTAAGGTTGTGACCTCTTCCTCTAACATTCGTTCCCCTATTTGGCGAGGCAAAGAACCGAACCCAATCGCGTCTCGGGTAAATTCAATCACATTATTAAATATTTCTGGTATATGCATAGCTGAAGATTACAAAGATGACCTTAAAATTTGCTTAATAGAACGAATATATTTTTACGCTCAAAGCACATAGTTTAGCAGATATTTGTTAAAAATGCAATGATATTTGATATATTCGTTTGTATTTAATCTTCCTGCTTGCGACCAAAAAAATTATATATCATGAATCCACAATTGTTTCCCATGATTGCCAACTAGACCTAAGTATCAAGCCAGTGATAACAAGCCCAATTATTGGATCGGCCAAAGGTAATCCAAAGGCTATAAAAATTGTACTTAGTATTACTCCAGCGCTAACAATCCCATCAATTCTAGCATGGTTTCCATCGGCTATAAGTGCTGGGCTTGACAGTTTTTTACCTGCCCTCCATCTAATAAGTGCTGCTACTTCATTGCCAATAACCCCTGCAACACCGGCAATGAATATCGCCATCAGATGTGTCGGTGTATTGGGGTGTATAAATCTTTCGATGACTTGGTATAAGGTAATGATCGCGCTAATTAAAATTAACATAACAATAAGATAACCAGACAATTTTTCTCCTTTTTTGCTTTTAAAGAAAAAAGCTAGTCCTAGAGGGATTGCCGTAAGCGCGTCACCTGCATTATGTATAGTATCGGCAAGTAATGCGACACTATGGCTTCTTTTGAAAATAATAACTTGTACAAGTGATGTCACAAACAATATTAGAAAACTCAAACTTACTGCTTTAACTCCCTCTCTTGAACGAACGATTGAAGGGTCTACAAGACCATGAGAATGGGCATGCCCCTCGCCGTGATCAATGCCATGGTCAAGATGGTGTTCTACGCCATGATTATGATGCAGGTCTTTACGCATTTACTAATTATATCAGCGAATTAAACTTTACTGACTCAATCATTTATCTGGATAATTGTTAGAATTATTGTCAAATATCTTAATCTATTTGTCACCTCAAATAAAAACAATTACCCCATTTAATGGTCATACCAACTCTGGCCTGGTAGTCTTATTGATTTTCCCGATATTCATTATTGGGCAATAGCAATGTAGGAAAACATCGCGTGGCAGTAATAGGGAAACAGTCTTGATATTCAAGAATTATCATCTCGCAGCTAGAAGTAATAAGATTAAAACCTATCAGTAATAATAAATCTAGCTGAAGTAGGTTATGGCCATAATAGTTTAGTGAATTATATTAACTCAATTAATATTCTCAACTATAATAATTGCGACCTCCATATTGTGATTATGGAGGTCGCTAATTGGCACGTACGCCTTTTGCTAAAAGCTTATTTCTTTATTTTCCTGTCGTATAGAAATTTAGTATGCTTTTGTTGCACCGTCATCAATAGCTTTTTCTGCGCTATCTTTTGACATCATCGCACAAACAGTCGTTCCGCATTTCTGGTGCTTCCCTTTAGCCATGAAGCCACCTTTTTTTGTTTGGTGAATCTCGGGTGCTGTCAAGTCAACGCCCTTTTCTTTGCATTTAACGCAGTATCCTGTAACCATGTCTATTCTCCCTTTTTATAGTCTTAATAAAATTTTGACTTACAACCTTAATTATATCAAAAATATATCCTAAAGACATCTTTTATTATTAGTATGTAATTATTGAGGAAGTATTCATGCTGAAAGTATGCCGAAATAGAAGGTATAAAGGTCACTTAAATATTAGCCACTCAAGAACCAACAGTTCCTGTCTTGACTTCACCGTCTCTCTTGTACCAAGCGACAATTATACCGTTTGAACCGACCATACTTTCAGTCAATTTAAATGCTTTTGGCATTGCACCATCAGCAAAGACTTTCTTGCCCTGGCCTAAAATCAGGGGGTACGTAATGAGACGAATCTCATCTACCAAGTCATGCTCCAGTAGTAGATGAACCAGCTCACTACTTCCCCAAACCTGGAAGTCAGGGCCTTCGGATAATTTAAGTTTTTTTATATCTTCTACCTTTTTGATAAACGATGTGTTATTCCATTCCGATTCTGTAATGGTTGAAGACAGAACGTACTTCATTCCTGAGTTGATAAGTGGCCAGATATCATCATGTTTAGGCCAATAGTTAGTCCAGATCTCGTATGTCTTCCTGCCCAATAGATATTCTACGGGCTCTTTCAGCTCCGCTTCTGTCACTTCAGCAATATAGTCATCATCGTACGGAGCTTGCCAGCCTCCAAATTCGAAACTAGAATCTAGATCTTCTTCAGGGCCACCAGGCGCCTGCATAACCCCATCTATCGTCATAAATTCAAGCACAATAATTTTTCTCATGAGCGCATTCTAGCACAATCAAATTTGCTAAGCATTAGGTTTTGTTACGCCATCATTAATGCATTCCAAACATGAGCATTTAATTCACAAGAAAACTAAAATACCTAGTTAAACAATTCCAATTATAAGACAACATGAAATATATATACCCGACTTTCAGATACTAATCTTTAACATGAATTATTCACAAAAAAAAGAGGCACTCTTTTGTGCCTCTTTTTGAAACTTACGGAAGACTTGCACCCACAGATGTAGCCTACGAACCAAATAACTTAACTCTGTTCAAATTGAACTATCAAACTTGCTTGGCTACATATACTTAATGTGCTGTTTCACTTGGTCTTCCCATAAGTAATTTAGCAAATGCAAAATAAGTCGTCAAGACTTTTTTGATAAAATGTTTGCGAGGTAGCAAATGCGTAAAAAATTACACCTTATTTGCGAGGAGATGGCTGGTGGGGGGAGCATTTTGGGTGTGGCTAATCTTCGAAAGTGAAGTCATTTTACTGATTAGAGATCTTATAGTCTTGGCCATCAAACACTAGAATTTTTGTGTCCGGGTTGTAAGACCCTGACTTTGTTTCGCCATTGATCTTCGTCTCGATCTGAGTTCCGTGACAGCTGTACGTACCGGCTTCTAACTTGTCAGCTTTTTGCCAGACGACAGTTTTGTCGTTAAACGTTATATGCCAGTAGTTAGACCGTACATCCTGGCCACCAGCGGGAGCTGCATTCATTGCCGATAGTGACTGGTAGGCCGTCTTCAGAGTAACTTCACAGACACCTGAACCTTCTGTAGCCGTTGATGTGGCGACCTGACTATTTGATGAGCTCGCGATTGTAGCTGTTTTCGTATTGGGTTTTTTAAGTACTAAAAATGCCGTGAACGCTACAATAATCACTATAACAGGAATGAGGATTTTTAATTTCATGATTATATAGTACCGCAAAACGGACGGGATGTATTACCCAGGTCATACACGACGAATTAGCAACTGAGCTGGAAGTCAGACAGCACTAAGGTTTTATAAAAAGTTAAAGCGTCCCCATTAATTTCAGCGTGGTGCACTATGTGGGTGAAAATTTACACCTTGTCAGAAATGAATTGGTTCGCTGGAGGAAAATTTAGAAACTGCCATATAAAGAGTATTTGTTAGGTAGGTAAGAGGTGGGAGTTACCTTGCTATTGTTGCTTTTCTTGAAACTCACCAATGTCAAAGTTCTTCTTAACATTATTCCAGTGAAAAACTTTGCCATTCATGACTATATAAACACCGTTATCTAGGAGCTGAACAGCAGTAATAGCTGCACCTATGTTGAATAGAGCGTCAGAGCCATAGAATACATAAGGTATCATTGAACCTACTAAGACAATGGTCTTTTCTTGTTTCGCATTACCCAGAAATTCAGCCGTCTGTACCATCGTATCCGTTCCATGAGTAATTATTATCTTATCAGCCTCAGAAGTTCTGCACTTTTCTAGTATTTGTTGTCGTTGCTCATCACTTATATCACCACTATCCTTAAGCATCAGCTGTTCAGTAGCTATATCTAGCCTTACCCTCCCTTGCTGGAGCATATCTTTAAGATGTGTCTCGTGATAATCTACTTTGGCTTTAAGATAGTTGTATCGTGCATCAATTGTTCCACCAGTTACAATAAGTTTAATTTTCATATAGTGATTATAGCAAAGGAGGTATAAAGAATTTATTTCCAGGGTTCAACATGCTTATGGTTGGTGCAGTACGTGGGTAAAAACTTACACAATATTAGGGATGAGACCATTCGTTGGGGGAAAATATTGGAGGTGCCGTATCAGGAGTATTTGTTAAGTAAGTAAGAGGTGTGAGTTACACTAGCGACTTACGTCTCCCTTAACTAGGTCAAGCACCACCTTATCTCCGTTCCTTAGCACTTTCGTTGCTTGTTTTGTGCCTACGATGCATGGCAGATTAAACTCTCTAGCAACAATAGCAGCGTGTGACATCATTCCGCCATGGTCAGTTACAAGTGCTTTTGCCTTGCGCATAAGGGGTACATAGCTAGGACTAGTAGAAGGTACTACTACAACTTTGCCGTCTTCAACAATATCAGTTGGACTATTAACAATCACTACCTCGCCATTTACGAAGTGTTTGTTGCCATTACTTGCTACAACACCGATTACCGTGCTAGTAGATGCCTTAAAATCGACATATCGTTGCCACAACTCGTGCGTGTTATCATTATCAATCTTTGAAACTTTGCCATCATTGAAATACCAACCGTTTTCAATATCATTTGCCGGTTTATTAATAAGGCTGCGAGTCTTCATCATCCATTCTTTACGGTCATCCATAAACACAGCAAGCTTACGAACTAGTGTTAAAGCATTGATTTCTTCTGGCGTAAGCTTAAGTCGCCGTACCAGCGACGCACGTTTCTGTACATAATCTTGTGCTTGATGTATTTCAGAGCCAACAATCTTTAATCTATCTTCGAAATACTCCTTTGCATTTTCAGATAAGCCATCATAACCATCCTGTATCCACGGATACTTTTCTGCTGCTTTGCTTGGGTCTTTTGTAGCCGCTAGATCGGAATCAATTCTAGTCAAGAATGTACCTGCATCAGGCGCCGTAAAAGCAGCCCAGATGTCTTGACGTTCTTCTGGCATAAACCGACCTAAACGCTTAACTAGAGCCGTCTCTGCTCCATATAACGAAAACTCTGCGAACTCGGTATGTCGCCATGCTTCAATAAGCTTAGCAGTAAGATCATTCCCTGATAGCCCTACAAGTTCTTTCGAAGTATTTTCCCACTTAGCAATGTCTTCATCTAACTGATTGCGTTTTTCGTAAGCAATATAAGTCTGTTCAGTGAAATCTGCAAACTCTTGAGCGTTGCTTAGCCAGACCATCTTACCTTCATCAAATAGCACAAGTGTTTTTGGTGGATTAGGCAAATCAGGAGCATTAGACATTTCTATAAATAGGCATTAAGTGGCGGCCATAAAGTCGCTCATATACATTGATTTGGCGCGTGATGGTCCCCAATAAAAGAGTTCTTCTGGTTCTCCTAGGTAATAGCCTATACGCACTTCATGTGTGGTGGTGATAGGACGTGCTTGGACTAGCCATATCTTGTTTTCAGCCCATACCCATTCAATGTCCTGCGGAACGCCAAAAAGCCGTTCTGTTTTCTGTGCTAACTCTACAAGTTGCTTGTAATCAAACTCAAGTTCTAGCCTTTGGTGTACGTCAATAACTACACGTTTTGGGTCAGCACGACCACTTACCAGTTCTTCTCCTAAGCCCTCAACATACTCCGTGATAAATTCATTTTTTCCAGTAACAGGGTCTTTGGTGAACAGAACCCCTGCGTACTCCGGCTTAAGCATTTCTTGTACAACTACCGCTATCTCAAACGAATTCGCATTCTTGTCCTCAGCGTAAGCTTCAGCTCTTGTTTTTGCCGAAGTATGGCACTCTTCAACTTTGGAAATAACATCATCTGGCTTTGTATCAAGAAATGTTTCAAACTGACCAGCCCAAGAAGCATCTTCTGCATCTTCGGCTAACGCTGACGAGCGTACTGCATATGTTTTTGATTGATCTACATACTTTACAATCTCTTTCTTTGCTGATTGAAGTAGATTCCCACCACTATTGAATGAGTTAAGCCCTACGGCAATTCCGTCAGGAACAGGCATCCCGTTTTGTAGCATTACAGCTAAATTAGCCGCTTTACCTCCATATATCCTAATGTTTTGAGCATCGCTTAAGGGTTGAACTATCTTCATTGCGTTAATAATATCAAACCAACAAAAAAAGACCTCATTTCACTGAGGCCATTACGCTTATGCTTGGTGC
>JBBQAJ010000008.1:0-30282 GCA_038316195.1 Saccharimonadales bacterium (SeqCode)
AACACCTGGTGACCCGGGTAAGAGTCGAACTTACAACCTTCTCCTTAGGACGGAGCTGCTCTATCCATTGAGCTACCGGGCCATCTAAGAGGTAGTATACACCGTAACAACTCCTTAAATAATCACAATCAGATAAAATTAACATAAAGCCATAACAGCGTAGAAATGTTCTATTTTTTAAAAACTTTCTAGGAATGATTTATAATCTTGATTCGCAAATGCATTTCTGGGTTGACAAATGTAGGATAAAAGCTGTATTTTTATATTAAAGTTCTAATACAAACAATCAAATTTAAAAAAGGAACAAATAACATGAATGAAGACTTCCCAATAGACCCAAGTCAAGTCAAATCGCCCCCCGATGAAGCAATGCAGACACCTTTACCGACAGAAACCCAGTTTTCGCCCCCCGAACATGAGACAAATGTTGGTGGTCAGGAAGTTCGTATCCCTGTGACTGACGAGGTGAAAGGCGAGAGGGAGTCTTCTCCACTTTCAGATAGTCCAGAATTGCCAGCAGATACGTTTGCAAAAAATTCTTCAGATGAATCCCTGCACCAAGAAGAAATATCTGAATCTTGGGATTTGGCACATGATGAAAAATATGCTCGTGAAGGTAAGGCAAAATTTTTAGAAAAACCTAAATTAGGCGAAGCATTGGCTGGTTCACACAAGTCTGACGCCATCGACAGTCTATATCAGGCTTACCTCAATGGTGAGCATGTCACTGTTGAATTTAATGGTGAAACAATGAACTCACGGGAAATTGGTGAACTGGGGGTTGATCGTGCGTATGAGAAATATTTTGGCTATGATAAAGAAGGCTATAGGGAGCATTCACGTCTTGAATCTGATGCTCGTCGTGCCGAATATGCACTTAAGCAATTTGATGAAGCGAATAAAGCAAAATTAGAAGTGCATAGTCTTCTAGAGCAGTCAGATGATCTTATAAAGCCAGATGTAAAAGGTGAATGGCGTGAGTGTTTAGAGATAAGGGCTCAAGATCTTTATCATGGATCAGATTCGAGAGGAGCGATTGAATTAATGAAGGCACACAGTCAAGGTAGGAGCGATGAAGAGTTACAGAAAATGCTCAATGAGCAAGGTGATTCGGGTGTTTCTTACAGCATGAAAATGGCAATAATTAAGCATTTTTATAAATCTGGTGATAACTTGGTTGGAACACTTTCCTAGATTCGCTTTGTCAACTCGGTCTTACTAGTACGTTGAATATTGTAGCTATGGAACATGATACTAACATCGGTTACTAAGCTGTAACAAGATTTCCTGCTAGAATAAACTTATGGCTAAAAAACCACAAAAATATTTTGCTGACCAGATGGATGATGAAGATGTTTTACTTGTCTTTAGAAAACATCCAATTATTATGCGAAAAGGTTTAGTTCTGGCCATGTTTGGACCACTATTGGGCATAATTCCGGCTGCTGTTAAGCCGACTTTGGGTTTTGGATGGTTTTTTGGAGGTCTTGGGGTTGGTGTCATAATTTCAGTTATGGTTTTTTTGCCATCGTGGATTGCCTGGTATTACAGTGTTTATATAGTCACGGATCAGAGGTTTATCCAAATAGGACAAAAAGGTTTTTTTAACAAAAGCGTTGTCGACATAGGGATAAATCAAATCCAGATGGTAAACTACGAAGTAGTTGGGTTGCAGGCAACTTTGCTAGGATTTGGTACAATAATGGTACAGACTTATATGGGTGATCTCGTAATACATGACGTTCATCACCCTACAAAGATTCAGAAAAAAATCCTTCGTATTTTAAGAGATCAAGGCATAATTATTACTAACCATCCAATAAAAAGGAATGAGCAAGAAATTGAAGAAACCGAAGATTCCAAAGTTTAAAATTAAAAAATTTCGTCCTAAAAATAAAGTAACCCCGGTGGATATGCCAGGATCTGAATTAGCTCCCCGTATAACTACAGATACGATTGCTGCTCACAGAGAAGAAGTTATAGGTAGTGCTAGAAAATATATTTACCCATTGCAGCACTCAAAGCATAAAATAATTATCATCACTACTTCTATACTGATATTTAGTATTGTGGGATTTTTTACTTACTGCACGCTAGCACTATATAAGTTTCAATCAACATCTGGTTTCATTTATAGAGTTACGCAAGTTATCCCATTTCCGGTCGCCAAAGCCGGTAATAGTTTTGTTTCATACGAAAGTTATTTATTTGAAATCAGACACTACAAACATTATTATGAATCCCAATTGAATTTAGACTTCCGAACGACTGAAGGGTCACAACAGTTAACGGCTTTTAAGCAGCAAGCATTAGACAAAGTCGTTAATGACGCTTACGTAAAAAAACTTGCGGATAAGTACAAAGTGACAGTTAGTGATAAACAAGTTGATGACCAAATAACAATTCTGAGAAACCAAAATCGTTTAGGGAATAGTAATAAAGTTTTCGAAGATGTTTTACGTGACTATTGGGATTGGTCCATAGTTGATTTTAGACGAAGTCTGAAATACCAGATTTTGTCTCAAAATGTGGTGTCAACAATTGACACAGCTACAACTGACCGTTCTAAAGCGGCATATGCCGAACTTCAGAGTGGAGTTAATTTTTCTAGTGTAGCTAAAAAGTATTCAGATGATACAGGCAGCAAAGATAACGGAGGTGATATTGGCACAGTTGAGCGAACTAAACGAGACCTTACTGCACAAACTGTCGATAAATTGTATACACTTGAGCCAGGGCAGTATTCTGACGTATTTAACATTGGGTATTCTTTAGAAATTGTAAAAAATGTAGAAAAAACTTCCGATGGCAAAATTCATGCTGCACATATATTGTTCAATTTCAAAGATATAAGTACATATTTGAATGATCTAAAAGAACAACAAAAAGCCAAAGTCTACATAAAAAAATAATAAAATAGAAATTCGATAGTATTTTGGTGTGTTATTGGCTTCAAAATTCTTCAAAAATACTTGTGATTGATTTATACGAAGGTATTTATTTAACTGAACCAGAAATTGTAGAGGGATTTTTGGCATAAGTAAAAGTGGTTGAAACGGAAATTGATGCACAAACTATTATGGCTTTGAATACCAAGCAATTTTAAGTTATTGCAAAATTGAATAAGAATTATTTATGTTAAGCTTAATTTTATGAGATGGCAGGATTTAGTAATTTCTGTATGTCAGTTATTTTTTGTTATTGCTATGATACCAAGCATTCGAAGTAATGATAAGCCTGCGCTAACTACAAGCATTATGAACGTTATTCTGGTAGCTATTATTACTGTATGCTTATTTACTCTCAAACTATGGTTTTCAAGTTTTACCGCAGCATTAGTGGGCTTAACTTGGTCAATACTGGCTATCCAAAAACGAAAAATTAACTCAAAATAATACTATATCGGGATCTATTTCTCTATTTCTCGATTTAGGATTATTTGTCCGGCTTGACCACCATCTAATTGTATACGTTCCATACGAGGACGTTCCAGAACTGTCCTTATGTCAACTAATTCTGATCCGGCTTCAGCACTTGCAAATAATCGTTCTGAATCATCGCGGATAAGGTTATTAATCGTACTATCAGCCAGCTCAAGGGATATACGTGCCGGTTTATTAAATGAGGGGCGATTGTTGTTGGGGTGGGTATGTAAACCACCATTTTGAAGTGGTCTTTTTCTTTTTCCAGATGAGAATTCCATAAAACTATACTAACATGAAAAAGTAAAAATGTCAATTTCTTTATCTCATTCGGTAGTGCTCATTTTGTTCAATTTAGTCCTGTCATAATTAGAAAAAATATCTATTTGAGTGTTCATTTAAAGAATTACTTCATTTGCATCGCTCTGTTTAAGGCGAATTAATTGATCTGATGCAAAGCTATTTCTTCAAAACAGCAGTAACAGCTTCAGCTACAGCGTTTATATGAACTCCCCATGAATGAGTTTCGTGCCCAAGAATATAAACTGAGCTACTTTGCGGATGTAGTTTGTTGCGTTCGCGAATTTTTTCGAGATGAGCTTGCCAATCCGTGACCTCTTCTTTGGACCCCACGAAGTCGTACCATTTAGTATTTGGGTTTAATCGATTGATTGCTTCAGGCACTACTCGTTCTGTCATCATAGTCGCCAAGCGTAGCAAGGAGGGCACACTACTAATTTTCCCGACAAAACCTACTCCCGCTTCGTCACTTATAGCTTGGTGTGCCTCTTTAACGTATTGCTTTTGATGACTACCTTCTCTAAGGATAAACCCTAAAGCAAGATCTCGTTTCTTCATAGCTTCAAAGCTTATTGTTGAAACCGTTACAAGCGCACCAACTCGGCTTCCAGCTTTTTCGGCAATTTTTGCAGCGACTATCCCTCCCATCGACATTCCTTCAATATCAAATTCATCGACACCCAGTTTGTCAATAATTCTTAAGTGAGTTGAAGCAATTTCATCAAATGTTATACTTTTCCGCCAGGATCGATTTGGTACTTCGGTTTCTCCGTGAGCTTCCATGTCGATAACTGTGATTGGCCTTTCAAGACGTTCTGAATAGGCCTTGACCTCTTGGCGTCCAGGCTTGATTCCGGCTGCAACGCTCCATGACATATTCAGGACAAGTGGTTTGCCTGATTTATCACGATTAACTTGGTATACCCCATAAGTAATGCCTGTTTCTTCGTCTATTATATGGGCAGCATTGTCCATTTCGTCTTTGAACTGTTCTGTTTCAGGGTTGGGTAATATACTTTGTGCAAAATCAATTCGCTTTCTTGAACTTAAATAGTCAAGCTCAGCTTCATAATTTTCAAAATCAGGACTACCTTCAACAAAAACTGGAGAATTCAAGACTTCGATCATTATGCTACAATAGCATTAATATATAAAAATGTCAACATGGCGGGCTCGACCGGATTTGAACCGGCGATCTCCTCCGTGACAGGGAGGCGTGATAACCACTTCACTACGAGCCCATATCCAAAACATTGCATATCATAGCATCTACAGAGGTAAATGACAACGAAATTGCTGAAAAATTGTGGTTTAGTGTGCACTTTTATGAGAATTTCAGGATCTGAAAAAGCTAGAACTTGCACATAGGCACGAGCCAAATAACATAACAAGACTAAATTTAACTAAAATAGCAAAAAGTGCCAGATACTTCTAGGTCGCGTTTGACCAAGCAACTTATTGGCTATGGTTAGGAAGATTTGCAATATGATAGTGTGTTGGAATCATGGAAATAACATCCATAATGGTTTGTTAGCGAGGTTCGCTCAAAGGTGTAATTTGCTATAATTTCTGATGTGCCACCTTAGCTCAGTTGGTAGAGCGACACATTCGTAACGTGTAGGTCAGCAGTTCGACTCTGCTAGGTGGCTCCAATGCGGGTATCGTATAGTGGTTAATATGCGACCTTCCCAAGGTCGAGAGGAGAGTTCGATTCTCTCTATCCGCACCAAACAACTCTGTACGATGACAACTAAAAATTGTAAACTAGATATAAAATGAATACACCTAAAAAATACATACACGATAGGATAGTTTTGCTTCTGCTAACAGCGAATACATTTTTTGCTGTGCTTACGAGTGTAATGATTGTATTAAAGCTTGATAGTTCTCGTGCAGAAGGCTATATAGTTCAATTTCGTCCAAGTTTAGGTTTAAGCGCTTATTATAAGGGTGATAATACTGGTATTTTGAGTTTTGCTGTCTTTTCTATCGTGGTATTGATATTTCACACGTATTTAAGTATTAGGGTTTATAACGCTCGTCGTCATTTTGCAATTGTGATACTTGCAATGGCTTTATTGCTTATACTTTTAGCATTGTTTATTAGTAATGCGTTGTTACTGCTTCGCTAATGAAAGACATTGAAATTCCATACGTCGAACAACGTGGCAAACGTTATAGATTTTTCGAAATGTTACCTGGACTTTTGAGTTGGAGCCTTCTGGCGCTACCTTTTATTCTAAGTTTCTTTAATCCACTTCTCTCAGCTTTTTTTATACTTTCATATATGTTGTTGTGGTTTGTAAAAGCGATGGGGCTTAACGTGCGTGCTATACAAGGATTCAAAATGTTAAGCCAACACCAAAAATTGCCTTGGCCAATGATGTTGCAAGAATTAAGAAGTGAAAATAGCAGTGAATTAGCGTCAAATACACCAGCCTGGCACAATTCAAACATTCAAAGAATTAAAGAGCAGCCAACCCCAATAAACCCAGACGACATTGTACATGCTATGATAATTGCTACGTTCAACGAAAGTAGAGAAATACTAGAACCTACAATCCAGTCAGTATTAGATTCAGAATACGACTCCAAACAAGTTATTTTAATATTGGCATATGAAGAACGTGGTGGACCGGAAGTTGCGACACAAGCACAAAAACTAATTTCTGATTACAAAACTCATTTCAAACATGCTTTTGCAGTTATGCATCCACAGGACATACCTGGTGAACTTATTGGTAAGGGTGGAAATGTCACATATGCCGGTAGAGAACTAGCCAAATACATTGACTCAACTAAAATAAAACCATTGAACGTGATTGTCACTACGCTTGATTCGGATAATCGTCCACATAAATACTATTTACCAGCACTTAGTTATCTTTACTGTGTTACTCCTGACCCAAAATACGTTTCATATCAACCAATTCCAATTTACACAAACAACATTTGGGACGCGCCAGCGCCCATGAGGGTTATAGCGACAGGAAACTCTTTTTGGAATATTGTTTTATCTATGAGGCATCATATGATTCGAAATTTTTCAGCGCATGCTCAGAGTTTACAAACATTAATAGATACAGATTTTTGGAGTGTTCGCACTATTGTTGAAGACGGTCATCAATTCTGGCGAACTTATTTTCGCTATAACGGCAGACATGAAGTATACCCACTTTATGTTCCTATTTATCAGGATGCAGTCTTATCTAATACCTACTTGAAAACACTAAAGGCTCAATTCATACAACTTAGACGATGGGCTTGGGGTGCATCCGATGTAGCATATGTAGCTGAGAAGGGATTTTTTACCAAAAATAAAGTACCAAAAATAGATTTGCTTTTCAAATTTGGTCGATTGCTTGAAGGTCATATAACTTGGGCAGTGGCCCCTCTTATTTTGGCTTTTTCGGCATTTATTCCAAGGTTAGTGAATCCAAATGCTATTGGAAGTGTGGGTTACCTGACTATACAGTTACCTATAATTGCTAGCAGGATTCAACAAATTGCTCTTACTGGGATAGTGATAACACTATTTTTGAGTATAAAAATGCTACCTCCCAAACCCGAGAGGTATAAACGTCACCGAAGTGTTTTTATGATATTGCAATGGATATTACTGCCATTTACTACTATAGGATTCAATTCATTTGCTGCCCTAGTTTCACAAACACGATTAATATTCGGCAGATATATTGGTAAATTCGATGTTACCGATAAGGCTGTTGTAACTGATGAAAAAAAGAGAATTATTTAATTTTCTGCATTTTTAAGACACTTTGGCGTAAACAATAAGATATGTACGTCGTTAAAGTCAAATTAACTAAGATGATAAGACTTGTAATAGACTGATGCTGACTTATCAAAATGTAACAAAACATTAAAAGCTAATTCAGATAAATTATTTTTAGTAATTTGAGCTTTTTGAACACTGGGAAGTATCTTGCTAATAATAGTGTCTGTGAGGTGCATTGCGTCCTCTGTTGCTGTTTTTCGGTGCTTTAAGCTGTCATGAACACTAACGAACAATTTGTCTCGTGAAAAAGGCTTAATATCACCATCGCTTTCAATCGCTAAACCTTTATAAAGATCAGGAGCTTCCGATGTGGTAAACACTGCCATACAACTGATACATTGTCTGCGTCGCCAAATATGGTTTTGCCGTTTCTGGAGTCGAGAATTAATAACACTTGTTTTCAGCCCACAATATATACATACCATGACAACATATTGTCATATCGCTATCTAAAATGCTAGTGCATAAGTAGGGATAACTACTGCAAAAAAGCCCTAGGATTTACCTAGGGCTTAGACGTTGCCTCTGATAGCTACTTGGTAGCCAGAGCAGGACGAACGCGTCGCATGCGACTGCTTGCACTCTTGGGCGTTTTAAGTTCTTCATAGAAAAGCTTAAAATCTTCCAAAGGAGCTTTATTAACGGTACTCAAACTATGAGCGCCTCCCGTTTAACTTAGCAAGTATATGCCATAAGCACAATGAAGTCAACAATAAGTCAATAAAATGTCATAGCATAAGCATATTAGATGGAAAATTCACACTAGTTAGAATATAAATTTGGTGAAAAGTAGTTATGACAACGTTCAGATCGAAACTATATATAGATAATTATTATTGCGTTTCAGAACTAGATTTTAGAACATTTGAAATAATTGACGACAGTTATTAGCAGTGCATCTATTTATCGTCAACAGGGTTACTTTTGGAAATTGGACAAAAAATTAAGCCTTAAAAGCTACCAATAAGAATAATTTTACACTGAAATGTAAAATGCTGGCTACACTAAGTTTAAGAAAATATTGGAATTTGCGAGGATTGCGTAAATCGAGTATAGTTCAATCTGTTATTTAGGGCGGTTAGCTCATTTGGCTAGAGCGCTACATTGACGTTGTAGAGGTGATAGGTTCGAATCCTATACCGCCCACCAGCATAGTTAATGAAACAGTAATCCGTATTGAAAAAACACAATTAAATGAGAGTGGTGGTGGAAACCTATCTGTTGAAGACAGGTTGATTCTTGATTGTATGCGCAGATTAAACTAGAAAAAGACCACAGATAATATTGGGGCTGTTATGCCAATATTCAATGACACAAAAGGAATAACAGATACATTCCCCAAAGACATGGATAAGGGATTCGTTTACATAGTATAAACATAAAATAGACTTCCTCGAACGGTTACATTCTACAGCATCCAAAAGGGTGCTTTTTTTGTTTTCCCCATACCAGATGTATTTATAACAATAATAAAGTGCTGGTATTATAATGCTAGTATGCTATGCTTGTTGTACGGTCATAAAACAAAACAGTTTTAGGGTCGCATGAGGGTGAGGTTCTGGGAGTGGTTTTATCGCTCTGGATGGGCAGGGTTGAACGTATTTTTGCGAGAACGTTCAACCCTTTTTCTTTTGTACTAAATAACAGATGTAATCATGTGGTATTATTAGTGCAATGGGAGACCTGGAAAACAGTAAATTACAAGCAATGAGGCATAGTTTGGCGCATGTTATGGCCACTGCCTTAACAAATCTATGGCCAGAGGTTAAGCTTGGTATAGGTCCAGCAGTAGACACTGGCTTTTATTATGATGTAGATCTGGGCTCCAAGATGTTAACCGAAGAAGATTTCAAATCTATCACTGAAGAAATGCGAAAGGTAATAAATGCAGATCAGGACTTTGAACAGTATGATTTGAGCATTGGCGAAGCACTAAAATGGGCTAAAAGTAACAACCAAACCTACAAAACCAATCTTTTAAACGACCTAAAACGATCAGGAACCACAGTTGCAAAAGATTTAGAGGCAGCCGAGTTAGGCACGATTACTGAGGGTAATAGTGCAGTTGAAACTGTTTCTTTCTACAAAAATGGTGAATTTACAGATTTGTGTCGAGGGCCACATGTTGAGTCTACTGGAAAAGTTGGTGCTTTTAAGCTTATGCGAGTGAGTGGGGCTTATTGGCGTGGAAACGAAAAAAATGCTCAGATGCAGCGAATTTACGGGGCAGCATTTGATACCAAAGAACAACTTAATAAACACCTTGAAATGCTTGAGGAAGCCAAAAAGCGTGACCATCGCAAATTAGGACAAGAAATGGATTTGTTTTTATTTTCAGAGCTTGTTGGCTCCGGACTACCTATGTTTACGCCTCGAGGTACTGTGCTGCGAGAAGAACTTGCTTCTTTTTCAAATCAGTTACGTCAAAAACACGGATTCCAAAAGGTGTGGATTCCAAATATAACCAAAACAGACCTGTATAAAGTATCCGGACATTGGGATAAATTCGGTGATGAACTGTTTTTAGTAGAAAGCCAAGAAACATCTGATAAATTTGCGCTAAAACCGATGAATTGCCCACACCACAATCAGATTTTTGCTTCCCAGGCACGAAGCTACCGGGAGATGCCCGTTAAATACCTAGAAACTACTACCGTTTATCGCGACGAAAAAAGTGGAGAGTTAGGTGGGCTTAGTCGTGTCCGCGCTGTTACCCAAGACGACAGTCACGTGTATTGCAGATCAGATCAAATAGAGCAAGAACTAAACTTTTTGTTGGCAGATGCAAATGAACTTTATAAAACAGTCAACATGAGGCTTCGGGTTCGACTGAGCTATCGTGATGATAGTGATGCATATCTAGGTACGAAAGAATTGTGGGAAACAGCACAGAAACAGCTTAAAAACGCAGTTGTCAAAAGCAAGCTGGATTATTTCGAACAAGACGGTGAAGCAGCTTTCTATGGCCCTAAAATTGATTTTATGGCTACTGATGCATTAGGCAGAGAGCATCAGTTGGCGACAGTACAATTGGATTTTGTTCAGCCGGAGAGATTCGAACTTGAATATACAGGTGAAGATGGCAAAAAACATCGCCCGATTATGATTCACTGTGCACTATTGGGTTCCATTGAGAGATTTTTAAGTGTCTATATTGAACATTCTGCTGGAAAGTTTCCAGTTTGGTTGGCTCCTGAGCAGGTTCGTATAATTACTGTAAATCAAGAAGATTCTACAGTTCAGTTTGCCCAAGAGCTACTGGAAAGGGCAATAAAACTGAATCTTCGAGCCACAGTCGATAATAACAACGAGTCCGTGGGTAAGAAAATTCGATCGTCAGAGATTTTAAAAATTCCATATACAGTTGTAATTGGCGAAAAGGAAATTACTAGTGGCAATCTTGCACCACGAATTCGAAGAGATATGGAAGTAGAATCTGATTTGGAAACATTTCAAGCCGATCATTTTTTAATAACAGTAGCAAATGAAGCAGTAGCACGTGTTGATAAAACAACTTTGTATGACGGCGACCGTAAGTTGTAGATTCTATGTCTAAGAAAACAATAGCAGTTGATTTAGATGATGTTCTATCTGTAAATGTTCCAGCTTTTTTAAGTTTTAGTAATCAAAAATGGGGTACATCTCTAACTATTGATGATTTTCACGAAGATTGGGCTACTATGTGGAAAGTAGACCATAAGGAAGTTATTGATCGAATAAAACAAATGGATGAAATTCAGCTTTTTAGACATTATGAACCCATAAAAGATGCTGGATCTGTCCTCAACAAATTATCCATGAGATATAAGTTGGTTATTGCAACATCCAGAAGAAAATCTATCATTAAAGATACTGAGGATTGGATTAATCAATATTTTCCAGGTATTTTTGAGGAAGTTCACTCTGCGGGAATTTGGGATGACGAAACAAAAAGAAGTGGTGCACACCTAAAAACTAAAGCAAATCTTGTAGAACAGATTGGAGCTGACTATTTAATAGATGATCAGCCAAAGCATTGTTTATCTGCTGTGAAAGCTGGCGTAAAAACAATTCTATATGGTGATTATCCATGGAATAGGGAAGTTCAAAATATCATGGGGATCGCAAGGGCACATAATTGGCATGAAGTTGAAAGTTACTTTGATGGTCAATAACATTAACTTAAGTTTCAAAGAGCGAGTACAGGAGATAGTTAGGCAAATACCCAAAGGGCGAGTTATGACTTATGGACAGATTGCTTTGTTATGTGGCAATCCGAAGGCATCAAGGATTGTAGGAGGTATAGCTCATTTTGGAAATCCCGATTTGCCTTGGCATAGAGTAGTAAATATTAGAGGTGGTTTAGCATCTGGATATCCTGGTGGTAGGCATGGTCATGCAAAGAATTTGATATCTGAAGGTGTGATGGTTAATGATGTCCTTGAGGTGAATATTTCGGAGCTTTTGTGGCAGCCCAGTATTGAAGGTGGAATTTTGAATTTGGAACATAGAAAAGTTAGTTCATTTTCCAAACCTGCACTTATAGTCATTGTAGGAGAGACAACTAGTGGTAAAAGCGCTTTAGCAATAAATCTCGCGCAGAAGTTTGATGGTGAAATAATATGTGCTGATTCGCGTACCGTTTACAAGGGAATGGATATAGGCACGGCCAAACCAAGTAAAAAAGATCAGAAAAATATTAAGCATTATTTACTAGATGTTGTGAATCCAGATGCAAATTTTACAGCAGCTGAGTTTAAGAAAATTGCTAATATTTCAATCACGGAAATTTCAAATCGTGGCAAAATGCCTATCATGGTGGGCGGAACAGGTCTTTATGTAGATGGCGTTATCTTTGATTTCGAGTTTGATAAAAGCAGTGACAAAAAACATTTGCGTCCTAACACGATTATACTCGGACTATCATTAGATAGGGATCAACTTAAGCAACGAATTGTAATCAGAACTCAAACCATGATAGACAATGGACTAGGGGTAGAAGCAAAAAAATTATCAGAAAAATATGGTTGGCAATCTCCCGCAATGACTGCAATTGGGTATAGAGAATTTCAACCATATTTTGCTGGTATGCAAACATTGGCTGAAACAATAGAGCGCATTAATCGCAATACATTTTTATACGCTAAACGACAGCGAACTTGGTTTAAGCGCAATAAAAGCATTCAGTGGTTGGACGACCCCAGACAAGCTGTTGGTTTAGTTACAACATTTCTGAACACATAACCCTGAACAATAAACATAGGTTCTGTTACAATACAATTGTGATAGAACAACTATTTGGGAGTAAAACACGGGTAAAGCTACTGCAGCTATTTTATAGTAACCCCAACCGGTCATTCTATGTTCGAGAAATTACTAGAAAAATTGACGAGCAAATTAATTCTGTACGTCGAGAACTTGCAAATATGTTGAGCATTGGAATAATTTCTTCAGAATCTAACAATAATCGACTTTATTATGAGGTAAATCAAGAATATGAATATTATGTTGCACTTGCAGCAATTTTTGGAGGTGGACCAACGCCGACTACTTCAGAGGTGCAAGAAGTTGATGGTGAACCACAAACCCTTAAAGCACTTGGTAATATAGATTTACTACTTTTAACTGGCCAGCTTACTAGAGATGAACGAAGTGGGATAGATATAATGTTGGTTGGTGATCTCAATCCAACCCAAGTTGCTAAATACGTTGCAGAAATGGAAGTGAAAGAAGGAAGAGAGCTAAGCTATGCAGTATTTGACATTAACGAATTTCAATATAGAAAAGAAGTAAATGACAGGTTTTTAAATCTAGTAATGCAATCAAAAATGCAGGTACTAATTGACAAGAATTATCTTATTTTACCAAAACCAACAAAGAAACAGAAAAATATAAAAGAAGAGGAGGAATAGAGAGTTATGGAGATTCAATATTACGGTGCAAATTGTGTTCGTATAGTAACTAAAAAGGCTACAATTGTTGTTGATGATTTGACGGGTGGCGTAGCCAAATCGGGAGACATAGTACTTTTTACGGGTGAACACGGAAATAAACTAAAAGCAGAAGTCAAAATAGAAATTGACCAAGCTGGGGAATATGAAGTTTCAGATGCATCAATTCAGGGGATAACTGCAAGAAGTCATTTGGAGCAAGCAGGTGACCAGTCCGTAACAATCTATAAAATAATAGGTGATGACCTTAGGATCGCTGTTATGGGACACATTTATCCAGAACTGAGCGATGAACAGCTAGAATCACTTGGGACCATAGATGTGTTAATTATCCCAGTTGGTGGTGGTGGCTATACACTGGATGCTATTGGCGCATTGAAGTTAATTAAAGAAATAGAACCCAAAATAATTATTCCAACACACTATGCTGACACTGAAATAAATTACGAAGTTCCACAGGCAAGTTTGGCGGATGTTCTAAAAGAAATTTCTATGGAACCAAAAGAAACCGTCCCAAAGCTAAAACTAAAAGCAAATGAGCTACTTGGCGAAAGTAATCAATTAATAATTCTTGAACGACAATAACTATTTAACTGATTCGGTCGCAGCGTAAGGAGTTAGGATGCCTTTTTTCTTCAGTGTACGTATAGCTTGTGTGCTGAGCTTCATGGTAACTTTTTTACCATCAAGCATGAAAGTTTTAGTTTGGAGATTTGGTTTCCACACTTTTTTTGTATGACGCTGAGAAAAACTGACATTACTGCCGTACTGTTTGCCTTTACCGGTTAGATCACATTTCTGCATAGAGCGATATTGTATCTGTTTTCATCTGTTTGGTCAATACATAAACTGATATACTTAAAACATGCTAGGAGATTTGGGTTTTTCGACTCTTGTAATTATTTTTATATCGCTGGTGGTATCTATCACTATTCATGAAGCCATGCATGCTTTTACTGCTCATTGGCTAGGAGATGATACAGCACACAGAGAAGGAAGGATTTCGCTAAATCCTCTTAGGCATGTTGATCCATTTTCTACTATAGTACTACCACTAATAACTTTAGTATTATTCAAAGTACCTCTTCTAGCTGCAAAACCAGTTCCTTTTAACCCCAACAGAGTTAAGTATGAGGAATATGGAGCAGGGCTAGTGGGAATCGCTGGTCCACTAACTAATGCATTTTTAGCTTTATTAGCATCTGGTTTTGTACATCTTTTTAGTGGTGCGCTCGCTTCGGGGGTTATTGAGGTATTTGTAATATTTGCACAGATCAATGTAGGATTGTTTGTTTTCAATATGATACCTATCCCACCTTTAGATGGATCAAGGTTACTGTATGCGTTTGCTCCGGAATCATTGCAAGGAATAATGACTCAATTGGAACAGTTTGGAATAATTATAGTTTTTGGACTTGTTATAGCTTTCCATGGATTTATAAACATAATTATCAATATTAACCAGTCTATACTTAAGTTTTTGTTTTAAGATATACTTATAGCAGGCTGAGCATGAATCTTTTTGATTCTAAGGCCAACTCAATGATAATCTGAATACTTATCATTAGGGATTCCAATATTCGTGATGATTGTAACAAATCATCTTATGTCGCCTTGGTGACATCGTGCGGAGACCCACCTGGGGATTTTTAACCAGGTTGTCATAGTTGGCTGCTCACCTAATAAAAAGCTCTAGAATTCTAGAGCTTTTTATTATGGTCAGGGTGAGAGGACTTGAACCTCCGGTCTCCGGACCCCCAGCCCGGCGCTTTACCAACTAAGCTACACCCTGATGATAATTATTCTACGAAATAACACTGTCCATAACAACTTAATGCTACTATAAAAGACATGTGGCAAAATATTGAAAATCAACTACACAAACAGTTTATATTTAAAGATTTTAAAGAATCATTTGCTTTCATGACGAGAGTCGCCGATCTTGCTGAGCAATTGCAGCATCATCCTAAGTGGCAAAATGATTATAACAAAGTTGATATTTGGTTGAGCACTCACGAAGCAGGAAATTCTGTCACTGACAAGGATAGAGACTTTGCAGAAAGAGTAGATAAGATTATAAACGTTTCTCAAGAGCAGACTATTAACAGGCTTCCTAAACAAATAATTTTATATGCGGATGGAGGGTCTAGGGGTAATCCTGGACCCTCAGCATCGGGTTATGTTCTTATGGATATGGAAAATAATGTTTTGACCAAAAAAGGAATTTATCTTGGCATTACGACCAATAACCAGGCAGAATATCAGGCCGTTAAATTTGGGCTAGAAGATGCACTTAAAAATGGAGCTAGAGAAGTTTCGGTTTTCCTTGATAGTTTGTTAGTCGTGAACCAAATGAAAGGTATATTCAAAATAAAAAACAGAGATTTATGGCCCATACATACAGCAATAAAAGATATAATTGGACAGTTAAAATTTGTAAAATTTACCCATGTGCCAAGAGAAATGAATAAAATAGCTGATTCAGAAGTAAATAAAATTTTGGATGCAGAAAACACCACCAGTGTATAATTAATAATGTCAGATTATTGGCTTATCGCCGTTCGCTTTGGCGAAGGGAGGAAAGTCCGGGCAGCACAGGGAAGGGTAGTTGTTAACGGCAACCAAAGGTAACTTTAGGGAAAGTGCCACAGAAACTATACCGCCCTAGTCTTAAAAAACTAGAGTAAGGGTGAAACGAGTGGGGTAAGAGCCCACAGTTCTGTGTGGCGACACATGGAAGTGGTAAACCCTACCTGCTGCAAGGAGGTGAGCTCACATAGGTTTCCCGCCTGAGTTCATCAATAATCCGCTTGAGTCTTGGAGCAATCCAAGGTCTAGATAGATGATAGGCAATCCCGACTTGTCGGGATAAACAGAACCCGGCTTATAGATAGTCTGACATAAAATGACCACCTTTAGTCGGTGGTCGTTTTTATATTATAAATTTTCTTATTTTGCAGATTTGACAACTGCCTCAAAGGCTTTTGGCTCATTGACTGCTAGTTCGGCAAGAATTTTACGATCAACAGTTACGTTTGCTTTTTTTAGGCCAGCAATAAGCTTACTGTAAGTTGTTCCATTTAATCTTGCGCCAGCATTTATACGAGCATTCCATAGTTGTCTAAATGTACGTTTTCGTTCCTTGCGATCACGTGTAGCATTTTCCATGGCTTTAGTTAGAGCTTGTTTGCCACGTTTTATGCTACTACGGTTGGATTTGGTCATACCACGAGTAGCAAGCCTAATTTTCTTGTGTTTTGCGTGTGATGCTACGCCTCTTTTAACTCGCATTATTTTACTCCTAAGTTCAATTTAATACTTTTGGCTGGTCTGCCTGTTATTGTTTCTTTACCGGCTTGTGTTCGTTTCCGTGCAGCACTTTTATGCTCCATCATATGGCTACGGCCGGCACGACGACGCATAACTTTACCAGTTTTGGTAATCTTAACTCGGTCTTTTGTTCCACTATGCGTTTTCAATTTTGGCATTTATTGTCTCCTTGTGAACTTGTTTATGCACTCCCGTGCTTCTAATTGTAAAACTCAACTGCTTGCCTGCTAATTGGGGTTGTTGATCAACAGCGATACTTTCACCCAGTGTTTGAATAACTCTGTCGGCAAGTTGGAAACCCATGTCTTTGTGAGCATTTTCGCGACCCCGATAGAAAATAGTAATTTTAACTTTGTGACCAGCATCCAGAAAGCTAGTAACTTTGTTCAGCTTAGTTTCAAGATCGTGATCACCAATCTTGAGACCAAAGCGCATCTGCTTCATCTCAGGATTTTTTGCGGATCGCTTCTGCTTTTGCAGTTGTTTGGTTTTCTGGTAATTGTATTTACCCCAATCAACGATCTTTGCAACAGGTGGATCAGCATTTGGAGAGATTTCAACTAAATCAAGTTCGCGCATTTGAGCGTGTTCCAAAGCTTCTTGTTTTGACAAAACTCCCATTTGGGTGCCATCTTCATCAATAACGCGTAACTGTGGTGCCCGAATCTGATGATTCAGGCGAACTGAATTGCTGATTTATCTACTCCTTAGATGAACTTTAGCTGAATGTTGTCAATTCTATCAGATAAAACAACAGAGGTCAAATAATTTGTTTCAAGTATAGTATATTGGATTTTCATTTCCAAAATTGAAAAGAATAGAAATACACACGCTTATAGCGCTTAGACTCAACTACTACTCGTATACTAATAGCTATTTTAATAATTTCGCTATTGATCATCCTGGCGTTAGTTTTGCTAGGTTATAAATTGTGATCGTGTTGACTATGCAGGATAACGAAATTTACGAATCCTTACAAAGGTATTGATGTATTGTAATTGGTAATGCCGAACAAGGGCTGTGCCTTTATTAAAACCACTCAACAGATAAAAACTTCAAGCAAGGCTACTCTCAGCTGACATAATAATTATATAAAGGTTTACTGATTAACAACTATTAAGAACTCAAAAAAACATCAAATAAATAGTTAAAATAGAAAACGGCCTCATTTATCGAGGCCGTTTAGTTTGTATTATTTATAATTTTTGTGTCGATCGAACGTTCTGAGTTCCATGCTTTGTTTCATGGAACAACGGCTTGCGAGAAGCCGTTGTTACAGATACGTTTTTATTTTTGAGCACTTTTTTTATTCAAGTGCTGAACTAATAGTAACTAGTCGGTTTTAGTATGTCAACATGTTTGTGCTTACAGCACTTAAACTGTGTATAACTTTTAGATTAAATAATTGTATATCATACAGCGTATGAACAGTATTTAAACGTAAATAGTGCCTATTTTAGGCAATAAAATATTTAGATACAGTTCAATTGAAAGCATGTGCTTTATCTAATGATTTTGATTTTTGAATACTTAAAAAACAATAACAAAAGTCATTTATTCTAATTAATTACAATCTAAAAAATTTTAATCGAATAAAATATGCATTGAAATTATTATTAATTTACCAGAGAGAAAAAACATACACATTTGTAGAGCGATGACTAGATTTACGCTGTAAACTGACAATTAAGCCTTAATTAATTGAGTGTAAAAAACTTGATGTCAGCGTTTTATGCATAAGTAGTACTATAAGGCTAGCCTATCTGTTATTAGTAAAATTGTTCGATTTGCAAACTATACTACAAACAATTTATTCAATATCTAAGTTTAGGCCAATATATATTGTATATTTATATTCACATAATTTTTCAAAAATCACCAAATTTTAGTAGAAAAACTCTTTTTTTATTCAATTTTAATAAATGTTATTGTATTTATTTTTTATTATTAATAGTGATTTCAACGAGCATAAATATTAATGAATCATATGATAATTGAATATATATTAATTTCTAAAAGTAGTATATGTAACAACAAAAAATTAATAGGAATTACTAAAGTAAATTTAGATGTATAAGCGTATAGTAGTAAAAAAAACAATAATAAAGTCTTGACGTAAAACACTAAAAGTAGTAGTATGAAAGTCGTAAGTATAAAATAAAAACTTACAAACTACGGTTAAATTCCGATAACGCTCTCACTACCTTTTTGGTAGAACGAGAGCGGTCAGTCACAGCCAAGGACGGTAAGCGCTATATAGTTTTTTACAAGAGCGCATTTACCGTCCAGGCTCCAAAAAATTGACCCTTTGCACTACAATATACAAGTAGTGCATTTTTTTAACTAAATGAAAAGATACTCCTTGAAATTGAATAAAATTCTACCATTAATAATTATTCCACTTGGATTCTATTTGTTTATTTCTTTCACAAACCCTAATTCGGTGTTGCTGCCTCTGTTAATAATCCCTTTTGTATTGATCGGTATATTTATTTTTAGTATAGTTTATGGCGTTTTAAACGTTTCATTAAAACATAAAGATAGATTCTCAACGCAACTTTTGTCTCTTAGTATAGCGACGTTGGCTGTTTTGATGTTGCTGTTACAGTCATTAAATCAATTAACTTGGAGAGATGGATTACTTACTACCATATTTGCTGCAATGTTTTGGGTATATATTTGGCGAGCTGATTTTTTACGCAAATAAATCAGAATATACATTATACTAGTGCTAACAGGGATATTATTGTTATAATACTGTGCAATGGAACCTAATCATAATATTATTGCCTCCCCTACGGAGTTGCCTCAACCACAAGAAGCAAATAGTGGAAATGTTGCAGAGTTTGGTGTTGCTGCAATTCCCGAAAAGTCTAGTACTAAGTCTTCTATACAAGATACTCCATTACAACAGTCAAATACTACAGCTGCAATCGATCCTGGAGCTTCTCAACTAAGCGACTTTAGTGTGATTCCTGCCAATGATTCAAATCAACCACATGGTGCATTGATGGCTGACGATACTGATCTAATAGAAAAAGAATGGGTTATAAGGGCTAAATCTATTGTGACCCAAACAAAAGATGATCCTCATTTGCAAAATAAGGAAATGAACAAAGTTAAAGCGGATTACATGAAAAAACGCTACAACAAAGATCTTAAAGTAAGCGAAGGCTAAACGGACTCGAATATGAGTATCATTATTACTGCACTCGTTATAGTGGTTTTGTTACTTTTTATCGGCGGTCCGATAGTATTTTTCCAAGTTCGCAAAATATTTAGAGAACAGAAGAATTTTGAGCGAGGTTTGAAAATGGTACCATTACTAATTCACTTACCACCTTTGAGTGAAGACGTTGAAGGTGCAAACCGTGACTCAAGAGATGTAAACGAAGAGAATATATCTAAAGCGCAGATAATGTACGACATTATAGCCAGTACATTACAGAAGGGCTTTAAAAGTCGTTTTTATGGTCAAAGACACATCGCATTTGAAATAGTTGGTTCAAAGGGGTATGTAAGTTTTTATGCTGCCGTCCCCGTAGCATTAGTTGACATTGTCCGTCAGGCAATAGTAAGCGCTTATCCAACAGCAAGACTTGAGGAGGTTCCCGAACATAATATTTTCAGTCCAGTCGGTAAAATCAGTGGAACTATGGGTGGTGAGCTTACACTTAAAGAACCTTTTGCATACCCAATTGCGACTTATCAAGACCTTAAACGAGATGCTATCCAGTCTATTCTCAACGCATTATCTACACTTGAAAAAGATGATGGTGCCGGCATACAAATAATGTTGCGACCTGCGGCAAGTGGATGGCGTAAACACGCACAGGCAATAGCTAGTAAAAAGCGTAAAGGCCATGAAAGTAAAAAAGGTGGTGAGTTGGCTTTTTGGTGGATGAAACAGTTGTTTAGCGCTGCTATAAAGCCACCAGAAGACAAAAGTGGAGATCATGGAAATGATAAAAGTGAATTGTCTTCTTTAGACCAGAACACACTTGATGCTATTGATGATAAGACTAGACATGCTGGCTATGAAGTATTGATTAGGGTGATTGCGTCTTCAAATATTTCACAGAGAGCTCAAGCAATTCTAAATAACGTAGTGGCGACATTTGCTTTATACGATGCCCCAGGAAGAAATGGTTTCAAATATACGTCAGCTAAAGATATAGAAAGATTTGTAACTGCTTATATTCTTCGATTTTTCCCTCAAGAGAACAATCTAAACATACTAAACACAGTCGAACTTGCAACAATGTTTCATTTTCCAGATCAGAAAAATATTCCGACAAGTCAACTTTCACGTCAGGATAGCAAACAAGTAGATGGTCCGAGAAATATGCCAGATGAAGGACTTCTAATGGGCTATAATATTTTTCGCGGTGCCAAAAAGGCCGTACGATTAGGTGATGAAGATCGACGAAGACATATGTATGTTGTTGGACAAACTGGAGTAGGTAAGTCTTGGTTTTTAGAAAATTTGGCCTTACAGGACATGTTAAACGGGAATGGCTTCGCCTTTATAGACCCACACGGTGACACTGCAGAAGCGTTGCTGTCGATGGTACCCAGGGAACGTACAGAAGATGTAATTTATTTTTGTCCAGCTGAAACTGACTATCCTTTGGGTTTAAACCTTTTTGAGGCTGATACAAGTGACCAGAAAGATTTTTTGATACAGGAAGCAATAAATATGCTCTACAAATTGTATGACCCACAGCACCAGGGTATTATAGGTCCACGTTACGAGCATTTGTTTAGAAATGCGGCTTTGACTGTTATGGCTGACCCAGAAGGTGGTACGTTTATAGATATCCCCAAACTTTTTCGAGATCCTGAGTTTGTAAAACAAAAACTAAAATACGTAACAGACCCAACAGTTCTTGAGTTTTGGCAAAAAGAAATGCCACAATCGCAGCGATCGAATGAGTTTGGTGAAGTGGTGAGTTGGTTTGTCAGTAAATTCGGTGCTTTTTTATCAAACAGTATGATGAGAAATATTATTGGCCAAACAAAAAGTGCTTTTGATCTTAGAGATATTATGGATAACAAAAAAATTCTACTTGTAAACCTTAGCAAGGGTCGTACTGGCGAGCTCAATGCAAAGTTACTGGGTATGATTTTTGTAATGAAATTTCAGGCAGCAGCTATGAGTAGGGCAAATGTGGATGAGTCAGAGCGAACAGATTTTTGTTTGTATGTTGATGAGTTTCAGAACTTTTCAACTGATTCATTTGCAACAATTATGTCTGAAGCTAGAAAGTATCATTTGAATCTTATTGTTGCAAACCAGTTCACGACTCAGTTATCAGAAGAAATACGTGATGCCGTATTCGGGAATATGGGTACAATTGTATCATTTCGAGTTGGACAAAATGATGTTGAAGCTCTATCAAGATACTTTAAGCCAATTTTTGAACCAGATGACATTTTACGAGTACCTAACTATAACGCCATAGTCCGTACTTTAATAAATGGTGTTCCAACTCAGCCCTTTAGCATGGCGGCATTACCTAGATTAGGAACGCTTAACGCAAAATTGGAACAAGCGCTTAGGCAATTATCTGCAGCTAAATTTGGTAAACCGAGAGCATTGGTGGATGAAGAAATTAGTAATCGTATGAAAACAATTGAAGTGCCTAAACCTGCTTTTGGTACCGGCGCAGGAGGATTTGGAGCGAAGTCTAATAATGGAAGCCAAGTGCAGTTTGGTACGCCTCAAACAAAAACAGCAGCAGGAGGATCTTCATTTTTGGATGAATGGTTAGCAAAACGAAGCGCTGGAGATGCAGCTGTTGTTCAGCCGAATAGACCAAATACAAATCCAATACCATCAAACATGACTTCGCCGAATATGCCCGTAGCTAGCAAAGACGATAAGCCAGATTCTGAAATGGACGAAAAAGAAGAGCTCGCTGAGCTTAGGATTAACAAAAATGATTCTGTCGATGATAAGTCAGAAAACACAATATACATTGATCGGGAAGGTAATCTACAGAATCCAGATCAATAGCTAGTATCTCTGATTGCGTGAATGAACAAGCCAAATAAAGAGTTCCAGAAGTGCTCCAACTATATAACCTCCGACGAAAAACATAAATACTAATAAGTAGTTATACTTATAACCATAGTGTTTACTAAAGTAGTAAACGGTGGCGCTGCCCAAGAAAGCGAATATACCTCCACCTAAAAATCCAGACGGCCTGGCTATGGTTTGAGCGCTAACAATACTTATCCTATCCACTGTCGGGCTATGAGTAAATTTACTAAATGTTCGAGCTGATTTACTTAGCTTGAGTTGAGTTTTGGATAATATTTTACTATATGCATTTGCTTTAAGTGAACTGTGCATATCAGCTAGCTTTGATGTGTCTGTTTTAGTATCTTCTTGAGAAGTAATTTTATGGGTCTTTTCAGCCTCGTGTTTTGCTAGCTCTTGAATTTTTGCGATGTTCTCTTTAGATTTATCATGTCTAGCTTTTTCGGCTTGTTCTAGTAGTTGTTTGTGTAAACGTTCATTTTGGGTATGATCTAGTGATTTTTCTTTTACTTCGTCTTGTTCTAGTCGGGGAATATATTTTTCACTCATTTTCATGCACCACCATTACTAAAATCTTGGCGTACAATGTCTAATTCTGAAGCAAATAGTTTGGTTCTAGCGTAAAAATAAGCTATACCAAAAGTAAGTATAAAGCCAAATATCAAATTTTCACCCGGACCGGTATTTGGAAGTGAGGTTGTTTGTTCGACTGTTTTTACTATGCTTCCGGGTAGTTTTATATTTACACTGTCATTTCCATATACATTAGTCATTAGTAAGTTAAATGACCCTGGATTTGATGTGGAAACAGGTGTTGAGGGAACGGGGTTTTTAACTTTTATGCCAATTTGTTTTTGGACAATTTGGCCAGGTTTAATATCCAGCGCAGGCCAAAATATTTGATTATCTTTATCCAATTGACCACCATTTAAATTTGTTATATTTGCATATTCTAAAACATCATTCATATTTTCTTTTATCACAAATTTTGGAATGGTGACTTTACCAGAATTTGTAACAGAAAGTGTATATACAATGTCGTCACCACCATGTGCTGTTGTACCGTCTGCGTTGGATATGTTTTGAGTTATATTTTTGGCTTTTTTATGTAAGTCTAAACACTGCTCTAAATCAGCTGTTGTCAAAACATCTTGACAGGGTTTTTCCACTGTTAATCGTTTTATGCATTCTCCAGAACCACTACCTGTCGCAACTTTAGAAGTGTCATAAATTACAGTCAGTTTTATTGTGTAGTTATCTGCTTTATCACCCGAAAAACTATATGTTTTGGTATCATTTGCAACTGAGCCTTGAAAAACTACCCTAGGAGTTGTGTAGGTTGATATTACTTTTCCTGTGCTATTAATAAAATCGTACTTCATGCTCACATATGGAGATGCTGAAACAAAATTTTTGCCAGATGCTTGCCCTCGGACTGTTACTGGGCTACTAAGTTTAATTTTTGAATTGTCTGCTACGTTCATAACTAAATTTGAACATGAAATCGTTTGGGGAATTACAGTTGGAGGTTTTGGTGGTGGAGGAGGGGGTAGCATTGGAGGGTTGTATCTACCTTCTGTGACAATATTCCCACAATCATACATTATTCTGATTGTTGTCCCGTCATTTTTTGTTATTTTTAGAACTCTATAATCTGAATAAGCACCACTATCCCAATATCTTAAATCTTTCATCCACAATTGTTGAGATACACCGGGTATGTTTAAGGTATATATTGACCAATTTCTGCCGTTTCTAAAACTCGGGTTAGACACGGAATTTCGTCCCATAGAATTAAATTCACGAGCACTTGATCGAATTGTTTCATCCGATGCATTTGAGACTTCAGTACATCCAACACCGTAATAATTTAATATTTTTAGAAAATCTTCAGAAGGGTTAAGGCAGTGTAATACAGCCTGGCCTTTAGTTTGGAACCCTCCACTAATAATATCGTTTGATGACGAGCTAAGCGAAGCCTCTGCTGGAGATGTAGCCGCTAGCAGTTGAACGCCCATGGCAAGTACTATAAATATTAATCCTAATCTACGTAGGCTAGATTCTTTTTTCATGCGTCTTGCATAAAACGAAACTTGCCCAATTAAGCTTGGGTTGAAAGGTAAGTTACTGAGTAGTTTTTTGAACATATTTTTTGTATATTTTTTCTTATGTAAGGGCTCATGCTTATTGAACCATAAAACTATGTGTTCAAACAAGGGCTAATAGTTGTTTTAGGCTATAAAATAAACTATAATAGTGGATAAGTGAGACGAAACTAACAATTAAGAGGGTATTTAATCGTGGCAGGATTTCATAGTGAATTTATCATTACAGAAGGGGGATATCTGCTTTGAGTTCCAAAAAAGAATATGACTCATCCCAGATTCAAGTACTTGAGGGATTAGATCCAGTTCGAAAACGTCCTGGAATGTACATTGGTGGCACTGGCCGAGAGGGTTTGCATCACCTTATAAAAGAAATTGCCGACAACTGTGTAGATGAGGCTATAGCTGGATTTGCAACTAGTGTTCGAGTAACACTTTTGGATGATGGCGGGGTAAAAGTTGAAGACAATGGTCGCGGAATTCCTGTAGATAAAATGGAAAAAACGGGAATTAGCGCTCTTGAAACCGTACTTACAGTTCTACACGCAGGTGGAAAGTTTGGTGGAGGAGGTTATAAAGTATCTTCTGGCTTGCATGGGGTTGGAAGCAGTGTCGTTAATGCTCTATCTACCAAATTACTGGCAGAGATTCATAAAGATGGATACGTTTACACGCAAGAGTATGCTCAAGGAAAGCCACTTACTTCTATCAAAAAAGGAGAAAAAACTGACAAAAGTGGCACAACTATTACTTTTTATCCTGATCCAACAATTTTCAAAGAAACAGTAGAAATGGATTACGATTGGGTGGTAGATTATTTGAGGCATCAAGCCTACCTAACTAAAGGTTTGCGCACATACGTTTTTGATGAGCGTACAGGAAAAAAATATGGATTTTACTTCGAGGGTGGAATTCAAGCATATGCCAAACATTTAAATTTAGGTAAAGATATTGTTGATGAAGAGGTTTTTTATGTTGATAAGCAGGTTCAGGATGTGCAAGTTGAGATTGCTATGCAATATGCTGAAACATACACGGAAACAATCAAGCCTTTTGCAAACAATGTATTAACTCCAGATGGAGGTACTCATCTTACTGGATTTCGTTCGGCACTTACTAGAGTTGTAAATGATTATGCTCGTAAAACAGGTCTTTTAAAGGAAAAAGAAGAAAATCTTTCAGGAGAGGATACTAGGGAGGGACTAACAGCAGTTATATTGGTAAAAATCCCCGATCCACAATTTGAAGGGCAAACGAAAAATAAGCTTGGAAACCCTGAAGTTAGGGGTTATGTAGAAACTGTATTGTCAGAATATTTTGCATATTATCTAGAAGAACACCCTGCCGTTGGAAAGAAGATTGTCGGAAAGGCACTTTTGGCAGCGAGAGCTCGTAAGGCCGCAAGGGCAGCTAGAGATAACATTATAAGAAAAGGTGTTTTGGAGGGGTCAGGACTTCCTGGTAAGCTGGCAGATTGTTCGTCTAGAAACCCAGCAGATTCAGAGTTATACATTGTTGAGGGTGATTCTGCCGGTGGATCTGCAAAAGGCGGTCGAGACAGCAAAACACAAGCTATACTTCCACTTCGAGGAAAAGTATTGAATGTGGAGCGAGCCCGATTGGACAGAATGCTTGGAAATAATGAAATTGTAACCTTAATTAAGGCATTAGGAGTTGGGATTGAAGAGCAGTTTAGCTTAGATGGGTTAAGATATCATAGAATTATCATCATGACTGACGCCGACGTAGATGGCTCGCATATAAGTACTTTATTGCTTACGTTCTTTTTCAGATTTATGCAGCCAATTATTGACGGTGGTTATTTGTATTTGGCTAAACCTCCACTTTTTGAGTTAGTAAAAACAGGCAGAAAATCTAGTATTTATATTTATGACGAGGATGAGCTAGATACTGTTTTAAATGAAAAAATTGAAGCCAGAAAGAAAGAAGGACTCAAGCTTGATCCTAAAGACGATCGCATAAAACAAGCTGGATTTATAGAGCAAAAACGATACAAAGGTTTGGGTGAAATGGATGCTGAGCAATTATTTGAAACAACTATGAACCCTGAGCAAAGAGTTCTTGTCCAAGTAAGAGTAAATGACGCCGAAAAAGCTGATGCGATTTTTAATAAATTGATGGGTTCGGAAGTTGAGCCTCGAAAAAACTTCATTCAAACACATGCAAAATTTGTGAAAGATTTGGACGTATAAAATGAGCGCAGAAAATAACGAAGACCAAATTCCATTAGAAGATGCTAATACGGAATTATCGACTAACCAGCACTCAGATGACGAAATTTTAAACCTAGCACACTCTAGAGTCGTGGAGAGGCGCAAAGTTGAAGATGTGATGGAAGATAGCTATTTACGCTATTCGATGAGCGTGATTGTCGCAAGGGCACTTCCAGATGTTAGAGATGGATTGAAGCCAGTCCATAGGCGAATTCTGTATGTTATGAATAGAATGGGGATTACTCCAGGTGGAAAAACAGTAAAAAGCGCACAGATTGTTGGTGAAGTGATGGGTAAATATCACCCTCATGGAGATAGCGCTATATATGAATCTATGGTGCGCATGGCTCAGCCTTGGGCGATGAGATATATGCTAGTAAATGGTCAGGGAAATTTTGGCTCAATGGATGGAGATCCGGCCGCTGCATATAGGTATACTGAAGCTAAAATGACTTCTCATGCTGATGCAATGTTGGCTGACATAGAAAAAGAAACAGTTCCATTTAGGGATAATTATGATGGCACACGGCAAGAACCTGAAGTTCTACCTGCCAAACTACCGAATTTACTTTTGAATGGTCAAATTGGAATTGCCGTAGGTATGGCTACGAATATTCCACCACATAACTTGGGTGAGCTTGTAGATGCAATTGTGACAATGATAGATAAGCCAGATTACACTCTGGATGATTTATTGGATCATGTTAAGGGTCCTGATTTTCCTACAGGGGGAATTGTTTATGGCAGAGAATCCATACGAACAGCGTTTGCAACCGGTAGGGGAGGAGTTGTTGTAAGAGGAGTTGCAGAAGTAGTAGAAGCTACCAAAGGTAACAAAACTCAGATAATTATAAGTGAAATTCCATATGCTCTTAACAAAGAAAGTCTAATACTCAAAATAGCTGATTTGGTAAAAGAAAAGAAAATTTCAGGCATTAGTGATATTCGTGACGAAACTGCTAGAGGCACTGTCAGAATAGTAATAGATCTTAAAAAAGACGCTTATCCAAAAAAGATACTCAACCAATTGTATAAACTTACTCAATTACAAATGGCTTTTCACTATAATATGCTGGCATTGATTGATGGGATACAACCTCGCGTTTTGGGACTACAAGATATACTACAAGAATATTTAAAACATCGCCAAACTGTTGTAAGAAAACGTACAGAATTTGAGCTTAGGAAAGCTAAAGATCGTGCCCATATTTTAGAGGGACTCAAGATAGCGCTTGATAATATCGATGCAGTAATTGCAACGATTCGTGCAAGCAAAACAAGTGAAGAAGCTCAAATTAATTTGAGTACAAAATTTAAATTAAGCGAGATTCAAGCCAAAGCTATTCTGGCTATGCAGTTGCGAGCACTTACAGGACTTGAACGACAAAAAATTGAAGACGAATTAGCAGAGCTTCTGAAAATAATTTCCAAGCTTGAAGCAATATTGGCAAGTGAAAAAGAAATATTAAAGATCATCAAAACTGAACTATTAGAAATGAAAAAACAGTTCGGAGATGAACGTCGAACAAAAGTTGTACCACAAGAACTTGGAAAGCTAAATGATGAAGACTTAATACCCGACGAACAAGTTGTCGTGACCTTAACCAGTGCTAACTACATTAAACGAAGTCAAATGGCTGATTACAAAAAACAGGGTCGTGGAGGAAAAGGTCGTCGAGGAATGGTAACCCGTGAAGAAGATGTTATTGAGCACGTAGTAAATGCTAGCACACACGACTTTTTGCTTTTCTTTACCAACAAAGGTCGTGTATTTAGACTAAAAACGTATGAAGTACCACCGGTTGGATTAAATGCTAAAGGTGTTGCAATCGTAAACCTTCTTCAGCTTCAGCCAGAGGAGACAGTAAGTTCAGTTATAAATGTTAGCAAACAGATGAGTGGTGGAAATTTACTGATGTGTACTGTCCGTGGAGTGGTTAAAAAGACTCCATTTGAGCAGTATAAAAATGTTCGGCAAACTGGCCTTATTGCCATAAACCTTGATGAAGGTGATGAATTGAAATGGATACGTATGACAACTGGCGACAATGAGGTAGTAATTTCTACTCAACAAGGACAAGCTATACGTTTTCATGAAAAAGACTCCCGACCCATGGGGCGTGTCAGCCGGGGAGTTCGAGGTATTCGTTTGCGCGCTGGAGACCAAGTAATAGGCATGGATATGGTAGAAGAAGGCAGCAGTATATTTGTAATAAGTGAGCAAGGATATGGTAAGCGTACAAAGATGGCACAATTTACCCCACATAAACGAGGCGGTGTTGGTATACGTAGTGCTGTAGTAAACAAGAAAACTGGCGAACTTATCGGCGTAAAGGCTTTAAGTAGTGACGATACTCAAGAAGTAATAATAATAAGTAAAAACGGTCAAACCATTCGACTAGGTTTGAAGAATATCCCAGAACTGGGTAGGGCTACTCAAGGAGTTCGCATAATGCGCTTGAATGAAGATGATAAAGTCGTTTCATTAGCCCTTGTAGACAAAACCGAAGATCCAGAAGAAGCTGATGATTCCCTGCAATCAGAACTTCTGCAGGAAACATTAGCTAAAGAATAGTGGTCTAATGATTAGGAATAACAGTGTTGTAAATGCTACTGCTTATATTGCCAAAATAACTGTTGACACAACATGAAATAACAGATAAGATGTATTTCTGCTTCTTGGGATTACCGGATGGGTTTCTTTGAAGCGTGAACGTTAAAAATTGAATAGTGCAAATCAACGTCAGTTCATTTGAATTGTTTTTTGAAAATTAAGTCAGTGTAGTTTCTTTTGGAATTACATGTTCGACTGTTTCATGATCACATTCTACATTTTTGGAGAGTTTGATCCTGGCTCAGGATGAACGCTGGCGGCGTGCCTAATACATGCAAGTCGAGCGGAAAGGTTCTGCACTTAGTATTTGACCTTGGAAAGTCTACGGAAACTATCAAGAAAATATTATTTCTAGGCTAGAGATAATATGTCGAATTTTAAGTGTAGAATACTCGAGCGGCGGACGGCTGAGTAACACGTAGGAACGTACCCCAAAGTGAGGGATAAGCACCAGAAATGGTGTCTAATACCGCATGTGCTCTAAGGAGTAAAGCTTCGGCGCTTT
>JBBQAJ010000005.1:0-38209 GCA_038316195.1 Saccharimonadales bacterium (SeqCode)
GAACTGAAGCCCCAGTGAACGGCGGCGGTAACTATAACCGTCCTAAGGTAGCGAAATTCCTTGTCAGGTAAGTTCTGACCCGCACGAATGGAGTAATGATATGGGTACTGTCTCGACGAAGAGCTCGGTGAAAGTGCATTGCCGGTAAAGATGCCGGCTGTCCGCAGCAGGACGAAAAGACCCTGTGCAGCTTTACTATAGCTTGACATTGGACCGGGTCGTAATATGTGTAGCATAGGTGGGAGACTTTGAAGCTTAGACGCCAGTCTAGGTGGAGTCACAATGTGAAATACCACCCTTATTACGATTTTGTTCTTACTTAAACCGTTATCCGGTTTGAGGACCGTGTCTGGTGGGTAGTTTAACTGGGGCGGTTGCCTCCTAAAGAGTAGCGGAGGCGTTCAAAGGTTGGCTAACTACGGATGGAAATCGTAGTGATAGTGTATACGCATAAGCCAGCTTGACTGTGAGACCTACAAGTCAATCAGGTACGAAAGTAGGAGTAAGTGATCCGCTGGTACGAGCATTTATGTTCAATGAGTGTGGAGTCGCCAGCGCAAACGGATAAAAGTTACGCCAGGGATAACAGGCTTATAGCGCCCAATAGTTCACATAGACGGCGCTGTTTGGCACCTCGATGTCGGCTCATCACATCCTGGGGGTGAAGCATCTCCCAAGGGTTCGGCTGTTCGCCGATTAAAGTGGTACGTGAGCTGGGTTCAGAACGTAAATTACATTGCGTTCTACTACTGTAAAGTAGTAAAATACTATAGTGTACATCGCACTTATTAAAGTATTAAATCTGACTGAAATCGGTGAAACCCGACTGGAACACAATCGAACGGTTCCAAGGGCAATACCGAGGGAAGATCAGCAAAATGTCTGACGAAGTAAGAGCGTATATCGCTGGTTTCTTAGATGGTGACGGCTCGATTATGGCCCAACTTGTACATCGTAAAGATTACAAACTTGGTTACCAAATTAGAGTTAGTATTGTTTTTTATCAAAAACAAAGCCGCTCAGAAATCCTCTTTTGGCTAAAAGAGCAGCTCAAATATGGCTACATTCGCAACCGTAATGACGGTATGAGCGAGTACACCATTGTTGGGCTCACTGAAGTAGAGCAAGTTTTAATACTGCTTCAGGAACAGCTTCGTCTAAAGAAAAATCTTGCCCGAGAAGTTTTACGGCTTATCAGCCTTCATCCTAAAAAAATGACGGCCGCCAAGCTACTAACTCTCGCTAAGATCGTTGATAAAACTGCTGAATTTAACTATTCAAAAAAGCGGACAATAACGGCATTAGTCGTGCAGACTTTCTTGAACGACAAATTGCTTTTCCCCGTAGAGACTTCAGATTAGTTAGCAGCTAATCTGGGATGGGATTTTCAACTTGAAACCCATAAAACGTCAGCTCCTAAGCCCGATACTAGCCGGGAAGGATGAAGATATAGTCCGTGCCATCAGTAATGGTGGAGACAGTTTTGAGAATTGAACAGCTTAAAACTTCACGCGTGAGACAGTTCGGTTTATATCCGCTGTGGACGTCAGGAAATTTGAGAGGAGTTGACCCTAGTAAGAAATTGCTACTTCACGTAGAAATGCGTGATGACAACTCGGCTAATAACGGTGAAACCTTCATATGTTTTAGGCCCAAGAATTGTTTACAGGCAGGTCCGCTTGTATTACAATTCGCTTGAGGACCGAAAACCTCTGAAAGGCAATACCGTGGGAAGTCGATCAAGTGTTGATAAAGCTTATATTGCGGGTTTTCTAGACGGTGATGGCAGTATTATGTTGCAGTTAAAAAAGCGAGCAGACACCAAGCGTGGCTTTCGTTTTATGGCAACGATCTGTTTTTACCAAGATACCCGGCATGAAAAGCCTCTTTTATGGATGCAAGAAGTTCTAGGAATTGGCTATGTTTCGAGAAGAAACGACGCCATTTCCGAGTTAAGAATTAATGGATTTCAACAAATCCAAACTATTCTTACGGAGCTAAAGCCTTATGTGCGCTTCAAGACCAAACAGGTCGAAGCCATGATAAGCGCTTGCCGCATACATAATAAGAGTCATATAAATAAGCTTTCCGATAAACAACTCATGGAACTTGTCGAGCTGATTTTAGTTATACAAAACGAAAATTACAAAGCTCATCGCAAGAAATCCAAACAGGAGTTTATCGAAATACTTGGTTTGACCCCGTAACGACTTGGTTTTGATTAACCAGATGGAAATTACTTTGCAATAGCAAAAATATAAGGTTTCCATAATACGCCGATACCCTCGTTCCGATCTATCGGAAACGGGTAAAGATATAGTCTGCGCCATTAGAAATAATGGATCAAGCGACGAGAGGACCGGGTTGAACGCACCGCTGGTGTACCAATTGTTCTACCAAGAGCATCGTTGGGTAGCTATGTGCGGCACGGATAAGCGCTGAAAGCATATTAAGCGCGAAGCCGACCTCAAGATTAGATTTCCCTATGAGGACACTGAAAGACCATCAGTTTGATAGGCGCAAGGTGGAAGTACGGCAACGTATGGAGCCGAAGCGTACTAATAGTCCCATTGACTTTTTACGAACTCTGATAAGGCGTGAGTCTTATCAGAGTAAGTGCATTGACTAGTTATTGGTGGTTCTAAACCACTACGTTTACCTTAAAAATCTCAAAATCACGTGCAATATATCATACATGATATAGGACAAAATTTGTCATATATCATAAATGGTATAAGTATGAGCATCGAACAAGCGTCCAAAGCGTAGAATACCAATTCTTCGCCATCGAGACGCAGAATTTGGTGCCCATGGCGCGAGGGTCACACCTGTTCCCATGCCGAACACAGAAGTTAAGCCTCGCAGCGGTTACAATACTTGGGTTTTAACCCTGGGAAAATAGCACGGTGCCAAATTATAGAGATAGCCTCCTTAAAAGGAGGCTTTTTCTTTTAATACAATAGATTTATACTGATAATTGACAATGAAAAAAACTCCACAAAAACAAATAAAAAATACCAAAAAAGCTAAATCGGGAAGAAGGATATTATCCTTGAAATTCGCGATATTTATTGCACTTTTTGCTCTTGTTGGATCAATTTTCATTTATAAAAGTTTTGCAGTGACGGCTAATAATGTCAGCAATAATTGTCCATCACTTAGTACGAGAGAAAATACAGTCTTTTGGTATCAGCCTATAAAAGATGGAGATATAGTTAAATTTGGTTGTCCAAAAGTAATAGTCGGGAACTGGAATTGGACACAAGACGACATTGCACATGTAAAAGCTGCCACTGGAGCTGATGTCTATAGTTATCTGGAGATGTTTTGGCTGCCTGCTTCTGGGCAGTTTGACGGAATTGACTACAGCAATGTTCCTGGCTGGCAATTTTGTAACAATGGCAATACGCCTATGATTGGTGATTACTCTGGTAGCGCCCATCCCAACTGGTATTATGTTGACCTTAATTCTCAAAAAGTTATAGATACATTTAAGACGTATGCAAGTAATCAGAAAACAAAGGGGTTCGATGGTATTTTTCTTGATACTGGTGGACAGGCAATGGTTTACGGTCAAATATGGAGTAAAAAATCGACTTGCACCCAAGATCCCATAAACACTTCTAGGACGGCAGGGGATTCTTTTGCTAGTTTGCCAATAAGTTTGGCGCAACTTGGAATGGGTTCATTTGTAAACATTGGTATTGCGCCTGATTTAAATGTTCCAAAATTCAGACCTGATCCCACTCGTTCAGATTGTATTGCAAGCCTTCCAACGTGTGTTCCTTTAAACGATATTATGCAAAATGCCAACTACGTACTCAATGAAAATGTGATGAATAATTATAATGATGCAGATTGGCCACATCTAATAGACGTTCTATATAGTGATCAAAATGTACCCCTTAACCCAGCTCGTTCAAAAGCTAAGGTTGTTACTATGGGGCGTTACTTCGGGCCAGAGGATAGTACAAAACCAGCTCATATCTTATATCAGTGGGCTAGCATGAAATTGTTGAACGTTTCAGTTAACTTTGGAACTGGAGATGATGGAGTTGGTGGAAACCGACATGGTATCGCACCTACTGGTCTTACAAATACACAACTTGGGACTCCTTTATCTAATTGGGGTATGCCGGGCAAATTACTTACTGACGGCGTGCACGGAATTTGGTATCGCCGATATAGTAATGGAATTATTGTATTGAATAACTCTTCAGTAACTCGAATAACTGGAGTAATACCTATATTTGACGACGGATCATGTCGCTATTTGAACTCTCAACCCACTAATCAGGCCATAGGTGGCGCAATCTGTAACAAAACAATAAATCGTAGTCTCAAGCCCTATACTGCTGAGGTAATAACTTACTCAAAACTTTCTAGTAAAAGATAAGGGCTTTTAAAGTGTCGTATGTTTCGTTTAGCTAGTATTTTGTGGAGGAAAGAATATAATTACTCTAAGCCTTAAATAAATCTAATCATGAAAATTAAACAGAAAACCAAAAAACTATCCAAATCATCCAAGAAACTTCAGATAAAAAGCAGTTTTTGGTATAAGAAGCCATTTTTATTTGCATTGTTTTTTGCGTTTATTGGCTCATTTTTTCTGGTGAAAAGTTTTGCAGCTTCAAGTATTTTACTTGTATCAAGTCACCTTGATCTTTCAAATTCTATCGGAGCTTCAGTTATAGTTGATACTTCGAGTCCAACTAAGGGTAATACTAACGTTGTGAAGTTAATTAATTCAGTTAGCTCAACATCAGCCAAAGCAGCCTTTGTAAACTCCAGCATTCTACTAGATCCTGGTGAATACAAAGCCTGCATGTTGTCAGTTTCCAAAAACAAAACTATTGGTGGTGGTTTACAGATGGTATATTATGCGAATTCAATCCCAGGAGCAGTATTAGCTGGTACCTTCTTTTCGCAATCGGTAAAAACAGATTATTCGGAATCAGTATGTGTAAACTTTACCAACTATCGGGCAAATTCTTTGATTGGTGCTGTTATTCAAAATGTAACTGCTGGTGGTGAATTAAGAATTGGTAACCTTAATATAACGAAAACAGGTGATATTCCTGTTGGACTACTGCAGCCTGACAGCAGAGGGTTTGCGCCATACGCATACATTCCATGGGGTGATATAAGTATGACAGCTATAAAAGATGCCACCGGAGTAAAAAATTATACAGCTGCCTTTGTTCTAAGCAATGGAAATTGTGTGCCGGCTTGGGATGGGAACTCGACACTTGGGCTCAGTAGTAATCGTGCAAACATAATCAGAACTGACATAAACAATATAAGGGCTAGTGGTGGAGATGTTACTGTTTCATTTGGTGGGGCTGGTGGTACAGAGTTAGCTTTGGCGTGTCCCACTGTTGCGACACTTAAAGACGCTTATAAGAGTGTAGTTGATAAATATGGACTCGGCAGAATGGATTTTGATATCGAGGGTGCAGCTATTGGTAATTCCACTGCAAATGAATTACGAGCTCAAGCCTTGGCATTGTTACAACGAGATTACCCTAATCTGAAAGTGTTTGTAACGCTTAGCGTTAACGGCAATGGGATACCATCTAATGGAGTAAATTTTTTAACTCAACTAAAAAATAATGGAGCTATCCTTGCTGGAGTAAATATTATGACAATGGACTACGGTGTGCGCTCAACACAATTGGGACAATTAGCAATTCAATCAGCTAATCGTACCCAAATTCAACTTAAGACCATATTTGGGTCTTCTGACGCTGTAGCCTGGAAGTCACTTAATCTGACAGCAATGATTGGAATAAATGACACTCAGCCCGAAACTTTTAGTTTAGCTAATGCAATCGAACTTCGAACTTTTGCAGACCAAAAGAAGATAGGCGCCTTGAGTTTCTGGAGTCTTAACAGAGACAAAAGTTGCCCAGGTAACGTTGCGACACTAGCAGAAAACTGTAGTGGTGTAGTGCAGTCACAATACCAATATAGCAGTATCCTTAATATGCCACAGAATTAGATTGCCAAAACTATATAAATAACAGGATTTTAGTGTCTTCCTCCTGATTGGTTATTAAGAAGACATTGTAATCTAGCAGAGCCAGCATTAGCACGTCTTTACGTTTAAAAAACACAGCAAACAGAAGCGTATTGACAATGCTAACGGTATGTGATACCATAAGCATAACTTCGCAAGAAGCGACATCAGAGAGGGTAGTGCTGTCAGAGGCACCCCTCTCTTTTGTTTTCATCTTTTTAAACTTAAAGGTGGTGGGCAGGGAGTCATAAAAATGGCTGGAACTAAAGCAGGCGGCAAAGCAGCTGCATCAACAAACAAAGCTAAATATGGCGCTGATTTTTACGCAAAAATCGGTGCAGCAGGTGGCAAAAAAGGCCGAACGGGTGGTTTTTTCGCTAACCGTGAATTAGCACGACTAGCTGGTGCTAAAGGTGGCCGAATAAGCCGTCGAACTAAAAAAGTAGCTTAATTACATAGGCAACTAAGAATCTCCACTTGGGTTAACCAAGTGGTTTTTCTTTTTTGGAGTATGTTTAAGGCTTTGTAATTGAGTTTTAATAATCATAATTGAATATGGCACATTTTACTGCATATTGATTACTTGTTCTGCGTTCAATCTGGCAAATATTAACACATCATTTACCATGACTTCTTAGATATTATAAATTTTTAGCTAAACATCGTCTGGGATTTCACTGACGTTGTTTTTTTATGCCTGTCCTGCATGCGATAGGGCCTGCAGAATCGTGATTTTGACACAGACCACCGTGAGTAACAGTTTAAGCATAAATACGTTGTCTGATCTACCTGGAGACTGTTGAGGGCACAAGTGGGACAGGTACTTCGGGAATATAGCCAATCTCGATAAGTATTTAGACAATCCTGAATATGTTCTTCGTTAATTCTTAACGATATTTTATGGCTCAAAAATTGAGCTGATTGCCAAGCCGCTACTTCAAGGTGTAGTAGACCAACGTCAGTTTTATATTCCTTGTGTTTAAGAAAAGCATGTCCCGATTCATGTAAAAGAGCCCAGATACCGGCTTCTGTTTTCAGTGCAGTTTTATTCATAAAAATTGAATTTGATTGAGGAGACCAATAGAATGTTGAAGAATCTTCAAATTTTATTGTAGGTAATATTTTTTGTAGATTATTTAGTATGCTTTGCATGATGTTGTTTGGCGTATTCAAAACAGCCGTAGATTACTGCTTCTTCAGGTCTTTTTGCCCCTCTAAATGCAGGCAAAGATATTTCTTTAGGTTTGATTTCGAGAACTGCTTTTTTAAGTTGAGATTTAAATTTATCAAAATGGGCACCAACTCCACCCCCAAATATTACTACTTGAGGTCTAAACGCAGCAATTACATTAACAAGACCAAGGGCGATGTTGCGTGAAATCGCCAGCCAAATATCCGGATCTTCAATCTCGCTTGCACGTTTATTGTATTTTTTGACAATTGCTTTGCCAGATGCAAAGTCTTCCCATTGCTGAAGGGTGCCATCGTGCTCGTACAAACTTTTTCCTACTTCAGAATCAATGGTATTTTGGTCTAATTTGCCCCTAACTACAAAAGCCGATCCTATTCCTGTGCTTACAGTTAAATATAATACAGTTTCAAATTCGCTAATCAGGAGCATTGCCTCAGATAAGCCAGCAAGTTTACTGTCATTTTCAATCAAGAATTCACATCCAAAAGCATCTTTACATACGCTAGTGACTGATACTCTACCCCATTTCAATATGTCATCATATATAGATATACCTTTTTTGCGATCTATATTTCCACGCATTCCGACACATCCAAATGAGAATATTTTTGTAGTCAAATTAGCAACAGTCTTTGCCAATTCTTTTTTAAAATTGTCATAATTTTTAGGGGTAGGGAATTTAATTTGTTCAATTATTATACCGTGTATATCGAAAACAGCTACTAAAGTCTTCGTACCACCAATATCGACTGCTGCAAACATATGAGCAAATTTTACCATGTTAACTTTAAGACAAACAGCTGAATGTTAAAGCTTGAGTTGCCTTTACAGATATAAACAGATATAATTAGGGTAAATCTGATCGGGATAATGTGCTAAGGTGCACCGCAGAAATTAAGGAGGCATGTAAAACATGTCAAATAATAGCATGACGATGGACGAACTTTTGGAGTCCACCGACATTACACAATTAAAAACTGGAGACGTTGTAGAAGGCGTGGTTTCTACCGTTCATAAACACGAAGTTTGGATTGACTTAGGTGCCAAAGGCGTTGGCGTAGTTATGCGTCGAGAAATTGGACATGGTCAAAAACTTGAACCTGGTCAAGAGATTTTAACAAGTGTCGTAGACCCTGAAATGGAAGAAGGATATGCATTACTAAGCATGCGTAGAGCAGCAAAGGATCGTGGATGGGATGAACTGCAAACTATTTTCGACAAACAAGAGATTATTGAAATTTCTCCATATGACGCCAACAGAGGCGGACTGCTCGTAGAGCTAGAGGGTATCAGAGGCTTTTTACCAGTTTCTCAGCTTGCAGCTGGACATTATCCACGAGTATCTGGTGCTGATAAAGATGAGATATTACAAAAGCTAAACCAATTAGCAAATACAAGTATTAGAGCAAGAATTTTAGACATTAGTCGTAAGGACAACAAGCTTATATTTTCTGAAAAAGAAGCAGTAAAAGATGACATGCAAGCAAGATTTTCAGAGCTTAAAGTTGGGGATAGCATAAAGGGTGTTGTTACTGGAGTCATTGATTTTGGTGCTTTTGTAAATGTTGACGGCATAGAAGGTTTAATCCACATATCTGAAATATCTTGGGAACGGGTTGAAGACCCCAGAGAATATGTAAAAACTGGCCAAAATATTGAAGCAAAAATAATCGCAATAGACAAAGACCGATTAAGCTTAAGTCTGAAGCAAATGCAAGAAGACCCATGGTTGCAAGAAGTAAAGGCATTTAAAAAGGGTTCAGTTGTAGAAGGAAAAGTTACTCGAATAACTCCATTTGGAGCATTCGTACAGTTAAGTTCTGCTGTAGAAGCTTTGGTGCACGTTTCTGAAATGAGTGATGAAGAAGGAATAGATCCTGAAAAAATATTCCAATTAAATGAAACTAAAAAATTCAAAGTGTTGGATATTGATACTGAAGGTAGGAAGATAGCACTTTCACTAAAAGACGCAAAGTAATAAATCAACTATGTGATTAAGTAATTCAAGAAAGGAGCGACCATGAGTACAATAATCGAAATAGATAACATGATCACCGTGGGCGCTCTTGCCGAGGAATTATCCATACCAGTTACCAAGCTAATAACTGAACTCATGAAAAATGGCGTGATGGCTACTGTAAATGAACGAATTGATTTTGATACTGCAGAAATTATTGTGGGTGAGCTAGAGTTAGACATTGAACTTGCCAAGAAAGATATTACTACTTCTGAAAAACCACGGCAAAAACCTATTGCAAGTAAATCAGCCGATCAACGTCCACCAGTGGTGGCTGTAATGGGTCATGTTGATCATGGTAAGACTAGTCTGCTGGATGCAATTAGGGGTGCAGCAGTAGTAAAGTCTGAAGCTGGTGGAATTACACAACATATTTCCGCTTATCAGATAAAACATGGTGATAGGCAGATTACGTTTTTAGATACGCCAGGACACGAAGCGTTCGCAGCACTTAGAGAGCATGGTGCTGCATTGACTGATGTTGTAATAATTGTTGTTGCGGCTGATGACGGCATAAAGCCTCAAACTATTGAAGCTATTCGGTTTGCTAAAAAAGCCGGTGTGAAAATAATTGTAGCTATAAATAAAATAGACAAAGAGGGTTCTGATATTAATCGTATAAAACAACAGTTGTCGGAACAAGATCTATTGATTGAAGAATGGGGAGGAGATATCGTGGTTACTCCAGTATCAGCCAAAACCTCAGAAGGTATTCCTCATTTGTTGGATATGATATTACTTGTTGCAGATGTAGAAGATTTGCGAGCTGACACGGACGTACCTGCCCAAGGCTTGATTATTGAAGCACATATGGAAAAAGGGCGAGGCCCAGTTGCGGAAGCGCTAGTAGAGGCTGGTACGCTCAAGCCAGGACAGTTTGTTGTTGCAGGCAGTAGCTATGCGAGAATTCGCAACCTAGAATCAACTAGTGGTGAAATTCTAAAAGTGGCTAGTCCATCCACGCCCGTAGTTATGACAGGGTTCAAGATATTGCCAGAATTTGGAGATACTTTTACCGTCGTTGCTAACGAAAAAATGGCCAGAACTCTTGCAAATCAGTCTGCAACTGATCAAAAAAGTGGTGCAAGAATGGATATCAACAGTGGCGAACTAATTCGAATGATAAATCGAAGTAACGATGTGAATGAACTAAATGTCATAATTAAAGCAGATGTTCAGGGTTCGCTAACCTCAGTTATTGACAGCTTGAAGGCTTTAGATACAGATGAGGTCGCTATAAGAGTCGTTGGAGCTGGAGTAGGTACAATAAATGAAAATGATGTACACTTGGCCTCAACAACTGGTGCAATATTGTACGGATTCCACGTTCAAATGCCATCAAATGTTAAACAACTAGCCTCGAGAGATAAAATTAAAATTCGTATGTACAAGGTTATTTATGAACTTATTGATGACGCCAAATCAGAACTACAACTTTTATTGCCTCCAGAAATTGTCGAAACAGATTTAGGTCGCTTGATTGTAAAAGGTGTGTTTAAGACTACAAAAAGCGAAATAATATGTGGTGGTGAGGTTACAAAAGGAAAACTAACAGTGCCATCGTTGGTTAAGATTGTTAGAGATAAAGAATTTATCGCAGAAGTCGAAGCGACATTATTAAAAAGAGGCCCACAGGAAGCTAAAGAAATAATCGAAGGCGAAATGTGTGGAGTGAGTTTGGTCACACAAACAAAAACAGAAATTCTGGAAGGTGATCACTTGGAATTTTTTAGCCGCCAAACAGTTGCAAGAACTTTATAAAAACGTATAGTTTAAAAGTACAATGGAAGAAATTCCAAACAACAGATCCTCTAAATACATACATGACCACATAATAGTCAGTCATCGCATGCAAAGATTAGACGAAATACTAGTTAATTACCCTATAAAAAATATAAATTATCATTTAAAAAAGCGAAGTATTACAAATTTAAAACAAGTGCAAAACAGATTAAATAATTATGGCAAATTATATAAAAATGCCATTAAGTATGGATTTGTATGTGGGTTATTAGCAGGGGGTATTATTTGGACGATATTTTTAATTATTACTAGTTAAAGTACCATGATAAAATGTACACATGTTTAAACTCGATAATACACTATTGGAAGAACTCGGTTTGGGTGGTTTGCCAACCGAAGAAAAAAACAAGATGCTTGCTCATATTTATGAAACATTGGAAATGCGAGTAGGTATGAAGCTAGCAGAACAGATGACAAATGAACAGTTAGATGAATTTGAAAGTTTTATTGATAAAAATGACGAAGCTGGAGCCCTTAAATGGCTAGAAACTAACTTTCCTGATTATAAAAAAGTTGTAGCTGATGAACTTGAAAAATTAAAAGCAGAAATAAAACATTCAGCACCACAAATACTTTCGGCTGCAACACAACCACCCCTCACACCAGAACTATAGTTCTTGATAAATTTTATCCCCATAGCCTGCTAGGAACGCACGTGCTGCCATTTCATTTTTACCCGCAGGTTTTAGAGTTAATATTTTCAAAGCTTTTTCACCTGCATAAACTATCAAATCTTTATTTAAAATGTCGGTTTTTCCTGGCATACCAGAAGCATCTATTATGCACGCTTTAGTAATAATGACTTCTTTGTTAGCAATAACCGTAGTGCTTTTCGGCCATTCCAAATAGGCTCGTATTTCTCTATCGATCTGAACAGCTGACTTTTTCCAATCTATTATCCCGTCTGTTTTTTTAATTTTTCTAGAATAAGTAGCCCTGTCAGTATGAGGTTGATTTCGTGGTTTTAGGTTGCCAGAAATGTATTTTGATAAATATTCTGTTAGCAAAGTATCGCTTAGGTTAATTAGCATGTTTGTTAAAGATATTGAATCTTCTGATTCAGAAATTTTTAAACTTTTTTGGGCTATAAGCTTGCCTGTATCAAGATCTGCATCAATCAACATTAAACTTACGCCAGTTTTGGTTTGGCCACTTAATAGAGTAAAGGTTATTGGATCTGCTCCTCTCCACTCAGGTAATAATGAAAAATGACTGTTTATAATTCCAAGAGCAAAATAATTTATAACATCTAATCCCACCAATATCCCAAAATCAATCAATATAGCAATTTTGCTTTGGAAAGAATTAGCTTCAATTACTTCTGATAATTCAGATTTATTAGTTACAGTAAAAACTGGAAAATTCATTTGCTTTGCTATTGTTAATACAGGAAATGGGCTTTTGTGATGACTGGGTTGGGGTTTTGTTATTACGGCCTCAATTAAGAAATTTTTGGAAAGCAACTCTAATGATTTTGCTGCGACTGGGCCACTGCCAATAAACACAACAGATTTATTTTTATTCTCCATACTTATTGCCACAGATCATTATTTTCTTGGATGTCTTGTTCATAGTTTAGCGCTTTTAGCTGTCCATCTTCTTGAAGTTGGAAGAATGCTTCATAATTAGACTTTATATGGTCTATAAAAACAATTCCATTAGTGTGGTCAATTTCGTGCTGAAAAATACGTGCCAAAAATCCTTCGGCAGTTACTCTAATTTGTTTTCCATTTGTATCTAAGGCTTTTATTTTGACTCGTTCATACCGAGGTACTTTGCCATACACATTTAGTATGCTTAAACAGCCTTCAAAATCTTCGGTAACTTTACCTTCAAATTTAGTTATTTCAGGGTTTATGAACACATTAAATGTTCGATCATTTTTGTTGTCAAAATCATTACGAATTATGACAATTCTCAGGGGTATATCCATTTGAATAGCAGCTAAAGCAACGCCGACTTCATGTTCTCGACTGTCTTCCCAATCTAATGTTGCTAAGGACATATTATTGATTATTTCTTGAATGTTTTTATCGACTAAACCAACTCGTCTTGAACGAGTTCGCAAATTAGGATTTGGTAGGTTAATAATATCGTCTTTAGTTGGCTTCATTGAAGTTTAGTATACAGATTGAGCTAAAGTGAGTACAGGAGTTTATGATGGTGTAATAGATATGATTTACAATAAATCAGTTGGATCTATATCGTATGTACAATTACTGGGGAGATCATGAATAACTTCTAGTAGATTATTTCGATTTTTAGATTTTACTATCAAATGCCAAGTGTATCTACCGGCGACTTTTTCAATGAATCTTGGTGAGGGGCCTTCGATTTTAATATGACTGTGTTGAATTCGCAGCATCTCAGACAATTTTTTAGATGCTATATATGCGCTCTGGCTGCTAGACCGTGAACTATTGACCTTTAGTAAAAAAGTATATGGAGGAAAATTGTATTTTTTTCTCTGTTCAAGTTCTTGTTTATTAAAGCCCTCGTAATCTTTATTAAGCGAAAATTCAATTAATCTACTACCAGGGTCATATGTTTGAATAAAAAGTGACCCATGTCGATGGCCACGACTTATCCTTCCACTAACCTGACTAATTAATTGGTATGTTAATTCTGAAGCAGTATAATCCGGGATTTGTAAGCTGCTATCAGCTTGTATTACACCCACTACACTTAACTTTGGGAGATCAAATCCTTTTACAATACTCTGAGTTCCTATCAGTATATCTATTTTTCCGTTTTGAAGATCTTTGCGTTTTTGATTTAAGCTTAGCTGTTTGGTTGTATCGCCATCAAAACGACTAATAGAAGCACCCGGAAAAAGTTTAGCAACTTCAACTTCTAGTGTTTTAGTGCCGATACTTTTAAACAATAATTCATGATCACCACATTCGGGACAACTAGTCGGTACGCTTTTTTTAAAATTACAACTATGGCAAAGCATGTTGTAGGAATCGTGATGGAATGTCAATGAAACATCACAGTGTGGACATGCGGCATGCCACCCACAGACGCTACAAAGCACTAGACGAGCACTGCCTCTACGATTAAGGTATAGAAGTGTTTGTTCTTTTTGTTTCAGGGCGCTTTCAATAGAGCTAATTATCTGATTAGCAATCCACGGAGATCTAGTAAAATTTTCCTTTAATCTTAAGTCGATTATACTTGTATTAGTTTTTGACAGACCTCTAGTAGCTAATTTTGTCATGCGCAGAATGGCTAAGTTTTTGTTTTGGAATGTAAAATAGTCCGAAATTAAGGGTGTTGCCGTACCCATGATGAAGTTCGCATTATGAATGTTTGCTAGTTTTGCAGCAACACGGCTTGTTTGGTAATTTGGAGATTTTTCTTGTTTGTAAGAACCATCATGAGCTTCATCCATAATAATTAGTCCAATGTTATTCAGTGGAGTAAAAATAGCAGAACGTGGACCAATAACAATAATCCCTTTATTCGAGCGACTGGCTCTAATCCAAACTGACCGTCGCTCTTTTGGGGTCATATCAGAATGAGTTAGAAGAATTCTGTCACCAAAGACTTCAAAAAAACTATCCATCAAAACACCCGTGAGTCCGATTTCAGGGGTAAGAATTATTACGGATCTATTTTGATCTAATGATTTTTTCGTAAGTTCAATATAGACTCTGGTTTTGCCAGAACCAGTATTGCCATGAAGCAAAATACTCCTTGATTCTGTCGTGTCAATTGAATCTACTACATTACGTTGTTCCTTAGTCATGGTAGGTAATTTTGAGATCTTTAATGAGAGATCTTCTTTTAAAATTAGTGTTGGTAATTTTTTTGGCAAATCAGGTGGTGTGAAAAGACCTGTAAGTATACCCAGAGGAGCAGGGTAATATTTTTTTAGCCATTCAATTAAGATAAAAGATTTCTTAGGTAAGTAAATTTCCCAAGATCTAGTTATACCCTTGGTTTTAAATGTAGGTTTAGTTGTAATAGCTTCAACAATACCCATAACGGATTTAGACTGAAGAGGTACGGCTACAATTTGACCAATTTCCAAATTTTTGTCAGATTCGTAAATCAAACTTTCAGATCCATGATATCGCTGACTTGAAGCCAAAACTCGGTAGTACATAGGCACTATTATAACTTTTTATATAAAATCTATTGAAATGTTGGCCAAGCTTTCATATACTTTACGTTGTAGGAGTAACAATAAGAGCTTATGTTAGACGTATTTATCACTTCAAGAGTCAGACGAAAAATCATTGTTGTATATGCAAAGTATCCTGACTTTAAGACACACGTACGGGGACTTGCAAAACTCATCAAAGAAGATGCGGGCAATATTCAGCGTGAACTTAAAAGGTTAGAGAAGATCGGATTTTTAATTTCAGAACGACAAGGAAATACCAAAATTTACCACACCAATAAGCAATTTGCAATTTTTAAAGAACTACAAAGTATAGTGTTGAAGTCACAACGGCTAAATCAAAAGAAACAACAAATTAATCCGTGATGTTGCAATAAGTCATCTGTTAATGTATACTCAGCGCAATATATGATACAAGTTACACGAAAAGACTCTAAGGAGTCAGTAGAAAATTTAATTCGCCGTTTTACTAGAAAAGTTCAACAGGGTGGTGTTGTAGCAGTTGCAAAACAAGCAGAATTTTTTGAAAAACCATTAAGTAAGCGTGATCGTAGGCAAAAAGCAATAGTTCGTCGAGAGAGAAAAGCTATAAAAATGAAAAAAATTAAACTTGGTCTGGCTCCTCCACAAAAAGAACGATAATCAAAAACTTTTCAGGTTTTGTTATCTCTGATACAATCTGTGGGAAATAATTAAGACTATATGATAATCAAAGCGCAGATTGACGAAGATATAAAGCGAGCCATGTTGGCTGGACAAAAGACACTCGTAACGACCCTAAGAGGTTTAAAGAGTGTAATATTGTATGCCGAAGTTGCACAAGGGGTTCGAGATGAAGGATTGGACGAAAGTTCTGTTATTGAAATACTCTCAAAGGAGCAAAAAAAGCGACAAGAAAGTGCAGATATGTATACACAGGGTGGAAGACCAGATAGATCAGACGCTGAATTAGTAGAAAAGAGAATTATTGAAAAATATTTGCCTACTCAACTTACTGAAAATGAAGTAGAAAAGCTTGTTTCTGAAGTAATTACAGAGATAGGTACCGTAAAAATGTCAGACATGGGGAAAATAATTACTACTGTTAAGGGTCGAAGTAAGGGAACTGCTGATGGTGCAACGATATCTAAAATTGTAAAAGAAAAATTGTCTTCATGATATTGCTTATGGGAATCGCTGGTTCTGGTAAAGGAACTCAGAGTAAATTACTGGCCGAAAAAGATGGCTATGATCTAATTTCCACCGGGGATTTACTAAGAAATTTTGGGTCAGATGAACAACATTCCAGAATGAATAATGGCGAAATTTTAGGCGATGACGAAGTAACTGAATTACTTGAAAAAGCCTTAATGCAAATTAAGGACCAGAATAATGTAATTCTTGACGGCTATCCGAGAAGACTTACACAAGCGCAGTGGCTTTTAGACCAGTCAAATAAAGGCAGATTTCAGGTAGAGTCTGTAGTTCATTTGGTTGCTTCAAAGTTTGCAGTAAAATCACGATTACTTGAAAGAGCAAGAAAAGATGATCATGATTCAGGGATAGATCAAAGATTCAAAGATTATGAACAAGACACTGTGCCTATAATAAATTTCTTAATTAAATCCGGAGTAAGATTAAAAGAAATTGATGCTGAAAAATCAGTAGAAATTGTTCATAATGAAATAGTAAATTGGCTTAAAGAAAACTCACATTAATGAGTATCAGTATTAAATCTGATTCAGATATTGAAGCTATGCGCGAAAGTGGCAAAATGCTTGCGACAGTTTTAGATATATTGTCGAAGCGAGCAATGTCAGGAATGAGCACTAAAGATTTAGCTGAAATGGCTAAAATAGAAATCAAATTATTGGGTGGGCAGCCAACAATTTTGGGATATCATGGTTTCCCAGACGTAATATGCATATCTGTAAATGACGAAGTTGTGCATGGTATTCCAAGACAAAACCATTTTATAAAAGATGGTGATATTGTAAGTTTAGATTTTTGTGTAACTTACAGAGGTATGATCACTGACTCAGCGCGATCGATAATAATTGGAAAATCAAATAATGAAGTAAACGACTTGTTAATCGCAACAGAGAGGTCTCTCATGGCTGGGATAAGTACCGTAAAACCTAACGCAAGAGTAGGTGATATTTCAAATGCAGTTCAAAATTTTCTTGAAAAAAATAATCATTATGGTATTGTTCGTGACTTAGTTGGACATGGAGTTGGTTATGAGATGCACGAAGAGCCAAACATCCCAAATTTTGGCAAAAGAGGCGTTGGACCACAATTGGAGAAAGGAATGACCTTGGCAATTGAACCCATGGTTACTTTGGGGGGACACGAGGTAAGAACTGATCAAGATAACTGGACCATTCGTACATTAGATGGTTCATGGGCAGCGCATTTTGAGCATACAGTTCTAGTTACTGATACTGGAGTGGAGATTTTAACTAGTTTTTAATTGTTTTTTAGTTAACTAATGTTGCGAACAGAACAGGATAAGCGTTATACTTGCCTCATGCGTGATGGTTCGTCGCCTACACATTTTTTCGGTTTAGATATTGGCACCTCAACAGTGAGGTGTGTTATTGGTATGTTTAATATTGATCATCCATCTGAATTGTCAATTGTTGGGCATGGTTCAGCTAAAAACATTGGTATGCGCAAAGGAGTGGTCGTACATATTGATGACGTTACAGACGCCATAACTCATGCCCTAACTGAGGCTGAAAGAATAGCCGGTATTCAAATTAAAAGTGCTACAGTCAACATTAATGGAACTCATGTAAGTGGTCTAAATTCAAAAGGTGTAATTGCTATTAGTGCAGCAAACAAAGAAATTAGCATTGATGATAGGTATCGTGCAGAAGAAGCTGCAACCATTATGCAACTTCCTCCAAACAGAGAGATCATTCAGGTTTTTGCCAAAAATTATCGAGTGGATGGACAAGATAATATAAAAGATCCAGTTGGAATGAGTGGCGTTAGGCTCGAAGTAGATACACATATCGTTACTGCATCATCTCCAACGCTAAAAAGTCTTACAAGTGTGCTAGAACGTTCTCATGTGAATTTAAATCACATAACAATATCTAGTCTCGCAGCGGCAGAAGCTGTCCTAAATAGACAACAAAAAGAATCTGGAACTGTTTTATTGGATATAGGTGCAAGTACCACTAACCTTGTAGTAGTAGAGGATGGTGAGATTCAGCATGTTGCAATTTTGCCAATAGGGGGTATAAATATCACAAACGACCTAGCTATTGGCCTTAAGACAGATTTAGATGTAGCAGAATCTGTAAAAGTTGGTTACGCTACTCTTGACCAACCGAACTACGACACGATTACGCTTGAGGTTGATGATACAGAGCATACTTTTACTAAAAGTGAAGTTCATATGATTACAGAGGCAAGGGTAGAAGAATTATTTGAGTTTGTAGACAAAGAATTGAAAAAAATCGGGCGTTCAAAAAAATTACCTGGTGGCGCAGTTTTAGTTGGTGGAACTGCAAAATTGCCTGGAATAGCAAATTTTGCGAAGGAGAAATTACAATTACCTGCGAGAATAGGAATTTTACAACCACTCCAAGGTCTAGTGGACATTATAGACGACCCATCCTACTCAACAGCAATTGGACTGATGCAACTTGACATGTTACTTATGCCAGAACCAAATGATCTTCGTGGCTCACCAAACAAGAATGCTTTAGGAATGATCGAGGGACTTTTGAAAAAATTTCGAAGATCCTGACATTGAACAACTTGCCCGTATCAGGTATACTCCACCTTATACTAAATGAGGATGGTTAAGAATTATGCCACAGGTTAGCCCCGCAATTGAAACGTTCGCTAGAATTAAGGTAGTAGGTGTTGGTGGTGCTGGGGGTGCTGCAATTAATAGAATGATTGAAGCAGGTGTGGATGGAGTAGAGTTTATTGTTGTTAATACCGATGCTCAGGCACTTCATCATTCAAAGGCACAAACTAAAATCCATATTGGCAAAGATGCAACTCGAGGCTTGGGAGCTGGAGCAGATCCTGGCGTTGGACAAAAGGCTGCTCAAGAGTCACTTGAAGACATTCGCAAAGCTGTCGAAGGCGCTGATATGGTTTTCGTTACTTTAGGTGCAGGTGGAGGTACTGGAAGTGGGGCAGGCCATATAGTTGCAGAAGCTGCTCAAGATCAAGGTGCGTTAGTAGTTGGCTTTGCTACTAAACCATTTGCTTTCGAAGGAGATAAGCGTAGAAGGAATGCCGAAATTGCTATCGAAAATTTACGTAGATCAGTAGATACATTGATAATCATTCCAAATGATCGTTTATTGCAAACTATTGATCGACAGACGCCACTATTAGAAGCCTTTAAGGTGGCTGATGACGTATTAAGACAAGGTGTTCAGGGAATTTCAGACCTAATCACTGTACATGGATTAATTAACCTGGATTTTGCAGACGTAAAAACAGTTATGAGTCATGCTGGTTCTGCTCTGATGGGTATTGGACGGGCATCTGGAGAAGATCGTGCTACAAATGCTGCACAACAAGCCATAGAATCACCTTTACTGGAAGTTTCAATAGATGGAGCCAGAGGTATTTTGTTCAATGTAATCGGTGGTAGTGATATGTCAATGCATGAGATAAATCAGGCAGCTGAAACAATTACTGCAGCTGCTGATCCGGATGCAAATATAATCTTTGGTGCCACAATTAGTCCAGAACTTGAAGGTGAAATTATAATTACAGTTGTCGCGACTGGTTTTGATGATGCTTATTATGCAAATCGAAAAAATCTAAAACCTAATTCAGACACACCCCAAAGCAGTACATTATTAAAACCAAATGATAATCAAGACATGTCTGGCATAGATATGGATTTACATGACGATGATAAGGAAAGTGAATTAAATAAAGACACTCCGATGCCAAATATTTGGACTATTGACAACCCAGATGATAGCGATGGTAAGGAAGACAATGTAGAAAGCAATAATTTTCTAGACACTAACCCAATTGTAGGATATGACGAAGAAGCTGAACTTGAAAAGCCTTCATTTTTACGAAGACTAACAAAACGAAAACAACAACAAGTGGACAAAAACAAACAAAAAGAAGATGACGACAAATTAACAGAGAAATAACAGATAAAACTAAGTAAATAATACACCATTATTTAACTTGCCAAACCCTGTATATGGGTCTATCATTGTTTGTATAGACGCTATATATGGTGACTATAATATAGTAATTGTACTTTCAGAATGAACACATAATTTGTACTAGGGCTAAATATTTATAGAACTAGTGAGCAAAAAGGAGGCAAAGTATGAAATGCAGCCAATGCTCGTCAGTAGATACAAAAGTTATTGAATCTCGAGATGTTAGTGACGGTGAAGCGATTCGTAGACGTCGGGCTTGTCCTGATTGCGAATATCGATTTACGACATATGAACGTATTGAGAAACCGCAGATCATCGTAATTAAAAATAATGGTATCCGCGAACTTTTCAAAAGAGATAAACTACTGGCTGGACTGTATAGAGCTTGCGAAAAGACACCAGTAACCAGTCTGCAACTAGAAAGGTTAGTTGCCGACATTGAACACTATGTACATGCAAGTGGCGATCAAGAGATTGGCACTGCAAAGATTGGTGAGTTGGTTATGGAACGACTCGCTCTGCTCAACGAAGTTGCTTATGTGCGCTTTGCGAGTGTTTATCGTCGTTTTAAAGATATTGCAGGGTTTGAACGTGAACTTTTGCAGATTCGTGAACGTAAAGTAAAACACACCTCAGAGTAAGAACTGTCGGCTACAACCCTTCTATTATGCTTAGCATTAGCAGAAGGGAAAAGAGCTGACAAAGGCTTATGAGAGCAGGCCACACAACTCTAAACAAATAACAAACAAAACAAATAGATCTGAGCATAATGTTCAAATCTTTTAAGAAGTGATGAAAGGAGATCTTCGGTTGAAACATTAAAAGTGTTTCAATCGGGGTAAATATTATGGGACAAACAACTATCCTGGGGCACAGGCGATTCTTTACTAAAGCAAAAAGTAAAGCATACGATGAGCTAAAATGGGTCAAACGTGACTCAGTTATTATGAATCCTACTACTGGAAAGTCTGTGTTCGAACAAAAAGACTTAGAGTTTCCAGAGGGCTGGTCCCTAAACTCTATAAATATTGTCGCTCAAAAGTACTTTACTGGCACCCTCGGAACATTGGAAAGGGAAGACTCACTTAAAAAATTGATCGATAGAGTAGTTGATACTATAGCAAGGCAAGGACTGCAAGAGTCATATTTTGAGTCTGAAGCTGAAGTCGAAGATTTTAGAGAAGAATTAAAGTATATTTTGGCTACTCAGAGAGCAGCTTTTAATTCGCCAGTTTGGTTTAACATTGGTGCTCCTGCTCGTGCTCAACAAGCAAGTGCTTGTTTTATTTTGGCCGTTGAAGATACCATGCCTTCAATACTAAACTGGTACAAAGAGGAAGGAATGATTTTCAAAGGTGGTTCTGGATCGGGAATTAATCTAAGTGGAATTAGATCATCTGTTGAGCCTTTGGGAAAAAGTGCCGGAACGGCTTCTGGGCCCTTGAGTTTCATGCGAGGAGCAGATGCATCTGCTGGAGCTATTAAGAGTGGTGGTAAAACACGTAGAGCAGCCAAAATGGTTATTTTAAATTCTGACCATCCTGACATAGAAGAATTCATATGGTGTAAGACTCGTGAAGAGCGAAAAGCAAGAGATCTTCAAGCTGCTGGCTGGGACATGACGTTAGATGGTAAAGACATTACATCTGTACAATACCAAAATGCTAATAACTCGGTTAGGGTTACTGATGAATTTATGCAAGCAGTTGAAAATGACGAAGACTACGAATTACGTGCTGTTGCAACGGGCAAATCTGTAAAACGAGTAAAAGCAAAAGATTTATTTAGGCAAATTGCTGAAGCGGCGTGGGAGTGTGCTGACCCTGGTATGCAATTCGATTCGACTATTAACAAATGGCATACAACCCCAAATGCTGGCCGAATAAACGGCAGCAATCCCTGTAGTGAATACATGCATTTAGATAATTCAGCATGTAATCTTGCATCAATCAACCTGTTAAAATATTTAAATCAAGATGGAAGTTTTGATGTTGAAGCATTTCGTCACACCGTTGAACTTATATTCACGGCCCAAGAAATATTAGTTGGTTATAGCGAATATCCCACAGAAAACATTACTAAGAATGCACGTGCATATCGTCAACTTGGAATTGGTTATGCTAATTTAGGTGCCATGCTAATGGCTCAAGGTTTACCATACGATAGTGATGAAGGCAGGGCTCAAGCCGCAGCCATTACAGCAATCTTGACAGGGCACGCTTATGCTACAAGTGCGAGACTAGCAAACAGAGTTGGTCCATTTGCAGGATTTCATAAAGACAGAGACGGTATGCTAAATGTTCTTAAGATGCATAGAGCAGAAGTGTCAAAAATTGATGCCAGTTTAGTAGCAGAAGATCTGTTAAGTGCGGCAACTACAGCATGGGATGATGCTGTTGAGCTGGGTGACCTGTATGGAGTTAGGAATGCCCAGGCTAGTGTTCTGGCTCCAACGGGCACCATCGGTCTTATGATGGACTGTGATACAACTGGTATTGAGCCAGACCTTGGTTTGGTTAAGTTTAAGAAACTTGTTGGGGGTGGAACTATGAACATAGTGAACCAGACTGTACCTCGTGCACTAAAAGTACTCGGATATACCAATCCACAAATTGATGAAATCATAAACTATATCGATGTAGAAAAAACAATTACTGATGCTCCACACCTCAAGAAAGAGCATTTTGATGTCTTTTCTTGTTCAATGGGAGATAACCCAATCCATTATATGGGTCACGTAAAAATGATGTCAGCAGTACAACCATTTATTTCCGGTGCAATTAGTAAAACAGTAAATATGCCCGAAGAAGCAACAGTTGAGGAAATTGAACAACTGCATATTGAAGCCTGGAAATTGGGATTAAAGGCAGTTGCAATATATCGTGATAATTGTAAAGTTGCACAACCTTTGTCTATGACTAAAAAAGGTGCCGACAAGAACAATAACTTACCAGCAACTCTTGAGGAAAAAGTAACAGAAAAAGTTATAGTTAAAACTGTTATTCGACGTGAGATGTCTAAAGTTCGACCTTCCAAAACATATTCATTTACCGTATCGGATTGTCATGGGTATTTCACAGTAGGCGAATATGAAGATGGAACTCCAGGTGAACTGTTTGTGCGCGTAGCAAAAATGGGCTCAACAATGGCTGGACTAATGGATTCATTCGCTAGATCTATAAGCTATAGCTTGCAATACGGAGTACCTTTGAAAGTATATGTAAAGGGTATGACAAGTATGTCTTTTGCACCCGCAGGAATAACCGACGATCCAGATATTCGAACAGCTTCTTCGTTGATTGATTACATATTCCGTAGACTTGCAATGGATTATTTGTCTTTTGATGATCGTTTAGAATTAGGACTAGCTTCAATTGACGATATGCCAGATGAACAGACGAGTTTATTAGACTCAGAAATCCTTTCTCAACCCATCCAAACATCGGAACAAAAAGTTTCAAGCCAGCCAGCTGTTGTTGATCAAAAAACCGAAATTAAAACAACTGTAAGCAAGCCTAAAGACCAATCGTCTCCAATGTGTTTCAATTGTGGTAACCAAACACAAAAAGCCGGTAGTTGCTATGTTTGTTCTTCTTGTGGTTCTACGACTGGCTGTTCTTGACAGGCTAAGTCTGTAAACCATAATCAATATACTGTAAACTACTTTATGTGAAGATATCTATTTTATATCATCCTAATTCCGAGTACGCACGTAGCGTTGAAGAATATGCACATGATTTTGAGAATCAAAAAGGTGTTGCGATTGATTTAAAAAGCTTAGAAACCAAAGAAGGTGCCTACCTTGCAACTCTGTACGGAATTGTTCAATATCCGGCACTACTTGTTTTGCGCGACAATAATGATTTGATAAAGAACTGGGAGGGTGTACCTTTGCCTATAATGAATGAAGTTGCAGGATATTTTATTTAGTTGCGATTAACAGAGGGGTGGGGTACAATTTAGGTAATCCGTTAAACAGCTATCAACTGTATTTTTCCAATTGATTTGTCATAGGAAAAACGGAATGGGAAGAACGTTTTGAGTTAGTCTTATGACAGACTTAGGATAAGTAGAACCCTTCGGCGTGACCCGTAAGATCACAAAATTAAGTCCCAAGTAGGATGGTACCGCCCCAAAATCTGGAGCTCCTACGAATAGGGACTTTTTGTTTATTAAAAAATCTCAAAAATTACATCTCAAAAGGTTGGACCTTTTACAGAGATGTAAAATATAATTTATGTAAAGTTAGGAGAATTGGCGTGAAGTTTCAGCAAGGGACTCGAAGGAAGGCGATTGAATATGAGAAAGACCTCGTAGTTCAATGGAAGAAGCATAAGATTTTTGAAAAGTCAGTTGAAATGCGCCCCAAAGACAATTCATTTGTTTTATATGATGGCCCTCCATTTATCACTGGAGTGCCACATCACGGGACTTTATTGACTAGCGTCGTTAAAGACGCCATACCCCGCTATCAAACCATGAAAGGAAAACGTGTTGAACGTGTATGGGGTTGGGATTGTCATGGTTTACCTGCAGAAGTATTTACGGAACAGAAGTTAGGCATAAAAGATAAACGAGATATTGGCACAAAAATAAGTCTTGAAGAGTATATAACTACCTGTCGATCGAATATGGTCCAGACAGGCAGCCTTTGGGAAGATACAATAGATAGAATTGGTCGTTGGGTTGATTTTAGGGGAGCTTATCAAACCATGGACAAAGAGTTCATGGAATCTGTCTGGTGGGCATTTAAGGAGCTTTACGATAAAGGCAAAATTTACGAAGGTGAAAAGGTTTTACTTTATTGCACGCGAGACGCAACACCTATTAGCAAGTCAGAGGTTGCTATGGATAATAGTTATCAGGACGTAACAGATCCCTCTGTTTACGTGAAATTTAAACTTGTGGGAGAAAATTCGTATTTGTTGGCTTGGACTACTACCCCGTGGACTCTACCATCGAATACAGCAATAGCTATAAATAACGAAATCGAATATGCAGAAGTTGAAATCAACGGTGAAAAATTAATATTAGCAAAAAATCTATTAAATGCAGCGTTGACGGATGAAAAGCACCAAGTATTAACTTACAAGATTCTCCGAACTTTTAAAGGTACAGAGCTTGCAGGGAAATCTTATGAGCCCATATTTGATACATATGCACATTTAGGCGAAAAAGCTTTTAAAATATGGCATGCTGATTTTGTTAATGATCAGGATGGTACGGGTATTGCGCATGAATCGCCAGCATATGGAGAAGAAGACTACATGTTAAGTAAAGAATACGGCTTTCCATGGGTAATCAATACCGACGAGAGTGGAATATACACTGAAGGTGAATGGAAAAACCAACAGGTTTGGGAAGTAAACAAAGAAATCGCAAAAATGCTTCATGAAAGAGGTATTGTATGGAAGATTGAATACCTTACACATAGCTATCCACATTGTCATAGGTGTGGTACTAAATTGATGTATAGAGCCCACCCAAGTTGGTTTATGGATATTGATAGCCAGAGAACAGAAATGCTCGAACAAAATGGAGAAGTCAACTGGTTTCCCGAACATATTAAACACGGAAGGTCAGAGAAAACTATTCAATCTGCACCCGATTGGAATTTGAGTCGCGATCGATTTTGGGCTACTGCTATGCCAGTCTGGAAAGGAATAGATTCAGAAGGAAGTGAAAAAATAAAGGTGGTAGGAAGTTACAAAGAGCTAAAAGATTTATCTGGAATGGAACTTGATGACTATCATCGTCCTTGGGTAGACGATGTGACATTTACAATAGATAAGGTCAAATACCAGAGAATAGATAAAGTATTGGACTGTTGGTTTGAGTCCGGGTCTATGCCATTTGCACAGTATCATTATCCATTTGAAAATACTGACAAATTTGAACAAAAATTTCCAGCTGATTTCATTGTTGAATATGTACCACAGGTAAGGGCGTGGTTTTACTATATGAGTGCTGTAAGCGTTGGTTTGTTTGGCAAATCCCCATTTAAAACTGCATTAGTTCACGGGACAATTGCTGGAAACGATGGCAGAAAGATGAGTAAAAGTTTTGGAAATTATACAGACCCAAATAAATTAATGGACACTTATAGTGCAGATGCATTAAGATTTTTGTTTTTAAGTTCACCACTTTTGAATGGTGAAGATTTTTCTCTAACTGATAAAGACGTTGGCGATGTTGCCCGTAAACTTTCTATGATTTGGAATATGTATGACTTTTTCACATTGTATGCAGAAGTAGATGGTTGGTCGTGGGACGGAAAGCTTGATGATCCTTTTGCTGATTGCACAAGTCCTTTAGATCAGTGGATTATATCGAGGTTGCACCAAGTAATTCAAGAAGTTGATAAGCATATGGAAGGATTTGATATACCAAATGCCTTAAGTCCAATATTGCCACTCATTGACGATGCTAGTAATTGGTATGTTCGAAGAAGTCGAAAGCGATTTTGGAAATCGGAAAGTGACAGTGATAAAAACGAAGCTTACAGGACACTACACTATGTTCTAGTACAGTTGGCTCACATCATGGCACCGTTTACTCCATTTCTCTCAGAAGAGTTATACCAGAAACTTACTGGGGGTGAATCTGTTCATTTACGGGATTGGCCACAGGTTGGTCATGTAAATGAAACATTACTGGCTGATATGAATCAAGCTAGGTTAGCAATAACTGAAGGTCTGGCGATTCGTGCTAGGGCTGGGATAAAAGTTCGGCAACCACTGTCGAAAATAACTATCCCTGAGTTACCCGAAATGTACATTGATATAATTGCAGAAGAGTTAAACGTAAAGGAAGTTATTTGGGGCAAACAGTTAAATTTGGATTTGAAAATAACACCTAAGTTAAAAAGCGAAGGCCTTGCTAGGGAAATAATTAGGCAGATCCAAAGTGCTAGAAAAATTGCTGATTTACAAGTGGATGACAGGATAGCATTAGTTCTTTTAACGGATAACTCGGAAATACAGGCAGCAATGCAAGAACATGAAGATGCTATCAAGCATGAAACATTGGCAGTTCGAATTGAAACTAAGGGTAATGGTACGCATAAATCTGAAGTGAAGATTGATGGACATGATTTGACTATACGATTAAGTAAATCAAAATAACTTCTTTGACAAGGGTCAGTATATCTGGTAGACTTTTTTGGTACTTATGAAAAAAGCAGTAATTACAACTGGTTCTAAACAGTATCTGGTCTCAGAAGGAGACACTTTGAAGGTTGAACTTTTAAATACTAAGGAAAAATTAGTCAATTTCGTACCTTTACTAATAATTGACGGTGATAAGATCACAATAGGAACCCCTGAAGTCAATGGTTCAAAGGTAACAGCAGAAGTAGTTGCAGAAGATATTCAGGCTGACAAAGTTATGTCAATCCGATACAAGGCTAAAAAGCGAGTTCATACTGTTCGTGGGCATAGACAACATCAGACACATTTAAAAATTTCAAAAATAGCCTAATACGTATTTCTCAAATACCTTCAAGTACTCTTGTTTTATCGGATATATGTCGTCATACTTGCATATAACATAATTGGTGTTGGAAGTTATGCGAAAAATGTTGAGGGTAAATTTTAGATTATATTTTGCAGTGATAGTTCTGTTTTTGATATTATTTTCTATAACATCCAATGCATCTGTATTTGCAATTGCAAGAGGTTATGCTAGCTCAGATCCTGGTTTGCAGACTGGTATGGTAGTTGCTCTAAGTTTAGAAAAATCAACTAATTCCAGTGTTGAACGTGCGTCGCCAAATAACAGTAGTCAGATAGTAGGGGTAGTCACTACCGTAGAAAATAGCTTGGTTTCAGTTAGTTCGGGGAATAATAGTGTTTTAGTTGAAAGTGAAGGTCAAGTTCAAGCTTATGTGAGCGACATAAATGGTGCAATTGTTAAAGGGGATCTGTTGGTTCTATCACCATTAAAAGGTATTTTAATGAAAAAAAAAGGTGGTATTTCGACTGCAGTGCTCGGAATTGTAACTGAAGCTCCAACGGAAACTTCGATTTATAGCTACCAAAACGGTAATAGATCAACAGCCACCAAGATTGCTAAGACAAAAATAAATCTAAATAATCAAAGCGTAAGTAATGAAGTCAGTTCTAAGACTGATTCCACGCTTGCAAAGATTGGAAAGACAATTTCAGGTAAAGACATAAGTGAAATTCGTGTTTTAGCAGCGTTAATACTTTTTGTTATTGTACTTATTGCCGAGGGAGCAATAATATACGGAGCTATTTCTAGTGCAATTACGTCACTGGGGCGAAATCCACTAGGACGTATAATAATTAATCAAGAGCTTATCAAGGTAATTGTCGTTGCATTGATCGTTATGTTAGTAGGTCTAGGAGCAGTTTATGGGGTACTTCGTGCGTAATTTTATCGAAAGAATTTAGTTTGAAATTAGAGAAAATATAGCTACTCGTACCTGCTGTGTAGTTAATTTTCCGTAAGACTTACGAACACAGATATAGCGCCTGTGGATAACTTTACCTATTTTCATAAATTTTGTGTTCAAAATAAATTGTACAACAACGTTATATCTTATACACTAGAGGTGGGAAATTCTAGCTTTTTATAGGTAAAATTTTTCTCGTTAAGAAGTAAAATCAAATAAAACTCGAAACAAACAATCAAAATGATCGAATTTCAACCGAATCCTGCCACATCTACCACGACTTCAGACTCTATGAGTTCGGTTAATGCAAATAGTACTGATTCATCAGCATCCGTGGCTCAATATGGCCTACCTCAAGTTACCTATTCAACAGATGATTTAGAAGTTCATTCTGAGGGTGAAGTGTTTCGACCTCAAGTATCAACTCCAAGTGAAACTTCGCCATTTAGAAACCTACTTGCTTTCACTCGTAAAAAATCAATACTAGTTTCTATTGCCATAACTATCTTGGTCATTTTGTTTGCATTTACGAGCCTGTTACTAATAGCTAAAAATAGCTCTAATTCCAAAAAAACTATTCAAGCAACAATTCAACCCCAAGACATAAAACTAAAAAATGCCGACTTAGAAGCTCTTCCAAAAGAACTACAGGGGCCCAACCAATCTCTACTTGTTAACGGAGATCTAATAACAAGAGGCAGCTTAAAGTTTTCCAATAATAACTTCACATCTATTTTAAAAACTGAAAATGCGACAGACAATCATACCTACACCCTGCCAAATGCAACTGGAACAATTTGTTTAGACTCCAATAATTGTAAATTTGTAACATCAGACCAACTACAAGCGCTTCAATCTCAGCAAGCAGCAAGCAGTAGTTCTCAACTAGGTAGTAGTTCTCAAACAGGTGGCGGTTCTCAGGTAAGTGGCGTAACCAAACTAAACGAACAATCTGGAGCACTCACCCTGCAGGGCAGTGGGGGTTTAACCATAACTTCAGCCGGCAGTACTCTTACCCTCAACTTGCCACAAGACTTAACGACTTTGGGAAGTCCTAATTTTGCAAACCTAGTACTCAGTAATCCGCTTACAATTACCAGTGGAGGCACTGGTGCTACTACCTTTTCAACAAATGGTGTATTAATTGGCAACGGTACTTCGCCTGTTAGTGCTGTTACGGCTGTAGGAGCAGGACTTTGTTTGGTCAGTCAAGCTGCGTCTGCCCCGATATTCAGCGCATGCTCTGCTGCTGCAAGCGTTGCTTCTGTCGATGGTTTATCGGGGGTACTAACCATCTTGAATTCATCAGGATCGGGTTCAAATATTACCATAGATAGCGCTTCCACAGTAGTAAAAGGTATAGCGCAGTTTAATAGTACTAACTTTAATGTAATAGCTGGAACTGTAAACACTATTCAGGACATCTCAAACAGTGCTGCTCCAAGCTTTGCTGGGCTATCACTTGGTACTGCGTTATCGCTTGGTAATGGTGGAACTGGGGCAACGACTGCTTTAGGTGCTAGAACAAACCTCGGTACTGCTGCCAGTGGCGCCAACGCAGATATAACCAGTGCCACAGCTTTAAATACAATTACCCCAACTGCAGCATTTACACTTGGTGCTACAACCCAAACATTTACTTTGCAAGGAAACGCTAGTAGTACTATTGTTACCAACGGTAGTGGTTTTGCTACTGTAGTTGGATTTAGTGGAGTGCCTATGGGAGCGGTTACTTATAATTTTGACAGATCAGCCACAGCCGGAACGTACACAATTTGTACTACTGTGGGAAATTGTTCTGGTTCGGGTGGGGGGGTAACGACAGCTGGTGGCACCATCGGCACTATACCTCTTTTTTCAAGTAGTCAGGCATTGTCAAATTCAATCTTGACTCAGTCCGGTGGCATAATAACGGTGGGTGGTGCAGAAGTCATACAGGGATCAGGTGGTCTGAGCATCGGAACTGCCTCCACAAATTCAGGTAAGATCGTTTTATATAACTCCAGCAACGCTAGTACGCTTACACTGCAAAGTGGTGCCACATCTGGAAATGTCACATTTACTCTTCCATCGGCCGATGGTTCTAGTGGCCAGTGCCTAAAGACCAGTGGGGGTGGTAGTTTTGTCTTCGGTGATTGTTTAACGGGAAGTGGCGCTGGTGGAGGGGTAACTGCTCTCAACTCACTGACTGGTGGATTATCATTAAATGGGACAGCTAATCAAATTAATGTTTCTAGTGGTGGTTCAATCATCACACTTTCAACGCCACAAAATATAGATAGTGGTGCAACACCAAACTTTGCTGGTCTAAACATTACAAGTACTAATGGTGTCACAATTGGAACGGGTGCAAACTTGGGCAAACTAGTGCTTCGAGACGGAAGCACGGCATTTACTGGAACATTGCAGCCAGCAACCTTAACAGCCAATAGAATCATAACTATTCCAGATGCTACTGGCACTGTTGCAGTTTCTGGCAGCGGATATATTTCTGTGAATTCAGTTGGTAATATTAGCTTTACTGGTCCATTGGCAATTGCCGATGGGGGTACAGGGGCGAGCTCTGCACTAAATGCACGAAATAATCTAGGGGCAGCTGCCAGTGTTAGTAATGGGGATATTACGAGTACAACAGCACTGAATACAATTACGCCCAGTAGTTCGTTCACCATTGGAGCAATTGGTCAAAGTTTTACATTGCAAGGTAACACTTCTTCAACAATTGCTTCGTCAAACGGAACATTTTCAACCACACTTAGCTTTACTAGTCCAACCGCCAACAGATCAATTGTATTGCCTGATGCAGCAGGTACCGTTTGTTTGCAGGGTTCAAATAATTGTGGATTTGCGTCGAGCAGTGGTAATGGCAACTATATTCAGAATCAAAACGCACTAGATCAAAGTGGTGACTATAGAATATCTGGGATTGGCCGTGCCAATACTGCTTTGCAAGCACCCGTAATTGACACAGCTACTGCAGTGGCGCTTGGTTTAGGTAGCTTCAATGCAACAGTAATTAACCTCAATCAGGCGACATCCTTAGCTGCAAATAAAAACCTAACGTATACAGCGGGTACTGGCAACTTTGACCAATCTGCTAGCACTGGTTTATTTTCCACTGGAACAGGAAGCGTCAGCTTGAACGGAAATACAAGCATCAGTGGCGTTAAAACTCTCACAGTTAACGGTGGTCTAACTACACTCCAAGCTGGTTTGAATGTAATCGGAGGCACTATTAATCTCAATGCAAGCAGTAACAACGCGAGTAATATTAATACTGGTACATCATCGGGAGCAGTTAGTATCGGAAATAGTGCAGCAGGAGCTGTAAACATACAAAGTGCCAGTACTATTGGACTAACTGGCACAACAACCATTTCTGGTTTAACTGCCGGCTCAGCCAATGCTCTAACAGTCAATAATTCAACTAGTACGGGTAACATCCTTACCCTGCAAGATAACGGTAGTGCTGTCTTGACTGTCAGAGATGGTGGTTCATTCTTGCTCGGTGGAACCACGCCATATAGTGTCTGGTCAATTCCAGGCTTTGATTACGAGCACACGTTCACTGCCACCAGTTGCATTGTTTTTGGTTGTTATGGAGTTGTGTTTTCCCCAACGTTTGATAATCCAAGTAGCACGGGTTTAATGTCGGGTATAACGCTCAACCCATCGTATACAAATGCCACAAGTGGAGACGCGGCTCCCTTAAGAGTGACTGCTAATATTTCTTCTTCGACTCTCTCAAGCATCACCTCGACGAATATTGCAACGTCTCTAACCAATTCAACAATATCTACTAGCAACATCGGAATTAGTATTGCAACGTCTCTAACCAATTCAACAATATCTGGTAATAACTACGGTATATATATCAGCGACCCTAGTCTTGCAACTTCAACAATATCTGGAACGAACTATGGCCTATACGTAGACGGACAAACGGCAGGGTCATTCAATACAGGGGTAGCAATAGTTGAAGCTTCACAACAGACACTCTGGTTAGGCAAGGGTGCCGATAGTACAACTCCGAATTCAGGTATAGCTTTCGGTAATTCACGTGATACTAATCTATTTCGTTACGGTGCTAATTCACTACACACAAACGGCTCTTTTAGTTTTGACGGTAACTTGACCATTGGTGATGCTAGTTTGGATAGTGTATCCGTGAACGCGAGCAACTGGACATTTGCAAACGATACATACTTTGCCCTTGCATCAGGGAAGCATCTTAATATTAATACGCTTGTCACCCCAGATACGAAAGCTCAATTGGCAATAAGTACAGGTGCTAGTGGAAACAAAGGTCTTGTGATTCAAGGATTTTCAGTGAGTCAAGGTAATAATTTGCTCGAAGTCCAAAGTTCCGCAGGAAGTGTAAGATTCAGAATTGATAAAACAGGTAGAATCCTTGGATCAGACGACAGTGCAACCTCAAGTACTGACTTGACTACCATAAAAACAGGTGATACAACGGGTGGCAGCGGATTAACAACTGGCGTGCTAACGCTTAAATCTGGAGACGGTAGTGGAACAAATAGCTCCAGTGGAAATGTTGTTTTAGACAGTGGATCAATAAGTGGGTCCGGAACAGCAGGTACATTAAGCCTTGGAGCAACTAACGCTAGTGCCGTAACTATAGGTGTAAGCGGTCGGCAGATTATTATACCTGGATATGCAAACTTACAAGGTACGCAGGGTCTTACACTTGGTATTACAGCAGGAGCAACCGGGCTATTACAGTTTAAAGGATTGACTGCAGCTTCAGGAATCATACAACTAATTGGTCAGAATAATCCAACAGGTACCCAGGTCATAACCCTTCCAAACGAAACCGGCACAGTTTGTACGACCGGTTCAGTTTGTGCAGGTTATGCCCCCAGCTCACTTGGTAGTGGCTACATAAACAATGGTACAAGCATCCAAACAAATGCTAACATTGCTATTCAAAGTATAGGTACCAACAATGTTACTGCAAAAATCAAACAAAATGCAAGCCAGACAGCAGATTTATTACAAATACTAGACAGTAGTAGCAACAACTTATTAACAGTTAGTACTTCAGGCGCACTTATGCTAAAAGGAGCTCAAACTTTGGATTTGACTACAGAATCGACAGCATCAGCAAATACGTTGACTTTAGGGCCAGGAATCAGCACTGCGATAAGTGGTAGTGGTGCCATATTAAATCTACAAGCAGGTGATCAATCTGGTAATACTTGTAGCCCTAATTGTTCAGGTGGCAAAGTTTGGATTCTGGGCGGAAATGCGACTGGTTCCGGAGGAACTCGTAATGGGGGGAGTGTCGCCGTCGATTCAGGTATTGGCTTATCCGCAAACGGTAGCGTTTTTATAGGCAATACAAACGCTATTCTAACTGCAATTGGACGAGTTGGTGGTTCAACGACTATAGATGGTGGTGCGAACTCCAGGATCACTTTTAATAACTTTAGCGTAGGAACCAGTGGTCAAGCTACTATAGCTCCAACCACTAACTCAATTGTTGGCCTAACAATTAACGGCACAAGTGGTACTGCTGCAACAGCTGCAAATATACTCCAGGGAGGCGCTGCAACCGGCCTAGGTATAACAAGTAGCAATACTGGGACAGGTCAAAGCATAAGTCTAACTAATACTTCAGGCACTCAAGCAGCTGGTTTATCAATTGACCGCAACGGAGCAGGTGGCACAACCACAAGTCTATTAAGCCTGAGCAACACTGCCGGTACAGCTACTAATGCCATTAACATTACTGGCGCCTATACTAATTTAATAAATACGCCTACATTTACTTTAACCAATGGAGGTACTTTGTTGGCAGCCAGTGGCTATGACAAAATTGGTGCTAGTGGTGCGATAGGCTTCGGCAATGCCGTTGCAACAACCCTAAACATAGGAAGCAACGGCGGCACCAATCCAGCAATAAATATCGATTCTGGTACTAGCACCATAGCTATTGGAACAGGTGCACAAGCCCGCACAATAAATCTTGGCACCGGCGCGGCTATCCAAACAGTAGCACTTGGATCTACAACCGGTTCCAGTAGCACGGTAATTCAAGGTGGTACTGGCAATGCCATTGGTGATATTAATATCGGTGATGTCGCTGTATCTGGAAAGATTATAGATATTGGTTCCGTAGATAATGCTGCTACATCCACAGTTCGGATTGCTACAGCTGGAGGCAGTGCCCAGACTGTTAGCATTGGTTCGATCAATGGTGGTAGCGCCTTAACATTGGAAGCTGGTACGGGGGCAAGCTCTATACAAATTGGTAATAGTACTAATGCTCATGGCATTATGATTGGCACCGGCGCGGCTATCCAAACAGTAACACTTGGATCTACAACCGGTTCCAGTAGCACGGTAATTCAAGGTGGTACTGGCAACATTTTGCTTAATAGTGCCGCCGGTTCGGTCATAGTTAAGAATACTACCGATTCAAGTGGAGCATTCCAAATTCAGAATTCGAGCAATATAAACGTGCTATCAGTAGACACAACAGCCGATGCCAATAACTTGATTACAAACCCCAATTTCGAAATTAATGCTACCGGCTGGGCTGCTTTAGGCTCATCGACATTAACTCGAACTACCACTTCAGGACAGGTGTACGAAGGGGTTGGTGCGCTCAAGATTGCGACCACTGGTGTTGTAGGTGACGGTGCCAAATTCAACTATAATTTAGCTGGTAGTACGGCGTATGTATTTACATTTATGGCAAGAATTACAACGGGTACCTTTACGACGTTTAATTTGGGGCGAAGCGATGATGGCAGTACCTTATCATCTTGCACATTCTCTGCAATTGACATAACACTAAGTAACGCAGGTTGGCAATATATTTCTTGTCCGTTCACCACTGGTGCAGTATCAGGCACTCGTTTTGTATATGTAAAGCAATCCGATGCTACTCCCCGAAATATATATATAGACGCCGTTACGCTGACGCAATCATCCAATAATAATTATGTTTATAAGAACGCGTCAATAAGCCTCAATGCCGTGCTTAACACTCCTTTGGCAGTTCAGCCAACTGTAGACACAGATGTGGCATTAAGGATTGCAACAGCATCGGGGGGTATAAATGTACTCAGTGTTGATACCGTTAATCAAAAAGTAAATGCAATTAGTAATATAGGTAACGCTTTCACAGGCATAACAACCGTCACAGGGAGTTATGGTGTGGTTGGCAGCAGTAACCTTATAACTGGAGGAGGTGGCGTCCAGGCTAACGGTGCTGATGGCTACGGAATATACGGCGACAGTTTATCTAATACTTCAGGTATCTTCATCACAAGTAATATTGCAGGTACAAACACTTTTCCAACATTGGTGACTAAAGCTAACACAGCACAATCAGCTGACCTGTTCCAGGCTCAAGACTCTAGCGGTGCTGCACTAAGTATCATTAATATAAATGGATACATTGGAGTAAATAATGCAACAGCTCCCAACAAACTCAGCATTAATACCTTAACAACCCCTGACTCATTATTCCAGGCAGCGATAAGTACTGGCACAAATGGCAATAAGGGATTGTTGATTCAAGGTGTCGCAGGGCAAGCTACAACTGACACATTACTATCTGCTCAGTCATCTAATGGTACTGTACAATTCAAGCTTGATTTGAATGGCAATGCGTATGCCACAAATTCGTTCAACCTGACATCAACTAGCGTAGCTACAGAAGGGAAGTTTATAAAATATCAAACAGTTGGTTCAACGAATGTTAATCAATATGATGTTGTTGTTCTAGTTAATGATTCTGGGTCTTCAAAGGTTGTCCCCGCAAGTGTGGCGCGTGACAATAGAGTATATGGAGTCGCTGTAACAACTACAACAACAGGTAGTAATGTGGCTGTTGCAATAGGTGGTAATTATCAAGTAACAGCAGATACGGGTGCAGTAGCAATAGGTGACCAATTAGTCACTTCACTCACTTCAGGACAGGTAACGGTTGCCAATAAAGCTACAACTGGTATTGTTGGAATTGCAACAACATCAAAATCCGCCGGATCATCCGGTCTTGTGGGTATATCAATTAGGACTGTCAAAGGTCAATATGATTCTATATTTAGAACCAATGCAGATTCTGCTACCGCTTTCCAAATTCAAAAAGCTGACGGAACGTCTATATTTACTGTTGATAGCTCAACGATGACACTAACTGTAAAGACGCTAGATGTAAATGGTAATTTAACAGTCAATGGACACTTCATTTCTGGAAATACTAGTGGAAGTACCACGGCTGCGCTAAATGCTAATTGTGGAACAGGCTGTACGGTTTCTATTAGTGGGAATGACTCTGCAGGAATAGTTACAATAAACTCAGGCACCGGAGCGGCAGCAGGAATTCAGGCAACAATTACGTTTGCTAATGCTTATGGGACAGCCCCAAGTATAGTGTTAACACCTGAAACCGTACCCGCAGCTTCTACATTCCCGCAATACCATTACGCGTCCACCACTACTACTTTTGACTTGAAGTCGTACAATGCATTGACGGACTCAAAGACATACAAATTTAGTTATCATATTTTTCAATAAATTGTTTTGAACACATAATTTAACAGAGATTCAGAAATAGTGTTTGTAAAATATACAACCTAGAGTGTGTATAACTAATCCTTATCGATGTTATGAGGTGAGCTAGATTTGCAATTAAACAAACAGGGGCTGTAAAGAAGTAAACTTAAGTGTAAAATAAAATTACGGCTATCTGTAATAAAAACAATAAATTAAGCCCAAAGATCTAAATAAAAATTTCAAAAAACAATATGAACGAAGAACAGTGGCGATCTCAAAACTCAGATCTAGAATCTCCAGAAGAAACTTCTGTGCAGGTAGTTTCTGAGCCTAAAGTTTTTGAGCGACCAAAGAAGTTTAGATATATCGTATGGATAGTTCTTTCCATACTTTTCCTAATTACTATTGTGATAATAATATTCTGGTTGCGGCAAAGAGCAATAGACAAACATAATTTGCAAAATGAAAATCCGGTAAAAGTTCAAGAAGTAGATTCTTCGTCATTGGCAAATTCATCTAAAGCAATAGATGCAAACAATGCTGATAAAGTTGTTGTAAACGGGCAACTACAAGCCAACCAAGGTGTTGTACTATCTCCAACTTCTCAACCAAATGGTCCCGCTCCAGGACAGTTATACTTTGACAAAACAACTAACCAGATAAACTACTATAATGGCTCTGGATTTATTCCTTTTGCTTCTCAAGTTGACTTATCCATTATACAGGGGCAAGTTACATCTTTAACTCAATCGTTAGCTGAATTTACTTCCGGATCGTTAGGTACAAGAGTTACTTCACTTCAAGCTATAACGGGTGATTTAACATTGCTAGGTAGTGGGGGCCTAACCATATCTTCAGCAGGTACTTCTCTAACCCTCAACTTACCTCAGAACTTGACGACAACAGCCAATCCAACTTTTGCTAGTATAGCTTTGTCTAGCCCACTATCAACCAGTA
>JBBQAJ010000010.1:0-28643 GCA_038316195.1 Saccharimonadales bacterium (SeqCode)
ATTCATTACTACAACAACAAACGTCGGCACAGTGCACTAAACAACATGAGTCCGGCAGCTTACGCTGCCAGCCTCATGGCGCACACGCCGTTAAGAAGGAGAAGATACAGGGTGTTGCAGAAAGTTAGAGCTTGACACTCCCTCAATTCTTCCGTGCTTGGTTCGTGCGGCTTTTGTTCGGGTTTCTTTGACTTGTATGCCATATAACACCTCCTTTATCCATTGATTATGAGACACTTCTGAATATAGCTCTTTTGTGTCCCATTTGTCCCATTTTTCAGTACCATACCTCTGTTAAAGGGTTCGTGACCTGTATGGGGAGCCAAGCATAAGCACTATGGAAACATAGTGTTTTTGTTTATAGTTGTAGTATGTTTTTGTATCATCACGTTCCAGATAACGTAGAAGGTAATATACTATATCCTTTAAATGAAATGACTAGAGTGTTTCCTGATGTTTTTAATAAACAAAAAGCCAAATACGACGCCATCAAAGAAAAAGATGTAGAAATACCTGGATTTGGATTTTGGAATGACTGCATAAATTTAATGCCAGTAAACCCTGAATTAGTTAAAGAAGAATTAGAAAAATTTGGACATGATACTGGTTGGGCTTGGAAATTCTACAAAATAGATTCAACTACTTTGGATAATAAAAACTTAATATTTTTGGTTCAAACAGACAAAGAAGATGCAAGCAAAAGAGATTTTCTAAAATTTACAGAGACAAATTTTAACAAGTATGCTCATATTGGCGAAGTAGCTAAATTCAGATACCAGAAAGCTAAGGATCAAGGAGAGCAGCCATACACATTTGGCGGAATTCCACATGTCCTTTACAAAGGACGAATTAATGTCAACGATTTAGAAATTATAGAATTCTAAACAAAATCTACTGCCTCTCAGTTCTCATTCATAATTTCCTTAATTATAAGTAGTGTACGTTCATCAAATTCTATACTTGCAGTTCGCAATGTGTCTGCTAGTGTGAGCCAAACCAAGCTGAGAAAAGTGCAGACCTGTTTCCTTGACCTGAAATAACTTCTCTCCTTGGTCAGACAAGATTGGTGTCAGCCTTAACAACTGACAAAATGCAGGAACAATTTGACGAAAGGATAACCATTTTCACAGCTAGCCCTTGTGATGGGTCGGACTCCTAAACATATAGGACACTTGTATCTACTGTAGCATTCTCAAAGCCGTTTAGGCTTTGTAGATATTCTACTGGTGTCAGCATGTGTAACATGCTGTGTGGTCGATAGAAGTTGTAATCCAAACAGTCTTCAACCAAGAACTCTTGAAGTTCGGCTTTGTTATGGCTGTTGGTAGTAAGACGTTTGTATCTGTTTTTGTCGACTCCGTGACTACGCTCAATTCGACCATTTAGATGAGGCGAGCGTGGTGGTATACGACCATGGTTAATGCCGTTGGCGGTTAGCCAACGCTGCATAGCCGTGGTGGTCTGTTCTTTTGTTTGTGGGAGTTGGTCGTAGACAAATTCCATGCCATTGTCTGTCTGTATAGTCTGGAAGCTAAAGGCTGGGCTAAAGAACCTTACTGCATGCTCTAGGAAGTCTACTGTATATGCCGGGTTAACGCCTGGGTACAGACGTTTGTATTTAATTCTAGTAGCACAATCTATGATGTCGTATTGATAGGCCGCTCGCTTCCAGTGCTTGACGTCCATTTGTCCAACTTCACCTGGAGAGTAGGGATAGTCATTAAGTCGACGTTGGGTACGCCGTTTACGGAGCTTAGGTGTGGTGAGTCCTGCTCGTCTCAGGACATTGCCAATACCGTGACACGAAAGTGTCACTCCATAATCTCGTTTAAGTATGACAGCTAGCTTGGTCTCGCCATAACCTAGGCCCAACCGTAATTGAACAATGAGACCGATGAGTTCTGGATCCATATCCTGAGAATGAGACTTAGGGGCTCTGGATTGATCGTACAAACTACGCAGTTGTTTGCCACTGGCTAGCCAACGGCTATGCCAGTAGTAGTACTCGCTTCTTGGAATACCGTAGTAGCGACAAGCCGCTACTACGGTGCCTAGTTCTTCGGCCTTTCTAAACCAGGCTAAACGGATACGGGCTCCGTAGACCTGTAGTGTTTTGTTAGTCATAGTTCTTGTTCTCACTTTCACTCCTTTCTAGTTTAGTGAATGTGTCCAAGATGTACGGGAGTCGGATATAGCCCTTGTGATGGGCATTGACTAATTTATTGTTTTATAGTATTGTTTAGCTATAAAATGGAGTTTATCAATGGCCAGCCCAGCAGAGACAGGACCTAGCCCAGACGTATCAATAGAAATGCTAAGTGGTGGCCTCAAGGAAGCTGAGTATCTAAGACTGGCTTCAGAACACGTTTTTTTTGATACACAGCTATATGGACCTAAAAATTCTCCTGGTACACTGGCAGCAGATATGACGGCCTACCTTGAAGGCGAAGCGCATGATGCATTATTAGGATTGAAGCCAATGACTGATAGGCTTGGCTCCCCAGAGATTGTGCAGTCGCTGGACATTGACGAAGCAGCCATTGTATTCGTAGCGAAGCGAAAGGTAGACAGAGCATTTGCCGTACCGAGGGAATTAGTTGAGGAAAAGGCTGGCAGTGCAGCAGAGAGTGAGGATGCATATTATGACGCAAAGGATGCAACTGATTTCGGCATATTCTTGCCACACTTAAGGAAGCAAGTTGAAATCGCCAGACGGCTTGCAGACCATATTGGATATGGCGCCTCTCCTTATGACGCACTTTTAGCAGAGCGCGAGCCTGGCGTAACAAGCGCAGAACTCGATAAATTATTCAATCCACTAGCTAAAGCCATACCCAAAATGTTGGGTGCAGTTAAACCGAAAAAACAAGTAGCTCCGGATGTTGTTAGGAAGCCTAAACGAACTTACCCACACGCAAAACAACTTGCATTAGGTAAAATATTAGTTGAGAATTTAGGGTTTGACTTTGACAGAGGCTCGATTGAGTTTGGTAGATACACCTCGACGATCAATTTCGGTTCTGAGGATGTCAGGGTCTTCCTAGAGAGGGGTGATCTGGATAGTAGTGATTTTACTAGTGGAGTACTTGCAATCATGCACGAGGCTGCTGGTCATGGAAAATATAAGCAAGCAATGCCAGTGGAGCACTTTGGCACTGCCTTAGGCGAAGTAGGATCATACGGTATAGACGAATCACAGGCTAGAATTGCAGAAAATCACGTCGGACGTAACCAGTCTTTTGTTGAGAAGTATTTATACGAGCAATTGAAGTCTACTTTTGGAGATGCGATAACGTTTACTCCAGAGCAGATGTACAAGTGGATGAATCGCGTTGAACCAAGTCTCATACGAATTGATGCTGACGAAGTCACTTATACATCTCACATCATTATGAGAACAGAGCTAGAAAAAGCAATGATTGAAGGAACTTTGGATGTAGCAGACCTACCTGACGCATGGAATGAAAAAGTTAAGCAATACTTGTGTCTTGACGTACCCAACGACGCTCAAGGTGTGCTACAGGATGGCCACTGGTCATGGGGCGAATTTGGATATTTTCCGACGTACACTCTTGGTGACATCTATGCTGCTCAAATGATAAGAGCAATGAAAAGTGATATACAAGGCTTAAGTGAGCAATTGGGTAGAGGTGATTTTGAGCAGTTTAACGAATGGCTAAAAGATAATGTTTATGCGCAAGCTAACAGACTCACCGGTCCGGAGTTAGTTCGTAAAGTCACAGGACACGAACTTGGCGTTGATGCCTTAAGCGCACATCTTTGGTCTAAAATAGACTCTGTAAACCTTTAGAGAAAGCTAAGATTTGGTATTTTTATGAGTTCCAAATTTTTAGAACTAACCAAAAAGCTATATTTATTTTCGTTTTTTGACAATTTTGTTCTAATTTATCCTCTTTACGCACTGTTTTTCGTAGATAATGGAATAAGCGCCAGCCAAATTTCCAGTCTATTTATCGTGTGGTCACTCACGTCTTTTGTATTAGAGCTTCCGTCAGGTGCACTTGCGGATAAATACCCTAGACGCAGAATTCTACTAATAGGACAATTGTCTAAAATTGTTGGGTTCTTATGTTGGTTGCTATTTAGAACATATCTGGGCTTCTTACTAGGATTTATTTTTTGGGCAGTAAAAGTTGCGTTTACCTCAGGCTCGAAAGAAGCATACGTGTACGACGAGTTAAATAGACTGCATCAGAAAAACAAATATGAATTGGTAATTGGCCGAATGGACACATTCATGCTGATCGGGGTGATCGCTGGAGGTGTGGGTGCAACCTTACTTGCAAGCCACGGCTATACATTAATATTGATTCTTAGTATTTTATCGGTTGCTATCTCGAGCATATTGATAACATTACTTCCGAAAGCTAAGCTATCGAAACACTTGCAACAAAAAACATCGTATCTTTCATATATAAAGGAGGGCACCAGAGCAGTGTTAAAAAACCGGAGAGTTTTTATGCTTGTACTTAGTATAAGTTTTATTATGGGATTTGGAGCCATGGATGAATATTTTGGACTATTTTTTAGAGACAAAGGTTTGTCCAATGGCGCAGTTGCAGCTTGGATAACACTTACTTCTATCTTTGCTATGATTGGCAGTTCTCAGGCCCACAGATATAAAAACATAAAAATAAAGATGGAGTATTTCGTAGGGCTATGGGCCGGCTTGCTGGCGGCTGCTGTTCTTAGCCCAAAATGGCTAGCCCCACTCTTTATTTGTCTGTACATGCTGATCTTTTCCGGCTTACTGGTCCTACTGAATAGTACACTCCAACATATTCTGAAGGGTAAGACGCGCGCCACAGCATCGTCATTCAACGGCTTAGTCACCGAAGCTCTTAGCATAATGGTATTTTATTATTTGGGTTATGTATCTGCTGCATCAGGGTATACGTCGGCATACAAACATTTTAGCTTATTAATTTTTAGTGTTGCGATTCTTATATATATAGTTGGAAAATTACAAAAAATTATTAAAACATAATATACATTTTTGAGTAGATTGACATTGTATATCACAAGTCCATAATAATATTTGTTACTTAAATATAGGAGAGAATCATGGCAATGCCACGAATGGCTCGACGATAAATCTACTCTAAAAAGAGTAGATAACAGAGAACTAGAAGAGTAGGGTACAGGCTATATTGTTTAGCTTGTACCTTTTTTTAATCCTAATTTTTGCTCAAATATTTGAAATTGCCGGTAATAGATACACTCGCATAAAATGGTAAGTAAGAAAAAATAGAAATCAATGATAGGTATACAATTAAATATCCTGCAAATGGCGTAACTCGTTGGTCCAAAGGCAAAGCTTTGAATGGCATGCCTTAAGGTTACTGGGAATGGTTTTGGCCTAACTAGACATTGAAGCGCACAGGTTGTTTTAAAAAAGGTGAATTTGCTTGGCCAATGGATAACATATGATCATAAAGGTGAGGTGTACAATATCACAAACAAAAATTCATGACCTGTATTCTACGCCAAGAGCACATATTTTACATGTTACCGAATATGCGTTCACGCTATTTCTTAGCTTTTTTTATTCCGTGACCGGTAAGCTGAGAGACAAAATAAGTAAATTGGATTCTCAACGGATTCTTGCTAATATCTAGTTATGCACCACCTACTAATCGTTGCAAGCTTTGACTGGTTTTGGAATCCTGCTGGTAGGTGGTATGTATTTTGGTCGGGTTTCGGAAGTGACTTGGCTGAGATAGCTATCCTAGGAAGTATCTATACTCTTTATCGCAACCATAAGTGCAACTCCTGCTGGCGATTAGCTCACCATAAAGTTGAGGGCACAACTTACAAAACATGCCACAAGCACGCGACTGTTGATGATCACGAACGACTTAAGAAGCAACACAAGCTTAAACATCCTAAACAACACGAACTATTAAACATCAAGTAGCGCACTTAGTAGATTCAGATAAATTGTGGTTCTAACTTCCATTACTATGGAGAGCCAAACAGAAACAGTCCAGATTTGAGGGCTGTTTCTGTATAAGTCTTGAACCGAATTGGTACCTAACACCCGTTTCGTTGGAACTAAGGTACAAATTGATACTTGAATCAAATCCAGTCGATGCATTGAAACGACGATCAAAAGATGTTGGAAAAGAAAAAGATCACAGTTCGACTTCGTTAACTAAACACAAGTATGATAAAATCTACTAAGAAAAATTTTAATTTATATGCAACCCGAAAATCAAGAAACTAACATACAACCAGAACCTACTCAATCATCTTCGATGCCAACGACTTTACCTGAAAATAATACTAATGACAGTAATCAAGTAATAAGCTCTAATTCTAAGGGCACAAATAATACTGGCCTATCCGTAACATCACCTAAAGAATCATTTCTTAAAAACCCAGTATTTGCTATGTCTAGTCGATACAAAAAAGTTGTCGTTATAATTTTTATGCTGATTATTGTTGGACTGATATATATGATAACAAAAAAAACTACAATAAAATCAGCCGTAAATAAAACCGACTCGAATTCTATTAAGATTAGCTCGGCGCAAGACAGACCCGATGGAACACTCGATTTATCTAAATTAATAAGTGAAAAAATGGGCAGTACGCAAAAATCAGAGAAACTTAGCGCAGCAAAAATGAATCAACAGGTAGATACAGTAGATGGCATAAGCTATATGGTCACCAAAGTTGTTCGTAACTACAAACCAAAGAAACCATACGACTATCAAAACAAGGAGTACATAAAAGTATATGGTTTAGTAGGAAACCGTAAAATGAACGTCCCCTTATCTGTAACTTTCTATGATTTCGATATAAAACTTTCTACGGACGTGATAGTGAGATCGCTTGCTTATTCTAAAACAGATGAGCCTGACGTAATTGATGCAACTGTAACTCTCAAAACCGGAGAGCAAACTAAGGTAGCAATGATATATGCTATACCCAGTGGAAGTACGCCTATAAATGTTGTTCGCGATGCTAAGATTGTGGATAATGTCAATAACAGTGAAGTCACAAGGGCAAGTTATTACTCTGAGGTTACGATTGAATAATTTTCATTTATACCAACAATTTAAACCATATTCTAATTTAGCTTAAAAAGTTTCAATTTATAATTAAGATATACCTATAAATTGTCAAGTATAACTCTTCATTTATCACGTTATTTAATCTAAACTGTTTGTGACCCGTATTTTGAGTCAAATAAGTACTATGAAACTGGAATCAAAAAGCCCTTTTTATGTTTTAAATTATCCTATACAATTCTGAGGTAAATAAAGTGTTTCATATGTCAAAACGAAAAAGAGTATCCAGTAAACTAATGGCATATCGCATAGTCACATTAATGATTATTGCTTTTCTATTTGTCCAGTTAGGAATCGTGACTGACTCCATGTCGAGCTCACGCTTAGGACTTTATACTTTTGCTGTAATTATTGCCCTGCCGGTTACTATGCTGTTAGATAAATATATTGTTAGATTTGTTAAAAACGGCTGAATATAAATAGTCAGGAAAAGTTCGACGAAAGACCACTTGAGGGGGAGCCACTACTTGACTTTAATCTTGTTTTGTGATATCTTATTTTTATGTATGAGTCTTCTTCAGAAATACAACCAAGGAGTATTCCACAGAAAATAGTTCGTGCAATAGGCTACGGTGCCATTATAGGTGGCGCCATAGGTGGTATTCATGCTTTAGTTAATGCCAATGCTTTGGATGTTGCTTTCAGAGCTTCAGAAATTGTTACAGGAACAGTGCTAGCGACAGGATTGCTTGAAGACTCGAAAAATCGTTAATATCACAAAATGCATTTGTGTGTATCAAAATTTTAGTGCCTAGAATAATAGTCATTAAAATACTCAGTTTTTTTAATAAATAATCAAACTTATGGATATATAATCATTCATTTCTAATATGATTACCTTCAGAACATCTAAAAATACATTAATACAGCTACTGACTGAACTATAAGCAAAGCCTAGGTCTGATTCATGTTAAAATTTTCAACTTTCTCTTTATTAGGATTAGGTTGAAGCACAGGTAGCGGATTAGTTGTTGGTAGAATTGTAGATGCTACTATGGGACTGGAGACAGTTGCAGCATTAATGGGATTAGTATTCGGATGTAACACTGGTTGAGCTACGCTAGGTGAAACTATAGGTGAAGCCGTTGAATCATTTTTTAAAATAGTTGGCTGATTTAATTGTAGTAAAGGATTGATTATATCTGAAGTTGGTAATTGTCCAAGCAATCCTTGGTCTTTGACATGTCTGCCGTGTAATTTATGCTCAAGGAGTAGTGCTAAAAATATTGCCAAAACAAGCACTGACAAATAAATGAAAACATATTCAATAAATGCAAATTTAACTACTGACTTAAACTGAGCTGTTAGTAAAACTGCATACCAAGTCAATGTGCTGATGGCCCCAAATATAAATGATAATTTTCTTGCTTTCCAAGCCGCATCGCGAATGGCGTAAATTTCCGAGAAATTAAAAGTTGTTAACCGCGCTGTTACGTAGAAGTTCAGAAACATGCCATTTATTACTAAAACTCCTACGAATAACATCTTTGCCAAGAAGCCAGACGAAGCCAAATAAGCAGCTGGTTTCATAAAAAATAGACCAATCCCACTTAAGCATAAAATACCAATACCGGTCCAGACAACCTGTGAAATTGATCGCATTGAATTAACCGTTTCAGGCGTAATTCTGTCACCCATTTTCACTGCTTTAATGAATGAATAATCTGCAAACGACGCGGCGCCTAGTCCTAAAGCTAGGCCAATCAAGTGTAATGTAAGTAATGATAGCCGTACTATCTCGGAATGCATACTTATTAATATAAACTAAAGCACTTTACTTTTACTAACTTAATTACTCCCAACTTGGTCAATAAGTTTTAATAAACGGGTATTAGTAATCTGTGTAATTTGGCTTTAAAATTTGATTATTCTTAAAGTGTAGAAAACCACCAAGCATTTTGTGGTCATTCGTAGAGTAATAGACGAGACAATTTAACAGGCAATATTTAGTGCCAACTTACAGTTTTAACGTCGTTGATAATAACAAGTATGACTTTGGGATAATCATAGCTGTAAAGAAGCAATGCTGGAGTATTTTAGCGTGCAATCTACCAAATAAGCCCACCATCAATGAAAAAGTCTAAACTAGTGACTTGGGCTGATTTTTATTCAAAATAAGGCCAATGCAAAATCATAAATGGTCAGTATTAACAAAGTAGGGGAGTATAAAATCCTAGGATGTTTTTTTATTTATAGTAAAAAACTAATCATAACTAAGAAATCTGCGTCATGTTGTTAATTTTACTGATGTTTGTAATCTGTTTTTAATGGCTTTTAATAATAATATACTTTACTTTGTTTAGTAAAGTATATTATTATTGATAATGTAATTAATAAACGGAGGTTCATATGAAAGACAATACTAACAACGGAATGGCTATTATACTTGTAATAGTCGCCTTAATAATAGGTGGAGTAGGTGGTTATGCTATGGGGAATAGCAAGAATAAAAACAATGACAAGAACTCACCTGCAATGACTTCAGAATCAAGTCCAAAGACTGATACTAAAGCAGCAACATTGCGTGTCAACCTTAATAACGCTTTAAGTGAGCACATTGAGTTAGCTGCACCAGCGTTACGGGCAGTATTTGACGGATCAGCATCAGGTGAGGGCGTAACAAAAGCGCTTGATACTAACAGTGTAAACATCGCAACTGCAATTGATAGTGTTTATCCAGGAAATAAGGATAAATTCCTAGAATTATGGCGAGCCCACATAGGATTCTTTGTTGACTATACGAAAGCTGCTAAAGCTGGCGACAAAGCCGGAATGGACAAGGCTAAGGCTGACTTAGGTGGCTACACTGATCAGGCATCAACCTTCTTTTCGCAAGCAAACCCAAACTTGCCAAAAGACGCTCTAAAAGCAGGGCTACAAACTCACTTGGAGCAGGTCATAGCCATAGTAGATGCATACGGTGCAAAAGATTATGAAAAATCATACGCTTTGCAACAAGAAGCTGATCAGCACATGCAAATGTTTGCAGATACTTTGAGTGGTGCTATTGTCAAACAGTATCCAGCTAAATTTTAGATAATATCTAAATACAATATTAAGTTTATAGGTGTGTCACAATAGTGACACACCTATAGTCATGAAAGGCGAAAAACATTGAGCAAGAAAGCAGTTCTTATACTAATATCAGTTGCGTTAATTGGTTCTGTGGCACTATTCGTAACGACCAGTAATAAAAAGAATAATTCAATTACATCAAATACTAAGTCAACACCTTCGGATAAGACACCGACTAAACAACCAAATACTGTCGAGATCAACAATTTCAAGTTTGAACCAGGCGAAATGACAGTCAAGAAAGGAACAAAAGTAACCTGGAAGAACAACGACCCAACTAAACACAGTGTAATTTTTGACGATGAAAATAATGGAAAAGTTGAGGACTCCAAGCTTATTGGCAAGGGAGAAGAAGTCAGCTTTACTTTTAATGAAATTGGAAAATTTACATATCACTGCCAGCCACACCCATATATGAAAGGGACGATTATAGTAACCGAGTAAAAACAAAGGATATTATGATAGACGCTAGCAACATAACGACATATCAAGCTGGGACACAGCAAGCACAGGCCAATCGCACTCTCAATAGCTTAAAAACAAATGTCTTAAAAAAGTACGATCTGTCAGGTATGCAGTGGATAGTTCTTGGCAATATCTATGATGCTGGTAAATCAGGCATAAGGGCATCTGATTTGGCAAAATTACTGGATACAACGCAGGCATTTGTGACTGGCACGGTTAATATCCTAGTAGCAAATGATTATGTCACACGTGAAACCAATTTTTCTGATAGTCGTTCTAGACTAATAAAGTTTAATTTTCTTCGAAAAAAATTATTCCTAAAAATAGAAGAAGAAGCAAGAAGCGAACTTAGAAATAAAATATATTCACGTATAACCCGAGAAGAACTGAACATATATCTCAATGTCATCAACAAATTTGCAGATCAAAAAATTACTTGAAGTTTTTGATGCTATGCATAGCTCCAAATGTAGTTGTTTTAATTAATGAAGTTTATCCTGGATATTGTTAACAATTTCGCCGATAAGAGGGAATGCGTGAAATATATTGAGTAACCATAGCAACAATGCTATACCGAGTGTGCTACCCAAAAAAACACCTATACCGGTAAAAATTCCTTTTAAGAGACTAAAGCCAATTAAGCGTCTTTTTGATATAAATCCCATCTCGTAGAAATTTTGCAACATTTTGCCCAGTTCCAGTCTTTTTTTGTCTATGTCTGAAAGTTTTGTTCTCATGTAAATAGTATAACCCTATCAATCAGCAAGTTTGATATAATAAAAATACATATAAGGAGGTCGATATGCTTAAAGCTCAGTCAACATTTGGTGGTTTTTCAGTTAATAATCTTGACAATGCTAAACAATTTTACACTCAAATTTTAGGATTAGTAGTGGATGATGAAACTATGGGTTTAAGGTTGAAGTTACCAAATAACGGCTCATTATTTATTTACCAAAAAGATGACCATGAGCCAGCAAAGTTTACAATCTTAAACTTTGTTGTCGAAAATATAGATGAAGCCGTTGATGAACTTACGAAACTCGGAGTAAATTTTGAACATTATGACAATATGCCTGCAAAGCAGGATGATAAAGGAATACTACATGGTCTCAGCGCAAATCAAGGACCAGATATAGCCTGGTTCAAAGACCCGGCAGGGAACATACTCTCAGTCATCCAGGAAAAATAACCAAACCATAGAAAAAACGAAATAATAAAACAAGAGATTGCACGTGTAGCATCGTTTAGAGCCAAATATGGTTAGTTATTCAGCACACACAGAAGATGATTTCTTTGATGTGAGTAATATCTCATGTTCAACAAATTAGTGCTAATACTGAATTAATCACTTCTTGAATCTATTTTGTTAAGTAGTTAACAGCACAATCTGATTTATAAATATAGGATTATAGAGTAAATTTAAGGAGGATTGCCAATGGTAATAAATTTAGTAATGTGGATAATATTTGGAGCACTCATTGGATGGATAGCCTCAATTATAATGGGGACAAACGATCAGCAGGGTGGTATTGCTAATGTCATTATTGGTATTCTTGGCGCAATCATCGGTGGTTTTGTTGCTAGACTTTTAGGAGCAAGTGGCGTTACTGGTTTTAACATTTACAGTTTTGTAGTCGCCCTACTTGGCGCAACAGCACTTATAGCAGTCGTAAGAATGTTGGGTCGCTCTCACACACGAGTTTAGTAATGGTTTGGTCGAAATTTCTGGCGTAAAACATGAAATCTTATCAAAGTAAGCATTAAATAAAAGGAGAAAAAGATGATTTGGACAGTGATAGGAATTTTAATAGTCTTTTGGTTTATCGGATTGTTAGCACATATTGGAGGAAATATAATACATGTACTATTAGTTATTGCATTAATTGTATTTATATACAACCTGATAACGGGTAAAAGAGCAGTTTAATATTTGACCAAAATCAGTAGGCTTAGGAAGCTCGTTTCTAAGCCTACAACTTTATGACACCTTGGGTTTACATTCAAAAATGTATCTTTCAATTTTATCTCTAAAAGAACCATATTTTTCAATGTCGTTCATTATTCTAGGTAAAACTACATCTGTTGTAGCTTGGAAAAAATCTTTATATACAATCATTGGCCTATAGCTATAATTCATAGCAACCAGGGAAAGTATATATTCTTCAACATCCTCCTTAGTACTAATAACCATATCCGTTAATTGTGGTGGTTGCTCATCAACTTCAAAATGTTTTGGAAGTAATATACGTGCAATTTCTGCGTTAAAGTTTTTAGCGAAAATTGGTGGTGGATCAACGCCCAAATAATTAGCTATATCTCGCTCAAATTGTCGTTGAAGTTGTTTATTATTTTCTCCACTTGTGGCAATTATTATCTTTGCGTCGTGCTTAGCGATTCGATCAAATTCTACTAAAGTGGATTCTGTTTCTGGAAATGGATCTTTCGAATTTTTTGCCACGTGATAAATCGAAAATAAACTTATTATTCTATCAACTGAATGAGATTTTATGCCCATTTGATTGGCACTAAATTTAGCTAAACTAAATGGTTGCTCTAAATGTTCAAGTCTTGTTCTAGCAAAATCTAGCATTTTATCAGAATTATCAACGCCAATATATTTTATATCTTGACCATACATATTAGCTATCGATTCCAAAACTTCACCATCACCACAACCAACATCCAGAACCGTGTGGCCAGGCTCAGCGTCCACTAATCCAACTGCCTCATCATGTATATTCCTACCGTCCTCTGCGTGTCGGTAGGGATAAAAGCGCAATTTTACATTAGTCGCAAAATCTCCATATTCTGTATTGGTATCAACAATCCTACCTGCGTTAACTTGCTGATAATCATCTCTAAAATCATCCGGCTCTACATGTGTCGACGGCTCAAGTCTTGGTCCGCCAATGTATTCACTCATAATCATATTTAAACATTTTTAATATAATTAAGCCACCTTATTGTATTGTAATGGGCCCAGAGGTATTGTAATTTAGTAAACCCTACTTTAAAATTTTCGTTAATGAAACTTCTCGTCGACTATATGCAACAAGGCCTAAAAGTGTCATATAAATCCGGAGAGATAATAACTAAATCTGATGACTTAAAAGCACTCTATTTAGTCAAACGTGGTTATGTCAAAAGGTATCAAATAACTAATTCCGGCACAATAAGTACTCAGAATATATACGGCCCTGGAGATATTTACCCTTTGACATACGTGTTCGAGGAACTCTTAGATAAGAAAATATACAAAGGGCCTGAGGAGTTCTTTTATGAGGCAATGACCAATGTAGAATTGTGGCAAGTCACACTGGACGATATAAAAAATTACTCCTTAAGTACGCCAGAGCTTTATAGGGGGCTTCTCATCGTATCCGCTGACAGATTCCTTAGCAACATACAACTTCTGGAAAACTTATCACTGACTAGTGCAACAAGAAGAGTGGCACACTTAATTTGGAGTATATCTATTACAAAAGGCAAAGAAGACGGAGATGGTAGGACACTCAATTTGACACTCACTCAGCAAGACTTGGGCGATCTTTTGAATATCACAAGAGAGTCTGTTTCAACTGCATACAACGTATTGAAAAACTTAGGACTTGTTAAAAAGAAAAACAATCGCATTCACATTGTAAATACAGAGCGCCTGAAAGAATTAATATATACATAAAATTATATTGTTAACTTATTAACATACACATGTATATGATTAATATAAAATTACCCCATCAGCTAATGTGGCTGAATTAAAGGAGGGTATATGAGTATAAAAAACCAAATCCTAAAATCCAAACCAAGAAAATCTTTTATACAAAAAATGAACTATAAATGGCAAGAGAAATATAAGAGAGAACAACTTTTCCTAGATGAAATTGACAAAATGCATTTCTATTAAATATAGAGATCAGCCTAATTTAGAATTTAAATTCTTGCAGCTAAAAGTGTACAAAGTAAAATTAATTTCAGGGAGTTCGTTTGTAACGCTCTAGGAATTATGTCACTTGTTAACTATATGTTGCCTAATGATATTTATACTATCGTTAAAAATATTCAAGAATTGAATTCGTTTAACAGTTGTTTTTCTCATAAATCATAATAATAGGAGGTGAATCTTGGATATTCCAAAACTACTTATAGGAAGTGCAAATGAACTGAAGAATGCAGCACGTGAAAAGGAAATTGCTGCTTCACGATTAGAAAAATCAATGACTAGAGACCCCACCAGTCTGAAATTAATGACTCCAAATATGACTAAGCCTAGTGATATTCGCCAGGACGCAGCTAAACTTAAAGAGATGGCCGTTCTGAAAGAAAGACAAGCTTATGAAGTTAGGAAAAAACTCGATGACGCAGACAGGAAAATTGGAGTGGCCGAGAAGTTGAAAAGAGATGCAGAATTAGCTAAGAAACAGGCTGAAAACAAGTATTGGATATAATTGAATAAACCATATATGAAGGGAGTGTTAAATTGAAAAAAACAATCGCTATTCCAGCAGCGTTCATTACAGGAACTGTTGCTGGAAGTACTTTAGGAATTTTATTTGCTCCACACAAGGGCAAAATTACGCGTAACAAAATAAAAAACCAGATGGAGAAAGAAAAAGAAAAAGTTGAGGAAAATATTCTTAAACTTGAAGAACAATTACTTAAGGCAAAACGATCAGCATCAGAAAAAGCACTATCCTTAAGGGAGGAGAAATTTAAAAATACTGAGTAGTTGAGTTACATTTTCTGAAACCTATGACAGGTGTATAGTCGAGTTTTATAAATTGATTTGTTGAAAATTTTTAACTCCATTGGCTTAATTTGTTTTCATTTTTAAGAATCGATTACTGTATTATTTAAGTTGTGCGATATAAAAAAAATATAATTATTAGTTTGTTTGTTCTGGCATTTTCAATTACTGGCATGTTATTTTTATTTCACAGTCATGCTTCCTCACCAAATGTTAGCCTAGAAGCCGAAAATGGTATTATAAATGGATCTGCAGCATCAGTTACTGATTCTAGTGTCTCTGGAGGAAAATTCATACAGTTTGGTGGAGCTGGAGTATCCTCTGGCGTCAACAAAGCCCGGCCATTTGCCACAAACTCCCCATGGAATACTGCATTCACCGGAAACGAAGTATGGACTGATTCTTTGCTCTTTCGTTATGGTGGCGACACAAGCACACTTGCTTCAGCCGTCACAGATATTACCAGCAATAACATTTCTGTAAGCTCGACAGCTGGATTTCCACCATATTATTGGCAGAGTCGTTTCCAGTATCCAATCCAAATTGACAACGAAGAGATGTTAGTTACGGGGGGGCAAGGAACAACTGCACTTACCGTAGCGCGTGGATATAACAACTCGATCAAAACTACGCATAATTCTGGGAGTACTATAAATATTGTTCGTCACTGGGCTGCAAATCAAGTAGCTTGTCCAGTCTGGTGGTCAAGTCCAAACGACCCCATATGGACATTTAACATGCCCAACTATATCTATGCTCCTTTCCATCGAAACAGACCGGCTCAAACCTTTAAAATTAAAGCCCCGACTAATTTGGCTTCAGGAACCGACTCAGACAAGATTATGATAGTAATCGACCCAACTAATGGCGAATACATTGAAACATGGGAAACTGTCGTAAATCCAAACACTCACACAGTCACAGCAACTGCATGGGCAGTAGATAATGCAATCACAGGTAGTGGGGTTGGTGACAACAATAACAATGCTGGTGTTCGTGCATCTAACTATTCTTGGCTAGGTGGGCTAATAACAGGCTGGGATGTATCTTCGGGTAAAATTGACCATGCCATTGCACTGTCTCTTGGATGGATTCTTTCTAATACAAGTTATATATCCCCAGCTACCGCACCAGATAACGGAGGTCATTCTGGCCCGATTGCTATGGGGACTCGCTACGGAATACCACAAAGTGCGCCAAAACCAGCTGGATTTAGCCCTGTCGGTTCAATGGTTTATGATGCACTCAAAAAATACGGTGCATTTGTTGGTGATTTTGCCGGAAGTCAGTATGCAATCTACTATACAGATTCGAATACTCTGCCAGAAACAGCCACAAATAATACCGGATCAATCAATCCACTTGGCGCATTTTACGGTGGAGCATACCCAAATACTGATGCTCCAGGTTGGGATGGACAAGCTGATATGGACAAGATCGTGCCCCTATTAAGAGTCGTGAAATAAGAAATGCTGAATAATCAATCTCCTCGCAGTAAATAAACTAAATGCCTGCCGAGTTAATTTGATTTAATTTGCTATAAAATCTTTGAGGCTCAATTTTCGTCGTTTAACTTAAATTACTTAAAACTTAGTAATTTTGCAAGATCCGTAGATGATTCAAGGGTTCCACTAGTTGCAGCGCCAGAATAGTTGGAGACTATATAGTAATTCCCACCTTTACGAACATTTAATTGACCGAATTTTGGATTAAAGAATGCTTGATCGCCGATTCCACTAACATCTTGAACTCCTTGAGGTTTTGCATCTCCAAATATGTATTTATTACTTTTTACTCCAGCACTAGTTTTCGCAGATCGTGCAAGAACACTTACTCCTTTAGTATTGTTTGCTTTTAATGCACCGGGCTGAATTTGTACAGAATAAATACAATTCGTTACAGATATATCATTGGTAGAAGCATTGCCAGCAGATAAATCTCCTTTTGTTGGAGAATCACCTAAGATTTTTATAGCAACATCTTTCGTGAGAACGTCACATGCATCAACTGCAATAACAGCATCTTCTCCAGTTTTTACATTCGAAGTCTTAATAGTCTGTGTATTTGTAACCTTGGTACCACTATCCTTTTTTCTTGCAAAAACAAACGCTCCAACTCCTCCTACAACTATTACAACTCCAATTATTAATGCAATACTTTTATTCATAGTTATCTCCTTATTAATTAAGCTAAGTATACTCCGAATAAAGAAATTCTAAATTACTGAATATCTATTATTCATGAGATAAAACCCAGTTGATAATCTTTGCGTGTCAGACAACACTATTATCATGCTTTAAATCTGTTAAATGGGCTGCAAATCATAAGCGATAACGGCATATTATTTTTGACTATATAGCCGAATGATTGGCACTAAAGTGTATTTTGAAAGTTGAATTTTCAATGCCCATATAACTATTAAATAATTAGTGGTTGCAATTCTTAATTTGCGGATGTAAAATTCAATCAAATTATGGATAACAAAGATAATTTAAAAAATTATATATATCAACAGATTCAGGCTGGTTTAAGTCCAAACGAAATTAAGTCTCAACTAGTTGGGGCAGGATGGTCTGAGGCGCAAATTAAAGCTGGCTTTGATGAGGTTCAAAATTTAGTCGTTCCATCACCAGTAAGCAAGCCCAGTGACTCGCCCACGACTGCAACTATTCAGGTAAATGGCAAAAAAAGAGGTCGTCTGAAAACTTCCTGGATATTGCTGAAACAAAGTTTGAAAGTATTAAAGCACAACAAGGGACTTATAAGATACCCACTAATGAGTGGAGTAATAACAATCTTAATAGGTATAGTATTTGGAATAATTTACTTCCTAGCTAAAGGTAGCTTACTTGTAACTACAATTGATTCATACGGACAATCCAAAACCGACCTTACGGCACTAGGTATTGGTGTTAGCGTTGTCTACTACGTTCTGACCTATTTTGTTATATTCTTATACAACGCTGGCCTTGCAGCACATGTACTAGATATTTTCAAAGGCAAATCTGGCGATTATAAACAATATATGCAAGTTGCATGGTCTAAAAAAATGCCGATTCTAGCATATTCTATAATTACAACTACTGTAGGCTATCTACTTAGAGCTATTGAAGAGAGATTTAAAATAATAGGATGGATTGTAAGTAGATTTTTTGGAGTTCTTTGGGCACTGGCAAACTTGTTTACAATTCCAATAATTGTCGAGAATGATATAAGTGCACCTGAAGCAATAAGGAAATCTGCGTCATTGTTCAAGTCTCGCTGGGGGGAAAACATTGCAGCCAGAATATCGTTTGGGTTTGTTGCATTTTTGTTCTACTTGCTTATTGCTGTACCGGTTTTTATATTTCTAGCCTTTTTACTTAGTCAATTAGGTGGTGGTGGAATTCTATTCTTTTTATTCCTCCTTATTGTGGCGTTCCTCACATTTGCAGTTATCGAAACTGCAGCCTCAAACATATTGTCCACTTCACTATATTATTACGCACAGTACAATCAAATTCCCCCAGCCTTTGACGCAGAACTTTTAAACAGTGTATTTATTGCCAAAAAGAAAAAGGGTGGATTATTTCGCAAAAGCAAAGTTTAGTTCTGGCAAGTAAAATACTTAATGTTAGATATAGATTTTAAAATGTTGTTGAGATATTAAATTTACATGTTTAAAACTTTTATAGATTATTTTAATCTCCTAAAAAAAGAACCAACACTCCATCATCTATCCGTACTGGGCGGCTTGATATCTATCTTTATCGATTGGTTAGCATTTCTTACTTTTTACATTGCTTATCCCCATGTGTTTGCTCTCCGAAACGCTGTAAGTGATTTCGCCTACCAACCCCGTACCGAATTGCTTTTTTTATTATATTTTTCACTAGCAGTTATATCATTTTGGGTATTTGTAAAATGGGGCCTGGACCAACATTATGAGACACCTGTAACTATATTTTCCTTGAGTCTTGTTAGCTTAATAATCGCTCTAATAACAGCACCATTTACAGTCAACCATTCCATGATTGAATTTATCCACGATTTATGTGCATTTTTATTTGCAGTTGGTTTTGTATGGGGGACAATTGAAATGTACAAACACCACCACGATAAGTACTTCAAGCAAGTTACTAAAGCAACTGCTGGGCTATGCCTAATAATTTTCATTTCTATACCTGTTTTTAGTAGCAATCATATATTCTTGTTGTTCGAAATCGGAATTGCGCTACTGCTACAGTATTGGATCTTAGTCGTGACTCTAATACTCATGCGTTTTATTCTATTAAAATAGGTTTCATGCAGTTATTTGATAAGCGTATTTTCATTTAGAAACAACTAAATTGGAATGAGGTCGTGGGGCATATAGAACCATATCAATTTCAGTGATTACTGCATAAACGATGGGCAATAACCAAAAATAAAAAGAGCTCAAACTCTTGTTATTGATTTTTATTGTTTAACAACAAGATACTTACATTTTTTTAAAATAAGACTAGAATTAAAATATTAAATAAATGGGGGCTTGAAATGAGCGTAGATTTATTCGCAGTTATTTTAGCAACAATAGCACAATTTATAGTCGGGGCGATCTGGTACATGCCGTTGTTTGGCAAAATGTGGGGTGAAATGTTTGGTTTTAATAAACTGAGTAAAAAGGAGCAAGCCGAACAACGAAAAGCCATGGGTCCATGGATGGGATTACAACTACTAGTAACAATATTAATTAGTTATGTTCTTGCTTGGACAATTGTAAACATTCCAACAGTCTCAGTTTATAAGCTTGCGTTAATAATCTGGATTGGATTTTTTGTACCTACTCAAGTTTCAGCAGTTGTCTTTGGTGGAACAGAACCAAAATGGATTCAACGAAAAATATTGATCATGGCAGGGGGCTCACTTGCAACTTTATTAGTTGGTACATTTGTAATTCAATTAGTGCAAAAATAAATCCAATTTGGTAACATTTGCGACGCAAGTGTAATAATATTTTGGCTCCTTTTATTACTGACGCCAACTATTGATTGAGTTATTTATTTTCAAAACTTAGTGCTTTTTATGTAAATTAATAATTTCCAATCTATTATCCTAAACAAGATTTTTTACAAAGCAATAAATTGGCACAACGAGAGCAAGAAACTGATATGATGAAATTATGAAAAACCATAATGATGCTTCCGTAAATGGTGCTCAACTAGTGGCTGATTTTCAATCAGCTATGATTAATTTAATTAGTACAGAAGTTAGCGCACAGGAGGCAAAGCATTCGGAAGAAGTGGCAATGGGGCAACTCAATTATTTTGGCGGTGAAGGTATATTGAACCCACGCCTAATTCCAAGTGAATCCAATGATGGTATTACGAGGGCAAGTATAGATGCCCACATCAAAAAAGTTCAGGCAGAGCAAATAGAACATTTAAGTCGCATTCAATTAATAGAAATGAAAGAGAACAATCAAAAACTATATGTCGGTAAACGGATAGAGGTTAAAGTAATTGAGCCTTCCAAAAAACCAATTGAATCACTTTGGTTTGATAAGTACAAAGGATACTCTAACGGGGTTTTGAAAACTAAAATAATAAGTGGCGAAATTAAAGAAGTATGGCTAGAAAAAAATGCTTTACTTTTGATACCTAATTTAATTTCTAGAACTATAAATCCTGGTCGTAAATTCTATGTTGTTTATATAATTAATCCGACGACAATCCAACCCATGGTTGAAATAAATATCAGATAATTATTCTTATGCTAGAATAATAAGATGGAACCTCAAGAAATTCAACAAACCGAACAACCTATAATAAATACAGCAGTAACTGGCCCTAAAAAGAAGTCTAAAATACCAATTCTAATAATTTTTATTCTATTAGTTGGCTTACTGGCTTGTGGTTATTATGCATACTCACTTAACAAGACTTTAAAAACCAAAAACAACACTATTATATCCAAAGACAATGAGATACAGTCCACAAAAGATGAGCTTGCATCTGCAAAAACAAAAATTGAAGAGCTGGATAGTCCAACGAAAAAAGTAAATGATGCCAAACGAAAATCAGACTTAACAAAATTCTTAGCAAAAGTATCAGAATACGCCAATAATCATAACGGCACATTCCCGTCTACAGAACCAACATTTTTCGCCAAAGAATTCGTATCTCAATATATTACGGGCAAAATCGATAACTTCATTGACCCTGTCACTAAAAAAGCATATGAATTTACACCGGTTGCAAAAGTACAAACTCCTCCAGGTGTAACTTTAGGCACAATACAATACCAATGGCCAGGTAAGTGTGCTGGTACAGAGTTTGACGATAATGCCACAGTCAGACAATCAGCAGCCAGACTCATACTAGAGTCTGGCGACATCTATTGTTTGGATTCTTAAAGTATTGGTAGTTAATCTAAATACTAATTTCCGAAAATATCTAATATAAGGTGAAAAAATGAGATCACGTAAGAGACTGGCAAAGCCTATCGAAAAATCACTTAACAACCCAGAGCGTCGACTTTTTATTTTTTTCCTACTGGTAAAAATATTTGACGGTATTGTTGGGTTCAGTGGGGGGATAATACTTTTATTTGCTAGGCCAAATTTCTTACATGATATTTTTGAAAATTATGCTCATAAATTACTTAGTAACGATGAACTAAGCTCGCTGTCGCCGTATTTAGAAAAGATTGCTCATAGTTTATCCTTAAATGCTCAACATTTCGCGGCACTCTATCTTATATTTGATGGCGCAACAAAACTCGCCATCGCCTACGGTGTTTACGAAGAAAAAATACGCATGTACTGGTTTGGTTTTGTGTTTTTCTTTGGGGTAACAATTTTTCAATTATTCAGATTGTTGACTGGACACTCTAAATTACTGATTATATGGCTCCTAATAGATATTGCTTTTTTGATATTACTAATACGCGATTACCTCAGAACTAAACACCTTATAAACTCCAGAAAATAATACCAATATATAACTAGATTATTTGCTACACTAAAGAAAAGGAGTGATATGAACCAAAAATATTCAAAATTAACTAAACTTAATCTGTGGATGGCGTTTGCTCACGGTGCACAAGCTATATTGTTGATTTTGCTTAGCTCAAGTTTTTCAAGAGGCATTACAACAAACTATTTAGTTTTTGATGAACGGACAAAGACTTTGGTTAGCTCATCGCGTGAACTTTTTAGTTTTCCTTTTGTATTGGGAGTTGTTGGATTTTCATTATTATCAATGTTGTTTCACATATTAATCGCTACAGTTTGGAATAAAAAATATATTTCAGACCTCAAGAAAGGGATTAACAAATATCGTTGGTTTGAATATTCGCTATCAGCTTCACTCATGATAGTACTCATTGGCATTCTGAGTGGCATATTTGATTTATCTACTCTAATTCTAATGTTCGGCCTAACTGCAATTATGAATTTACTAGGGCTAATTATGGAAGTACATAACCAAACAACAAAAACCACAAATTGGCTTAGTTACTGGGTTGGCGTGTTGGCTGGGGCACTGCCATGGATTGTTATTGCAATCTATTTCTGGGCAAGTGCTACTGCGCCTAACGGTTCAGGTGGTCCTCCTAAATTTGTTTACTTTATATGGGTTTCAATCTTTTTGTTCTTTAATACATTTGCAATCAATATGTACCTACAGTACAAAAAGAAGGGTAAATGGTCTAACTATCTTTACGGTGAAAGGGCATATATCTTGTTAAGTCTAGGAGCAAAAAGCATTCTAATATGGCAAATTTACGCCGGAACATTGCAGCCATAACAAATGATTGATAAGTTTTTCAAAGATAGACATGGAAAATTTGTGTTTGCACAGATGCCAAATCGGTCTCTAATTTTTGCTTTAATTTTTTGGATTATAGCCGAATTAGTTAAAAATACGGGTTATTATAATATGCTGAAGAGTGGGTTTTTCGTTATGTTAGCCTATTGGGCGTATCTTGAAATAACTGATGGCGTAACTTATTTTAGAAAAACATTAGGCTTTGTTGTAGCGATATATGTAATAATAAGTATGTACAAATTATGGACATAGCTAACGCCATCATACTTACATTCCTCATTTCAATGATCATTCAGTCAATCTTTTTTGCTTTTGCAGCTACTTATAAAACTGACAAAGTTACGGATCTATCTTATGGATTAACATTTGTTGTAATAACCATTTTTTGGTTGATTAAAAATTCTGGAACTGTTGGAATTTTCGAAATTCTGCTCGCTACAATGATAACAATATGGGGGATTAGAATTGCAAGCTACTTAGTTGTAAGGATACTTAAGACAGGCAAAGATAGACGTTTTGACGATATGCGAGATAAACCTCTTGTATTCGCAAGGTTTTGGCTTCTCCAAGGTTTAAGTGTGTGGGTAATTATGATTCCCGCTGTTTACGTCTTTAACAGTCATGAATTTATTAGTTTTGGGCTATTTGCTTGGTTGGGAGCAATAATTTGGCTAATAGGTTTAAGCATAGAATCTATTGCTGATATGCAACTATTTAATTTTAGATTCAACAAAGCCAACAAAGGTAAATGGATTGATGAAGGTCTATGGCACAACTCAAGGCACCCAAACTATTTTGGCGAAATGTTAGTGTGGTGGGGGTTGTTTATTTACGGCATTGGCGTTTATCAGAATTACGGCTGGTTAACAGTTATTGGACCAATATTTATAACCATACTGCTGCTATTCGTATCTGGCATACCCCTCTTGGAAAAAAGCCATGACAAACGCTGGGGAAATGATAAAAATTATCAAAAATACAAAAATTCCACTAGCCTAGTTTTTCTATTACCTAAAAAATAATATTGCCAAATATAGCAGTATTTACAAAAATATATAATTACTTCTTGAAATGATATGAATATGCGATTTAATCCGAGAAAGTTCCGTATTTCTTTAGTACTTTTTATTATACTTGCTTGTTTTGTGGCGTATTATTTATTTAGATTTTTATCAATTCCTGGCAAAAATAAAGTCAAATACATTAATGTAAATAACTGTTCAGAATCATCGAAAAGAGTAATAGAGTCCAAAAACTGTTCAAAGACAAAATTGTATCAAGCAAAAGCATAGGGTAAGACTACGATAATAAAAAAGCACAAAAAGTTACGATTTACTTTGGAAGTCCTAAAGACTGTCCGTCAGGGTGTTTTTACAATAAATTTGAAGGCTATGTCATTTCAGATAGTGGCGCAATAATAACCACTTTATATGATAATTATAACTAATAAATACTTGGAAGTTGCACGAAGCTCATTAACTTTAGTGGAATTGTGCTTTTTCATAAACTTCAAGTATTTTAAAATTGTTATACAGAGCAGTCCAAACAATTTGAAGACGTATATTGATAATTTCTGCCAACAGAAACTAAGGTAATAATCAAATGTTCTTTACTTTTTTACTATTATTGGTTATAGTATGCTTAATTAAGGAGTTATATGCTAGGAGCAACCAAACGATTAGTCGGAGCAGTCGGCACTCAGGAACGCCAAGTAGATGCTGTAAACCATCAATCACGTAGAACTTCAGGCAAATTTGTACTAGACAAATTAGTTGATGGGGCCAAATGGCTAAATGAAACCAGAGGTCGTAAAATTGGTGCATCCTTACTTACTTTAGGAGCCGGGTTGGGCGTATTAGGGACAAATGAGTATCACAATATTTTCCCATCAGAAGACAAGGTTAGGCCTGCAGTAACAGCTTTAATTGGTTTACAAGCGAAACATGTAACAGACACTAGAACTGCTAAGCGTATTGATTTGGAGCATGGTGGTGGAATTTATGACCCAACTACTCACGAATTAACACTTGATCTTAAAAACGACAAAGGCAATTTATGTGAGGCTCCTATTACGTTCGTCGTTGCAACTGACTATAGTTCTTTAAGCCTCGAAACAGTCTATCAACAAGGCAAAACTACAGTTGGTCAGCCCATGAAAACTCCCGGTGAAATATATGACACTTTCACTCAATTTCTAAACACAGCTGGCTGCGTCCCGAAGAATTAAGTTTTCTTTAAAACATACTTGCTTTTTTTTACAGCTTATGCTAAAATATCCCCTAATCAGTCGCGTAGTTTGCTACATCTGATATTTTGAGGAAAGGGAGGACAGTACATGACTAAACCAGAACAACCATTTGTTATTATTGCTGATAATCCAGTTGGTACTGACCTTGTTAATGGCAATATTTTCGAAGGTCTCAGCCGTAGAGAAAATATCAAACGATGTCTTGATGTTGCGGATGACCTTGAAAGAACGTCACTTCTTGTACGAGAAGCTGCCAGATTAATAACAGATGGAATCATCGAAGTTCCGGAAGTTATTGAGAGCCCTTTATCAGATCAATCAGATGCCACTTCACCTTCCGAGGAAATTACTACTACAAATAATACGCCAAATTCACGACGAATACCTATTAGAATTAGGGCCGAGAAAGTCACTACGCCAGATCTAAATGATTTTGTAGCCCCCCATAGTGTTGTTCTTGAAGCAGAAGTAGCAGAAGCATTTAGTGACGCCTTTTTAAGCTCTCTCGTAGAAAAGAGCAAAATTATTGATGAAGAACAAGGTCCATTATTAATAAATATACCTACAAATGAAGAGCTCCAAGTGGAGATTGCTGAAGCATGGCATGGTGTATTTACAACTAAATTAGAAAAACAACAAAATTACGAAAATACTGAAGATTTTACTGTCTGGGAGAATGAGCTTGATGATCCTCAGGGCCGTGATGACAGTAGGCACATGGCATCAGATCAAGAATTAGCCAATCATCCGAAACTTAGACGAAGAGCCGTGTTTCAAACTGCTCAAGATGAAGGAAAAGGTCGTGTTGGGCAAATTACTACTTTTGCATTAGATAAAACACATGTTGTTCGTATTAAAGACGCTGAGATATTAAATGAAATTGACAGATCTGGTGGTGCTGTGATCGAAGCCAAACAAAGACTAGCGAAAGGTGAAGATATATCTGACCTAATGGGAATACAAGCTGTTAGAAATCTAACCAGAGCACTGCGTAATCCTCTAAGTGGCATAACAATTCCTATAACTGATGAAGCAGGTCATGTAACTGGCGGAAATTTCTATCCACTTGACGACGAAACGAAGGAGAAAAAATAATGTCAGAACGTACTACTGTAGCTCTGCTACAAAGAAACGAACACGCAAATGCTCTTTTGGGCATACCAAATGTTAGACTTGCAGAGTTTCTACCAGATGTAATTCCTGAAATCTTTGATGGCATGTCTGATGATGCAATGCGACTTGCACAAATTGGAGGTGCTGCTATCGTGGCAGTTTCAATAAGTGTTGGTGCTGCAGCTGGCTTGACCCCAAATGCAGCTCCTGGACCTCGAGCTACTTCAGAGGCAAGTTCAGATTCAGTTATGAAAATCGTTGAAAAAATTCACAACCCTAAATCTATAAATTCACCAAATTCAACTTCAGTACCAAAAACTCGTGCCCAAATATTCAAGAGCTTTAAAAGTCCACTGTCTAAAGAGTTGGTAAATTCTACCCTTGAAAATCCTGGAAATGTATCAGGTGGCGTAGTAAAAATACAAGCAACTACCACTCCCGCTGCAATTGCACTTATGACAAAAGCCTCTATTGATAATGCCGCTGGTTCTTCAGAAAATGCTGCCAAAAATGCCACATTCAAGCAAATTGAACAATCAGTCATAGAGTTAAATGATCTACCACAAGGCAAAGACGCCGAATCTACTGTGATTACACCTGAAGACCACCCCATTATCATTGTACCTGTCGAGAAGTCCGAAAAAATTAGTTCCGTACAAGTTGCTAAGGACATAACGGCTAGCATCATAGAAGCACACAAAGAAAAAGCCCAAGTCGAAGTTAAAGCTGCTGCTGAAGCTACCAATTTTCAAAACCCAGAGTTAAGCTGGATTAAAGAAACGTCCGTCCAAGCTTTAACAAGTGCAATACTCAATAGTCCAAATATAAAGATTGCACCGTCTGATGGAGACCAGGTACTGAAATCATTACAATATTCTGCTACCACTGGCAAGACATTCTCATACAACTTAAGTCACGAGAAGGTACAAAATACAGTAATTAGCGCAAAAGAAATGCAGTTGATTCTATATCTCGCAAATATCAAGGGACATAAAATTGTAATTGGAGCAGTTACTACCGGTAACCATACCGACACAAGTTTACATTGGCCAGGACAAGCAATGGACATATATCCTGAAATAGCTGACAATCGAAATGGCGATGTGAATTTCAAATCCCCTGAAATTATTGCAGCTTTCCAAAGTCTAGAAACTGACACATATGTCGTAAGGAACGAGTTCGGCATTGATGAACTCATTTATAAATACCCAGCACCAGGGACAACTAGACTAAAACACGGTCAAGACGCAACAAGTGGGCCAAACAGCTTTGACCAGAAAGTAATAGATAATCACGAAGATCATGAACATGTCGATGTAAAAGATCATATTCCTGTCGATCCAGAAGTTATTTATAACTTGGTGTTTGCTCTATCGCCAGAAGAAGTCTCTCGTATAGATTCATTCAATTTAGCGCCAGACCAGAAAGAGTTCCTAAAGCAAGCAATCCCTATTTCTAAGAGGATTGCCGCTGAGACAGGTACAAATGCAGCCGTTGATCTAGCTCAAGCAATAACTGAAGCAGGTTGGGGCAGAGCAGCACCTGGGAATAACTATCATGGCATGAAAGTTGACGGACTTTGGAATGGACCTAAACAATTACTTCAGACTGGTGAAGAAACAAGAAACGGGACACCGTATCAAATAAAAGCATGGTTTAAAGTATACGGATCTATGGCAGAATCATTCAGAGATCATGCAGCACTAATTGCAAGAGCTCCACACTATGCAGATGCCATGAAGAACGCTGGAAACTGGAGACTGTATTTACAAGGTTTACAGAATGTTGATATTGCACGAAAAGAATATGCATATGCAACGTCAACAAAGTATGTTCCAGAAATTAGTGGAATAATTGAAGATTTCCATATTGCCGAACTAACCCACAGTGGATAAAAGGCAATTATACCCTCACGCCATAGTGACTAATTCTACTCGGTGGGAGTATATACTTAATGTATGAATTCTAATAAACCGATCAAGCTAAGTGAGAAGGATAAAGCCTGGCAAGATAAAATTGAAAGCAGAGCCAAAGCCGAAAAGGTCAAACTAGACCACCCTCAAGGAAAAGAGCGCTTTAATAAAGTACTGAGGCGTGCCCATAAAAAGAAG
>JBBQAJ010000012.1:0-23779 GCA_038316195.1 Saccharimonadales bacterium (SeqCode)
TTGCTCTCGCTTTTGGTAAGTTAGGGTTGATAGAATAGGCCATGGTAGGCTCCTCTCTGTTTAGATTTAGTAACTCTTACAGTTTAGGACGCCTACCATTTTTAGTTCAATTTAGGTTGCAAAGGTGGTGAGTTATTACGCACATCTGGACAAATAACAACGGTTATGCTATAATTGCTTTATTATGACACTCCCTGGCACCCCAACAGACTACGAGAGACACCCCTTTGAATGGGCCGGCGAACCGCCCCCTATTGTGCGAATGGACCCACATAGGCTCCAGGTGCTAAGGCAACGTGCCGAAACTTGGAAATCAGAAATGGAAACTACCGAGATGGTTTTCACTGTGCCGGAAAGTTTCATACCTAAACTCGATGTTGAGCTTGAAGAACCTACTTCGCCGGTAGATATTAAGCCCTGGTTAAATAATGGTTTACCCATTCCTCCCGTGAGATACGATGCTATTGCAACTTCCGGCAAAGGCTGGAAGCTTCACCTTAACTTCGATTATAAAGATAGGCAAACTGTATCTGGAGTAAAAGGATTCCTAGAAAGTTTAAGACAATCTGGAAAGATAAACGGCTTTAAAATTGGTAATGGGGGTGGAGCAGAAATGGATGCTCCCGGTAAAGAAGCTACTGTTTATGTAGGCCACCGTGATAAAACTTCGGAAATAGCAAAGGTCATTGATATAGAGCTAGTAGATACATTACTCCCAGCTGTAGGCGATGTGTTAGAAAACGACACATCCTTTCACGGTAACGTATGGGGAAGGTTTGAAGTAAATAGTTTGGATGGTGATTTTAGTAACTACGGAGAAGATGGCTATTCAATCCTGCAAGTTGACGGAGAGCAGTTAAGATACGGTGGCATGCTATATGCTGGGCTAAAAGGTGATGCGGCAAAGCGGGTATTTTACGTTGCCGCCAGACAACGGGCGAAGGAACTACTAACTTATAGATATGGAGAATTCTTCACCGGGGATATTGCCGAAAAAGTAAAATAGTTCCACGGCCCACCAAAACATCACTGATTCAACTCAAACCCCCCTAAGCCTACTGTCGATAATAACGTCTTTCGAAGACAGGGAATCATAAACTTCAATCAGATAAACTTTCAATTGGCTCCATACCGACCAAGTGGCTCCCACCAAGCATAAGCATCTTGATAGCCTCTTTCGGAACCTACTGATATACTTGAACAAATGTCTTCCTCATTAAAACGTTCGTTAATCATTCTTGGCATTATATTCGGAACTCCGTTACTTTGTGGGTTAATTGGTAGTTCGGTTGCAAACAAAACAGGTGACGTTAGTGGTCTTACCCAGGGTTTAAGTTTCGCAATTGGAATATTTGGTGTTGTCGCAAGTCTTATAGTCGGAGTGACCGTTAGTTATTTAATGCGAAATGCGCAAAGCCAAAAATATTCACTCATGGGATATTTTATTCCGTCTGTCTTAGCTATTTTGTATGTGCTTTTTATTTGAATATTTAGGTTAGAAATAATGATTGTAATTCCACTTACTTTGTCACAAAGATAATTCTTACTGGTTCATAACTAGCCCTCTAACCCAACCGTCAATAAGTGTTACTTTTGTAGCCATAGAATCATAAACCTCCAAGAGATGGGAACGTAGTCGTTTCCATACCTACCAAGTGTCTCTCACCATACGGATTCTTCTTAATAGCCTCGAACACATAGTTGCCATTAATAATTTATTATTGTATAATAACACTATGCCAAATAGTGAGGCCATAAATATTGGTGATACGGTTGAATCTCGCGCTAAAATCCTAGATGGATTAGATTTTGATGTAAATGATTTTGGCGAACCACATATAGGTATTGCAGCTCAGTTCGCAGTGGGTGAACTGGAAGTACAAGATGAAATTGTGGCATATTTTAAATCGTTAAATATACCTGATCGTGCTATCTGGACACCAGAAAGTAATATTGCAGGTACGGATGTTATAGCAAAGATAGTAAAAATCGGCGTTGATACATACATTCAACAAGGTTTATTGCCAAAAGGCAAAAAACACAATCTATATGGCGAAGTTATTAGCTTTGATGGAGTTGAAACTTTATCAAACTACGATATTTATGATGATACTTTCCCACATGTGGACTTTGTTCCATCAGAAATAAGAAGCTCAGTTTTATTTACTGCGAGTAATGGCGGACCAAAGGTATGGCAAGGCTCTTATGTTTTTATGGGTAACCTACTGCCATCATACGAGACAGAAGCTGAGAACATGGAGGCAATTGAGGTTGGTTCTGGACAAATACTATTTTCACCTGATGCTCGCACATTGTTGCATAGTCGTTCAGTAAACGTAACAAATAAAGGTAGAGTCCTTGTTAGAATGTTTATGGGAACATGACGTTCCTCTCATGCCCTTCAATTCTATCTTCTAAGTTTTAAAGTTACATCATATTTATCTCAGGGATAGTTACTTAGCTGTTTCCATGCCGACCAATTGTCTACCACCACGAGAATGTAATATTCTGACAATTATGGTATTGCTTGCAATAAGTCTGGAGTGGTAGATAATAGTTTCAAATGATAGGAAATGAAGAGTTAATTTTTGAGGCGAAGCCTGACCATGCCTGCCCGGCTCTTGAGCAGTCACTTGATTTAGTTCGACATGACGTAGAATCTTGGTCCAATGAAGACGGTGATTTACCCGTTCATGTTCAGGCTCACAATTTGATGGCAAGTTTGTGCAATCGACTTTGCAACGGTGGTTGTGCGCGTGAAATATATAATAGAGCCCAAACAATCGGCCTAGAAATACCAGTTACGCGAGATCAAAAAACTTTGTTTGCTCTTGTCGAAGGTACTCTGGGTACAGAACTCCTTTTCGGACAAAGTGAACCCGATAAGCCATCAATCGTTGAAGTTGAAATTCCTATGGCTTCCGGTCAAGAACTTAAAGAGATATACGAAAAACGTATATCTATATTTAATGAGCCCCAATTACTCGAGGATCTAGCAACGCATGCTAAGACAAGCAGCTCTGAAATGAAACTGCTTTTTGAAGAAACTTTAACTCCTGTCAAAGAAGATACGTGGGATGAACTTGCCAAACTTGTTCAAGGTAATGTAAGAGCTGCACTTGGAATCATGGCGTATTTTCACGAAGTATTTCCGTTATTCGCATCTTCAAAAATTGAATTACGTAAACTTGCTGATGCAATTGAAGAAACAGGTTTTAAACCTGCAAATGCATGGGAAATAAGCGCGATAGATGTACAGAGATTGCATAAATTCGTCACTGAAGATGGGGTATTATCGGTACCAACATCAGCATATTCACAGCGCTGGATTAGCTTAGCTGAAGATGATACCCACATTGAAAGAATCGATGAAGACAATTCAAGCATAACCGTAAGTAGAGATGTAGAAATCTATGAGCGTTCAATACCGAAATCACTAAACCCTTAAAATAGTTTGGCAGTGTTTCTTATTTAAGAGAACGAACATTTGTATATCGAATAATTGCAGCTTAATTTTAGTTTTTGTTGGGGGAGTAAGACCCTAATTCCTGTATAATTCACCATTGTTTTATTTATCTTTTTATTGTACAATATAGATTATGACTGGTGAATTTGTTGATCCATTTATTGAAATTGCCAGGTGTACTGTTCCTGGTTCTGCAGAATACGAAACAGCAACTAGTTCGATATATTTCAATCATTCTGGAATTGCTGTGGGAGCACTGCGAAGACTAATCCCTCCCCTGTCTGCTGATGATATACCTGACTTGGTTCAAGAAACTTTTATAAAGGTGTTCAATAATCTTGAGGGTTATGATGAACGAAATTCGTTCGGTGGATGGGTTGCTGTAATTGCTAGAAATTCCGGCGTTGACCTGATTCGAAAAAGAATACGTCACCCCGAACAACATATGGACAAAGGCTTTGATGGTGAACCATTTGTAGGAACCAATAAAATCGACCAGATCGAGAATCCAGTGTTTGAGAAACAAGGAACCGAACAAGCCGTACTTGAAAGTTATGAGCATGCTAGAAATATGGACCTATTAAGCCAAATTGACCCTAGGTATGCAGATGCCTTTAGATTACGAATGGAAGGGTTTGAATACACCGAAATTGCTCAGATTCTTGACATTAAAGTTGGGACAGTAAAAAGTCGTTTACATAGAGCAAAAAGGGACTTGAAGAAGCTACTCTAATATTTCGAGTATTTCACCAACATCCATTGTTACCATAAGTTTTTCACGCAAGTCTTTAGCGCCATCAAATCCGTTTATGTAGATTTTGCAGAATTTGTTAAGGGTAACCAGCTTTCTTTCGTTATTTTGCCAAGTCTTGGCAAAAAGTTTTACATGTTTGCTGTAAAGATCCATCTTCTGGCGCTGAGAGAAGTCCGACCATGGTGATTTTTTGGCAAACACAAAAGGGTCATTGAATATGCCCCTACCAATCATAATTCCGTCTAATTTGTGTTTTTTTGCTAATTGCACACCGTGGGGTCTGTCAACTACATCACCATTACCAATTATTTTGGTATCTGGCGACAATTTGTCTCGTAGTTCACGAATCTGCCCTATAATGTCCCAATCTGCTGGAACTTTACTCATTTGCGCCTTAGTCCTACCGTGAATAATTAACGCTTCGAGATTTTGGTGAAGTAGAAGTTCATGCCATGATAAATCTACGCCACTATACCCAGTCCTAGTTTTGACACTCACTGGAATCGTATCGGCTCCTTCACGGGTAGCTTGGATTATCTCTACGGCAAGCCCCCTGTTATTCATCATAGCAGCACAGCATCCATCTCTGACTACGGTCTTTACTGGACAACCCATATTTATGTCTATTCCATCGTAGCCCATTTTTACCAAATCCTGAGCTGTTTTGTAATAATTTTCAGGATTTTTGCCCCAGATTTGAGCAATAATTGGTCGATCTTTCTTTGTAAACTTTAATTTTGGAAGTAGCTTTTCCCTACCGGCGCTCTGCAGTCCATCTACGTTTACAAATTCTGTAAAAAACAAGTCAGCAGGTGCATTATCCGAAATAATTTGACGAAAAACAGTGTCCGTAACGTCATCCATTGGCGCCAAAACAAAAAACGGCTTTGGTAATTTATCCCAGATGTTCATCTCAATTATTATACTTTACCGGAATTTGACGGATGCCTAAGTATTGCATCATCGAGGGAATCTCCTCCAATAGCAAGCTGACCAACGTCCTTTATTTTGTCATTAGACACTAGTACATTAAGATTAGCTCCTGGTTCTATTGGTGATAATGCGTGTAAAATTGCGCGAGCACCTGCAATGTTAACTTTTCGGCGTTCATGTCTGATTTTATCTAGATTACTGGGGGTGGGCATGACATACAATTCTCTAGCACCAGAACTAGGCGAATCATCCACGGTCCCGCCATCAAAGATATCTATATCTACTTTTGTAGTTTCTTCCTCACTTGCAACATTTAAGGGTGCTTCATACTCGTCTGTAAATGGTCGCTCAGGATCGTCTGGGCTATATGGAAGTTCACCTGCAGCCTCCCGTGCCGCACGATCTACATCTCTTTTAAACTGGCCTAGTGGAGATATTGGACCAGCAAAGTCTGGTTGTACTATTTCTGACATAATCTTATATTATACCACGCTTGTCAAGATTTGACTAGTGTCTATTTCACTTTTCTGGGGGCGTTAAACTTATCTACATATATATAGACCAACGAAATTAACAAAGTAAATACATAAAATAGCCATACTAGCCTAAACCAACCTGTTTGTAGATTAGTTCCAAGTTTAAGTGAATGCACAACTATTAATAAAATAGCTGCATCACTAGCAATTTGGACATATTTCCACCACTTTTTATTACCAAAGTTACGCCTAAGTTCATAAGCCAAAAATACCATTACACTAATCATGCCGAGAATCACTGCTATTTTCATACCACTGCTAACGTAGTTTAGTTCGCTACTGGGAGGTAGCCCTAAACCATCTCTCCATAGTTGCCAAGCTAATAATCCCGGGTGAAGAAGTATGGCACCAAGTACAGCTAGACTTGTTATTTCAAAATATTGCTTCAAAGCATTTTTTTCTATTTTGAAATATACCCTTAAACTATGCATCAAATAATGGCCCCACATTAAGCTAAATGCTAACAATCCAAACAACGGAAAAAGCTGATATGAACTAATACTGCCTAGTTCCCAAGATACTGACTGCCCCCAAGCAGTAATTGCCAATACGATAGAAATAATGCTGACGGACCATGCTAAAATCTGTATTTTTTTATAATTCATACACCCTGATAATAACAGCCTTATGAATAAAATTCACAACTTTCAGGCTGTTTTCAGTTTTATACCATAGAGTTGCAACTAGCTTGATAATAAATTCAAGCAATAAAGTTAGGAGGATAAATATTAAGAAAATAATCATGGCATCGGCAACATTAGCCGCAATTGGAATTGGCACAGCACTTCCAGTGATGGCTGTTAACGCTCAGTCTGGAAAACCACAAAGTAATTTGGTTGAAAAGGTTGCTAAGAAATTTAATCTGAAATCTGCAGATGTCCAACAAGTTTTTGACGAAAATCGTCAGGAAAGAATGGCTCAGCATGAACAAGAGCAAAAAGACCAAATTCAGAGTTTGGTAACTGCCGGAAAATTAAACCAAGCTCAGGCTGACAAATTAACGGCGAAGTTTGCTGAGTTGAAAGCTGAACATGAAGCAAATCATCAATATATGGATAGTTTGACGGCTGAAGAGCATCATGCAAAAAGACAAGCCAATAAAGCTGAGTTTGATAAATGGGCAAATGATAACGGAATTGATTTATCACTAATTAAAGATTTAAGAAAAGGGGGTCATAGGCCATAATTCAACCAACTATCACGGTTAAATAATTGAGAAAACATCACCTACGGCCTGGGTGATGTTTTTCATTCAGCCCTTTTTAAGTATTGTGTTGTTACAATTATATTATGAAGATTTTAATAATTGAAGATGAACTAAAATTAGGCCAATCAATTAAACGTGGCCTAGAACAAGAAGGCTATGCTGTTGAGCACGTAACAAATGCCGAAGATGGACTGAATTATGCACAAAATGATGACTATGACTTGATAGTTCTGGACCGAATGCTACCAAACGGCCAAGATGGACTTGAGCTCTGTAAACAATTGCGTTCTGACTCATGGAACGGCCCGATACTTGTTTTAACTGCAATGACACAAACCTCAGACAAAGTTATTGGATTGCGTAGTGGTGCAGATGATTATTTAGCAAAACCATTTGCTTTTGACGAACTTGTTGCAAGAGTTCAGGCGCTAATGCGCCGACCTAGTAAAATAGTAGGCCCAAAAATATCTACGGGTAATATAGAGCTAGATCTCAGTACAAAACAAGTATTATTAAAAGGTAGGATAATTAGCCTGACAAAAAAAGAATACTCTTTGCTTGAATATTTAGCACATAATAAAAATGTGATTGTAAGCAAAGATCAGATAGTAGATCATGTATGGGATTTTGAATCTGACATACTCCCAAATACTGTAGAAGTATTTATTCGGTCATTGCGTAAAAAACTTGGTAAAAGTTCGATTGAAACAGTTCGAGGTTTTGGATATAGGATGGCTGTCTAGATGTTTCGGTCAGCCGTTAACAAACTTACTGCATGGTATGTTGCCGCTTTGCTTGTCATTATATTAGTTTATAGCGTACCAATGTATAGGATAGCTTCAGACAGGCTTGACAGAACCTCCAGGAGACAGGGTGATATTCTGGTTCAAAAACAAGTAATTTTTCTAGGACCGTCGCCGGATGATATCCGTGGTCTACGTCAAGCAGTTGTAGCAGATGAAAAATCTGATTTACTGCGTCAAATAGCATTAATTGATGTCATACTTTTGGTGCTTGGAACAACTGCAAGCTATTACTTTGCTAAAAAAACATTACATCCAATCGAAGAAGCCCACATAGCTCAAACCCGATTTACTGCTGACGCCAGTCACCAACTGAGAACACCCCTCGCAACCATGCAATCAGAAATAGAAGTAGCGATGCGAAATAGCAAATCAACTAAATCGGAATTAGAAAGCACACTTTCTAGTAATCTTGAGGAAATAGCTCGACTAAACAGATTGAGTACACAACTTTTATTACTAACAAAGATTGACAATAATAGCCTGTCAGGCAGTGAATTTTCTTGGAGCAAAACTATTTCTAAAAAAATATTAAATACCGAGAGTCGATATAATATGAAAATTTCTTCAAATATTAAAGCTAATATATCAGTACGGGGCGAGGAGTCATTGTTGAGTGAAGTTGTGACAATCTTGCTAGAAAATGCCGTAAAATATGCCGATAAAAAACATCCAAAAATAGAAGTTAGTTTAAGTAAAGCTTCCAAGAAAAATGTTTTGATTATATCCGATAATGGACCTGGAATAGACCTAAAAGATCTACCAAAAATATTTGACAGGTTCTACCGGGGCAAGCAAACTATTGAAAACAGTAGTGGCAATGGTCTGGGACTTGCACTTGCGAAAGAAATTACTGAAAAACATGGTGGACATATATCAGTCAATACTAAAGTAGGCAAAGGCAGTAGTTTTTCGCTCACGTTACCTCAAAAGTAAGTTTGTTTTAATCCTATTCCCAGCGAAATATTCTAAAAGCCAGAGTGTAAATTATTATTAACCAGACAGCCATCACAGCCATTTGAGGCCCTAGCTGAGTTAAATGCTGCCCCTCAGTAGTGATCAGTCTGGCTCCGTCTATTACGGGGGTTAATGGGAAGTAGTTGGTAATGTTTTGTAGCCACAATGGCATGGCAAATCGAGGGAAAAATGTCCCTGACAAAAACATCATTGGAAATACGATTATATTTGCCAGTGGGGCTGCTTGTCTTTCGTTCTGAGCCCAACCACCAATAGATAAACCAATTCCCAAAATCAAGACTATGCTAAAGACCATAAACACAGCTAATTCCAAAAAATTTCCGGTTACTTTTAGATGAAATATTGGCGACATAGCGACTGCAAACATGACTGCTATTGTCATGAGGCCAACCACGGCATTTCCAAGCATAATGGATAGAAAATATTGCCAGGCGCGTAGAGGCGTGGTGTGCATTCTGCGTAAAATACCTTGTTTTTTGAGCTCTGGAAATATATTTATTGGACCAAAAATACCTGCACCAAGTATTGCAAAACCAAGCAATCCTGCAAATGCATAGTCAAATGAACTTAAAGAGTTTTCGTTCAGTTGTTCGGGAATAGAAACAAATGGTGTAGGCGCTTTCACAAGTTCACTGTTCTTTGGAGTAAAATATTGGCTTTGTAAAACTGACTGTACTGCCTGTCCAGCCTGCGTGTTGTTTTGAGTATAAACTATCCTAGCTTGGCCACTTGGGTTATTTTGGTCTTTGGATGTTTCGCCAAAATTTGGGGGTAAAATAATTGTTGCATCCAGTTGACCTCGTTTCATTTTTTCTTTTGCGGATTCAATATTTAATACCTTTTGGTCAACTTTAAGAACTCCCTTAGAACCTATGTCTTCTACTAGTTGTTTTGAGAAAGCACTGCTTGATTCATTTATAAGTGCAACTCGGAATGACACATTATTGTTTTTGTTAGCAAAACCAAATACAAATAAGAATATTAATGGAAAACCAAACGTGAAAAATAAAGCTGTTTTATCTCTAAAAAGGCGCCTTAAATTAGTTTTGTAAAAAACCCACACAGTAAAAAGTTTTTTTCGAAAGCTCATGCTTTCAGTCCTTTGCCTGTCATTTCAATAAATACATCTTCTAAGTCAGCTTGCTCAACACGTGTATCTTTTTTAAATCCCTTGTCCAATAGTTGCTTTATGAGATTTTTAGGAGTGTCTAGGGCAATAATTTTACCATTGTCCATAATAGCAATTCTGTCACATAAAACTTCCGCTTCATCCATATAGTGCGTGGTAAGTATTACGCTAATTCCCCTGTCTCGGACTTCTTGAATTAGCTTCCAAAGGTTTCGTCTAGCTTGGGGATCTAGACCAGTCGTAGGTTCATCAAGAAAAAAGACCTTTGGGTTATGAACTAACGCAGCCACAATGCTAAAACGCTGCTTCTGGCCTCCTGAGAGCTGTTCTATGTAGCTATTTGCTTTACTTCCAAGATTTACTTCTTCTAAAAACTTTTTAGCATCAACCTTTTCACCGTATGCAGAAGCAAACATAGCAATTAGTTCAGTAAGTTTGGTCTTGTCTTGAAAGCCTGGCGATTGAGGCTGCACTCCAATCATTCCACGTATTTCATAAGGATTGCTGGCTACATCTATACCGTCAATGCTGGCTGAACCTCCATCAATTTCCCGTAGTGTTTCAATCATTTCGAGGGTGGTGGTTTTTCCGGCACCATTGGGGCCCAAAATTCCAAATATCTCTCCTTTTTTCACAGAAAAACTAACGCCATCAACAGCAGTCATATCTCCGTATTTTTTCACCAAATTATTAACTTCTAATATTGCCTTAGCCATTCAAAAACTATATCACAATAACCCTTGACGTGTTAAGTGAATATAAAAAACCGTCCCGAAATATCGAGACGGCTCTTTTCCTTTAAAATATAAGGATTATTTTCGTTTAACAGTCAGGAAACCGTTGCGAGGGTTTTCATTGACCATCATACCGTCAGGTACTGAGTCAATTGCTTCTGCTCGCTGATCTTTACTGAAATAGTAAATTCGCTGTTCTTTGCCGCCACGAAGTGTGACTAGCTTTGAGTTCAAGAAGTATGTTACTCCTTTAGAGTTTGTGTGCTTGTAAGCCATTTGTAGCTCTCCCTCTCTTACATTACTGTTGGTACACCTACCATACGCCCCATAGTTTTTACTTGTCAACCCTGTTGTTGATTATTAACTACTGTAACAGAGAGAGCTATTGTCTATTACAGAGTAAAACACAACAATTAACTCGTGAATGTAAAGACATTTTTTCGCATATTTATTAAATATGTTCCAAAAATAAAGTGGAAATTACTCTTGCAAATCAAACCGCTTATGCAGTACACTTACTCTCGTAATAGGTAATCTAAAAGAAGGTGGTTATATACGATGGAATGGAATCGTGGCGAAAGCCAAACTCAGCCCGTGAATCAGCCCGTACATCATGCTGGCACACGTAAGAAAAAATGGTCTCTACTAAGTTTGCGAACAGCAAGTGTTGCATTGGTAATTGGAATAGCTGTATTACTACTTGCTTTGGCAGGTTCAGTTGCAATTGGTGGTCCAAAAGCACAATCTAAATATGTTGACTCTTCTAAAATGCAGGCCGTATTTTTAAATGGTGGACAAGTATATTTTGGAAAAATTAACACTCTAAACGACAAATTTATTAGAGTTAATGACATTTATTATTTGCGTGTGAACCAACAAGTTCAGCCAGATGGTAGTGCAGCAGCAAACAATCAAGATATTTCTCTTGTAAAACTAGGCTGTGAATTGCATGGCCCACAAGACAGTATGGTTATAAACCAGAGTCAGGTAATCTTCTGGGAAAACTTGAAAGACGATGGTCAGGTTGCTAAAGCAGTAGCTGATTACGTAAAGAAAAACCCAGATGGTCAGAAGTGTCAGACTAACACAGGCACAAGTACTAACACGACTCCAGCTGCAAATAGTCCAGCTACGACTAACACGACTCCAGCTGTAACTACTCCAACTACGAAAAAGAGTACTACGGGCAACTAATTAGTTGTTACATTCCAGCAAATATAGAGCCCCTTTTGGGGCTCTATTAAATATGTTTTTTAAACTCATATCGTAACCATTTTTCTAACACAAACTGTAATGCGAACAGTAGAAACAAAAGACCTGCAAAAAATATGCTCCAACCAGCTAAGTCGGGTGACCAAACAGGACTTTCGAAATTAAATTTGTATAGACCGTCAGGGATCTGTTTCTCTTCTACGATTTTAGTTGGGTGAGTATCTATATAGTTTTTTATACAAGGTAGTCGATCTGTCAAACGAACATTTTGAGGGTAATTGGCTTCACAATATTTTTGAGCATCATTATATGTTGTATTTGTGTTTAATTTTTCAGATTGAGCCTTTTCGGCCGCTACTAGTCTGTCGTATCGATACTTTAACTGAATTGGTGGGTAGACAGAGGTACTTGTGGCAAGATTAGTATTCATATGCCCATAAATATATAGTCGTAGTTTGTTTAATGCGCTTTCGACATCGCCGTTTTGCTTGTCCACCAAATTTAATTCGTCCCTGAGAGCAATTGCATTTAAATTATTCTGTCGTAGCGCAAAAACAGATATAAATACGAATAAAAGACATGCAACTAGAAAATACCAGTAGTTAGCTTTTCTAACATATGTCCACAAATGGTGTAGTCGTTTTTTATTCATAATAATAAGCGTACAGCTGTTAGCCGTTAGCGTCTATAGGAACGAAAACTGGCTGGACGCTATACGCTATACGCTATACGCTATATATATGCACGTATTTTTCTCTGGTATAGGTGGTACAGCCATTGGGCCACTAGCAATGATCGCTCAGCAAGCTGGCTATAGCGTATCTGGTTCTGACAAGCAAGATAGTCAATATATTCAATATCTGAAAAAACACTCGGTAGTAAATATTCATGTGGGTCAAACAGAAGAACAAATTGCTAAAATTCACGCAAAAACACTTATAGATTGGTTTGTCTATTCTTCGGCTGTCAAAATAGAGAATCCCAATTCCCCTGAATTAAAATTTTGTCAGGATAACGGCATTAAAACTAGCAAAAGAAGTGAACTTCTCAATCAGATTATCTCAGATAAAAATTTGAAATTGATTGCCATTGCAGGAACGCACGGTAAAACAACTACCACGGCTATGGTTATTTGGTTATTTAAACAGCTTGAAATACCTATTAGCTACTCGGTTGGAGCCAAAATAAGTTTTGGTGAAATGGGCGAATATGCAACAAATTCAGAATTTTTCGTTTTAGAAGCAGACGAATTTGATAGAAATTTTTTGGAATTTAGTCCTTATTTGTCGATTATATCTGGTATAGCTTACGACCATCCCGATATTTACCCAACTGAAGCTGAATATAATAATGCATTTGAAGAGTTTTTGGCACAAAGTCAGTCAGTAATTGCCCACCCCAAAGATTTAGAAAAAATTAATAATACATCTGGTCATATACTTTCAACGGAATTATCAATGAAAATCAATCTAGTTGGCCAAGTTAATCGCGAAAATGCCTTGCTTGCCGTTGAGGCAGTTGCAAAAATAACAAATAAACTGTTGTCCGATTTAATACCTATCGTAAATCAATTTCCAGGGGTTTCTAGGCGATTCGAGCCAATAGCTGACAATCTATACTCAGACTATGCTCACACGCCTGAAAAGGTTCATGGGGCCCTACAGATGGCACATGAAGTTGCCGGTAAAGAGGTAGTAGTAGTGTATGAAGGCTTACACAACACTCGCCAGCATTTTATCCGAAAAGATCTAGAGCATTTATTTGACGATGTAAAAAAGCTGTACATAGTGCCGAGCTATAGGGCTCGAGAAGATGAAAACTTAGAAGACTTAACTCCAGAGAAATTAGTCAGTCTTCTTGCTAATAAAGAGAACTCTACTGCTGCAAAACTAGACGACAACCTAAAAAATGTGATTCATAATCACGCAAGTAACGGAGACTTAGTTTTATGCTTGTCTGCAGGTGGGGGTGGTTCATTAGATGAATGGCTGAGAGAAAACTTCCAGTCCTAGCGATTATCACCACTTCCAGATAGTTTGCCTCGTTTTTGTCTACTGGCTAGTTTTTCTAAGTTGGCTTTTGCAACATCTTCCAGCGACAGACCTAAATGGTTGGCAAAAACAGCTAAATACCAGAGCACATCTCCGATTTCTTTTCCAAAATCTTCACGATCTTTATCGTTCATAATGCCCTGTTTGTCACGAATTATTTTTTTGGCTTTCTCGGCAATTTCACCAGCCTCACCATTGATTCCCAGCACCCAATGCAAGCGATCCTTAAGTTCGTCATCAGTAGAAATGATGGTTTTTAGAGCTTGGTTTTGGTATTCATTAAATTTCACAAAATTCTCCCTGTTTCTTCGTTTATTTTAACAGCACCTTCACGCAAAACTTCAATCGCATCATCCACAACACGAATAATTGTAGAGGGTTTATTTGCTGATAAATCACCCCCATCAACATAAAAATCTACTACATCGCCAAAATATTTTTTAGCAGCCGTAATATTACCAGCAGGAATTTTGCCCGGTAAATTAGCGCTTGAAGTCAACAACGGACCTACTTTGTCCAGTAGGCTGTTTATAGCTGTATTATCTGTAACTCTAACCGCTAATGTCCGAAGTCCCTGGTCAAGATAATCTAACTCCGAGTCACATGGAATAATTATGCTGATCGGATTTGGCCAGTATTGTTCAATCGCTTTTAGGTACCTCATCTTTAATCCGACTTCTTGTAGCTGTGAAATACTGGAGGCAATCACTGTTCCGGGTTTTTTATCACGTAATTTAAGTTCATAAATGCGCTTCACAGCCTGTCTATCTGAAGCACGACAAACCAAACCATACAACGTATCCGTGGGTAATACTCCAACGCCTCCTTGTTGAAGGACGTCAACCAATATATTATCGCTTAACGCGTTAAGAGTTAATGCCATTTATATATTGTAGCCTAAAAACTATAATCCGAGAGAAGCGTCGCTAAATTCAGCGGGTGGAAAATCGGCAACGTCGTCTGTTTGTTTTAGTGCAGTGTCAATATCTTTACCAGTTTGATCTACGTCAGACGCGTTAGCTTGTGTTTTAACTTCACTTGTTGCCTTAGTAGAAGTATCTTTTCTTTTTATATCACCATTTTTGTTTTTTGTGTACGCAAATACTACTAAACCAGCCAGTAAGACTGCGACAATGATTGCAATAATGACTGCAATTATTGGCATCTTATGGTGTGGTTTTTTATTAAGTTCATTTGGTTTAGGCTGCTGATTCTGTTCGACTGATTGTTCTGCTGTGCTAACTGGAGTTGTAGTGTCTGGGGTTACTTCAGGTTCCTGTGTAGATGAAATTGATTCTGGCTCATTTGAACTGCTGTCAACAGATGGCTGTTGATCGTTGGTTGAACTCATGTTATTTTCGTCTGGGCTTGAAGATGCATCTGATGATGTGGCTTGAGGAGTATCATTTACCGTTTGTGGTGCAGTTACATCCATAACTTGCCCACTTGGAGTATGTGATTGGCTATCGCTTTGTTCTGAATTTACATTTGATTGTGAAGAATTATCATTGTGTTCTTCCATAATTATTGCCCTCCTGCAGTTCCAGCTGGTTCGAGTTTCGAACGTATGGTTTTTAGTAATGGTTTTATAGTCTCGTCTATGTAGGTTCGAACGCCCTGTGCATCATCATGAACTTGTTGTCTGTCGCTTCGGGCTGCTTCAAGAGCAGCACTAAAACCTTCTGGATCTGCTTCGCAGTCCATAGTCGCTAAATCACCAACAACTTGTTTGAATCCAGTTAAGTCAGTATTAAATGTGTCAATTTTTGTTTGAAGAGATTTTATGTCGGTATTTAACTCTGTTGTGTCAATTCCTTTTTCTTTAAGTTTGTCAGACAATTTAGTTAGACGATCAATTATATTTTTATATACTTGGGTACGGCTTGTCTCGAGTCCATTTATACGTTGCCCAGCGCTGCTCAGTTTGCCCTGTGAGGCTTTGCATTTCGTTTGTAAGCGCTGTTTTTGAGCAGCTGTGATTTTTATCTTCATAGCCGCTTTATGGTCAGCAATTCTTTCAGCTAAAGTTTGTTTAGTGGTCATGGTATGTGTCATTTGGGTAGTTGAACTGTCAGTAGTAGTGGTTTTGGCTGTAGTGCTGTTTTCGACTGCTAGAACTACCGGCGTACTAAATACCGGCAATGCCATTACTGAAACAATAAAAAGTGTAAGAAATTTTTTCACGTGCATATTTCCTGTTAATTCACTTTACATATTAACATAAGCTATATAAATTATTACGATTTTTTATTTGCAATCCATGTCATAACTACGCCAGCTGCAACCCATTGTGGAAATATGCCATAAAGAGTATCACTTACTGAATTAGAATTTCGGTCTACTGCTATAAATACCGTTACTAAATAAGTAACAAAAGGCACATACAGAAGCCACCCTTGCCAACTTTTTGGCAAATAACTTCCTCTGACTTTCTTAAACCACTTTTTGTTTTGTTTTGTCATAGCTAATAATTCCACCTATCAATTCCAACATAGTTAGTTACATCATTAATTTTTACTGCCGTGCCTCCATCTATGCTAAAAGCATAATCGGCCGTTTCTTGACCAGTTTTTACTCTGTAGACTATTGTACTGTCATTTAACCACATTGCAGGATAACTAAGGCCACTTTGACTATTAACTACTGTGTCTTTTTTGGACTCTTTGTCGTAGATTACTAATGCTCCTTTTCCGTCGCGAATATCTACCCACAAGTTTTTTTTGTCACTTGGGTTGGCGATATAAACTCTTGAGGTTTGATTTGATGGAGCAGCATTTTGTTTGGTGGGTGCCTTGTCTCCAATGTGATAGTTATACCAATTTTGCTGCACAGAAAGTGCTAGATCCTCATATGATGTTCTGAAAATATTCCATACTTCTTGATCAAAAACTGTTTGTTTTTCTGATCCGTCTGCGTTTATTCGGAAAAGTCCAGGTGGACTTGTTTGATATGCACTTGCTGGAGCAAAGTAAATTTTTCCATCAACTACGATTATGTCATTGAAATAATTACCACTTGCAAGCTCCGTACTAGAGCTATCTTCAATGTTATAACTCATTAGACGATAGCGTTTAGGACTATTGGCACTTGTGCCTTCTGAAATCAGGACATAAACCAATCTGTCACCAATCCAATTTACAACTTGAATTCGCTCAGAAAGGGCAATATCCGTTGTCGAATTATCGTCAGTATTTATAAGTAAAAGATTACTCAGAGTGAACCCGTCTTTGTTTGTTTTACCAGCGCGGGTTGATACATAGGCAACTACTGGTTCACTTGGATGTGGCACAAGTACCATACCTTCTTTTTCTTTTCCACTTGCTCCAAGTACTAGTTTTTCTTCTTTGCCATCAATGTAATTGCTGAAAATATCGAATTTACCACTTCGGTTTGAAACAAAAACATGTTTTTTGGAAGGCACTAGTTTTATATTTCGAACTGAATTGTCACTTGGGATAATATCGATATTTTCACGTCTGTAAGATTCAGAATTTAGGCTGACCTTAAAATTTTCATCATTTTTATTATCTATGGTAAGTTTTATTTCGCCTTTATTATCTGAAAATGCGCTTGCATCACCACTTGTAGCTTCAACTTTTTCGATTGGCTTGCCTGAAAGATAGTCAGTAACCATAAATTTGTATTGGTTTCCTGTCGGTGTCAGACTGAAGTCTCCTAAAGGATTGCTTCCTAACCCGATAGTTATTTTTTTGTCGACCGACGCAAAAGCTCTTTTTTCTAACTTTAGTGTTGTACTCCCAAGTTTTAATTTTTGCATATTTACTTTGCCATCTTTGTCTGTGGCACTAATCGTACCTCCGATGGAAACTGATACGTTTTTAAGAGGAAGCTGGGTACTTTGGTCGAGTACAACAATTGAACTTTTAGCTCTAATTCCTGCAGAGTTGAGCAATAGATAGCGTGAACTGGGGATAAATCCAATTGCGATAATTAGTAGGATTAAAACACCTAATAAAGCCCAACGAAAATTTGGTTTCGCCCAAAGTTTTTTCCAACTAGGAAACAGTTTTTTGCGTGTTTTTTTAACTGGCTTTACTGGTTCGTCTGTTTCACGTACTGCATCTTCTATTTCTAGAAGCTCATCACCTTCGGCAGCAACGATTTCTTCTACGGCTTTGTCTGTTGATGGGCTGGAAATTATTTCAGGTTCAGCTATCTTATCTTCTAAAAGTTTCTTGTCATTTTGATCAGTCGTCTCTTTGTCAGAATTAGATTTATCTGCTTCATCAAAGTCTATTTGGTCCGATGCAGGTTCTACTTCTTCCGTATCGGGTTTTTGCTGATCTAGCTCAGCTATCGTTTTATTCAATTTTTCTGAAAGTTCTTCAGCAGAATTAGAATTGTCTGTAGTTGTTATGCTTTTTACTTCGAGTTCTTTTTTTGGGGGTGTAGTTTTTTTAGATTCTGATTTTGCGTCAGGTTTATCAGTAAGGCTTTGATTGATTTTGCTGGAAGCTGGTTTGTCTGAGATCTCTTCATCATTGTGTGAAATTGGAATTATTATTTTTTTGGATTTATCGGCAAAAATAGACTTTTTTTCAGATGGTAATTCTGGTGCTGATGGTGTAGTTGAAACTAAAGGTGTAGGTGCTGCACTAACCTCGTTTGTAGCAAGTTCAACGGGAGACGACACGGCAATAATTTTGGCTGGTTTATTGGGTTTTTCAAGGGGCTGGACAGGATTTATCGGAGCCGGTTCATCTGGAAGCGAAGGATCGAGCATTCGCTTAATCTTTTCTTCAATTTCTCTATTGGCTGGAGTTATATCCTCGCTTCGCTGTTTGTCCATAAAATATTATGCTTATCCTTACATGAAAGTGTAACAAAAACACCTACCAAACACTAGTAATGGTACTATTTTTTGTTTCGTTTTTTATTCTTTTTGTTTTTATTTTTAGACTTTTTCTTGAGTTTGGGTTGTTGGATAATGTTGTTAGGCACTTCCGTACTAGTTTCTACAGTGGATTGAGCCGGAACTGCAAGTTTTACTACTACCAAAATAATAATCAGTATTACTACTAGTGCGACAATAAAAATGGTTAAAAAATTACTGCCTGGAGTTTCATTGCTAGTAATTGTTTTATTTGAATTGTCTGCTTTGGTGCCAGTGCTTAGTACCTGTAATGAGTCTATTTTTGGGAATGCCTGAGAATTTACGCCTGGTTGATTAAAGACATTACTCCCATTAGATGTAGTTATTGGCTGTAAGTTTGCTGAATTGGGCTGCAAGCTACCGTTTACGTTTGATTGAGGGTTTCCAGTGATGGGCTGAAAGTCAGTTGATTTGCTGCCTCCAGATGATGATTGTTGAGTCATATGGCTTTTAGTATATATGACTTTACGAATAGGCAAAAAACTACTAAAAAATTATGTGTTAACTATAAATGCTTGGTCATCGTTTAGATACAATACTCTATCATTACCTTGATACAGTTTTTTCATATGATTAATATATTCAGTAAACGCTTGATTGTCTGCGTGTGGAGCAATGATCCTTTCCGTTAAACCAAGCCCCTCCCAGATAATATGGTCAGCAAGTTCAGGTTCGTCGGCAGGTTCTGTGCCTTGAAGTGTGAGGCCAGCTACTATTGCTCCGGCACTTTCCCCACAGTAAACAAGCCCAAGTTTTAAAAGCTTTTGAATTATTGAGTCAAATCCACTTCTGCGCATTTCGCTTCTTATTACAAAACTATTCCCACCCGCTACCCATAAACCATCATAGTTTTTTAATGTCTCGTAGAGGATTTCGGCGTCTTCGTGTTCACGCAAATCTACAATGTCACTTTCAAGTCCAATTTTTGCTAAATCGGCAGTTAGTTCATCAAGTCTATCACCTCGTTCATCTGGTAGTCTATAATCTTGAGCGTTAGGGATGATTGCTAGTTTTGAAGCTAGGGGATATTTTACGAATAATCTCAAGAGTTCTTCTGGCTCTGGAAATCTATATGAGCTCAAATAAAGTTTCATTTAGCCAAATTATACGCTTTTTTTGTATCGTGCAACTGCTAATGGAACAAATACAACAAGAATGCCGGTTATCCATAAAAATAGCTTCAAAGTAGTTCCGGCTGGCAAGGGAGTACCAACGGCTAAATGGCGAGCCAAATTTGCCACGTAGGTTATAGGTTGGTTGTTTGCAAACTTTTGTAACCAGCTGGGCATAGTGGCAGTTGGCAAAAACGCTGCACTTGCAAAAGTTAATGGAAATATTAGCAGAAATCCAGCAAGTTGAGCCGTTTCTGCGTCAGCCATCGTTAGGCCAATGAATGCCGAAATCCATGAAAACGCGTAACCAAAAGATAGCATGACTAGGATCATAAGTATCGCATTTCCAAAACCATTCATAAATCGAAAACCATATAAACTTCCAACTGAAAGCAAAATTATTGTTACAACCAGATTCCTAATTGTGTCGGCAAAAGTTCTCCCACTCATGACTGCAGCTCGACTCATGGGTAAACTGCGAAATCTATCAACAATACCTTTGCCCATGTCTTCGGCTAAGCCAATACCGGCGTTTATAGCTCCAAATAACATAACCTGGGTCAATATTCCTGGTAGCAGATAATTTATGTACTTTCCACCTGGAGCAGCGCCATTGGCACCAATTGCACCACCAAAAACGAAGTTAAACAAAGTCAAAAACATAATTGGCTGGACGGAACTAAAAAACAAAAGTTGTGGCAAGCGAATATAGCGAATTAAGTTACGTTTAGTTATTGTCCAGGTGTCGGTGACTTCGTGTCTGATTGTTGCCAACATTACGATTTGCCTCTCTTTCCGTGGGTTTTCGCGACTACTTCTTTGTCTGTTTTTTTACCAGTTAGTTCAAGAAATACATCATCTAATGAGGGACGATGTAGGCTTAGTGTTATAGGTTTAATATTGGCATTATCAAGAGCTCTAACTATGCCAGCAAGCGCCGTTGAGCCATCTTTTACTGGTACGTTTATAGTCAAAGTTTGTTCATCAAACGTTGGAGGTTTGTTAGCAATTTTTGCGATGGCGGCAAGGGCTTTAGAATTATTTGCAGGATTTGCAAGAGTGAATTCTATAAGATCACCACCCATGCGACTTTTTAGCTGATCACTGGTACCTTCGGCAATTACTTTTCCATGATCAATTACGGCAATCTTATCTGCCAATTCATCTGCTTCTTCTAAATATTGTGTCGTCAATAGTATACTAGTGCCTTCTTTTACTAACTGACGAATTGTTGCCCATAAATCCAATCTTGTTCGTGGGTCTAAGCCTGTAGTTGGTTCGTCCAAAAACAATACTTTTGGATGTGCAATCAAGCTTGCACCTAAATCTAGGCGCCTACGCATACCACCTGAATATGTTTTTACAGTTCGGTTGGCAGCTTCAGTAAGGCCAAATTGATCCAATATTTCGTTTGTTCTCTTTTTTACTTGCGCTTTTGGCAAATGATACAAGTTCCCAACCATTGTTATATTTTCGCGACCAGTCTGAAACTCATCCACGGCGGCGAACTGTCCAGCCAGCCCAATTAGGTCACGAACTTTTCTAGGGTCTTTAGTTACGTCAACTCCTAATACCTTAGCAACGCCTTCGTCTGGATTGGATAATGTACTTAGCATACGCACCAAGGTTGTTTTACCAGCACCGTTTGGGCCCAATAGACCGAAGATTTTACCTTCTTCGGCACGTAATGTTACTCCATCTAATGCTTTAACATTGCCAAAATGCCTGACAACATCGTCAACTTCAAATGCAAAATTAGTCATTATTCTAAATATAGCACCATGATACTTAACACGTCAAGCTTTATGACATTCGACTAACTATTGTCCACCATAGCCACCCCCATAACCCAAGAAGGATGCAGCTGGTTTGTGATAATCAGATATTTTTACTAATTTGGTGCTATCCATTTCGCTATTTGCCGGCAATATATATAGTTCACTGCTATTTTTGGAAACTAGTAAATACTCATCACTATACCAGCCATAAGGAACTAGTTCGCTAAGACTTGCAATTTGTTTACCATTACTTCCAGATTGCGAACCTGTGAAAAGTGTGTTTTTCCCGTCACGTGGTTCATACCAAAAAGCGCTAACACCACTGGGTGATATCAGATAAGTTGGGTAAAATTTATTAAATGATTCTGCTGTAAGATCTTTCGATTCGGTGATTTTGTCATCTTTGAATTCGTAAAAACTAGTCGTTGAATTGTTTACACTGTAATAAATTTCGTCTGGCTGGGACAAAATTGCAGAAATATATCCGTTGTTACCGGTATCAAAATCTTTTAATAGTTGCTTTCCACTGCCATTGGTTTTGGCGCTATAGATTCCCATTCGCTTTCCTGCCAACCGGTACACAGAGTAATAGCTAGCTAGCCATCGTTTAACATAAATCAAATTACCTTTTTGTATGTAGATGCTTTCTATGTTTTCACTAATGTAGTCATTTTCGCCCGTGCCATCCGCTGTAGTTTCGTCTATTGTTGCAAGTTGCAATGTATCTGCATTGAAAGTTTTTAGAGCATTTTTTTTGCTCTGCCAATTCAATATGTTATTTCTGTCCACTGTGTACGCAAAAAAATGTTCCTGCCAACCCACTAATGAAAATGTTGCATCTCCACTATCCATTTCAGTAAGCTTGTCATTCGACGTATCAATTAGATAAAGTCGGGGGTTGGAACTATCTCTACGAGACAATAGTGCAAGGAACTTCCAGTCACGCGAGGCTAACATAATTGTATTTGTGTCTTCTTCTTTTCCAGTACCTGCAAGAACTATCTGTCTGTTAGTTCCATCCAAATCAGTTTTAACGACGTCAATTTTGCCAGTTAGTTTAGACAAGAAATATATTTTGCCAGACGGTGATATTGATAATTGATTGAAATTATTTCCACTATCCGATACTTCAATTGAAGTATTTAGATTATTAAATCCCTCTTTGGATATTTCTACTTTTACTTTTTTGGCAGTCGGGTCTACAACGACACTACCGTCACCATTTTCATTGGTATCGGACTCAGAATTATCTATTTTAATGTGAACGCCCTTTATAGCTTTGCCATTTATTTTGTTACTTATTCGTACACCGACTGTGCGCCCAGTAGCAGTCATTGGAATTTCTATATTTTTATCTTTAGATTTACCTATTCCGATAGTCATTTTGGTTTCAACATCCCGGTAGTTTGCTTTTGACACCTTAATTGTGTGCACACCTACTGGTATTTTAGATATACAGTTTGGATAAGGACTTATGTGAGATGGGCATCCGGGTTGTTTGCCATCAATACTAACGTTCGTGTTATAGACCGAACTTTTTGATTTATCATCTATGGTATAGAGAAATACGTCTTTTTTCATGACAAGACCAAGCAACTTGTATCTTGAAATTGGGATTGCGGCTAAAATTAAAAGTAAAACTGCGATTGCTAAGGGGATTGATAATTTCTTTTTAGTACGAATTAAGTGCCAAAGATTATGAAGTTTATTCGGTTGTCTTGTTTTAATCACTGTCGAATCATCTACCGGTTCAGCTGAGTCTGTTTTAACATCTGGTACAACTTCTTCTGGTAGTGATTGTACTGATTCTAAATTTAAATTGTTTTCATCTACAACGTCTTCATTGGGGTCTTTGGTTTTGGACACTGTAATCTCCTATATACCAACTATATGTCAAGCACAACCATCTTCCAAGTTATAGAGCCACCATACATCTTGGACACTTTCACTAAACTAGAAAGGAGTGAAAGTGAGAACAAGAAAGATGACTAATAAACAACTTCAGATCTATGGAGCTAGGATTAAGTTAGCTTGGTTCAGGAAAGCAGAATAGTTAAGTAATGTCAGTGCGGCTTGTAAGTTTTATGGTGTACCCAGAAGTGAGTTCTACTATTGGCATAGTAGATGGCTAGCTAATAACAAATTGTTAACTAGCCTCTATGACAAGCCCAGAACACCTAAGTCTCATCCCA
>JBBQAJ010000014.1:0-21281 GCA_038316195.1 Saccharimonadales bacterium (SeqCode)
TGTCTTTGGAATTGGTTTTTTTACAAACCTGACTGGTATAAATAAAATGACAGCGACAACAACAGCCACAGTAGTTAGTGTCAGTCAACCCTCCGCCACAACAACAGATAGTAATGGTAACACCTCTGGTAGTTCGTGTACGCCAACAGCTAAGTACACCGTGGATGGAAAGGAATATACACAGACATCATCTAGCGGCTCTACTAGTGCTTGTTCTTTAACGCAAGGTCAGACAATTAACATCAATTATAACCCGAATAATCCTGGTGCATGGGCCTACGACCTCAATACAGTCAAAACAGTCCTCAAGATATTTCCAATTGTCGGAATAATCGTTGCGATTACCAGTTTTGTAACCTTTATTATTCGCCTCTTAAGTATCATATTTGGCTGGAAGATATTAAAGAGTGGTCGTGCCCTTGCTAAGACATTACCTGCTGGGACTGAATTGTCTACCATTAAGAATGAAATTAAACAGAAATTCGCTAAATCAGTCTTTGGTATGGGTGGAGGTAATCCTATACCTGCTCAGCCAGATCCAACGCAAACACCTCCAACTCCAAGTGACACCATCCCGCCAACAACCTAGATTAATACTTAAGCACATTTTATCGAGTTAAACAGTTCAAAATTCGATAGACGTTTTTTAGATTCTTGTGAAATAATAGTTGCGATAGCCACCGCCGTGGCCCTCTAGTACGTTTATGATTAAAACTCCCCTTTAGGTAATTTTGCTGGATATTGGAGCATGAGCGTTAACGGGGACGTCAGAGCACTATATATTATTGACGGTGACTCTATTGTGATCTTTGGATTAATCGGGGCACACAGCCAACTATGTGGTTGATACATAAGGTTGCGACATTCTTAACTTTGTAGCAACAACCGTACATACGGCACTCCAAAACATAAGCAGCATGAATTTTGTTAGAAGTAGTTTTTTATTGACAAATAATTTTTTACAATAGGGATTTAATACTACTATCCAACTGATTAGGATCGAGTTGAGAATCAACTGAAGATTGATCCAATGCTTTAGATGCGGTATTAGCGTCTGCTTTACTACTAATCTTTTTGGGTACTGCTATTTGTGTAGCCGTAATATTTGTTTTGCTTGATGCAGTAGAAGATTTATTACTATTTAAAAACCGATATCCCATAAAAGCTATTAATGTTACAAAAATTGCGACGACAAATAGTTCTATTGCTCCGAAACCGTCTTGATTATTGCGAATAGCCATAACTAGTTACCTTCCTTTGATGTTTCAATTGATTTTAGTATCGCCTTAACGGCGTCCTTATATGCTTTTAAATCAGCTCTAGCTTTTTTAGCAGCAACCTTAAATGCAGCCACATTTTGAGCTACGCTAGGATTCGAGCAATCAAGATTAGTGTTTAGTGAGCTTAATGCACTTACTGATGATGCAGACTCTACCTGTGCTTTTTGTGCCGTTGTTACTAATGCGTCAAAGACTGTATTGTGCAAATTATTATCATTTTGGTATGCAATGGACATTGTCAATACACCATCTATCTTCGTTTGAAATGCTAATGCATTTTTTGATAGATTAGTTAGCTTAGTTTCTAGGCCATTTTCTGCGGCATCACAGTTCTTTTTTCTATCTGCTTGTGAGTGTTCCTTGTCTGTTTTCTTGAACTCATTTACGATGTCTTTGCTTTCGTTTTCGGTTTCGTTTTCGATCCCAAGTTTTACAACTTCACTAGCCTCCTTGTTTACCTCTGTCTTGTTTTGTGACGTTACTTCTGGTGTTTTTATTGTCTCTTTTGCTTCAGACTGACTTGTTGTAGTTTGTGTATTTGTACTACTGTCGTCTGAACCATTTCTGGCAAAGGCTGGTAGAGTTGTAAGCCCTAACATTAATATAATTGCTGGCGTTATTGCGAGCGCTTTCTTGATTTTATTCATATTACAAAAATTCCTTATCTACTTAATAAAACTAACCATAGCCATTATACTACTTAAATAGCATGCAAGTTGACTTTAACATGCAATTACACGACGGCTATTATTTTGGACACAACCGAGTAACAGATGGCCCTCCAATACGCTAATGCTTAATGACACCTTTATTGGAGTCAATTCTGTCACTTTAAAAATTTCTTTTTTAAGATTTTCTTACGCCTTATTAAAACGACCATAAGTGAATTAGTGATTATCATAGAAATTGAATGGAGCGTTGTTGCAATGTTATAGGCTTGTAAAGAAAATAGAGTCAGAATATGGCGAAGAACGTTTGAACCATACAGAATAGGCGTTTCTGTTTCGGGATGAAGATAGGTTTTGCGCAATGTCGGCACATAGGCAATTAAGTCAATTGAAACTGCAATTATCACTGAAATTGTGGGATTATCAAAAATAAACCACGGAATTAAACCAAGTAATGCCGCTATTAAGAAGTACGTATCTGTCTTTCTGACGAAATTAAACCCGTACTGCAGTGAAAAAATAAATATAATTACGGTGAACACGAGTGCGACTGCCGCAGGCAGAGCACCTATTCCAGCCCCTTTGGCAATTTGTCCAAAAACGACAATTGTTGAAACGATCGTCCAAACCAACCAAGTATATGGATGAGGTTTTACTCGCTTAGTAAATGCATCTTTTATATACGGTAAATTACCTGCAATTGCTAAGCCCGCCGCTGTAAAAGCTAAAACATCCTTCACGATTAAAATAAAATAGTTGTGTTTGGCAATGAAGCTTTTAATTTATTTATTTTTTCTTGACTTAGTGGATTACCTGTGAGGTTGAATTCTTTAAGATTGTTTTTTAAGTTAGCAAGCTCATTAGGTAAGCCATCAATTTTATTGAAGCTGTAGTTTAGCGATTCTAAATTGCTGAGTTGTCCTATTTCTGCCGGCATACCAGTCATATTGTTATAGCTTACATCAAGTTGCTTTAGCTTTGACATCTGTCTAATCTCACCAATCAAGCTGCCATCCAAAACGTTGTGATCTATTTTGAAAACTCTCACATTAGTCATCTTACCCATTTCTGATGGTAAAGTCTGGATACTATTATTGGAAAGTATTAATTCTGTTGTTCCAGTTTTGCCGTACACATCAGTAGTAACTTTTGTTAACCCCTTGTTACTTAAATCCAAAACCGTAGCGTTCGAAGGTGATTTTTCTGTGGGTGTTGTCCCTCTTTGGCTTGTAGGTGAGGTATTACTATTATTTGAGTTATTTTTACCTAGTTTAAAACCCAAGAATACACCACCTGCTATCAAAATAACCACTAATACTCCAAAAATATATTTCATAACTATATTTTAACACGCTACAGTTAACTTCGTTTTGTTATAAGAGTTGCTATAACCTTCACGATTGCACTCCAAACTAAAGCCTTAAAAAATACCTATCTTGTTCACTAAATGCTATAGTTTGACTATGAAAATTCGGCTGTATAGTAGCATACTTTTAACTGTTGGTTTTGTATTATTGACAGTTGCTATTATAGGTACTTCCAGAGACTTCACTTGTAATACAGGTGGCTGGACTACAAAGTTTTTGCAACTTGGATTATTTTGTATAGCTCTAGCAACATTTTTACTGCTTTATATTAAAGATAGGACATTTTGGTGGTTTGGAATTTTGGCAGGCATAGGCAGTGCGATTGTACTAGGGCTAATTGTTGTCATTATAGCTTTTGCAACTGCTCCGGGTGGTATTTTGCATTGCTACTCTTTTTAGTAGCGATTGTCAGCACTATGTGGTTCCAAAACGGCTATGCTTAAACTCCTCTGTCACGAGGTGTTTTTTATTGATATTGTGTAGTTGTGTCATCAAATAAAATAATTCGTACCATCTGCTATTTCACAGACGATCCTTCGCCTAAAAATATTGCAAAAATCCAAATCGTTGTTATGCAGCTAGAAGCAAAGGGCTATCTAATTCAAACTAAGCGCATTTGCACTACACTACCTAACACCTCCAGTCTCCATTTAATTGCTAAAGGCTCTGTAGATTATACAAGTGTCGGTACGATTTCCTATGAAGATGCTAATGCCACATTGCCTAACTTTCTTGCCACAAACAATCTTGCATTTAATATTGATCTTGCTGCTGTGGATATTAAGATGAAGCATGTCGATCTGCTTTTTAATATTATCAAAGAAAATCCTTCCAATACGCATATGTTTAAACTAACGTTTAAAAGACTTTGTTGTTGATATAATAGAACTATGAAGATAGCCATCTTGGGTGCAAATGGGTACATTGGACATAATTTGATTCAAAGACTTATGGCAGAAACAAATCATTCAGTTGTTGCCCTTTCTCTCAATGCAGAATCAATGACTTACTCACATAGTCGTTTAGCTAAACACAATGTAGATGTATTCGATACCGAAACACTAAAAAAGTACATTATAGATTGTGATGTCATATACTATTTAATTCATATGATGGCTCAGAAGAAAATTGATTTTGCCGAAGCAGAAAAACGTGCAGCAGAAAGCTTATATGACGCAGAGATCGGGTCAAGAATAAAAAGAATAATCTATCTTGGTGGTCTGGGTAACGATAACGAAAAACTGTCGAAGCACCTAGCAAGTAGACATAAAACTGGTGAAATTCTGAGAGATGGCTCATCACAGGTAATTGAGTTCAGGGCATCCATGGTTATTGGTGACGGGAGTATTTCGTATGACATAGTTACAAATCTAATACATAAATTGCCCATACTAACATTACCTAAATGGGCAAAAACTTTAACACAACCGATAGGATTGGAAGACACCATTAGCTACTTAGTTTCTGCTTTGACTCTGCCATTGCTAGGCCATCAGATATTTGAAATTGGTGGTCCAGAACGATTGTCATATGGAGATTTCATGAAGCGCTATGCAGCATGGGAAAACAAAAAAATGCTAATTATAAAATTTCACTTAATACCACTAAGCGTTGCAGCTTGGTGGCTAAATCTCTTTACACCTAAAAGACATGCAAAGGTTGGTAGGGTAATGGTGGAGTCTTTATCTAACCCGATGGTAGTTACGAATAATCGAGCTTCGAAACATTTCCCTGACATTCACCCTCAAGAACTGGAAGATGTATTTGTGTAAAAGTCCTACAAGAAGAAAAAGTTCTTTTATTAAATAGTATTTCTGTGTAAATTGCTCTCACTGTGGCTCTACAAACATAAGCGTTATAATAGACTCTTCAGAGTCTTTTGTTATAGTAAGACAAATGAAAGTTACACATAAAAGAAAACACAAAGCTACTTTACTAGATAAATCTACATATATCTGTGGTGTATTACTTCCGGTTTCAACAATCCCACAGGCATATAATATTATTGTCAACAAACAGACTGCCGGTGTTTCATTATTTACATGGTCGTTCTACTTACTAACTTCAAGTCTATTCGCGATATATGGACTTGCTCACCACGAAAAGCTATTGATTGTAACCTATATCCCATTTGTTATGGTTGAACTGGCAATAGTACTGGGTCTGCTAATAATATAGTTGCAACACCCGTGCGAATGATAGTCTAAGCATAAACTCTGTAATAAACTTTATTGTAATGGTTAATTAATTTTATACGAATAAAGTTTTTAATACTAAATACCCTGGCCTAGCAAGCTAATAGATAACGAACTAACGAATTGATCTGCTGATATATTTGTTAAATAGATCGTATGTTTGTAATCTGTTATGCTAAACTTTAATCAATCAGTTATGAATCATTCAATAAAGTCAATGCTCTTAAAACTTAAATACAGATTTACTACTCCCAGGAAAAAACTGATTTATTTCATGATATTATTTGCAGTGATAGGTACTATTGCGTTACTTTTTGCAAAAGCAGCCACACCTTCCGTTTCAGTCGAGGTAGAAGACAGTACCTTATCTGGAGGAGTAGCTAAAGTGACGGGTGACGCCAGCGCCTCTGGTGGAGGTTATGTAGAATTTGGCGTTTCGCCTCAACCTATCACAAGTAGTGCGACGGTGCTAACTATTGAAGCAACAGATGGTATTACAAGTAATGCCACATGCATAGACACTAAAGCCGATGGTAGCACAGCATGTATTCAGGTTAATCCCAGCAATACATCGCAAGCTCGAGGCGGGACATACGACATAACCAATAAGCAGTTTGTGGCGGCAACTGGTTGGTCGAATTTACTCGATCTAACAAGTGCTTCCAGGATCACAGGAAAAGTATGCTCTAACAGCAATCACGCGTTTGCTGGTTTGGGACCACTTAGTATATCTGGAGTATCTGTGTATTATGGCGAGGAGATATCAGGAGCTAGCGCATCCTTTGGTACTTTGCAAGCGAGCACATCAGTCTGCACTTCGAGTGCAGGTGGAACATTAGACATGGCACAATGGGCAACACCGGCAATTTACTGCAGTAGTGGTGCTACACAAATTTCTAGTACTGCTCAACTACAAGCAAGTGTTAGTCAAGCTGCTGGCACAGAATTCTGTCTTGCACCTGGCCATTATGTCTTGAGCTCAACGCTTAAACCAAAAGATACCATGAAGTTCATAGGTGATCCTTTACAGCGCGCTGACGTTGACGCCACTAACATACCCGGTAGTGTATCGGGTGATGTCACCAGTTCGTTCTCAAATGGTAGCAATGTTACCATTGCTAATGTCATAGTTAGAAACTCACACACACCAGGTCGTATAGCCTGTAATACTTGTGGTTTTGGGATTAACGGTGGTGGTGGATATCACGTATATAACGTCAAGATGACAAATAATGAGCAAAATGGATTCCACTACCACAGTCCTGGTAATCCACTAGGCTTTCTAGTTGAAAACTCTGAGATTTCAAATAACGGAAACCTAGGTGATGTAGGACAAACTTCGGGAGGCATTAAAACCACACATAATGGAGAGCTCAGGCATAATGTCGCTAATAACAATTTAGGAGTTGGTCTTTGGTGTGATGTTGGTTGTGATGGTGGTATATGGAAAGTATCCAACAACTATGCGTTCGGTAACTCGCGCGCTGGTATTCGCTACGAAACTTCTTACGCGGGAGCTAATATTACAAACAACGTATTGACTCGCAACGTGACCTCTGCTTTGCCGGGCCAAACATACAATGGTGGGCTCGCACTTGTACTCAGTAAAGATGTAGTAGTTTCGTCTAATATTTTTCATAGTAACTTAGCTAATGGTATCTATGCTGCAGACGATGCAGGCAGGCCAGATAGTGAAGCAAGTTCAAATATTTCAATCACTAACAACACTATGAACGGCGATAGAGTGAGCTGTATAACACGCATCCCCATAATTTGCATACCCAATAATTGATTTCTTGATATAGAATACGAAATCTAAATGTTTTACGAGAATAATTGGACTAAAGTCCATTCGGGGGCCATAAAATTGGTATTGTTTATTTCAGATGTAATCTTACTGCTGTATTTTGATATAATTGGAATATGGCGCAGTTTTTTTATGCATATTTATCCGCATTTGGCGTAATGACCATATTAGATGCAGTTTGGCTTGGGTTTATTGCACCAGGTTTTTATAATAAACATCTAGGTTTCTTAATGAGCGATAAACCGAATTGGATTGCTGCAATAGCGTTTTATTTAATTTATATTTTAGGAGTATCGACTTTCATTGTATATCCTGGCTGGAAAAATATAAAAAGCACCTTAAAAGTTGGCTTACTAGGAGCCCTTTTTGGGCTAGTAGCCTATGCCACTTATGACCTGAGTAACCAAGCTACTATAAAAAACTGGCCATTGATTGTTACTTTTGTTGATCTTTTGTGGGGGACAATACTGACATCTGTAGTTTGCATAGTTGCTGTATTAATACTTAAGTTCCTAAATAAATAACTTGTCGAGATTACAGAACTCTAGAATCATACGCCCAATGCAGCAAGGCTTGACGTTGTCTTGGCCTACATGAAACATCACATTTAACACAATTTTTCTGAAGTTGAGCAATATGTCGATGTATGTTAATCCATCGCTTAATTTGGCGATTATCTTCTTCAGGAATTCGTCTGCCTAAAAAATATCTGCAATACCATAAAAACCAACCCAGTGGGTCTTCAAAATATATCCAACCATTTTTCTGCCAAACTGCCAATGATTGACTAGCATTTACCTTGAAACAGTTCAGATTTTTATCACTTTTTTTGTTATCAGAAAAATCTACCCCCTCAAACCAATTTGCGGGAAATTCTTTTGGTTGCCTAGTAAAATACGCACCTCCAAATATTCCAAGCTTGAGCATTTGCTTGGGAGTCAACTCAGGTTTAAATTCTATATCAAATTTTTTACCACTTGGGGCAACTAATGAATATCTGTAGCCAGTTTGATATTCTTCGTTTACGTCTATTATTTTCACTTTTACTTCCTGCTTATATATATTGCTTTATTATAATATTTGTCATTGCTTAGTAACTCAATCAAAGACAATGCTACACTGTTACGATTTATTGTTTGCCAAGGTAGTGGTTTTATATTTGTAAGTTTGAATTCTAAATTAATACCTCTATTATTCATGATAGGCGATCGAACAACTGTCCAATTAAGTCCACTTTCATTTAGTAATTTAATATGCTGCTCGCCATCTTTTATAATTTTTTGGGCCAATATTCTTATGGCTAAATTACTTAATTTGTCTATAAAAATAAAGGTGTCTTTCTCGAATGTGGCGTCTGCGCCAGTTAACGAAACTATTCGATTTATTTTGTATCTGTGCATAGTAGGAATGATATTTTTCATTCCATTCGTTAACACATTTTTATCCTGCGAACCCCAACTTCCTAGTGTGCTTACAACTGCGCCTGAACCTTTTATTGCTTTTTCTACATCTTTTAAATTACGAATATCTCCTTTTACGACAATCAAACTTGAAGAACCAACTAAACTAGACTTATTATGAACAAATGCACGAACTATAAATCCTTTTTTAAGTGCTTCGGCCACGGCAAGCCTTCCAACTTGTCCATTTGCTCCAAATACTGTTATTTGCATGCGATTATTTAACCACAAGATTTAAAGTTAGAGAATTTATCTCCAACGACTGCAAATCATTTTAATAATCTATTTATGTTTTTTAGTGTGTAACTTTGGACGCATAATAAACATGACCAAAAGGTGTAATCCTGCAATTGCAGCGATGACTAAATCGTGAGATTGCCTAAATACATTACCTATACCAGTGTGGTATATTGCCCCTTGAGTTCCTGCACTTAGAACCGGTACCATGAAAGTTGCCAACAATATACTATCAGCTATTAACAAAACAAACTGAAATGGCAGTGCTGATGTCGATAAAGTTTTGCGCATAAATAATAAGGTAAAAAACAATGGGATTAAAAGTAGTGCGATATTGGTTACAATATCTGAATTGGAGGATTTTATCATCGAACTTACTATTAAAGCTGCACTACTACCCAAAAACTCAACCCAAAAATATCCTGTAACGATTGCCACAAATAAATATAACGGCTTCACTCTGCGTATTATCGCAAGCAATAGGGGTATTCCAACAAGTAAAGCAAGAACTATATTTGGAGACATATGTTAATCATAACTACCCCGAGAACAAAATGCTACAGCTTTTGTATTTCTAATCTGTCACCCAATTTCGGTTTTACTTTTTCTAGGTAGCAATTCTACAACATATTGTACATTTTTCGGTGAACAATACGATTTTGGATATCTTTCTGGCGATAGATTTTCTTTAACCCAGATTAGTATATTATCTTAGTCATACCAAAAAAATTCTATGCTAAATTTCGTATCTTTTATCTAAAATAACACCCTGCCTTATGATTCATTGGTTTCTTACTTATCAGAAAGTCCTAATCGACAATGTAGACATCTGGGCCTGGCAGTCGTTCATTATTGAACTTGTATATTTGAAATTTTCAAAAAGATCACTCTGTGACTACTACTGTCAGACTATGTTCAGGGTTATGCTTATCATAAAATCCGTATACACCAATATCTTCCAGCTTGGTTTGATATAGCCTGTCTTTAGTAATATCGTCTTTTTCGGCAAAATATTTGGGAACTTTGCCTCCTGGCGAAACTAGGACAAAGTGTGGCATTGTATCTTTAGTTTTGAAAATTAATTTAGTATTGGGTTTAATATTAACAGCTGAGGGGGTAAAGCCATTTGGGTCAATCATGATATCGACTGCGTACTTAAAATCGTTAACATAAAAATCGGCATCTGTAGCTGTACTTTGGTTTTCTGGCTCATCCCCTTCCTCAGCTTTTAGCTCTTTAGTCAAGTTACTATAGTAACGGTCTGTTTTGTATTTTTTAACTCCTAATGTCAGTAATATTGCCAGCATTATCAAAAATATAACAAATTTTAGGGTTTTGGATAAAGATCGTATTGTCTGTCCCAATTTACTAAATTGCAGCCTAATTTTTTTAAAATCTAGTGACATAGAGCACTCCCCGAATCTGTATTACCGCCAACACTTATAGGAATGAATTCCCAGTCATATCCCCCTGAATGCAAAGTCATCTTTAGCACGCCCCAGTCAGCAAACCATTTACTAATAAGTGAATTGGTTCCGTGTAGAGTTGCTCCAAAAGTAGTGTATTTATTGTCGGCTCCTCCCGTACCAACCACAAAAGTTTGCAATCCTTTATTGGTATCTACAACATCTCCTGTAGGATTAACTGGTTGAAATCGTTGATAATTGTGCTCATGTCCTGTTATAACTACTTCTCCATTATTGGAATAAAAAGTTTTGTACCACGGGAGTGTGGCAGAACCGTCACTGGTGTGTGTAGTACCATAGTCATAGTAGGGTTTGTGGTCAAAAAAGATACTGCAGGCTTTTGGGTTGGCGGACATGTCATTAGCCAAAAAAGTGTTTTGAGTATTTGCAGTTGACCCAGCGGTTTCAGAGTTCAGACTGTAGATACGCCAATTACTCCCAGCATCAAAGGCATACCAGCCCGATCCTGAACCAGCTGGACCTGTAACTGGGTTGCCATTGATAGAATTAGTGGTGGCATTGAAATAGCTAAAGTAGCCCGCAGCACCACTTGTACCATAATCATGATTACCAGGCGATGGATAAATTCGCGAACCAAGTAGGTTTCCTCCCCAGGTTTTATCAAAATAGCTGTTGTAGTCATTGAGGGCGCCACTTTCATACTGGACGTCGCCCGGTAGAATCACAATCGTTGGTTTTATCTGGTTCTTAATAATGTTGGCAGTATCTATACCATAGCGAAGATCAGAGCGTGGTTTCTGAACATCGCCAGCCGCGACCAGGATAATATCCGAGCTAGGCTGAGAAGTTGTAGTCGTGACACTTGCCGCAGCCGATAGGTTAACTGCCGACGAACTATCGTAAGCCTTAATCCTAAAAGTATACTGAGTACTTGCCGACAAACCCGTAGATGAGAAGCTCAACGAACTGCCAACAAGAACCGTACCGATCTCAGTATCGACAGAGTTTATCACACGGTAAATTTTGTAGCCAGCCATACCGCAACTACTTGAGTCTGTCGAAGCGGTCCACGAAAGTGCTACAGAAGTTGTTGTTGACACTGCCATAAAATTTCCGGGTATAGTTGGTGAAATTACATCTGAGCATGATGGAGACGTAATTGTTGAATTAGCCGAAGCGAGTGATTGATGTGGAGGTGAAGCTGAATCTAAGGCAATTACATAATATTTTAGGCTACTGGAATATGGGTAGCTGGTGTCAATGTAACTTAAGGTGCTGGCAGACACGGTGCTCAACAATGTGGCTGGGTTAGCGCCTACGACTCGCCAAATTTGATAACTTGCCAAAGTACAACTGGCAGCAGGAGTCGAAGCTCCCCAATTAATCACTATCGTTGATGCAGCCAGATTGGAGTTGATACTACTTGGGGCGGTTGGGTTGCCACTACATACACTATTTTGTTTGATAACTGTAATTGGTGATGAAGTGGTAGATTTTGAAGCCGTATCGGCAGCCGAGACAGTGATCGTATGAGTACTACCACTAGTAAGAGCTGATGTGTCCCAGTTATAGGCGTATTCATTAGTATTGCCAGTGGCAATAGCTGTGAAGCTAGAACCGTCAAGTGTCACTTTAACACTGCTGGTATTAACGGGTGTTTGGTCAGTATCAGTGGCTAAGAATTTAACTTGTACAATTCCGTTAACTGTAGCACCATTGGCTGGGTTGGTAATGGTAACAGACGGCGCATTATCGATTGGTGGAGCAGTGCTTAGTTTTTGATGCAAAATATCAATATACGAACCATAGCTGCTAGTTGACTGCCATTCAGTAGCTGGCTCGACTGAGTGACCCTCACCCCATTCATTAAAGGAAGTTACTAATTGGAATTGGGCATTAGAGGCCTTCATAGCATCGATATTACTACCCCAAGTGGCGTCACTTAATCGAGGTAATTGTACTGCAGGGTCACCTTTTTTCCAATAACCGGGAGAGATAGTATAGGAATAGGGGATTTGCGACTGAGTAGCCAGAGCTGGCCCATACTGATGCCAACTTCCTGGCTGATCGGTGCAAGTCGCATAGCCAGAAAATACTTTTAGAACAATATAAAAACCGACCGATGCATTATTGGCCTGCGTCCAGCGAGTCGCCATGGCACAAGCATCATTATTATCTTCAAATACGAAGATTACTGGTTTTCCATTAATCTTTAAGTAGTTTGAGTGGTTGGCGTAATTTGTATTTATGTAATCTAAATCAGCTGTTATCGATGCGACTGTCGGATCACCTACACTCTCCATCTCATAGTATAGAGACCATTTCAGTTGCTTGCCATTAGAGTTGTTGCTCGGGCTGTTAAGAAGTGCTGGAATTCTAGTATTTTCTTTGTGAGTACTCTGTGGGTATTTGCCTTCTGGTCCCCACCAAGAGGCTATCGCAGCATCCATTCCGGCATAAGTCATTTCTCCAATTTGTTTATCAAATAAGTTCTGGTTAATAGTGCCATTTGAGTTGTTGTCATCATAATAACCATCGATGGGATGGAAATTGGTAAATGGATTAATCTGGTCAGGACCCCATGTTTCTTTGAACCATGGGTAGTAAAACATAGCTCGAACAACAGATGTATTTGTAATTGATTTCCCGAACTGTAGTGCCTTGTTGCCCGAAGCAGTGCTGTCTGAGATGCTCTGGGCATTACCCGTAATTGAAGAATCTTCTGGTTCAATACTAGCAGTGGGATTAACAGCGTGAGAAATAATTAATGATACGACTCCGACAGTTGCGAATATTACAATAAAAACAATTTGTTTTGAACGATTTAAAGTTGATCTCAGTTTTTGCATACCTGCCTAAAAATTCAAACCGTTAAAAACTATTTAAATTGAGTATACTCGAAAAAACTGCGTACGGCCAACAAGTTAACATAAGCAGAATACATTTAGCTACCACATCCGATATTTAATTGATAATTCTTATTTGAAAGTGCCTTAAATCAAGCCACCACTAGCTGTTACGGGTTGCACACTATGGGCATCTTTAGGGTTTGGTATCCCATAAAACACATTTTTAAAATAATTAAAGATTCGAGTATTAGTAATTGAGTAGGAACTAAGCTATGGCAATAAAGACATGACATAAGTTAAGACCTCTACATTAGGTGTATAAATCAACCCTGATTCGAATCATACAAAACAAACAACTAAAAATATCAATTATTATTACTTCTGCTTTTGTATTTCCAATCGGTCACCTAATTTTGGATCAACTTTTCCAGGTAGCAATTCCACAACGAATTGTGCATTTTTCGGTGGACAATACGAATTTGGATAACTTTCAGGTGATAGATTTTTTTGAATGAAAATCAATTTTTGATCTGTATCAAACCATAAAATATCTAAATTAAACTTCATATCTTTCATCCAAAAACATGCCCTATCAGGTCTATCGAACATAAACACCATGCCCTCTGATTCATTAATTTCAGACTTACCAGAAAGTCCTATTTGACGTTCAAATTCCGTTCTAGCAATTTCTACTTCAAACTGTGAATTGTTTATTTTAATATTTAATTTTTCTTGGCTGAATTTGGTTTCTATTTTTGACATTTTCCTTCTTTCGTGACTTTTTATATTGAAAATTAATAAGATAAGAAAAATTCCAAATATTAAATACAATATTTTTTTAGTAAATAATACTTTTTTTGATATCATTTATTTCAAGAAAGTTTTTTAGTTCGAGCTGGTTTTTTGACTTTTATCTGAATTGCTTTTTCTAGACGACGGATGTCAGCAAGTAAATTTGAACGTTTAGGATTAAACAAAACCACATCTAGTACCGGGTCGTCGCCGTTTCTAGCAAAATCACACAAATCACCAAGTTTCTTTTTGATTTTAATTCTAGAAAAAGATTCAAGCTGCCGAGCTCTGTTTATTCCTTGCAGTGCTTGTAGGCGACCTTTGTCTTTTGAGTAAAATTGAAGAACAGCACACGAACCTTTAATTTTTTTTGAAATTAATGGCTTTTTAGGAATTCGTATCAAAATATCATTAAGAGAATGGTCGAAACCATAGGCAAGTTTATACATTTCGTGCCTAAACCCCCCAACTCTAGGTCCAAGTTCTATTACTTTCCAACCATCTTCAGTTTTCATAAGTTCAATATGACAAGTAGTGCTTCGTAAACCAAGTGCTTCAATTGCTTCTTTGGCAACTTTTTGTGCAGCTTCGACTTTATACGGCTTTAACTGAACGGGAGTAATGCGCATATAGCCAAAAAAATCTTCAAATCCCACTGATCGACCGGTTTTTACATGTACAAGAGGTGTGTGATAAATGGTTCCACGTTGGTTAACATATGCATCTGTAGAATACATGACTCCATCCATAAATTCTTCAACTAGTATTTGTGGCTCACCACGACCTTTTTTCTTTTTATATATCTGGTTTATCTTGCGAACAGTTTTTTCCAAATATTCTTCCAGCTCTTCACGGTGATAGCACAAACTAACTAATAAACTTGCAGCCAACCCTGAAGGTTTTATAATTAGAGGAAAACCAACTACTCTTTCTATCCTGTCGAGAGTTTCTTTGCTAGCATCGTGTGCAACTAAAAATTTAGGAGATATGGTTTTATCATAACCTCTAAGTAACTGCCTCATTTTAATTTTATCTGTTGTCCAGTCCAGAGAAAGCTCTGTAGGTGTACTCAAATATGGAACATGTGGAAGTATTTTTTTTAGCAATGGGACATTTTTTTCTGCCCTGTTCGTGACAGCAAGTAGGTTATCTCGAATTGGGTTCAAAGCCTTTTGAAGCGCTAGCGAACTAGAAAAGTCACACGCCAGCATTAGTGCTGAAGAATCCGATACAATTGATTCTTTGGCATTGGTGTCAGTTACGTCATAAAGAACCACGGCACTTATGTCTCTACCCAAAAGTCGACTCAATTTTTCAAGTGCAAATTTTTGAGGTTCTAAATATGAACCAACAAAAAGTACTTTAGTTCGATCTAATGCTTGTTCGTATGTTGACATGTTGCTTACCTAAGCCTTTTGAGTGTCAGGAACAGGTACAAACCCGTTTCAATTGATACTTTCTATGTAATCAAGATATTTGTCAATAGCCAACAATTGATCATCAGAATTTAGGTCTTCGTAGTGCGTAAGTGACGGACAACTGTTTACTTCAATTACTTTTGCCTGAAGTTCTTCTGGAGTGCTATTTGGTAGTGGTTTTTTGGCAACAATAAAATCCACACCACACACAGGTAGTTCCATGATTTTTGCTGCTTCGATTGCCATATTTATAAGAAATTCAGGAACAGTTTTTTTAGTATTTTCCCTTGTCCCACCAGTTCCTATGTTTGATATACCTATCACTTGAACTTCTTCATCTGATGAGGCAATTCTATCTAGTTCTCCTGGTTCCAAAAATGCTTCAGCTTTGTCTATTGATATTTTTGCCAATCTTGATTTGTAAGTTTCACCTCTGTCTTCATGCTTATTTAATTCTACAATAAGTTCTCGGATGGTATGTTGCCCATCCCCAATTACATGTGGGGGTATTCGACTCATCGATTCTAAAAATTCGTAGCCAAGAGTAACTATTCTAATATCATGGCCACGAAGTTCTTCTTGAATTAATACTTTTTTGCTAGGGCTGTTACTAGAAGCGTAAATAATTGCTTTGTGGAGCTTAGCCAAATTATTTACACCCATAGTTATGCCTTTGCCATGAGCAGCATCTAGTGGTTTTACGACTATCTTTGTGTGCTTATCGATAAAATCCGTTAATTTTTCGTCTGAAATAGTGATTTTTTCAGTCAATAAAAGTTCTGCTGGTACAGCTATGCCACCCTGTGACAATAGTTCACTTGTAATATGCTTATCACGCGCAATTTTTGCAGATATATATGTAGTATTGGGTGGTAAGGCACTAAACACTTTTACAGGTTTACTCCCAGGATGAGGATAAATAAAAATTATTGCTGGATTAGAGTCAAACCCAGCAACCCGCCAACCACGTAACAGTGACCGCTGGATTATCAGTCGTGCGGTAAATTGTCTTTCACTCAAATCAATATCGTTATTCCACTGCATGTGTGTTGTAGTTATCTTCCTGATTAATGTTTATTTAGGTTAGTGTCGATTTGTGATCCACAACTAACTTCTGGTCTACCAAACTTAGACATATTTTAACATTTTTAAACGTATACTGTCAACCATTTACACTTTTTACTCGAATATACACAAATGTAATTCCGATAACTAACAGAACAATGAGAACTAAAATCATTGATATAAATCCATTTTGGTTTTTTAGATTTAGCATATGCTTTTTCATTCTAATTAATATTATTATTCAATCAGGTCAAATTGTACATCCCCCCATTGACATTCCTATACTTCTTATGCTATAATATATTTATGAAATCCTCGGACTCATATCCTATAAATAAATTGCTTGAACCAATTCCAGATACGCAATACCCAGACGATCCTACATTAGAAGCTGTAGCCAAGGGATTTAGATTAGCTGGACGAGCAAGGTGGGAAGCATTTACTAATGCTGAAGAAGCTAAGCATGATCCATTAACAGGTCTACTTCGTAAAGAATACTGGAAAAAAGATTTAAGTAAGCGAATGGAATCTGGTGCGGCATTTGGTATTGCGTTTATGGACCTTGATTTTTTCAAACGAGTCAATGACGAATTAGGGCATGAAAGAGGTGACAAGCTTTTAAGTGATTTCGGAAACTGTCTTAACGAACAGTTTAAGCGTAAAAACGACATGATAAGTCACGATACTCTTATACAAGATCCAAGCAAAGAAATACCTCATGATAATCGTACTCTGGGAAGTAGATATGGAGGGGATGAATTTTCTGCAACATTCAACCTCAGCGAGAATAGCCGTCGAAATAATCACTCGCCATATGAATCAATGTCAGAAGAGATGGGCTATATGCAAGGTGTTGTGTCAGATTTTGTTGATTCCCAGTCAGATGACATTAAATCAAAAAGATTCGATGTCTCCATCGGATTTGCGGTTTGGGATCCTCAAAATCCAACTTCTGTAGAAACGTTACTTGCTGAAGCTGATGCCTCAATGTACGAGAACAAATCTAAGAATAAACAAACTGTTTAAGTTTAGCTAAACAATCCACGTTTTTGGTTTTGTTTGAATTCCTCTAGGAGTTCTTGCTGACGTTTACTCAATTTTGTTGGTGTGTCTACTATTATAGTTACTATATGAGCGCCACGTGTGTCACTTTTAAGATGAGTAACCCCATGATTAGATAGCTTAAAGTCAGAACCAGACTGCGTTCCTGCTGGAACTTTCATTTTCACAGGTCCATCTACAGTATCTACAGATATTTCAGTTCCAAGCGTTGCATCAATCATGTCTACATGTTCATCGCTAAGAATTAAATCACCTTCTCTTGCGAAACGTTTATGTGGCTTTACGCGAACGTGTACGTACAAATCACCTTTGGGTCCATTTGCAATTGCTTCACCATGCTCGCGCAGACGAATTGTGGCTCCATCTTCGTCAATTCCAGCAGGTACTTTGAGCCGTACTTCTTGGTTTTTAGATTTAGTGCCCTTGCCATGGCATACTGAACATTCTTTTTCTGGAATTTTACCCGTACCTTTGCACTTAGGGCATGGTTGAGCCTGCTGAATATTACCAAATATAGTTCTAGTTGCAGTCACGACTTGCCCCGATCCTTTGCATGTTTCGCAAGTAACGAGTTCGTGTCCAGGTTCGGCTGTAGTACCTTTGCAATGTTCGCAAGTATCTTCTAGGTTTAAGTTTAAGTCGACTTCAGTACCAAACACAGCTTGTTCGAAAGTAATTTCAATTGATGTTTCCACATCACGACCACGGCTTCTACGACTTTTTTGTCCACCCTGTTGCCCTCCCCCAAAAAAGCTTCCAAAAATATCTCCCAAGCCCAAATCTCCAAAATCAAAATTTACTTCTTGACCCTGTCCACCAAATCCGCCAAAGCCTTGGGAAGGACCACCACCGTCAGATGCACCACCTACACCCGCGTGACCGAACTGGTCATATCGCTGGCGTTTTGACGAGTCTTTTAGAACTTCGTATGCTTCATTTATTTCTTTGAATTTGGTTTCATCTCCCCCTTCTTTGTCTGGGTGATACTGAACTGCTGCTTTACGAAAAGCTTTTTTTATCTCATCTGCCGAAGCAGACTTTCCAATTCCTAAAACTTCATAATAATCTCTTTTAGACATAATCTCTCAGTAATTTAACATTTTTAATACAGTCTATTATAGCTGAAATTGGCACTAAACACTATAGAGTGCTAGTTTTGTCAGAATGTTTTTGTAACTGGAATACAGCGAGCCCGATTATAAAGGCCGCCAACACCGTCAAAGCCGCCCAAGCTAAATTGCGTAACTGATATAGCACAGCACCAAGCGCTACGTAAAGACCCCATCTGATAACAATTGGTTTGTTAAGTGCCATTCCCAGTAGCATAAATCCAATTTCTTCGAGGAGTAGCCACCAACCATATATCCCACCAGACTCACCTGCCAACGCTTGAAATATCAACGGAATTGTTGCGCTTGCCAGCATAAGCATCAAATAATTGTCGGCGTTTACAGTTTCTTTTCTATTAGTTCTCCAAAACGCGTATCCCGCAAAAAGCATTGCCGTTATATGACTGTATGCCTGAAATTCTCTGACTCCAAAATAAAACAACAACCACATAAAACCAGCTAATATAACTCCTCCAGAAAATTCTCGGTTATTTTGGGTAGTGTCACTTAAATAGTCATATAGTAAACAACCAGCAAAAAGAAGTCCTACTGGCATTGGCCATATAGTTGAGCCAATAAATACAATAGAAAAAGGGGCTATAAAGGCACATAAAAGTGATGCTGTTAAAACGTTTTTATATTTTTGGTATGTTTTTTCGTCGTCAGATAATATTCTGACTATTAGGTATCCAAAAATTGAGATAGCAGAACTTATTAGTAGAAAACTATGTAATCCGGTTTCCAGGCTAGGTCGAATTGCGCTCCATGCAATAAATTGAGCTAATAGAGGAATAGCCATAAGTATATCTGTTCGTTTTTCAATATATCGACTTAAATACCCAACAACAGATAGCAGCACAAGACTAATAAAGGTAGTGTGTAACTGAGAATTTGCAGAGTTGAGCGACAGCACTACAGCTAATATAGCAGCAAATATATATCCAACTACATAAGACTGACTTGCAGATTTGACATAGCTAGCCAATGGAATATGGGTTGACAAAAACACTGAACCACGTGCGATTGCACGAGAAAATATAAGACCAAACATTGCAATAACATATGCCCATGCATAAATTTCTATATGCCAATTTGTAATAAACCCTAAATGACCAAAACCTATTGGTAGTAGCAGCCACAGGCCAGTACTAAACCATCTGTTTGTTTCTTGTCTTGTCCAGAGAGTAAGACCAATGTTGAATAAAAGCGATAGTATCAGTGCAACTAAAAACAATTCAGGGACAATCCATGCAATTATTAAAGGTGTGGTTATTAATACTCCGGCTACAATAGACCAAGAATCTTTATCATCTTCAAATGCCAGCGCCAAAGCTGTCAAAGCAACAACCATGGATGCCAAAAACGTTGTATTTGGTCCCGCAAACAAGGCACTAACAAGTACAAGAAGTGAGCTTACTAGATACATAGCTCGAGCAGTTTGAATCCACTCTGAAATTTTGTCATTAAAGCCATGTATAAACATTACTATAAGCTGAATTATCAGAGAGCCTGAAAGTAAGCCCACTTGCAATTTAATATTTGATTTGGGGTTTGCTACATATTGACAATAGATTATTGGTAAAGCCATCCATGCTACGACCGTCAAGCCATATGCATCAGCTCTCTTTTGGCGCAACCAAATTAAAATTCCAATTAAAACGAAAGCAAATACAGATCCAAAAACTAAACTAGGGCTACCAAGAGCAAAGACCATACTTGCTATGGCTGACAATATTAATACATTTCCGTAATTTTGACCTATGTCAGTATCTTCTTTGGTATACCATAGCGCTGGAGTTTGTATAAAGTTTAAACCAACTAGTAGAATTGCTATCGAATTTATGCTGCCCGTAAACGAATAGACCAGACAACAGATCCCCGCGAGTAAAGTAATGTGACTAACTAAGAAATTATTTGAACGATAGGAGTTGTTGGTACGCAATGCTTCAAGCGCATAATACGAACTTGCCAATAGCAATGAAATACCTAATTGGCCAAAACCTTGTTGAACAACTAAAACCATAGAGACTATTACAGCTAGTGGCAGAAACAGTTGTCCGCTATTTCGTGAAGATTCCTGAAGTTCTGGCCAAAAGCCTTTCCATTTACTCAGTAGCTGAAGGCAAATTCCAACAAAGGCCATTGCCCAGCCAAAATAATATATTGGAGCATTCGCAACAGATACTCCCGATTCAAACAGCGACAAAAAAGTAAATATAAAAATATAATTTATTAATGGTTTTCGAAACTTTATTAGAGCATGAGCGTATAAAATTGCAGATAATATAGATGTTAAAAACCAAACTTCTCTCGCTTGATTAATAAAAACGTAGTTGTATGCAGCCAAGCCAACTAATGGCATTGTCGCAATTCCAATTCCTGAAAAAGCGAGGCCTGCTGGCTTGAGCTTTGGCTTGTTTTGATACATCCAAATTCCACTTGAATACATAACAAATGTAACAAGAGCAACTGCAAGTGTTCGCAAAATACCGTTTGCTTGGGCAAATGATACAAATAATCCTACAGACGCAACAAACAAAAATGC
>JBBQAJ010000015.1:0-19426 GCA_038316195.1 Saccharimonadales bacterium (SeqCode)
AGTATTATTCCTCTAAGCTCAGCAAGGATGTCAAGCGTGGTAACGACGAGCAACGTAAACGTGGGTGGTTAACCGGCCGCGCTATCGAAGGCTATCTTAATCAGCGCAGTCCAGATGGTGGCAGCTACGGCATTATTATTAAAGACACCGAACGGTTTAATCTGCGCAGGAAGATGTGGGATTTGCTGTTAACCGGCGATTATAGTGTGCCGCAAGTAGCGCGTATTGCTAATGAACAGTGGGGCTATCAAACGCGTGGTAGCCGTAAGCATGCCAGTGGGCCAGTTTCTGACAATGGTTTATGGGGCATGTTTAAAAATCCCCGCTACGCTGGCCTAATTCCAACACCAGGCAAAGTAGATGAGTACCAAAAGGCGTCATACCCTGTCATGGTCAGCGTGGATGAGTTCGATAGAGTACAAGAAATACTCGGTAGTAAAGGCACGCGTAAGCTTAAGACACGTAAGGTATTTACCTTTAAAACCATACTTATGTGTGGCGAATGTGGGTGCGCTATTACAGCCGAGGAAAAGACTAGACATTATAAAAATGGTAAATCTCAAACTTTCATCTACTATCATTGCACTCGAAAGCGACCCTGCTCTCAGCGTCACAACTTAAATGAGAATAATTTAAAGCAGCAGTTTAATGACGAATTAAGTAAACACTCCATCCTACCGCAATTTAAGGACTGGGCGCTCGAAACCCTAGATGACCAGAATGATGTTGAGACAACTGATATAGAGGCGGTTCTCGGCAGTCAGAACCGTGCTATAGAGGGTAAACACAAGGAAATGAAGAACCTTATTAAGATGGCCTCGCAAGAAATGATTAGCCCTGACGAGTTCAAGGTTGGTAAAAAGGAACTGGAAGCCGAAATTAAAAATCTTGATAAAGAACTGGTAGATACCAAGAAACGTGCTGACGCTTGGTACGGTACATTTACACGAACATTTGAACTAGCGGTTCACGGCCGAGAACGATTTAATAATGGCAGTATCGAGGTCAAACGGCAGATTATGGCTGACCTTGGTTCGAACCCAGTGCTTTTAGAAGGAAAATTAGTAATTACACCGCATCCATGGCTTGCACCGATTGAAAATGACTATAAACAACTTGAAGAACAATACCTAAAGGTTAGAACCCAGCCCCAACGGATACAGGATGAGCTAATTCCGGCTATTCATTCTTCATGGCTGGGGCGGCAGGATTCGAACCTGCGAATGCCAGTACCAAAAACTGGTGCCTTACCACTTGGCCACGCCCCACTATCATTGATTTGACTAGCGTTGAACAGATTAGATTTTAACTTATTTTACTCTTGGGGGCAACGATGCAGTTAAGTTAATCAAACTTATGCTGGCTATAGTTTCGATATTCGACTGAGAGTTGACATCTATCTACGTAAATACACGAAAGTCATATATACTTATGTTTAATGAAAGTTTTGGAACCCAAGGAGTTGGAGCAACGCCGTAGTCAGCGAACCAAAAAACAAAAGTCTAGCCGACGCAAACGATCGTTTTTGCCACTTTTGATAGTTGTTTTCATTGTCTATGTATTTGCTTCTTTATTAGTGCCTTTGCCAAATCTTAAAACTGAAATCTCACATTTAAATGCGCCACCTATTGGGTCGGTAAGCATGCCCTGGCCTAAATACGGAGAGCAAGCCATAGGTGCTGTCGGATATGGTTTATTGACAAAGAATGGCGAACAAAAACAATTGCCTATTGCCAGTGTCGCAAAAGTTATTACTGCACTAGCTGTTCTAAAACAGCACCCCCTACTAACAGGAGATCAAGGTGAAAAAATAAAAATTACTCCACAAGACGAGAAAACGTACCGTGAATACTTATCACAATTCCAGTCAGTTATTGAAGTCAAAGCTGGTGAGGAGCTTACTTTGTATCAGGCAATCCAAGCTCTGCTTTTGCCGTCTGCAAACAATATGGCAGATATTTTGGTACGATGGGCTTTTGGTTCAACAGAAAATTATCTCGCATTCGTCAACCCTTTTACTAAGACTCTTGGCATGAAAAACACTGTAATTGCCGACGCAAGTGGTTTTTCTGCAAATACTAAGAGTACTGCCGAAGACCTCGCTTTACTTGCAGAAATCGCGATGAATCAACCAATCATTTCTGAAATTGTGGCACAACCTGTGGCTGAGTTGCCTGTGGCTGGGGTTGTTCGTAATGTCAACGATCAACTAGGCATAAACGGGGTTGTGGGCATAAAAACTGGGAATACTGAAGAAGCAGGAGGAGTATATATGTTTGCTGCAACTAGGCAAATTGAATCCAGCTACAAAGCTACAGTCGTTGGCGTGATCATGGGTGCAGCTAATTTGTCAATTGCAATAGCCGATTCAAAGCCATTACTGGATGAAACTTTTAAAAACTTTAAATTAACCAAGCCTATAGCGACAAGCCAAATTATTGGCAAGGTGTCGCAAACAGGTGGCAAACAAGTTGATGCAATTGTACGACAAGGGCCAAGCATTGTAAGTTGGATAGGTCAAGAGACTAGAATCGAAGTCACTGAAAAACAATTAGGTCCAACAATAAAATCAGATGAAAATGTTGCCGCAATAAAATTACACACTGGTAATAAAATCTATGATATTGACATTATTGTTCCAGAACAAATTTCTGGACAATCATTTAGCTGGCGCTTACGTCATGGCGGTGGGTATTTTTAATCAATAAGTACCTTTAACATCTTGTAAATGGTAGAATACAGCTAAACATGTCAAACACCTCACAAAAACATCCGAAAGATTTCATAACTTCGCTGTACATTAACGGCTTACACGGTCGTATGCTTTATTTGCCATCTTCTACTGACAAAAAAAGAGAAATGTTATTTGTCTATGGTCATCATTCGTCACTTGAGAGGTTTTGGGGGATTATGGAAGATCTTAGTCAATATGGCCCAGTCACAATGCCTGATTTGCCAGGATTCGGGGGTATGGATAGTTACTATAAAATTGGCCAAGATGCTACTTTGGATAACTTGGCAGACTATTTGGCTACTTTTATAAAATTACGTTACAAAAGAAAAAGAATTACAATAATTGGGCTAAGCTTTGGATTTGTAGTTGCAACTCGGATGTTGCAAAGAAATCCAGAGCTTGTTAAAAAAGTAGATTTATTTGTAAGTGCTGTTGGCTTTACGCATAAAGATGATTTTAGTTTTTCAAGAACTAGGTATAGATTCTATTTAAATTTATCGAAAATTTTCAAACGACACTTGCCTTCAATATTTTTCAAAAACGTGATTTTAAATCCAATATTTCTTCGACTAGCTTATAGCAAGACTCATAATGCAAAAGATAAATTCGTGGGCGTCAGTAAAGCTGAAAAGAGATCTATAATGAAATTTGAAATTCATCTTTGGCATGCTAATGATGTTCGGACATATATGTCAACAGCTGTGGAATTTCTAACGTTAGATAACTGTAAAAAAAATATTAAACTTCCAGTTTGGCATATTTCGGTTGACGCTGATCGCTACTTTAATCATCATAGCGTTGAACAGCATATGAGAATAATATTCGAGGATTTCCACGAAGTAAAATCAAAACTTGGTTCTCATGGACCAAGCATGATTCAATCCAAGGAAGAGGCAAAGCCATTCCTTCCCGATAAGTTACGAAAGATATTATCAAGTCCAATATAAGTCTTGTCCTAAGTAATAGGTTATAATAAACATATATGAAAATCGGGCTAGTTTGTCCATATAACCTTTTCAAAGGTGGTGGTGTACAGGAATGCGTCTTGGCCTTGCAATTCGAGCTTACTAGACGTGGCCATGACGTCCAGATTATCACCTTTAAGCCAAAGGAATTTAGTGGTAACGTTCCAGAATACGTCAGATTACTTGGGCGTGGTAGAGATATAAAATCACCTTTTAACACCACAGCGCAAGTTTCAGTCACAGTAGACACAGATGAAGTTGATAAATTATTTGAAAAAGAAAAATATGACATCTTGCACTTTCATGAACCATGGGTTCCAATGCTATCACTTCAACTTTTAACAAGGAGTAAGGCTAAAAATATTGCAACATTTCATGCTAAATTGCCTGACACTGTAATGAGTCGCACAATTGAAAAAGTTATTACTCCGTATACCAAGTCTCAACTAAAATATTTTAAAACTTTGACTGCTGTTTCTAACGCCGCCTCTAGTTATGTAAGTACCCTAACTGAACGAAACATTGAAATTGTGCCAAATGGAATAGATCTTAAAAAATACATTGTTCAAAAAAAAGACTCTGTAAAAGCTAATACTATTTTATATATTGGTAGATTAGAAAAGAGAAAAGGTGTAAAGTTCCTTCTTAAAGCCGTAAAACAATTACAACAAAAACACAGAAGAGTTGAGCTTTTAATCGCTGGTGATGGTCCTGACAGAGCAATGTTGGAGAAGTATGTTCGAGAACATGAAATTTCCGCACAATTTCTAGGTTATGTTAGTGAAGCAGAAAAATTTAAGTTACTAAGTGAGGCTACTGTTTTTTGCTCCCCGGCAAGGTATGGTGAGAGTTTTGGTATTGTTCTTTTAGAGGCTATGGCTTGTGGACTTCCAATAGTAAGTGGTGATAATCCGGGATATGCATCAGTACTGAAAGGATCAGGTAGGCTTTCACTGGTTGACCCAAGAGAAATAAATGAGTTTACACGTAAACTAGATTTGATGATGACTGACGAGTCTATAAGAAAATTATGGCAAAAATGGGCATTACAGGAAGTAAAACAGTATGATTATACAAATATAGTAGATCAATATGAAAAACTCTACAAAACTTAAAATTGGTCTAGTATTTGATGATAGCTTAGACAGGAATGATGGCGTTCAGCAGTACATAAAAACACTTGGAATTTGGTTAGAAAATGAAGGTCACGTGGTACATTATTTGGTTGGCCAATCAAAAAAATCAACAAATGTGCACAGTCTAAGTAGAAATGTCCAAGTGAGGTTCAATGGTAACAGACTTTCGATACCATTGCCGGCTAATACCATTGCTATAAAATCTCTATTAAATAGAGAAAAATATGATATTCTGCACATTCAAATGCCATATAGTCCGTTTATGGCAGGAAAAATTATCAAATTTGCCAATAAAAATACTGCAGTTGTAGGTACATTTCACATACTTCCTTATGGATGGCTTCAAAAAAATGCAAATAAAACACTTGGCCTGCTACAAAAACGACAAATCAATAGAATTGATGCTATTTGTAGTGTTTCTGAATCAGCTCAAAGCTTTGCTAAGTCGCATTATGGTTTAGTTAGTAGCGTTATTCCGAATATGATTAATCTTAAAAAATGGAAGAGTACAGTACCAATCCATGCATCTAGAATTGTATTTTTGGGTCGACTAGTTCCCCGTAAAGGTTGCATGCAATTACTTAAAGCAATTAAACACTTAAATAAAAACTATAAATTTAAACTTGAAATTATTATTGCTGGTGATGGACCTGAAAAAAATAAGCTTGAAAAATATGCTAAGTCAAATAAATTAAGTAATGTTAAATTTATTGGATATGTCGAAGAATTCAGTAAGCGAGACTTATTAGCTTCTGCAGATATTGCTATATTTCCTTCTACTAGTGGTGAAAGTTTTGGAATTGTACTCATTGAATCTATTGCTGCAGGAGCAGGAGCTGTTTTAGGTGGCGATAATCCAGGCTACAGATGTGTTCTTGGATCTATTCCTGAATCATTAATTAATCCTAATGATCCTAATTTGCTTGCCGATAAAATTCAAAATTTATTAGAAGATCATAATTACAAAAATTCCTTGCATTCTAAACAGCATGAACTAGTGAAAAACTTTGATGTCAATATAGTTGGGGACAGTATTGTAAAATTATATAATCAAGCGCTGTTGCATAGACGGCGAGAAATGAGATAATAAAACCATGATTAGTTTTGGAAACAAAAAAAATATTGATGATGTTGAAATAGCTGTAAGTAATGGGACTGTCGTTAAAGTTTTATTTTTGACGATTGCATCAATTTTGTTGTTTTCTGCAATTGGAAAAGCATCACATGCACTTATATTAATTTTTACGGCTTTTATTTTGGCAATAGCACTCAATTTACCAGTACACTGGTTAGCACAAAAAATACCTGGTAAAAGGCGTGGTAATAGAACTTTAGCAACAGGTTTGTCGTTTTTTATTATTACTGCACTAATAGTGAGTTTTTTAGCAAGCATAATGCCACCACTGGTTAAGCAGACTAGTAAATTTATAAGCGTGGCGCCTACACTTATTGATGATTTAAGAAATGAAGACACTGGACTTGGTAGGTTTGTACGTAAATATCATCTTCAAGATCAAACTGATAAACTCTCATCTGAACTATCAAGTAAGCTAAGTAATTTTAGTGGTAATGCTGTATCGTCTATAACACGAGTATCAAGTAGCATATTTTCTGTATTAACTATTATTGTTCTAACATTTATGATGCTTATAGAAGGCCCAAACTGGGTCTTATTTGCTCGTCGACTTGTGCCAGACAGAAAACTTCCACAGTATGAGAGAATAACTGGGGATATGTATAAGGTAATAACTGGATTTGTGAATGGTCAAGTAACTCTTGCTGCACTAGCGTCTGTTATGATCCTGGTGCCACTAATCGCTTTCCATGTTAGTTACCCGTTTGCTCTCATGGTAATAGTATTTATTGCCGGGCTTATACCCCTAGTTGGCCATACGATAGGAGCAGTTATAGTAAGTACAGTTGCGCTATTTACATCGCCAGTTTCTGCAATAGGTATTTTGGCTTATTATATTACATATCAACAGATTGAAAACTATGTACTGCAGCCAAAAATTCAAGCTAATTCGACAAATATGTCACCACTTCTTGTGTTTAGCTCAGTAATTATTGGTGTTAATTTTGGTGGCCTATTTGGTGGCTTACTAGCTATTCCTGTAGCAGGGTGTATAAGAATAATGGTACTCGATTATTTAACTACTCGAAAACTTTTAAGTAATTCTAAACAACCTGTACCTGCAACAGATTAAACAAGTTTAATTTAGAGGCGAAACCATATTTGTAGATTGCCGTTATCCTTAATGCCTATGCCACTAGTATGAAGATCATCTCGAAGTTTATCTGATAATTCCCAATTCTTATTTTCACGGGCTAGATGCCTTTCGTGTATTAGAGATTTAGTTTTTGCGTCAATATCATTGCCTTGTATTTTTATCCCTAATAGTTCGTCGATTGATTTGATTAAATTATCTAAACAAATAAAACATATTGGTTTATTCTCAAAATTGCCAAATTCATGTTCAATTAGTTCTAACGCTTTTGGAGTGTCTAGGTCATTTTGTAATGCCCCTAGGATATCAACGCCGCCATGACTATGTTCTTTGTCTGTGATGGATGTAACTTTGTCTTTTTGAAATAATAAATCTGCTATTGATCGCCATCTTGATAATCTGTTCTGTGCTGATTCTAAATTATCCCAACTAAAGTTTAATTCAGTGCGATAGTGTGCCTGAAGATAAATAAGTCGTAGTGCCATTGGTTCTAGCCCCCGACTTTTAACATTTTCTAAGGTATAGCTATTCCCTTTTGATTTTGACATTTTAGCCCCGTCAACTAATATAAATTCGTTATGTACCCAATAATTTGCAAGTATATGGCCGTACGCAGCTTCTGTCTGCGCCATTTCGTTTGGATGATGAGTACCTATATGGTCAATACCACCCGTATGAATATCGATAGGATCACCTAAGGTAGCATGGATTATTGCAGAACACTCTAAATGCCAGCCAGGGAATCCACTGCCCCAAGGGCTATCCCATTGCATTGTGTGATTTTCAAAATGTCCAATTGCCATGAACCAAACTGCAAAATCATGTGAATTTCGCTTTTCAGGATCTGTTACTACATCACTTCTGGCACCCGTTTCTTTCTCACTTAATTTTTGTCCAGTCAAAATTCCATAACTGGGAAGCTTAGCAACATCAAAATATATTGCGTGCTCTGTTTTGTATGCAAAGCCTTTATCTATAAGTAGCTTCACCATTTCTATCTGTTCGACAATAAAATTAGTTGCACGTGCATAGTTGTCGTTATTGTTTTTATCTACATAAGCATTTGGTGGCAACACATTCATTGCCAACATATCGCTCTTAAATGCTTCTGTGTAATGTTTTGCAATTTCCCAAACGCTTTTTCCTTCTCTAAGTGCACCTTTTTCCAACTTATCATCACCTTGATCGGCATCAGAAACTAGGTGTCCAACATCCGTGATGTTCATAACATGTTTTACGTTATACCCTGATGCATTAATAGTTCTTCGTAATGTATCATTAAAAACTGCGTTTCTAATATTACCAATGTGGTAGTAATCGTACACTGTTGGTCCACAAGTATATAAAGTAACCTCATCGTCCTTGATAGGCTTGAATGTTTCAATTTTTCGATTAAGCGTGTTGTATAGCTTCATCAGTTTTATCCATAATTAGATTGTCTAAAAGTTCCGATGCTTTTGATATACACATGTTTTTTATTTCTTCAAACGAACGTCCATCTTGAATTTTAAATCCCGCAGCGAATGCGTGCCCACCACCACCCAAACTTGCAGCTAAATCGCTGCCAATACCACCTTTAGGGTTACATCGTATCATGCCAGTAACCCTACCATTATCATAAATTTTACAAACAATTCCTACTAAAACATTCTCTATTTGTAACATATCTTGTTGGATGAGAGGGCCTGGGTTATAAAGTGGACTATATTTATTAATTTCATCCTGTGGAACCGATACAAATGCAACTCTTTTATTTGCAACTATCTCAGTTCTTTCTATAAGAGTTGCTTTATATCTGTAAATTGACTCGGGCATTTTACTTGATGCGCGTCGTAGTTCTTCCAGCGCAGGCCTGTCAACTCCTAGTTCTACAAGATCGCCAACTATATGATATGTTTCTGATCTAGTCAGCTGGTTAGATAAACCTTGCGTATCACCCAATATCCCGGTTAACAAGTAAGGAAGTGAATCTGTTGGAAGTTTCCAGTTAAGTTTTTTACCTAGATTGTAGATGACTTCACAAGTTGAGGATGCTTCGTGATCATTCAAGATTTCTGTAGCAAAGTCGATATTATTTGATGTTTCTTTATGATGATCCAACACAATATTTGGCTTAGTTGCTAACCAAGATGTATTGTTTGATGATTTTAATCGTTCAAACAAGTCAATTGTTGAGGCATCAACAATGATACTTAAATCAAATTGTGATGGTAATATGTTCAGAATACGACTCCAACCTTCTAAATATTTTAAGTAGTCTGGAATGTCGACAGCGCAATATAAATACACTTCTTTGCCTTGTTCTTCTAAAATCGCTTCAAGTGCGAGTGCGCTACCTAAACTATCAGCATCAGGATTATCTGCTTGTAGAACTACGATTTTATTCGCAACATTAATGATTTCGGAAATGTTTTGAAATTGGTTCACAGTTCTGTTCTTCCTTCTAATGCGCGTCCCAGTGTTATTTGATCGGCATATTCTAAATCAACCCCCACTGGCAAACCTCTAGCTAATCTAGTAATTTTGATTTTTCGACTTCCAATTTGTTGCTGTATATATAGTGCTGTTGATTCGCCTTCAACGCTAGCATTTGTACCAAGTATGATTTCAAGTACACCGTCATCGTCGATTCGTTTAAGGAGTTCATCAATATGTAGTTGTTCGGGGGTAATACCGTCTATTGGTGACACCAATCCTACCAAAACATGGTATGTTCCATGGTATTGCCCAGTTTTTTCAAGTGCAAGAATATCAAAAGGTTCGGCTACCACAGCGACAAGTTTTTTATCACGTTTTGAGTCTGTGTATAACTCTGATAATTCTTGGTCACTAGACACGAGTGCAAAAGTTTTATTACAAAAACTTACGCCTTTATGAAGATTGCTAACATCAGAAGCAATTTTATTGGCAACGATTGGGTCAGATTTTAGCAAATAATATGCGTATCGTTCGGCCGTTCGAGACCCAACTCCCGGCAAGGCGCCAAGAGCTTCAATGACCGATTCTAATGCAGGCGGAAGTACGCTCATGTCTTGCTACAAACCAAGTTCACCAAGTGCACCCATCATTGGTTGCATTTTTTCAGCCGCAACTTTTTGACTATCTTGAATTGCCTCTTTTACAGCGTCTTCAATCCATCGTTCTAATTGGCTAATGTCGTCTAAATCTACATATTCAGGATCAATGTTAATTTTTTTGATTTTTTGTTCACCAGTTATTTCAACAGTTACTGCACCATCACCTTTTTCTACGGTAATAGTCATTTTTTGCAATTCTTTTTGTAGTTTTTTAACTTTCAATAACATTTTTGCTTGATCAAATTTACTCACAATTTTCCTCTCAATTACATCTATACTATTTTACCAGAGAATGACTAAAAGCTGACTTTATTGCAGGTGTTTGTGGCCAAGCAATAAAATAATGACTTACGTGATAAAAAACAACAAATAATACACTAACAGATATTAAAGAAGTTGCAAGTATGTGAGCGAAGGGATTGCGTGGGAAAACTGTGAACCATTGTTGTAATAGAAATGCTATTCCGCCAGCATTAAGTATATAAATTGCAGGCATAAGCACTGTTATAGTCAAGGCACCCCCTGTAATTATAAGAACTGCAAAGAATATAGAACTGCCAATTAATATTTGATTTTTATGATGTTTCATTTTGAATCGAAGACTATAAATGCCCAAAATCAACATTGCAGTACTAAACACATCGAGAACTGGCAATCGTCCAAGCCATCTAGTAGAATCACTGGGTCCTCGTAAAAATATAAATTCAGGTATATGAACAAAGTTATTTATAATCATTCTAATTGTTGGAATATTCACTGGCAGGCCAGATGCTAGAAGTATAATTTTCGGTGAAAATATGCTGGCCCAAATTAGCGGCAAAAGACCTGCTACTAGAATTAACGCACATAATATCCTAAACCACATTGGTACGAATTTGATTTCTTCCCAAATTCTTTTTCGTTGCCAAATTGCAGTTATAAGTAACAGCCAGCCAAATCCAGGTACATAAAAACAAACTGAGCAAACCAAACTTAAAACCAGCAAAGCTGTTTTTCGGAGTGTTGTGTTATACATCCATACGGCAACCCAAATTAGTGGCATTATTAACAGAAATAAAGATTCGGGTGTGGCAAGCCGACCAGTATGTAGAATCCAGGCAGAGCTTAAGAAAAGTATACTTCCAAGAACAGCTATCCTATTTGTGTACCATTCTCGAAGTATAAAGTAACAACTAATTGCAGCAACTCCAGCAAAAATACCACTTATGGCTCTGTACGCTGACAGGCTGTTTATGTTTAATTTAAACAGTACATATATTGGTAATTTGTGAATAAGATATAGTGGGTTTTTTACAAGTTCATTACCTGAAACTACTGAATGTATATAGTTAACTTCTGACTCACTAGCTCCGGGGGTAAGGCTACCAATTTTGAAACCAAACATAAAACTAACGACAGCTGTTACTCCAATAAAAATCAAAAGAGGACGCCACATTAACAACAACCACTTTTTGAACTTACTCTTAGGTATTTTCATCTATTACTCTTTATTATACAGGATTTGGATGTATGATAGGTTACCAAGTTTCAATTTTTTTTAATTTTCAAAAGGCTGAGTATGTTTTGTGTCGAGAGTTCTGAATCGTTGTCTTTCTTTATCAAAATATAGTTCAATAGAACCTGTTGGACCATTCCTGTGTTTCTTAATGAGTATATCAGTAATGTTTCGACGATCAGTTTCCGGATTGTAGTAATCTTCTCTATAAATAAATGCCACGACATCTGCGTCTTGTTCGATTGAACCAGACTCACGCAAGTCAGCTAACTGTGGTATTTGAGGGCTTCTTGACTCTACTGAACGACTTAGTTGACTTAGAGCCATAACTGGAACATTTAACTCACGTGCGACTCCTTTAAGACCACGAGAAATTTCACTTATTTCCTGTACTCGATTTCCTTCTGAACCAAACTTTGCCCCACCACTCATTAGTTGTAGATAGTCAACAATTATCAATCCTAAATCTCTTGTGTGTGCTTCCCGGCGAGCTTTAGTTCGAAGTTCACTTACGGTAATACTGGGACTATCGTCAATATAAATTGGAGCTTCGGATAAAGTACCCATCGCTTGACCAATTTTTTCAAAATCAGTATCTGTTAAATTTCCGGTTCTTAAGGCCCAAGCATCAACACCCGACTCCATTGCGAGCAGTCTATCTACAAGTTGTTCTTTACTCATTTCTAAACTAAAAAGTAAAACCGGTTGTTTTGATTGTATGGCAACATTATGTGCCAAGTTTAATGAAAGCGCAGTCTTACCCATTGATGGTCTTGCTGCCAAAACAATAAGATCAGATTTTTGTAATCCGGCTAATATGTTGTCTAAATCTTTGAAACCAGTAGGAACACCGCGGATCTTGCCTTTATCTTTGTGTAATTCATCTAAACGTTCAAAGCTTTCATTTAATATAGTTTCTAAACTCGTTATGTCTTGTTTTATATGTTTCTGGCTAACTTCGAACAATCTTGATTCAGCTTCTTCGATAAGTTCTTGGAGTTTGTTAGTTTCATTGAATCCCATGGTAGTTATATCTTGTGCAGCCTTAATAAGTCTGCGACGAAGTGCTTTTTGCCCTACTATTTCTGCATATTGTTCAACATGTGCAGATGTTGGTACGAAATTTGTGAGTTCAGCTAGGTATGAAGAACCACCAATAGCTTCAAGAGTCGTGTTAATTTTCATCTGGTCAGACAATGTTAAAACGTCTATCGCACTATGTCTGTCATAAAGTTGAGTTATTGCTTCAAAAATGTAACGATGTTTTTCGTCATAAAAATCATAAGAATCAATTTTATCTGCTATTTTAACCAATGCATCAGTGTCAATTAAAATTGCGCCAAGAAGAGATGCTTCTGCATCAGTGTTTTGTGGTGGAATCAAAGGTGTCTTAGCGTCCATTTACTTACTCTACTATTTCTGCGCCACCAAAGATATTGCTAATGGTTTCAAGGTTATCGACATTTGAAAGTTCGTTAATGGGAGTAATAGGAGTTTCATTTACAAGTTGATTATCTAATTGACATTCAATTTTTACATTTTTACCTGTAATTTTAATAATTAAATCTTCTATATATTGCTTGTTTTTTGTATCGTTTAGGCGCTTAAGATGGAAAGGAAAATTTAAAACAAGCGTAAGCTTGCCTGGCTCAAACTTAGGTACAGCCATGCGAGCTATTCCATAAAGTGTGTTTTGTTTAGTTTTAATAGCCGAAAGTACTTCTTGCCATGAAGTGTTGTCAAGATCAATATTTGTTGATTTATTATTTGAAGTTCCAGACTGCTGCTTAGATTCTGTTGCAGGTTGTATTATAATTTCAGTTTTAGGATCTGGTATTTTTGATTCTGTATTTGGAATTTCCGTTATTAGTGATTTTGATCCATTTTCCGTGTTACTAGAATATTTATCATCAATAACAATTTTATATAATGCAAGCTCAAGTGCAATATTAGTGTCTGATGCAGATGAAACACTTAGAAGTTCAGAGAGTAAAGATATGGCATCTTCAATTTGTATTGATAATTTATTTGTAATTATTTCGTCCCTTATTTTGGCTGATAGTTGCTTTGCAATTTGACTAGATTGAACGCCATGACTTCGTAATTCGTTAAGGCTGGCACTGATTGTTTGTAGGTCGTGTGATCCAACACTTTTTAAAACGTTTGTTAATATATCTTCGGGGGCCTGTCCTATGATTTTTTGGATATCTGAAAGTGTGATTTTATCACTACTATTCCTAACTTGATCTAACAAACTAATACTATCTCTAAAGCTTCCTTCTCCGTGGTTTGCTATCAGCTTTAGTGCTTCTAAATCTATAACAATATCTTCAGATTTTGCAATTGATATTAAGTGATCTACAACTTTTTCTGAATCAACAGGCTTAAATGTAAATCTTTGAGTTCGACTAATTATAGTATCTGGAACTTTGTGAGCCTCAGTTGTGGCTAATATAAAAATGACATGCTCAGGTGGCTCTTCCAATGTTTTAAGTAGTGCGTTGAAGGCTTCTTTAGTCAACATATGAACTTCATCAATAATATAAACTTTGTATTTAGCACTTGTTGGTGCTATGTTTACTCGTTCTTTTAATTCTCTTATTTCATCTATCCTACGGTTGCTAGCTGCATCTATCTCAATAATGTCCATTTGAGTGCCTTCGTCATCATATGGAAGTTTATTTACTTCATATGCAAGAATTCTGGCAATAGAAGTTTTACCAACACCACGGGGTCCAGTAAAAAGGTAAGCGTGGCTTATTTTTTGATTTTTTAGGGCATTAGAAAGAGTATCAGTTATATGTTCTTGACCAATAATTTCTGATAATTTTTTAGGTCGGTGTTTTCGATATAAAGCTCTCCCCATGGGCTACATATTATAGCTGAGTGAGTTATATTAAGTTGTTGTTTTTTTATTTATTGTTGTGGAAGGATATCATCGGATCCAAATCCAATGTTGGTGTACTCAATAGTGGCCGGAATATGAGCAATCGCTCCTCCAACGGTGCCTCCCCAGCCCGTAACCTGTAATGCAGTATCAACAAAGTCCGGTGCGTGTTTACCAATTGTAGAGTGGAGCATGAAGGCGCCTATTCCACCCCATATTGCAAAAATACTTTTTTTACCCTCGTCTGTAGGGTTAATTTCTTTTTTTCTGATCGTTGCTGAAATAGTTGCAGCACCATCGACTATTTTTGGAACTGCTATTGCTGTTGCCGCTGCGATTGGCAATACGTCACTTATTACTAATAAGGGCAGTGCTGTGGCTAGTTGAACAAAATCAACCCCACCATCTAAGCCTCGCCCGAACTTGCCTTTGGTTCCAGTGTAATCAGCTACCTTGCCGTCAACTAAATCTAAGACACGACCACCAACAACCTTTACAGTACCTTCAGCTTTACGACCATTGGCGAAATCCAAAAGACCATTCATAACGAGAACAGTTCCAAAAATTGTAATTGAGTTTGCAGCAGTAACCAAGCCTCGTGTTTTTTTGGCTATTTTTTGAGAACGGCTCATTTGCTCAGGTATTAAATCGTCCCAATCATTTTTGTTTTCCTTAAGCCTATGTAGACTTCTTGAAATTCGTTTTGTCATAAAAATACTATAACATATACTTGAATTATGTACTATTTATTGAGTACTAAAGTGCAGCTTCGAGCGCTGCCCACTCTGCATGCGTATCGTCTTCAGGGACGTTTACACTCACTTGATCACTTGGCTTGGCTTTAAAATAAGTCACACTAGCCAAAAGCACACGATATTGTTTGTTTCCGACGTCCACAAAATAATGTCCATTTTCAAGTTTAAGCATACCAACAACCTGCTTTCGTGGAACTGGACCAATTTGTTTATAAAGAAAAGAGCCGTCATCTGCAATCGTAAGTTTGAGTATGTCTCCCTGTACTAGTTTGGATTTGCTGGCGTAATTTGCAGGTACTGGATAGCTTTTGCCATCGCTTCCAACCATTGTTTGACCATCGAACACACCTTCAATAATTTTACCTAGTGGTTCATCAGTGATTGCTGCTGCGACAATAGGGTCTTCTCCAACCAAGCTCATTAGCAACTCTTTAGCAGCGGCCATGCTAGTTTCCGCCTCTTGGATCAAAGATTTTAATCGTTTGATTTGTTTTTCTGGTACATCTGCCATTTGTTTCTCTCTCAAGTATAAGTGTTTATTTGTTACACTCCTGTCACTACCCTACCATGTCTGTCAAGTCAAGTCAAAAATTTATGATAACCCTGTGGAAAACTAACAGCACAAAAATACTAAATTTTTTAATAATATAAATCTTGGTACAGAATATATGCACTAAAATTATGTTACTATTAAGACATAAGCATTGAGATATGAATAAATCAAAGACTAGGCACGCCAGAAATTCTATTTGGATAAACAGACATCGACAGAACATTATTAGTGCAGTCGCAGTAATAGTGCTGAGCGTAACTGGATATTCGCTATTAATAGCAGGAAAAGCTGCTACATCTACTGCTTCTTTTAACGCAGAAAGTGGTCAAAAAACAACTTATGCCCAATCCGTAACCGATATTAGTGCTAGTGGTGGATCTGCTTTGTTGTTTGGTACAAACAATAAAAACGATATTAACAGATCCAGATTAGGAGTAGATATAAATTCCCTGCCTCCTGGAATAACTACTAGCCAAGCATACGATACCATTAAGTCTTTGGGATTTGGTTGGGTTAGAACTGGCCCAGAAATTAGTAATTATGGTAATTTAAACCCGAAAAATTTCGATGATGAACTTGCACAAGCAAAACGTACCGGTACAAAAGTTTTAATTGTAATGACATATGCATATGGCAGTACGGGAATCAATGGATGTAATAGTGGTCATTGCAAGCCACAGGACCCTGCGGCTTGGGCAAATTATGCTGGAAGACTTGTCGCTCATTGGAAATCGTTATATCCGGGTGTCGTAAGTGCTGTTGAAGTGTGGAACGAAGCAAACAATCCACAATTTTGGAACCCAGTAGATCCCGTCGCCTATACGGACTTACTAAAGAGAACCTACCTGGAAATTAAAAGTGTTGACCCTACAATAACTATAATGGTTTCCGGGCCAGCACCTGGAGGGGGCAACCAAAATGCGGACAGTGGAAGTGCATCTCCATCATCAGGGCCAATGAATCCAGCAACATTTATAAAACAAATTTATATTAACGGTGGAAAAGGCTTCTTTGATGCTGGCGCTAATCATCCTTATGACACTAGAAATTTCACTGCAAATTCTGCAGGCAACGGTTTACGTAACACTTTTTGGATAAGAAAAGTTCTTAATGAAAATGGTGAAAATTCTAAACAAATATGGAGTACAGAGGCTGGCGTAGTTTCATGCCTAAAAGGTCCAGGTTCCAATGCTCCAATGACAGAAGCTCAGCGTGCTAATCGTATTGCAGCCGATTTACAGGATTTATGGTATGGGTCGCATGATAATAACGACGGGCATACACTCAACACTACTGCAGCATCGAGTGACTGGAATGCTGGACCTTATTTTGTGTTTAAATTATATAAATCACCAGGTGATGCTGGTTTAGGAATTGTTTATAACACAAATTCGTTTATGAATAGCCCCCCAACTAGCGAAACTGTGAACTCTGGTGGTGACCCTGAGCCTTTATGTACTTCTAGCCCCAATTATTTTGAGCCGGCTATGGCTGGCATACTCAGATTTATATCTGCATCAAGCCAATAATAATAAAAAATAACCACCCGTTTTTTGCAGGTGGTTATTTTAAAGTAAATATTAGATTAAACTAATTCTACTGTGGCGCCGGCTTCTTCCAAAGTCTTTTTGGCTGCTTCGGCATCTTCTTTTTTGGCTTTATCCAAAACATTTTTTGGAGCGCCATCTACTACTGCTTTAGCTTCACCAAGACCAAGACCTGTAATGTCTTTGACAGCTTTAATAACTGCCACTTTTTGAGCACCTGCATCTTTTAGTACTACATCATATTCTGATTTTTCTTCTTCTGCTGGAGTTGCATCAGCGCCGCCACCAGCTGGCCCTGCAACTGCAACAGCAGCAGCTGGTTCAATGTTATATTCTTCTTTTAGGATTGTACCTAATTCATTTACTTCAAGAACACTTAGATTAACTAACTGTTCTGCGAATTTTTTCAGATCTGTTGCCATTTCATTTCCCCTTTCAATTAATTATACTGCTGAATTTGACGCAATAGCGTCGAGTAATCCGTGGAGATTACCTTTTAACCCACTCATAACCCCCATTACTGGTGAGTTAAGTGTACTAATGATCCCAGCAATAAGCTGGTTCTTATTTGGTAGTGTCGCAAACACCTTAACTTCATCTGCTGACATAAATGCGCCATCAGATGTTATTGCCCCTACGAATTCTAATGTTGGCTGAGTTTTTGCAAACTGAGCTAAAACTTGCGCCGGCGCTACTTCATCTTCGTTATTAAAAGCGTATAGAAGCATACCAGTTAAGGCGCTCGTGTCTATTGTTTTAGTTATTTCATTGCTTTGCAAAGCCTTTATAACAAGTCTATTCTTGACTACTTGTACTTTTGTACCATTTTCTCGAGCTTGGCGTCTAAGTGCTTGCATTGCTTTTACTGGCGTGCCTTGATATGCGGCTACTACAGTAAGTTTAGAATCATTTAACTGATTCGCAATATCTGAAACAACTGTATTTTTCTTGTCTTTTGTCAAAGCCATTGGCTTCTCCTAAAATAGTTATTATTTGTCGTGGAGATTTCGACCAAATTTCTTCCACTAAGTACCAAAAAACCTTTTGTGTTACCAAAAGGTTTAAAAACATGCTTACAAACAAAAAGTTAGCTTGCACCTCGGCGACATTATCAAGTCTTACAACCGTCGCTGTCTTTGGTAACTAATTTCATTCTACCTTAACAGAGTTAGTTATGCAATATTTTGCAAATTTATTATTGTGGCAAATATTCTCTGTAAAGTGAAACTAATGGCGATTCGTTGAAAGAATCAATTACTGACCTATCAGCAGCCGAGAAATCTGAACCTGTAGGTGGCATTCCGTTGGTCCAGTTTAATAACCGCCGTACTGTCGCATCGCTATCCAGTTCTGACATTGTAACGAGATGAGCTGAAAGCAGTTCATCAGCTCTTCTTAAAATTACAGTATTATCGTTTTGATACTTCAAAGTTACCGAATTTTTGGGATTTGGTTTACCTGATCCACGTCGTAGTTCTTGCATGCCAGCAGTATAATGCAGTCTAAAAGTTAAATCAGGATAAGTTAATACAAATTCATCATCTGAACTTAAACGTTCATGTTCAAAATGTTCGCCTTTAGAATCAAACGGTACGTCTCTTCTAGCAATCTCAATATTTCCTTTGGATTTTTCATTCATTATTCAAGCCTTAAATTAAAAATAGCGTAGCTTTCTAGCATGCAAATTTGACAATATTAACTTATGTATTATTAGCATTTAAAACATATTTTAATATTAAAGTATTTTAGTGTCAAGGAACTAGTACTTCATCTTATAGAGCCACCATACATCTTGGACACTTTCACTAAACTAGAAAGGAGTGAAAGTGAGAACAAGAAAGATGACTAATAAACAACTTCAGATCTATGGAGCTAGGATTAAGTTAGCTTGGTTCAGGAAAGCAGAAGAGTTAAGTAATGTCAGTGCGGCTTGTAAGTTTTATGGTGTACCCAGAAGTGAGTTCTACTATTGGCATAGTAGATGGCTAGCTAATAACAAATTGTTAACTAGCCTCTATGACAAGCCCAGAACACCTAAGTCTCATCCCA
>JBBQAJ010000021.1:0-9643 GCA_038316195.1 Saccharimonadales bacterium (SeqCode)
ATAGCTAAAGCGATATACAAATTAAGTAAAGACCCAAGAAGAGGCAATGTGCGACCTATGGTGGGTGTGAAAAGCTGGCGTCTGCGAGTTGGCGATTATCGAGTCGTATACGATATTTTAGATAAAAGACTTATGATCTTGTTAGTCCGTATCCGACATCGTAAAGAAGTGTATAGAGATTAACACCATAAAGATTATTTATCGAACAGTCTTAGTATAAACGAAATGGTACAGCACGATAGACAAAGTTAGAACTATTTTGATACAGCCGTCTTATTAAAAAACTTCGCTACAAAAACTATTAGCTCATAAACTATGAACGCTGCTGTAGCCAGCAGTATAAAATCTAGTATTAGGACAATAAGATTATTGTGTTGCGTTAACCCAGCATGATCGGCATCAAATCCAACGTCAATTTTTTGGCCACTATTATTCAACCAATAAGAATGTGCAATTGGAAAACCATTGGCGTTTAGAGCCCACGCCAACCAATTAAGTAAAAAAGTAAAAGCAAGCAAGACACCTACAATTATTTTTATTACTGTATTGAAGGACTTAGAAGATTTCATGATTAGATATTAGCATAAGCGAAATGGTACCCCCGGACGGATTCGAACCGCCGACCTAATGGTTAGAACCCACTTGCTCTATCCAGCTGAGCTACGGGGGCATATTTTTTCAATTGGTGCGGGATGGGAGAGTCGAACTCCCGTCCAAAGTTTGGAAAACTTTTATATTGACCGCTATACGAATCCCGCATTAAATTAAACACCAGCGAACCGGATCACTATTTGCTTAACGGGGGTGATTATACCACAAACTGCCTAAAGTTCGTGCATTATAGATATATTGGCACCTAAACTGTTAAACCTGTCTGCTAGATCTTCATAACCTCTATTTATTGAATATACATTTCTCAGGATTGATACACCTGGAGCAGCAAGCATACCGATCAACAATAATACTGCAGGTCGTAGGGCAGGGGGGCAAACGATATCTGCTGCACTAAATTTGGTTGGACCATCAACGTATGCGCGATGGGGGTCAGCAAGTGTTACATTTGCGTTTAGTTTGCGCATTTCAGTGTAGTAGAGTGCGCGCTCTTCATATACCCAATCATGTATAAGTGTTCGGCCCTTGGCAACTGCACAGATAGGCACAAAATAAGGCAAATTGTCGATGTTTAGACCAGGGAAAGGTCTGGCATATATTTTTTCTTCTAATGCAACAAGTCCACCATTATGTTTATGTATAGTGATGTCGGCAAGGTTTGTGTATCCGTTTTCGGCTTTATAATAAGGAGTCACATCAAACTTTAATAGCATTTTTTTAAGTTTCAAAAGTTCCAGTTCTAAAAATTCTATTGGCGCACGGGCAATTGTTATTTTTGAATTTGTAGTGATGGCTGCCGCTATAAAAGTCATAGCTTCAATAGGGTCTTCGCTAGGATGATAAGTGACATTTTTCTTTATATCTTTAACGCCCCGAATCGTAAGAGTACTTGTTCCTATTCCATCTATTTTTACTCCAAGCTTTTTTAGGAAATAACAAAGTTCTTGAACCATGTAATTTGCGCTTGCCATTTTGACTACAATCTCTTTGTCAAATCTTGCTGCTGCCATCAGTACGTTTTCTGTTGTTGTGTCTCCAGATTCATACAAAACAATTTGTTTTACTGGATGTTTGTTAACTTTTACATGGTAGAATCCAGTTTTTGCAACTATGTCTACACCTAATTCTTCGAGAGCATATAAATGTGGCTTTACAGTTCTTGTTCCAAGTTTGCATCCACCTGCATACGGAATTTTGAATTCTTTGAATACATGCATTAGTGGACCAAGCATCATAAGTACACTACGAGTTTTTCGAGCAGCAATATTATCAATTTTATCCATCTCAAAAACTGCTGGAGGTTTGATTTCTAAGTCATTTCCTGCCAACCAGCGCACGTGTACACCAATACTTACTAAAACCTCAATTAATCTATTTACTTCTTCAATTCGTGGCATGTGTTTTAATCTTGTCGTGCCTTTATTTAGCATCGAAGCCATAAGTAAACACACGGCAGCGTTTTTTGAAGTTTTTGTTTCAACGGTACCCGTTAACTCATGACCACCTACAATTTTTAAATTCACAGCCCCAGTGCTAAGACTGATAAGTGGTTTGTTTAAAACATCACTGATCCGTCCAAGTGTCTCTAGGCTTAAATTCTGATGTCCATGTTCTATTCTATTTACAGCACTCTGACTAGTTCCTAGTTTTCGCGCAAAAGAGGCTTGAGTGAGGCCTCTCTCTTGCCGTATCTGATAAATAAGTTGTCCAATTTTCTCGTTTGTTGTCTTCATAGACCAAGTTATGATACCAACTACGATATAAATTGCAATATTTTTCTGAGTGTATAATTTTGCTGTTAAAATAGAACTATGATTTAGTGGTAGTACTTATTCAACCAACTAAAACCAAATAAGTATTTGAGGGAGAAAAACATGAAAGATAAAGTTATTGAAGATTTGATTGCGCAAGAAGTAAAACGTCAGTCCGAAGGACTTGAAATGATTCCAAGCGAAAATCATACCTCCCAAGATGTACTTACGGCATCGGGATCTCGACTTACAGATAAATATTCTGAAGGCTATCCAGGAATGCGTTACTATGGAGGTTGCGAAGTTGTCGACAAAATCGAAAACATTGCTCGTGACAGAGCCAAAAAATTATTTGGTGTTTCACACGCCAATGTTCAAGCCCATTCAGGCTCACCTGCAAATCAAGCTATTTACTATGCACTTGTAGATCCTGGTGACAAAGTAATGGGTATGAGCTTGTTTTTTGGTGGTCACATGACTCACGGTTTAAAGGTCAATTTTTCAGGAACATATTATAATTCTGTCCAATACACCACCGATAAAGACGGCTATTTAGACTACCCAGCAATTGCTAAAATGGCCAAAGAAGAAAAACCAAAATTCATCATGTGTGGTACAACGGCATATCCCCGAACTGTAGATTGGGCAAAATTCCGAGAAATTGCTGATAGCGTTGGAGCTTGGCTCGTCGCAGATATATCTCACATATCTGGACTCGTAGTGGCTGGAGTACATCCCTCGCCGGTGGGTATTGTAGATGTGGTTATGACCACCACCCATAAGACTCTCAGGGGTCCCAGGGGTGCCCTGATTTTATGTAATGGAAATCAATCTAATCCTCTTAAAAAACCCGAAAGAACTAAAGAAAATCTACCATCACTTATAGACCGTGCAATTATTCCAGGTCTTCAAGGTGGCCCACACAATCAACAAACTGCTGCAATTGCAGTCGCTTTAGGCGAAGCACTAACACCAGAATTTAAAACATACGGAAAACAAATCGCACTAAATGCCAAAACGCTGTCCGAGGAACTTATTTCATATGGCTTCAATTTGGTAACAGGTGGTACTGATAACCATCTCATGATAGTAGACCTTAATAACAAAGGAATTAGTGGTAAAGAGGGTGAAAAAGCTCTTGGCATGGCAGGTGTTACTGTAAATAAAAACACTGTACCTTTTGACCCACGCTCACCTTATGACCCAAGTGGTATTCGATTGGGCACACCAGCACTTACCACCAGAGGCATGAAACAAAAAGAAATGAAGCAAATAGCAGAGTGGATAAACGACGCTATATCGCATCATGACAGAGACCAATATCTAAAAGACTTACATAAACAAATTACTGAATTTACAAAAAATTATCCCCTACCTGCATAATCCTAGCCTAGGGTAGAAGTTCAGGTTCTTGTATAAGTGTTAGATTAAATTTTGACTCGACAGTATTCACAATTTTTTGTTTAAATTTAAGAAGATCTGAAGTATTTTTAGCCTTTTCATTTACCATTACAAGTGCTTGGTTTGGCCATGTTGCCATACCAGTTTCTTCGTCATGAAAATCTTTAAAACCAGCTTGCTCAATAAGCCAAGCTGCAGAAATCTTTACTTTATTACCATCTGTTCGCCAGTATTTAATATGTTCAAAATTGTCCAATAGTTGTAGAAATTTGTCCTGATCTATTACTGGGTTTGCAAAAAAAGAACCATTGTTCGCTACAATCTTAACATCTGGCAGTTTCTGTGTTCGTATTGCAACTACTGCGTTTCGAACGTCTAAAGGTGAGGGGCTAATGATGTCATTTTTATCGAAAAAGTGCTGAACAGAACTATAAAATGGTGGTAATGGCTTTGATTTAGATAAAAGTAAAGTTACGGAAACTATCAAAAACCTGTTTTTGTCGACAGTTTTGAATCGGCTTGTTCTGTATCCAAATTCACACTCAGATGCTTTCATAGTAATATATTTGTCAGCTTGTAGATCATATGCTTCTATCGTCACCAAAGTGTCACTAATTTCACTTCCATACGCTCCAACATTTTGAATTGGAGTTGCTCCCATCGTACCGGGTATAAGTGAAAGTTCGGAAATGCCATTGAATCCCAATTGAACCACTCGTTCGACGACTCTATCCCAATTTTCACCGGCTCCAACAGTAAAATACGCTGTGTTATCATCTATTTTTTTAATTTCAAACCCAGACAGTTTATTGACAAGAACAAGACCTTCAAAGCCTTCATCGCGCCAGACGATGTTGCTACCATCTCCAATCATAATTATGGGTAATTGACGTTTTTTAGCCCAAGCAACCAAACTGGCTATGTCTTGGTGCTCATTAACTTCACTCAAATAGGCAGCACTACCCCCAAGTCTCATAGTTGAGAAAGCCTGAAGGGGCACATTTTCTTGGATATACATATCAATAGAGTACAGAGTTGGGAGTAGCGAGTCCAGAGCATGGGTGATGAAAATAGGCATTTTGTTTAGCTTGAGCTTGCATGGATATTTACATGGGCGTAACATAAACCTACATGAGTACGGAAAATAAACAGCATCCTTACAAACCTTTAGGTAATCGCTTGAAACAAATGCGTGAAATGCGAAAAGAATCGCTTGCTGAAGTATCTGGTGCCGTTGAAATTGATACTGACGCTTTGCTTGCATATGAAGAGGGTCAAGAAAGGCCAGTTGAAGATATTTTGCTGCTACTTATTAGTCATTTTTCTGCAAAAGAAGATCAAGCTACTAAACTTTGGGAACTTGCTGGTTATGATCAGGCCGAGCTACCAGCCCAAAACATGGTCAATAACACACAAGGACAAGTACAGAATGGAGTTGTAGTTTTACCTAACGATAGCAGAATTGTTTACACAGACATGGTTCACGTCATGGTTAATAACTACGGAGTTATCATGAATTTTATGCAAACAGCCGGACCAAATAGTCAACCTCTTGCAGTTTCGAGAATCGGAATGAGTAAAGAACATGCTCTCAGCGTACTTGAGGTATTACAAAAAACACTATCTCTACAATCTCCAAAAGCAATTCAACCAAAAAATTCCACACAACCTCACGAAAAATCAGATAATTAGTAATAACGTCTGTTCACATGAGTCATAGCCACGAACAAGTCCAAAAAGATATTAATTCATTAATATCTCAGTTTCTGAATGATAAATTAAAAAAATCTACTGCCATTCATGAAGATTTTAATTTTTTTTGGCAGTCAATTCTTGATTTACACAAGGCTGGTGGTAAGCGTCTTCGCCCTTATATTTTAGTATTGGCATATGAGGCTTTCGGAGGAGGCAACTACGAAACCATATTGCCAATTGCAGCCTCTGTCGAGCTTCTGCATTCTGCTATGTTAATTCATGATGATGTTATGGACAGAGATTATCTGAGACACGGTAAAACAAACATAGCTGGAATGTATCAAAAACGATACGCTAAATTGAAAAATAAAAGTGACATCGACCATTATGCAAACAGTGCAGCTATTATGGCAGGAGATTTACTACTTTCGGAATCATATCAGTCTATATTGGGCAGTAAGATAGGCGATGAAGACAAAATCCGTATCATGAAACTTTTGGGTGAAGCAGTATCTACAACCATAGGTGGTCAACTATTAGATTCAGAAGCAGTCATATTTCCTGAGGGAAACACAGATAGTCTGATAACTGCAATACATAAAACATCCTATTATACATTTAATCTACCACTGTTAATTGGCAGTATGTTAGCAGGTGCAAATGACGGATCCATAAAAAACCTAATTTCAATTGGAACTTCACTAGGAATAGCATTTCAATTGTCAGATGATTTGCAAGGTATTTTTGGAAATTCTAGCCACACCGGGAAACCTGATTTTGGAGACATAAGAGAAGGAAAGCAAACTTATTTACTGCAGACTGCAAATAGAATTGCAAACCAAAAACAAAAAAATCTACTAAAAACTATAATAGGAAACCCAAACTGTGATCAAAAAATGTCGCAAAAAGTTCAACAACTTATGACAGAAATGGGAGCAAAAAAACATGTTGAACAGAAAATTAAAAAATTAAAGAAAGATGCTTTAAAACTGATAGAAAAGTTACCTGTCGATTCGAAACACATGATAGTCATAAAAAGATTAGTGAATATCTAATCCGAATTTATTAGTTTTTCATAAGTAATTGTCCGATTAGTTGCAAGTAAGTTTTACTGTTAAAATACATAAAAAGTAAGTAATAAATAACATTCTCAGGGGTAAATTTTTGACATCAAAACAATCAACTAAATATAAGAAAAAACCATTAGTTGAAGAATCACTGCGATTAATTCAGAGTATGCCAGATAAAGATTGGGATAAATTATTGCTCAAGTCTGTTAAAAACCCACATTTTATGCAATCGAACGCTTGGGCAATGTCAAGAAAGAATAGTAGTTGGCAAGTATCACGAACTTTTCTCGAGACAAACAAAGAAGGGTATCCACTGCAATTGTTTTCAAGACTTGTTCCAGGATTAGGAAAGCTATACTATGCTCCAGAAATTAGTGGAATAAATATAAATAATTTGCCAAAATTTACAGAAATTATTCAACAAAAATTTAGCAACGGTCTAGCAATCAAAGTCGAACTATACCAACCATATGATGAAAAACTAATTGATACTTTTATTCAAAACGGATGGGTTAAGGCAAACTCAGTTCAACATAGGAGTACTGTAATTGTAGATTTAAGTGGTAGCGAAGAAGAATTATTTGCAAGAATTAAAAGTCGAGCTAGGTACGAAGTGCGGACTGCCCAGAAAAACAATGTCAAAGTAGAAAAAGTAGAAATAAATAAGCTCAACTTAGATTTGTTGTTTGATTTGATTAATATTACAGCAAAAAGAACAGGGGCATTTTTTCGCAAAAAGGATTACTTCGATAATTATTGGAATTCGTTTAATGAAGCAGGTCAGGGTAGTTTGTATTTTGCATGGTACAACAAAGAAATGATCGCTGGTGCTTATGTAATAGATTTTGGAGAATTTGCCTGGTATAAGGACGGTGGTTCGGTTAGAAGTAAATCAAAACTTATGGGTTCAAGATTGTTGCAATGGGAAATTATGCGTGATCTACAAAAAAGGGGTATCAAATCATACGATTTGTCTGGAATTCCTGCAGAAAAAGATAAACTCACAAGCTCAATGAAAGGACTTTATACATTTAAGACTGGATTTTCCAATGAAACTTCTAGTTTTATGCCAGCAATGGAATTGCCAACTGCCAAGAGATATCTTATTTGGCCAAAAGCAGAACAACAATTCTTAAGGGCTTATTCTGTATTAACAAATGACTTTTGGTACTAGAAAAGTTGCATAGCTACTGTTCTTGTCATTATTATTGACTTATAAATCGTGGATAATTTAATTTTGATACTATATACCAATGCAAATAGTAGCTGAAGTCAAAACGCATTCTCCCTTTGGCTGGAAATCTCCAAACAACTGGAGAGAACTATTTGATATTGCAAACGAAGTTGGCGATATCATTTCGATTCATACTGACCCAAGATGGCATGGGTCGTTTGATCTCATTGCAAAAGCCCGACAACTTACAAATAAACCAATCCTTGCAAAAGGAATACATGCAAATGATTCTGAAATTGTGGATGCATTGAATGCTGGAGCCGATTTTGTATTAGTGGTGGGTAGAATTCCATCAATTCATTTGGATATGTGTTTTATTGAACCAAATACAATTGGCGAATTAGCAGCCTTAGATCCACGACTAAAAGCCGTATGGAACAGTCGTGATCTAAGTTCTGGCGGCATGAAAGAGGAAACTTTTTCACAGGCTCGAGATGTTTTTGCTGGTTGGCTTTGTCAAGCAAGCAATATTGAATTAATTTCAGATATAAATATGACTTCTGATGCGATATTAGTAGGGGAGCATTTACCAGAAATTGCAGATGATCTCAGAAAATATAAGTTGACAAATCCTACTTTCAAGCAATAGCATATTGACATATCACAAAAGTTATGTTAGTATACCTCTGATAATTGAGGACGGAGAAAAATTATGAAGATTTCAAAATATTTTATTGGTATTACGGTCGGAACTCTAGTAGCGTTATCCATTATAGGTACAAAAGTATCTGCTACAAGTAACAAATGTGAAGTAGTCAGCTCAGGTTGGAAATGGGGCTCATTTTTTACTGTAAAAGATAACAAAGCAACAGCTAAATTCACCGTAAAGGGCGAAAACTGCACAACGGTTGTAAGTTTAGTTAGCTGGAAAACGCCATCTGCTAATGGTCAACCACTGTATGATCAAAAGATATATGAATACACTACAAAAACTTTTGGTCCAGGAGAGCACGCACTTTCAGTTAACTTGCCAGATTGTTTTTACCAGTCTGACTTAATGGTTGGCACAAAAAGTGACTGGGCAGAAGCAGACAACACTCCAAAAAAGATTAAATATACCGATGATGGAAAATTTGCTGATATGGGTCTTCGTGACTTCATATTAGGTGGTGACAAAAAATGTGCGGAAAAGCCAACACCTGTTCCACCCACAACGACTCCACCACAAGTTCAAACTGCAGCTACTACATTGCCAGAAACGGGTCTAGGAATTGGTTCAGTTATTGGATTTGGGCTTGCTACTAGCATTGTTGGTTACGCAGCACATATGCAGTGGAAAAAACGTTACAGTTAGTATAAATATTGTTATTGTTGATTAGAGTGCGATTTTAATAACTGATAAATGTAGCTAAACGCAACATCATTCTTAGGTATGTCTAACTTGCAAGGGATGAACGTTTTATTCCCATATTTTTGGGGGAACAACAATACTTGATCAGATCCATCTACAAAAGACTGACAATTCGGATTTGAGTTAGATGCATACATCAAGAAGTCAGTAGTTTCTATTATGTTTTTAAGTTTTAAAATTTCAGAACTACTGAGTGGTTTGAAGTCCCCAAATTTACCATTTTCGTACAAATTATCAATAGTATTTCTGCATGGCCCACTGCATAAACCTCCACTAGATGTAACTATCATTAACGCTTTTGTATTTTGTTATCATAAATTAAATCTACAATTAATATAATCATCTTGTTGACAGCTGTTTGATGAATTTAAATGTACTGTATGATGTGCAAAGTTAGAACCAGACTCATAGATAAAATTGACTCTATGACGTCATAGCATTATAATGTAAAGTATGAGTATCTTAAGCGAAAAAACTACAATCTATCTTGACCCTACTGTTAAAAAATTTTTACAACATAAAGCTATCG
>JBBQAJ010000002.1:0-153072 GCA_038316195.1 Saccharimonadales bacterium (SeqCode)
TAACAACGCCGGAACCAATACTACCAGCATAGGTACTGGGTCTACCACTGGTCAAATAACAATTGGAGGAGGCACCACTCCACTAGTTATTGATTCTACTAACTTTGATGTAAGCTCGAGTGGAGCGTTGAGTGGGATAACGGGATTTACCCAAGTATCAGGCAATTTTGTTGTAAATGGTGCAGGTAGTTTTACGACCAATGGTGGGTTGGTGACGCTAGGTGGTAATACAACTATTGCAAGTGGCAAGACCTTTGATGTTGCAGGAGTTAGTACTCTAACACCAACAGGAGATGGTGAAATCGCCCTAACTATAAACGGTACTACTGGAACTGCAGCAAACGCACTTGTAATAAATCAATCACGAAATGCAGATAATATTACATTGTCTAATACGGGGTCTACGAACAGTGGATTGATTAATATATCGCAAAGTACATCTGCATATACTGGAACAGGATTTCTCATGAATATAGCAAATGGTAGTGGAAGCTTTGCATCTGGAAATTTCCTGGATTTCCAACTGAACGGCGCAAGTCGTTTTAGGGTAGACAATACCGGTGCTCTTGAGATTCGTTCTGGGTCAACGGCTGGTTTAGTAGTAAAAGATGCATCGGGGACAAATAGTCTGCTAACGGTTAATGTAAGTGGAAATATTGTTTATCTAGGCAACAGTGCGGGTGATTCAACAGGAGTAATATTGGTCTTTGATGTCAAAAATACAAATGGAGATCCTGCAGGGCAAGATGGTGCTGAGTATTACAACAAAGCAAATGGAACATTTAGATGCTATTCAACACCACGAGGTTGGACAGATTGCAACGGTGTTCCCAAACCAAATAATCGAAAAGTGACAAGTTTAATGTATCCGGGTAGTGGGACTGTATTTAGTTTGTCCGGAGATATAGCAACTGCAGGTACAGCTGGAACTGCGATTGCAGCAACAGCAACAGCACCAGCAACATTAAACTTTGCAACTGGTGCAACTTCTGGAAACGTGAATCATGTTAGTGGTAATTTGAACTATTCAACAAATGACGATATTGGATTCCAGAGCTATGTATCCCTACCTGCCAATACATCAATCAGAATTTGGGCTGGAATATCAAATCAAACTGCGGCAGTTATGGCAGCAGGATCAAATCCGGCAGGAAGGTATGCTGCTTTTAGATTTGACACTGGAGCTGGTGATGCTAATTGGCAATGTATAACAAAAGACAATACTACTCAAAAAATTACCGATTCAGGCGTAGCAGTTGGTACTACAGGCAATCGCCTAGAGATTATTTCATCTGCCTCATCAGTCGTTTTCAAAGTTGATGGAGTGGTTGTTTGTACGAATACTCTTAACCTGCCCGGAGCGGGAAACGTACTTCGCTATACGGACACTATAACAACGCTGTCTAATGCAATAAGAAATATGAGAGTTGGTTGGATTTACTTAGACAGCTACTAGTATATTTGAATTCAATTTAATGCTAATCTATAGATTAGACTGGGAATAAGAATACATGCATATAATAGCAATCTTGAATCAAAAAGGAGGTGTGGGCAAAACGACCACGACAATTAATCTTGCTGCTTATTTGGCGAAGTCTGGGAAAAACGTGTTGATAGTTGATTTTGACCCTCAAGGAAATGCCACTAGTGGCCTTGGTATAGACAAAAAAAATGATAAAACTACTTATCAAGTTTTACTTGGACTAATACCTATTGAAAAAGCAGTCTTAGTATCATCAATAAAAGGAATGAGCATAATACCATCAAATAACGATCTTGCCGCAGCAGAATTGGAACTGAAAGATCAGCCAAACAGAGAAAACAAACTAAAACAGCAATTAAGTGATCTAAAGTATGACTTTATACTCATTGACTGCCCTCCATCCCTTAGTCTTTTGACTATAAATGCTCTTACTGCTGCAAATTGGTTGCTGGTTCCAGTTCAGGCAGAATATTATGCTATGGAAGGGCTTGGCCAATTAATGGATGTGTTTCAACGCGTAAAACAAAGTACAAACCCGGATTTGAATTTGTTAGGTGTGTTAGTAACAATGTATGATAGTCGCACGTCGTTAGCAGAGCAAGTAGTCGCAGAATTGCAGAAATATTTTGGTATAGCAGTATTTGAAACACTTATTCCACGAAATGTACGTCTAGCAGAAGCTCCGAGCTACGGGAAGCCAGTTTCTGAACATGATAAATGGTCCAAAGGTGCAAGAGCGTATAAACAATTTACCAAGGAGGTAATAGAGCGTGTCGAAGATTAATATCCATCTTGGAAGAGGACTAGAGAGCTTACTGCCTTCTGATTTTGACAAAAGCTTATTGAGTAAAGACGAGCGAGTACAAAATTTACTCATTACACAAATTATCCCTAATCCTAACCAACCACGCAAGCAATTTGATGAAAAGCTATTGTCTGAATTGGCTGACTCGATTCGTGAACATGGTGTACTGCAACCGATAATAGTCGCATCAAACAAACAAGGCTTCGAGATTGTAGCAGGTGAACGCAGATGGAGGGCAACTAAATTGACCGGGCTTAAAACTATACCAGCAATCGTAAGAGACAAAGCCAAACTACAACGACTAGAAATTGCACTTATAGAAAACGTCCAGCGCGTTGATTTGTCACCAATTGAGCAGGCGCTATCAATCGAACACTTACATGAACAGTTCAATTTAAGTTACAGTCAGATTGCACAAAAACTTGGAAAAGCATCATCTACAGTGAACAATATAGTAAGGTTGTTACAACTTCCAGACAAAGCCAGGAATGCATTGCAATCAAATCAAATTAGCGAAGGTCACGCTAGAAGTATATTGGCCCTCAAAGGTAATACGGAAATACAAAACAAGTTGCTTGAACTTATATTGGGACATGAGTGGTCTGTTCGACAGGTCGAACAATTTGTAACTGCTCATAAACAAGGCGTAAAAACTGCAAAAGTTGTAGCAAAGAGAGTAGTCAAAGAGACTCCTGAAACGATTAAATTATCAAAAGATCTTGGTAGTAAAGTAACAATCAATCGCACTGCAAAAGGTGGTAAACTAGAGATCTATTTCAAGGATGAAAAAGATCTTTCAAGATTGTATAAAAAGCTTAGCTAAATAAACGATTTAAAATTGTTAATTGGGAAAATTCTAAGTTCTAGCTTGCCAACTATATCATTAGATGAAATTGTTCCAAAGGCTCTTGAATCAAGCGAATTTGTGCGATTATCACCGTTTACAAATACTTCACCTTCCGGAACAACAAGATCAACATTGCCAGATGTTATAGATGCAATGTTTTGAGAATAGTCATGATTTATGTCTGGGTTAAAACCCAGTGGGAATTTATCATTAAATATTGTTATATGGTTATCTTGTACGACAACTCTGTCACCTGGAAGACCAATTACGCGCTTGATTAGTTGTTTTGCTTGACCACCACCGGCAGCTTCAAATAGTCCTTGTTTTACGAAAACTATAATGTCACCTCTGGCAGGTATATAATGACTATTTGTAATACGGGCAAATGTTTTAGGCAGTTTCCAAACGATTAATCTATCACGGTTTTGAAGTGTTGTTTCCATACTCGGGCCATCAACTTCATAAGACTGAAATACAAAAGCCGTAAGTGTCAGAGCCACAAGTGGTGCTGCAATTAATATTGCTATTGTAGATGCTGCACCCTTCCATCTACTGGGTGGTTTTTGAGTCTTTACCTCAGAAATTTCATCACTTGCACCGGAAGTTGTAACTGGTATACTGGGAGTCTGTTGCATATAGGCAACCACTATAGCGTATTTTTAATAACTTTGACACTTTCATATAATTTACAAGTTTATTATACTTCCGAATTTGTACCATAACCGCTATAATCATAAGTCATATACATATGGATAAATTTATAAGAAAACAACCCAAACGACAACATTCTTCTATTGATGGTATGTTAAATAATAATGCTGGTCAAAAATCAGTACATAACACGAACTTAATGCCACAACATGACAATGCGTCATCTCTTCCTCCAATTAGGAATAGACTTGATGATTTTGGGGGTAGAGAGGGATTTCGTTCAACTCAGCAAAGCACAATCAATAACAGCATGTCACCAACTGTTAGTTCAATAGGGAGAAATCCCAGAAGAGGTCTTGATGGAAATATTGACTTAAATTTACCGCCAGCTCCAAAGAAATCAAGAAAAAAATTGGGTTGGAAAAAAAGAAGTATGCGCGCTTTTGCTGGCATATTGGTTCTGGTAATTCTGATAACTGGATTTTTGTTTGGTAAAGGCTATCTAAAGCTAAATAAGATTTTCAAAGGTGGTGCTGAAGGCGCAACGGCACTTCAAGATAATGTTAACCCAGATAAATTAAAGGGTGAAGGTGATGGCAGGGTAAATATACTACTACTTGGAAGGGGTGGCGAAGGGTTTGATGGTCCAGACCTTACTGATACGATTTTAATAGCAAGCATTGATCCAATTAATAAAAAAGCATCGCTTTTGAGTATACCAAGAGATCTTTATTATCCCAAAACTAGCAATTACAGAGTGAATTCAGTATTTGCAGAAGCTAAATACGCTGCATTGGCAAGAAAAGCTAGCAAAGTAGATGCTGATAATGCTGGATTTAATGCAATGGAAAAAGTAATCCAAGACGACCTTGGTATACCGATTCACTATCATGTAATGGTTGATTTTGCTGGATTTGAACAGGCAATAAATACCGTTGGAGGAGTCGACATTAATGTAGATAAAGATGGAGTGGTGTACGAATCATTGTGGGATGGATTGACCAGGAAAAATTACGTACTTAATGTTAAGGAGGGCCCACAGCACTTTGATGGTCAGCGAGCGCTGTATTATGCTCGATCGCGTAAAACTAGTGCGAGAGGCGATTTTGATAGAGCAGAACGACAGCGAAAGCTGATAATTGCACTAAAAGAACGGGTATTATCTCTGGGTACCTTTGCTAACCCTACGAAAATATCAGGACTATTGGACGCTTTCGGTAATCACGCACAATCAAATATGACAATAAATGAAGTTATGAGATTATATGAACTTGGGAAACAGATTGACACTGCAAATATTGCAACAATAGGATTGGTCGATCCTCCAAACAACTTTTTGACTAGTGTAAACATAGCTGGACAATCGATTCAACAGCCACGAGCTGGCTTGAATGATTTTTCTGAAATTCAAAACTATGTAAGAAATACTTTAAAGGATGGGTATATTGAAAACGAAAATGCTTCAATTATGATATTAAATGGTACACCGAGTATTGGGCTTGCAACTAAAAAAGCTAACGAACTTAAAAGCTACGGTTACAACGTAGTAAGTGTTGCAGATGCACCCACAAAAACTTATAAAAATACTATACTAGTAGATATGAGAAATGGAACTAAAAAATATACCCGAAGATATTTGGAGCTAAGACTAGGGGTGAATGCAGTAAATTCACTGCCGGATTCTACAATACAAAATCCAAATAATGCAGACTTTATAATAATATTAGGACAATGAAAAATCTTATAGCCGGCAAAATCAAACCTACCAAAGGTTACGCGCATGTATTCCACATTATTTTGAGTGCAATTATGCCAGCACTTATATATATATTGGTAAGAATAGAGTTTGTGCAATTAGCAGTTCTGATTATTTTTATCACAAAATGGCGAATGTTTGCAGTTAGACCTCGTTTTTGGCCGGCTATAATTCGCGCAAACGCTGTTGATATTATAGTTGGTCTAGCAACAATTGTATTTATGACTCATACCAACAGTGCATCTTTGCAGTTACTGTGGGCAGTTTTATATATGCTTTGGCAGACAATTTTAAAACCAGGGCGAAATATGTTGAGTATCGCGAGTCAGGCATTAGTTGGACAGACATATGGTCTGATGGCAATATTTATTGGCTGGCAAACTGCCCCAATTAGTGTTTTGGTTGTTGTTGTTTGGGCAGTCTGCTACCTTGCTGCACGTCACTTTATGGGAAGTTTCGACGAACCATACACTCCACTTTATGCTTATAGTTGGGGTTATTTTACTGCAGCACTTACATGGTTATGTGTACATTGGTTGCTTTTTTATAGCGTAATCGCTCAGCCTACATTACTTATAACTGTTTTGGGATTTGGCTTAGGGGGTCTTTATTATTTGAGAGAGACGGACCGACTTTCGGTATTGCTTAGACGGCAAATTGTATTTATTATGATTGCAGTGATAGTTGTTGTTTTTGTATTTTCCGACTGGGGCGATAAAGCAATATAGTTTGTTAGTTAAATTGTACGAGTATTAAATTATTGGAGGATTTATGGAATTGTCAAAAAAATCAGTTTCGAAGATTTCGGACCAGAGTCGAAAAAGATCTGCCGGGGTAGCACTGCTTGTTTTGGTATGTTTGACTGCAGGATTTGGAGGTGGGTATCTAGGCTCAGGCAGTAAAAGTACATTAAGTAATTCAAATAGTTCAGTAATAAATAAAGAAAATCAGAAGACTGTGCTTAGTGAAAGTCAACTAATCAGTGCACTGGCTAAGAATGTATCGCCAAGCGTTGTTTCGGTAGATGTTACTAGTACAGCAACAACACAAGGCTTTTTTGGTCAACAAACTGGTCAGCAAAAAAGTGCGGGTACGGGGGTAATATTGAGTGAAGATGGATACATAATTACAAATCGTCATGTTGTAGATTCGGCAGCTTCTAGCGTTAGCATAACAATGTCGGATGGAGCAAAATATGACAATGTTGAGATAATTGGTCGAACTAATGCCAGCGATCCTTTAGATATTGCTTTTTTGAAAATAAAAGACACTAAAGGCGCAAAACTTAAGCCCGTAAAATTGGGTGATTCTTCTAAAGTACAGGTGGGAGATAAGGTAATTGCAATTGGGAATGCACTCGGTCAGTTTCAAAACACAGTCACCGCTGGGATAGTTTCTGGTTTTGGACGAAGCGTTCAGGCAAGTGACGGATACAGTAGTAGTGAAAATTTACAGAATTTGTTGCAAACAGATGCAGCAATTAACGAAGGAAACTCCGGTGGTCCACTAGTAAATATTGATGGTGAAATGGTAGGTATTAATACAGCAATTGCTGGAAATGGCGCCCAAAATATTGGTTTTTCTATTCCAATTAGCGACATTCAGGGACTTATAAAAAGTGTATTGCAAAAAGGCAAACTAGAGCGTCCATATTTGGGTGTACATTATATTACATTGACAGATGACTATGCTTACAAATTCAACTTGCCAGTTAAGCGAGGTGCATATTTGGCGCCAGGAGCAAATGGCGAAAGTCCAATAATTCCGAATAGTCCTGCAGAAAAATCTGGCTTAAAGGAAAAAGATATAATTATAGAAATAAATGGTGGCAAGTTAGACGAAAATAATAGCTTAATTTCACGAATATCAAAGTTCGGAGTTGGTGATGAAATAACACTAAAAATCCTTCGAAACGGTAAAGAACAAACACTTAAAACAGTTCTAGAAGTAGCACCAGCTAATTAATTTCAAAAACCTGAATAAAATCCTCACTACTCATAAGCTTGTAGTTAGAGTTATGAGCAATCAACCTTAATTCAGAATGTTGCTCAGGAAATGATTCTGTGAAAACGTACCTTGGTTTGTTGAACGATTCCATTTTAGAAGATTCGGCGTCGTTTAATTGTTTGAAAAGCAATCTATAAACATCAAGTCCATCTGGACCTCCAAAAATTGCAATTTGTGGCTCATGTGTTGCTGCAAAATTAATCGGAAAATTATCTGGAACATAAGGAAGATTTGCCATAATAAAAGACGGATTAAAGTGACGGTTTTTAAATATCGAATTAATTAAATTGCATTTAAATAATAATATTTTTGCGTCATAAAGTTTAGAATTTTTCATGGCAATTCTTATACATTCAACAGATATGTCTGTAGCAGCTACTGTTAGATCTGGATGTATTAACTTCAAGCTAATTCCAATAGCCCCACACCCTGTCCCAACATCCACTACATTCCAATTTGCGCTTGGTTTTTCAGAAAGTGGTTGGCCCTTTTGCAGAGTTTGTTTGCGTGAATTGTATAAATTGGTGAACAGATCGATCATGGTCTCGGTTTCTGGCCGAGGAACTAGTGTATGTTTATTGACAAAGAATTCTCGACCATAGAATTCAGATTTGCCTCGAATATATGCAAGTGGTTCGTGCTTTACACGCTTCTTAATCTGGGTATTAATTTTAGTCAGTATATTGATAGTTAATATTTCTTCGGGATGGGCCAACAAATATGATTTATCTTTTCCCAGCACATCAGACAGTAACACTAATGAGTCTAATCGACCAGTTGCAATACCTGATTTAATAAGTTTTTCAGTTGATTGTATAAGCCAGCTATTAATTGTTAATAAGTTGGTGTTCGTAGTCATGTAACTTATCTATTAGGTCGTCAATATCTCCAGCTAGTGCGGTGGGAATGTTTGAACGTGAGTAGCTAATGCGATGGTCAGTTATTCGATCTTGAGGGAAGTTATAGGTACGAATTTTTTCACTTCTATCACCAGTTCCAATTAATTTTTTACGATCATCACTTAATTGCTTAGTTTCTTCGTCTATTTTCAGTTGCAGTAGACGACTTCTTAAAACGCTCATAGCTTTTAGTTTATTTTTAATCTGGGATTTTTCGTCTTGATTTGTTACTACTATACCTGATGGTTGGTGAGTTATGCGAACTGCAGAGTCGGTAGTATTAACTGATTGACCACCATGACCACCAGATCGAAACACATCAACTTTCAGATCATTTGGGGATATTTCAATATCTGATTCTTCAGCTTCTGGCATGACGGCAACTGTCACAGTACTGGTATGAATTCGACCTTGACTCTCAGTCACCGGAACCCGCTGGACTCTGTGTACTCCAGCTTCGAACTTTAGATTTTTATATGCATCTAACCCATTTATTTCGAAGATAATTTCTTTGAACCCACCAGCCTCAGACGGACTCTCGCTAATAAGTTCTGTTTTGAAACCGTGATTTTCGCTCCATTTTACATACATTCTGTACAATTCGCCTCCAAAAAGACTCGCTTCGTCGCCTCCTGCAGCAGCACGGATTTCAATGATTACATTTTTTTCATCATTGGGATCTTTTGGTGATAGTAATTCAGACAGTTGTTCGCTTAGTAAATCTAATTTTGCATTAAGATCAATTATTTCAGATTGTGCTAATTCCGCCATATCATCATTTCCGATTGATAATTTTTTCGCTTCCAATTTTTGAATATCCAGATTTTTAATTTCATCAAATAGACTTAGTAAATCTTCGAGTTCTTTTTGACGCCGTGCAATTTTTGGATAATCAGGTTTACTAAAAATAGAAATATCTAGAAGTTTTTTCTGAATACTGATTAATTCTTCTCGGAAGGCTTGAATTTTCTTGTCCATGTACTAGTCCTTAGTATCTAGAATGTCGCCAGTGTTGATTGACACAAGCGAATTATCCTAAAATAGTTAGCGAGCAGTTGGCTTTAACGAGCCAATTTTTTGAGACTCATCGGCCTTTGGTGTTTTGATTCGTGTTTTACTAGCAGACTTTTTCATGCTTTCGGCACGGGCTTTAGCAGCTTCTTGACGGGCTTTAAATTTATCTACCCTTCCTTCGATATCAATCATCTTTTCTTGGCCAGTATAGAATGGATGTGATGCACTTGAGATATGAATTTTAACCAAGGGATATTCAACTCCATCAAGCTTTATTGTTTCATCCGTGGCTACCGTTGATTTGGTCAAAAACGTTGAACTGTCGTTTAGGTCTTGAAAAACGACTGGACGATAATTGGTTGGGTGAATTTCTTTTTTCATAACTCGAGAAAGTATACAGATAAATCAACTACTTGTCAAAGGGTCAGCTATCTGTTATTCTACATGTGATATAAATTAAACAGTTTGGTATAGAATTCTCTGATGCAACACCTTGAGCGGATTGCATGAGTATCCAAACGAAGATAAAGAATTCATGGAAGGATAAGATCATGGCAGTTGCCGTAGATATTAAAAAACTTTTAGAAGCCGGGGCTCATTTTGGCCACAAAACGAGTCGTTGGCACCCAAAAATGGCTCCATATATACATAGCAAACGTGAAGGGACGCACATAATTGATTTGACAAAAACCGTCGAACAACTAGAACGATCTCTAAATTTTCTAGAAGATACGGCATCAGAAGGAAAGCAAATTTTGGTAGTTGGAACCAAAAGGCAAGCCCATGACATTATAAAAGAATTAGCCTTTACAACCAATATGCCATATGTGGTAGAGAGATGGTTGGGTGGAATGTTGACTAACAAAAATACCATTGGTGGTCGTGTTAAGCACTTAAAAGATCTTGAAGAAAAGATGGAAAATGGTGCATTAGCAGCAAAATATAGCAAATTGGAAGTTCAAAGATTCCAAGAAGAAATTGACGAAATGAACCACATATATGACGGCATTAAGAATATTTCTACTAAACTTGGGGCAATCTATGTCACCGACGTTAACCATGACATAAATGCCGTACGTGAAGCACGAAAATTAGGAATTCCAATTATCGGAATTGTTGATACGAATGCAGACCCGACCCTTGTTGACTACCCGATACCCGCTAACGATGATGCCATCAAAACCATTAAATTGATTTCAGACTACATACAACAAGCAATTGAGACTGGCAAAGCCAAATATGTTAAAAAAGTAGAAAAAACAGCTGATGTTCAAAAGCCTGAAAAGACTGCTTTAAGCGAACCAGAAGAACCGGTAAAACCAACAAAGGCGGTGCTGAGAAATGGTTAATATAAGTATTGACGATATAAAAAGGCTCAAAAACTTGAGTGGTGCAGGACTTACGGATGCAAAAGCAGCGTTGGTTGATGCCAATGGTGATTTTGACAGTGCCTTGTCAGCAATGCGCAAAAAAGGACTTACAAAAGCTGACAAACGTGGTGAGCGCGAAGCGCGAAGTGGATTGGTTGGAACGTATAATCATGATGGTCGTATTGGAGTTCTAGTGGAAGTGAATTGTGAAACGGATTTTGTGGCTAAAACAGATGAATTTAAAGATTTAGTAAAAGACGTAGCCATGCACATAGCAGCTTCTAGTCCTGAATATGTTGATATGGAAAACGTTCCTGTAGAAGTATCGAAAGTTAGAAAATCTGAATTTGTCGATAAAGCCAAATCTGAAGGAAAATCTGAAAAAATGCTTGATAATATTGTAGAAGGTATGTTGAAAAAACACTTTTCAGAACTTTGTCTTATGAATCAACCATTTGTAAAAAATCCCGACCTAACGGTTGCAGACTACGTAAAAGAACATATAGCCAAACTCGGCGAAAATATTGTTGTGCGTCGATTCAGTCGGATAGCTTTAGGTGAAGTTTCGGAGTAATATCAGGATATGACACCGCAACAAGTTGTTGAGCAGGCAAAGGGGAAGTTCGAAAACGCGCTTAGTCATTTCCGAGACGAGTTGAAAAAAATGCGTACTGGGCGTGCAAGTGCAGGAATGTTGGATGGAATAATGGTCACTGCATATGGAGTCCCAACTCCACTAAACCAAGTAGCCAACGTTACAGCCCCAGAAGCACAATTAATACAAATTACACCATTTGATCCTACAAACATGGAAGCAATTTCTTCTGCAATACGTGATAATCCAAATTTAGGTATGAACCCAATGGACGATGGTCGAATAGTACGAGTACCCGTTCCATCGTTAAATGAAGAACGTAGGCGTGAAATCGTTAAAATCTTAAGTATAAAAGTTGAGGAATGTATGATTAGCCTCCGAAATATTCGCCACGAGGCGATGAATACCTTTGATCAAGCAAAAAAGGACAAAGACATTGGCGAAGACGAAGCAAAAAGACTCACAAAACAGATAGATGACAACATGAATCAATCTAAAGCTGAAGTAGATGCATTTGCCAAAACAAAGGAGCAAGAAATATTAACCATTTAGCGTTATAATATTGCGATATGTCTGAAATTGCTGTAACACCGAAACATATTGGAATTATCATTGATGGGAATAGACGATGGGCACAAGAGAATGATTTATCGTCAAATGAGGGCCATAGGGTGGGTGCACAAGTTTTTAAGAAAATTGCTTTACATGGTTTTGATAGAGGAGTTAAATATATTTCTGCCTATATCTTTTCAAATGAAAACTGGCAACGCACTGAGGATGAAGTCGGCTATTTAATGCAACTAGTCTTAAAGGCTGTTGAAAGTTATTTGGATGAGTTCCATAGTCGAGGAATCAAAATAGTAATTTTGGGTAGGAAAAAAGGATTAAGGACTAAGATACTAAAATCTATAGCTAAAACAGAAGAAAAAACAAAGAATAACAAACGCGGTACTCTGGCTCTTTGTTTTAACTACGGGGGCAGGGAAGAAATAGTAGACGCTGCAAACAGTATAATTGCACGTGGGCAAGAAATAACTACGTTGAGCCTGAATAATAATTTATATCATAAAGATATACCTGATTTGGACTTTATAATACGAACATCTGGAGAGCAGCGATTGAGTAATTTCATGCTTTGGAGAGCTGGATATGCAGAATTATTTTTCACAAAAAAACATTGGCCAACATTTACAACAAGTGATTTTGATAAGGCTTTGCTGGAATTTGCCGTCCGAAAGCGTCGTTTTGGTACATAGTTTACGATCTGACGGTTTATGTAACTATCGCCATAAACATAAATTATATATAATGGACATACCATGTCAGTATTTCTATTAGTTTTGGGTTTAATTCTTTTTGTGGCCCTAGTTGTTGTCCATGAATTTGGTCATTTTATAATGGCAAGGCGTGGTGGAGTTGAGGTTGAAGAATTTGGAATAGGTTTTCCACCTCGAGCGAAAGTATTAACTGTTAAAAACGGCACAGAATATACGTTAAATTGGCTTCCACTTGGAGGCTTCGTCAAGCTAAAAGGTGAAAATGATTCGGACAAATCTCCAGGTAGTTTTGGTGCTGCCCAGTTGAGCACAAAAATTAAGATTATGCTGGCTGGCGTTGCTATGAACCTACTGGCAGCTTTTGTATTGCTAACATTTTTGGCACTTATCGGCATGCCACAGTTGATTGAGAATCAATTTACAGTTGCTTCTGATTCAAAAATAACCAGACAAGATGTTTTGGTAGGTGGAGTCTTAAAAGACAGTCCGGCAGAAAAAAGTGGTATACAGATTCGAGATCAAATATTGAGCATATCTAGTAGTGGAGATGCGAAAGTCATAAACTCAGCTAAACAATTGCCAGACATAACTAAGCAATTTCAGGGGCAAAACATAGAATTAACTTTAAAAAGAAATGGTGATATAAAGAAATTAATCATGACTCTTAAGTCAAATAAAGAAGTAGAAGATAGCCAAAAAACAAACCATCCTCAAGGTTATATGGGAATTTTGCCTACCGAATTTTTAATAAGAAAGTCCACATGGTCAGCACCAGTTGTTGCGGTTGGATTTATGAAACAAGCAACAGAACTCACATTTAAAGGGCTGGGTACAGCGATTGGTAGTTTACTCAAGGGAGATACCACTAAAGCTAGCTCTCAAGTATCTGGGCCGGTAGGGATTTTTGTACTCTTAAAAGATGGAAGTGCTTTAGGATACCAGTTCATATTGATGATAATCGCAATCATATCTTTAACACTTGCAATTATGAACGTTTTGCCTATTCCTGCCTTAGATGGTGGCAGGTTATTTGTAACGCTTTTATTTAGGGCGATTCGCAAGCCGTTAAAAGAAAATACTGAAAACTTAATTCATGGGACAGGATTTGCAGCTCTGATGATACTTTTTGTGTTAATAACTTTTGTAGATGTGAAAAGATTTTTTTAATGCATTTTATTGATGGAGTGGGAAGTTTGGGACTTCAGTTGAATCCTTGGAAATTTCTGCTTTTACTATTGGTTATATTTTCGTTTGCACACGCAGCATTTAGTTTTTTTAAAGTGTTAAAATCAAATGAATCAGACATTTCGAAAAATTGGGGACCTTTAGAAGCAGTAACTATTAGTATTTCTGTTTATTTTTCTGCACAATTAATAGCTGGTTTATTGATATCAATAATTCCACTGATTAATAGGAGCACGTCTGAAAAATCAATTGATTCAATACAGAATAATGTTTGGGCAACATTTGCTTTTATTTTATTAATTGAAGCAATAACAATTAGTCTTATCTTCTTATTTATAAGACGCAGGAATGTGAAATTTATTGATTTAGGCTTAAACAAAACTAAATTTAAATATATTGGATTTGCATTTGCTGGTTTTGGAGTTTATTTTTTGTTATATGTTTTGGGATTGGCAATTTCCAAGGCACTAATTCCGGGATTAAATTTGGACCAAAAACAGGAAATTGGATTTAATACTTCTACTACTGGCATTTCTTTAATCCCTGTTTTCTTGAGTTTGGTTATATTACCACCCATTACCGAAGAAATTGTGGCGAGAGGATTTTTATTTGGAGGCCTAAGATCCAAACTACCATTCTTGTTATCAGCAGTAATTACCAGCGTACTTTTTGCATCTGCGCATCTGGGTGCTGCAAAAGATGGATTGCTGTGGGTTGCAGCAATTGATACATTTACACTATCTTTGGTTTTGTGTTACTTACGGGAAAAAACGGGCAGCTTATGGCCATCTATTGGATTACATGCAATGAAAAATGGGATAGCTTTTATTGTGCTTTTCAATATAACTCAATATTTTAGATAAAGTGATATGATATTAATTATGAGTTTAGCTCTAAATGTATATTGGAACGTTCCCACATCGCCCAACTGGGTGTAATTTCTATACTAAAATAATCAGTAAACTAAACTACACCCCCTTAGTAAGAGGGGTTTTTATTTGGAGATAATATGAGCGAAATAATAGTCAAAAAACACGGATCATCGGTAGTTCAAAACGAAAACGGCATAGGCTTGGATCAGAACAAGATTGAAAGTCATATGTTAAATCATAAAAGGCTAAGAGATGACGGCTATAATACTGTTGAAGTTGCATCGGGGGCCGTGGTTGCTGGTAGGGAAGTTGTAGTTGAGTCTGGTAGAAATTTGGATATTTTTGATAACAGGTCACTTGCAAAATTAGGTACTTCTAGGCAGATTCGGAATTGGGCGAATGCTGGTCACAATCATAACATTTTGGTAAGTCAAATATTAGCTACTCATGATGAAATTGATGACAAGGCCGAAGGTTCGCAAATAATTTTAGGTGTCCATGAAGATTTAGAAAGAGGTATTTTGACGGTATTGAATGAAAATAACGCTGCTTCGTCCACAGAATTAAATATATTTAATATTGCTGAACAAAAAAAAGTTAGCGGACTTGAAGATGATGGTGCTGATAATGACTGGATGGCGGCTCATTTTGCTATTTCACTCGGAGCAACTATGCTATTTTTTCTAACTGATAGAATGGGGTTTGAAGTAAATGACAAGATAATGCCGACGATTAAAACCTATGACATTCCAGACATGATAAGTCACTGTCAAGGCACAAGTGAGAATGGGACTGGTGGTATGGGAAGTAAACTTCGAGCTGCTGGAAAAGCTGCAGATGCAGGTATTCATGTAGTAATTGGTAATGCGTTTGTTGATAGTCGAAGCTTTTTAGATGGTGAGGGCACTACAGTGGTACAATAAACTGTAAATGAGTAATATATGAGACTTTCACAAACATTTACCAAAACGCGTAAAGATGCGCCGGCAGATGAAACATCTAAAAATGCTCAGTTGCTAATAAGGGCCGGTTATATTGACAAGGAATTAGCAGGTGTTTATAGCTACTTACCAATGGGCCTAAAAGTATTAGAAAACATAAAAAATATTGTTAGAGATGAAATGAATGCTCTAAATAGCCAAGAACTAATAATGACAAATCTTCAAAGTCCTGACTTATGGAAATCTACTGGCAGATGGGATGAAAAATCTGTTGATGTTTGGTTTAAGACAAAATTGCAAGATGGAACTGAGCTTGGATTGGCATGGTCTCATGAAGAACCAATTTTAAACATGATGCAGCAATTCATTACTAGTTACAGAGACCTACCAACAAGCGTGTATCAGTTTCAGACTAAATTACGAAATGAACTGAGAGCAAAAAGTGGCATTATGCGTGGGCGCGAGTTTGTTATGAAAGATATGTATTCGTTACATGCATCACAAAAAGATATGGACCAATACTATGAAAGGGTAATAGAAGCCTACAAGAAAATTTATAGTCGTCTAGGTATTGGCAATGATACATTTGTAACATTCGCAAGTGGTGGATCATTTACAAAGTTCAGTCACGAATTTCAGACAATTTGCGATGCAGGGGAAGACACTTTATATGTTAGTGATGACAAAACTATAGCAGTAAATAAAGAAGTTCTAGATGATGCAACACAAGAACTTGGTGTTGATAAATCTAAACTTAATGCAGTAATAACGGCTGAAGTAGGAAATATTTTTAAATTTGGCACCGAAAAATCAGAAAAAATGAACATCAAATATACCGATTCTGATGGTGTGCGAAAGCCGATATATCTTGCATCTTACGGTGTTGGTATAACTAGGGTCATGGGGGTAATCGCAGAAAAATATTCGGACGATAAGGGGCTTGTTTGGCCGGAAAATATTGCACCATACAAAGTTTATTTAGCTCGTTTGGGAGAAAGTAATGAAGTTATAAAAGCTTCTGATGAAACGTATAAATCATTACAAAAAGCTGGAGTAACTGTACTTTTTGATGATAGAGATGTTCGACCTGGTGACAAATTTGCGGATGCTGACTTACTTGGAATTCCGTTTAGGCTTATTATTAGCGAAAAAACAATAAGAAACGGCAAGTACGAATTAAAAATTCGTACAGATGAAACGCCAGTTATGATTGAATTAGATAAACTAATAAAAAGACTAGCGAACCAAGCCTAGTACTGATATAATCACCTGCGCACTAAGGGTTCGTTCATTCCTATTTGATCCAATATAGAGCATTTATTTAAGCATATTTGGCTGACAGACAGGTGTTAATGAATTCTCAGTAACGACAAATACTTTAGAATTTTTAAGTTAAAAGAGGTTAAAATAGCCATGAATAAGCAATATTTACTTACCAAAAGTGGTATCACTGAATTAGAAAAAGAACTAGCAAGTTTGATCGCTGAAAGAAAACCAGTTGCAGATGCTATAAAAACTGCTAGAGAGTTTGGAGACTTGACAGAAAATGCCGAATACCAATCAGCTAGACAAGAGCAAGAGAAATTAGAAGCTCGAATTTCTGAGATTGATCACATATTACAAAATGCAAAAATTATCTCAAAGCCTAAAGAAGATAATCAAGTTCAGGTAGGAAGTACTGTTACTTTAAAAAACGGCATTACCAAGAAATTCCAAGTTGTTGGAACGGTAGAAGCAGATCCTTTAAATGGTAAAATATCCGACGAATCACCAATTGGACAAGCATTGTTAGGTAAAAAACTTGGTGAAAAAGTAGAAATTGTTACCCCAGCCGAAACAGCAACATATAAAATCTCTCAAATCGCATAAATTACAAACAATTATCGCCGCATTACAATACCTGTTAAGAGTAATATGTTTACTGTATACTTTTTCCTGACATGCAGTGGCTGAATAAAATTGTTGACGATGTAATTGCAAAGTACCCTGAGGGTGAGATATTGATTGAGTCTGGTAGTTCTCCATCAGGAATTTACCATTTGGGCCACTTGAGAGAACTTGTGACGTGTGATGCGATATTGCTCGAATTAAAAAGGCGTGGCAGGGCAACTCGACACGTACAATTTGTAGATGATTTTGATGCATTTCGTAAAGTACCTGTTAATTTACCAGAAGAATATGAAAAACATTTAGGTTTTCCACTGTGCGACATTCCCGCTCCAGATGGTTCAAAATCTTCTATGGCAGACTTTTTTTTCAAAGGTTTGGTCGAAGCATGCAAGATTTTGGGAATTGAGGTTGAATATCCAAAGGCAAGTGAAAAATATAGAAACGGTTGGTACGTACCTGCAATTGAGCGTGCACTTAGTCACACAAAAGATGCGCGGCATGCTTTAGAGACAGTATCAGGACGTGAACTGGATGAGCAATGGTCGCCCATTCAGATTCTAGAAGAAGGTCGTCTGAAAAAACGTCCATTTGTAAGTATAGATACTGATTCTAGGACTTTAATATATTTAGATGCAAACGATGTTGAGCAAAAAATCGGATACAGTGATGGAAAAGTTAAGCTTGATTGGCGTTTGGACTGGCCTGGTCGCTGGTGGTTGCAAAAAGTAAATGTAGAACCTTCCGGCAGAGACCATATGACCAAAGGTGGAAGCTATGACACGGGGGTACAAATTGTACGAGAAGTTTACTCTTCGGAACCACCCTATCCGGTTGCTTATGATTTTATAAATATGGTAGGTGACACCAAAAAAATGAGCGCAAGTAAGGGTACAGGTCTTGATGCTGTCGAAGGAGCTATGCTGATGCCACCAGAAGTTGTTCGATATTTTATACTCCAGCCTGCACCCAGCAAAAGATTATATTTTGATCCCGTAAATGGTGTTGTAAAAATAATGGACGAATTTGCAGCTTTTGCTGCTAAAACTGACAAAACAATAGCCGAAGAGCAACTATGGTACATTTGTACTAGAGGCAAAGACACAGGTCGCACGGTAAGTAGAGTGCCTTTTTCGCATCTTGTAGCTAGTTACCAGGCATCACTCAAAGATGCTACTAAAACGTTAGATGTAATTAAGCGAACTGAACACTCAGAATTAGCCGATCAAGAATCTGAGATTATAAAAAATGAACTTAAGTTTATAGATAAGTGGCTAAATACACGCGCACCAGAAGAAATAAAATTTAGTTTGTTAGAAAATGTTGTGGTAACAAAATTCAACGATAAGCAAAAAAAGCTTCTTAACTTGCTGGCGATAAAGATCGAAAATGCTCCAATAGATGCCGACGGTGAATGGTATCACAAAGTTATTTATGACTTAAAATCAGAAAGTGATCTAGAACCAAAAGAGATTTTCTCTACACTATATCAAGCACTAATAGGTAAGGATTCTGGACCAAGAGCTGGTTGGTTTCTGAGCTTACTTCCAAAAACCTGGTTAATTGATAGGCTTAAACTAAATGTTTAATTCAGGTATACTGTTTATTAATGATTGAGGTTAAAAATTTAACAAAAACTTATGGTAAAAAAGAAAGTGTTTTCACGGCTCTAGACGATGTAAGTTTTAATATTCCAAACGGATCCAGGGTAGCAATCATTGGTAAAAGTGGATCAGGTAAAAGTACGCTGATGCACATTATGAGTGGACTCGATCATCCTACTAATGGAACAGTGACAATAGATGACAAAGTTTTGAGTAATATGAAGCGCAAAGTTGTAGATAGCTTTCGAGCAAACGAAATGAGTTTTATATTTCAGGCATTTTTCGTAGAAGGCAATCAATCTGTCTATCAAAATGTAATGTTACCATTAGAAATTGCCAATGTCGGGCGCAGACGTAGAAAAGAAATGGTATTAAAGGCATTAGAAGCTGTGGAGCTGTCTGATAAAAAAAATTCTAGAGCAAACAATCTATCTGGTGGACAGAAGCAGCGCTTAGCAATAGCTAGGGCAATAGTAAACAAACCTAAACTTATTTTTGCTGACGAACCAACTGGCAATCTGGACAGCGTAACTGGTGAAAAAATCATCGATTTGCTGTTTGATTTGAATAAAACTATTGGGAGTACTTTGTTTATCGTTACTCATGACGATGAGTTGGCTGATAAATGCCAAATACAAATTCAGCTAAAAGACGGCAAGATACTCGACATCAAGAATACTTCACGAAAACCATTAGCTAAAAAAACTATTCAGAAAGTTAGGGTTATCTAAGATGTATGTTTCTGATATATTTCGTAGAAGTGGACGAAACTTACGTCAAGCCAAAGCTCGAACAGTGCTGACAGCAATGGCTATAGGTGTCGGAGCTTTTGCACTTACTCTAACTCTAGCGGCTAGTAACGGTGCAAAAAGTTTCGTAAATAATATTGTTCAAGAAAATTTTGATCCTTCAGAAGTAATTGTCGCCAGAGAAGAAAGTCTATTTAGAGGCTCTGCCGATAATTCAAAGCCGCATGAATATAGTGAAAACTTTGGTAACAGTTTGAGCAATGCTGGAGCACCAGTGCAAATTCAATATTTAAGTGCAAAAGACGTTGAGAGTATCAAAAAAGTCGAGGGAGTAGAATCCGTTCGGCTAGCTTTGGTTGTAAATCTGCAGTACTTAACTAGAGCTGGACAAAAAAAGTATATTGGTACAATCCAATCACTAAGTCCTTATCAAAAAGTTGAAGTTGTTTCTGGTACCAGGCCAATAAATTTTTCAAAGAAACAAGTACTTCTCCCAGAAGCTTTCGTTGCTCCATTGGGTTTTGAAAGTGCCCAGAATGCAATTGGCCAGAAAATTACTCTTGCGATAAGAAAATCATTTAACCCAAGTGAGTTGATTGCAAATGCAAAGGCTGGTGGTGACGTGACTTCTTTGTTGTCTCAAGCTCAATCAAATGTGACCAAAACTGAAGAATTTACTATTGTGGGAGTAATCAAAAAACAAACTACGGCCCAACCAGGCACAGAACTATATCTGTACTCCGGAGAGTCTGAAGTACAAAAACTTCAAGAAATAAGTACTGCTGGAACAGATGCATTTCAGAAATACCCAACAGTTTATGCTCGAATAAAAGATGGAAAAGATGAGCTGAAATTAAAAGCAGCTCAAGAACGCATAAAACAAGCAGGGTTCTCGTCTTTTAGTGTCAAAGATACTCAGCAATTTTTAAATCAAGCTATAAATGTTCTGCAGGGGATAGTAGTTGCATTCAGTTTGATTGCGGTTGTGGCTTCTTTGTTTGGCGTAATAAACACTATGTACATAAGTGTTTTACAGAGAACTAGGGAAATCGGGCTCATGAAGGCGCTAGGAATGCGTCGTCGTGACGTAAGTAGGTTGTTTAGATTTGAAGCGGCATGGATAGGTTTCCTTGGTGGTGCATTGGGATCGGGATTGGCTTATTTACTTGGTTTGGCACTAAACCCTTGGATAACTAAAAAACTTGCGCTGGGCGATGGCAAAGTACTTTTACAATTTCAGTTTCCGCAGATTGCAGCATTAGTAATTGGTCTTGTTTTCGTTGCAGTAGTTGCTGGTTTATTTCCAGCTAGAAAAGCCGCCAAACAAGACCCCATAGAAGCTCTCCGAACAGAGTAAAGTGCTCAAAATAAAAAAGTTTTCAGATTACCTTAAAAGTATTTGAGCTAGTGTTAAATTCTATGTTGCTACTATTTTGTACAATTCCACTCATGACAACATAAACACCGTTCTGAAATGTGCTTACAGCGCCGATTGCAACACCAATGTTAACATCATCATTTTATATAATAACAAATTTTATCATTGAAATTTCATTAACTAGGTTTTAGTTTCTGGGTGAATTTTTGACGAAGCTTTTGGATTTTTGGATCGATAATAACTTGGCAGTAACCTGCGCTACGATTATTGTTATAGAAGTTTTGGCTTTCTTCACCTGCTGGCCAAAATTTGTCAAACTTCGTAAGTTCTGTCACAACAGGGTTATTGTAAAGTTTTGGGGCAAAATTTTCTATCATGTCTTGAGCAATTTGTTTCTGTTGCTCGTCGTGAAAAAAGATTACTGAACGGTATATGTTGCCAACGTCCGGGCCTTGACGATTTAAAGTGGTCGGATCATGCATAGCAAAAAATATCTCAAGAATATCTTTAAAACTAATTATTTTTGGGTCAAATGTAATTTGAACTGCCTCTGCATGGCCTGTACTCATCGTATAGACTTGACTTGTAGTTGGGTTGTTTACCGTTCCACCAGAGTATCCTGACAATACCTTATCAACTCCTTTGACTTGCTGGTAAAAGGCTTCCAAGCACCAATAGCATCCTCCACCTAAAGTAGCAACTTCTTCCATATGATTAGTCTATCATGTATAGTATTTCGCATGGCTACAACTACTAAATCCAAGGCAAAGAAAAAAATTATCAAAAAACCTGCCAAACAGGCAAGTGTAAAATCATCAAGTAAAGCAACAAAATCTATTAAAGCACCTAAATCTAAATTAACATCGACTTTAAAAGTAGAAAAAAAGTCTGCTGTTAAATCGGTGACAAAAAATCTTCGCAATTTAAATCTTTTAAGTGGTATTTTGGGCCTTGCTTTGGCTGGTGCAGCAGGATATTTGATGAACTCTTCGACGTATCAAATTTTTACAGGTTTAGTTACCAGGGATATACTTACGAGCAAAACACAAACTGTTTTTGTTCCGGCAATACATGCATTGTTTGACCTTGAACTTCGCTGGGCAGTCGTTGGTATTTTGGTCGTGTCGGCAATAATTCCTCTGATGGCAGCAACTCGTAAACGCAAAATGTATGAAGAATCACTAGAAAAAAAGGTTATGCTTCCACGCTGGATAGAACTGGCAATTGTAGGTGCTATTATGGTAGAAATAATCGCACTTTTGAGTGGTGTTCAGGACGCAGCTTCGTTAAAACTTATCGGGGGTTTTGTTGTGGTAACGGCACTATTAGGATATCTATTGGAAAAACAAATTGCTAATTCTGATAATTCTTCAAAAGGAATTTATAGATTGAGTTTATTGACAGGTATTTTGCCTTGGCTCGTTATTGCTAGTTATGCCGTAAATACACAAATATATGGATTTGTTCGCTACCCATGGTACGTATATGCTTTATATGCCACTACTTTACTAACATTCATGGGTTATGCTAGAAACCAAATGCGTTACAGTAAAGCTTATATTAATTATGAAACAACCGAAAAAAGTTACATGTTGCTAAGTATTTTTGCAAAAGTTTCATTTGCACTGATATTAATTGTCGGTCTATACAAATAATTTAACTTGAAGCCATTAGAGACTATTGAAATTGAAAAACTTGTCCATGGGGGGCAGGGTTTGGGCGCGCTTTCGGATGGGCGCAAGGTGTTTGTTTGGAACGCGATTGCTGATGAAACTGTTTCGGTAGAAATACACAAAAGTAAAAAAAATTATGCTGAAGGACTAGCAATTGAAATAATTAAACAAAGCCCAAATAGAATTGAACCAAAAGAATATAACTACTTGGCAACATCACCATGGCAAATCATGGATTTTGAAACCGAAAACTTATGGAAACAAAAAATAACTCGAGAACTATTTAAACAAGCCAGTATAAAACTACCAAAATTTACAATACAAACGGATAGCAAACAGTACAATTATAGAAACAAAATGGAATATTCATTTTGGGGTGATGATGATGGTATTCATTTGGCACTATACAACCGTGGAAGCCACCAAAAACAAATAGTTAATGGAAGTTTATTGGCACTTCCGTCAATAGATATGGCAGCAAATGCAGTAGTAAGAGAACTGAATACCAGTGGTATTCGAGCAGGAAATTTGAAGACATTAGTTGTTCGTACTGATCAAACTGGTAGCGCAGTCGGGGCACTGTACGTTAAAGAAAATACATTTAAAAAAATCAAATTACCAAGTGAGCTTAAGGGTATTAGGGTGTATTATTCTAATCCGAAGAGCCCTGCGAGCGTTCGTACAGAGCTTTTATACCAACTAGGTGATTGTAATTTATCTGATACGCTTCAGAGTGTATCGTTGGAATATGATGTAGATAGTTTTTTTCAGGTAAATGTACCGGTTTTTGAAATGGCATTAAAATCAATTAAAAAAATTGTTAGTAACACAAATAATTTGGTAGATATGTACGCCGGTGTCGGTAGTATTGGATTATCTTTGGCTACTAAATCAGTAAATCTGATAGAAAACGATCCTTCTACGGCAGCTATGGCTATAATAAATGCAGAAAAAAGTGGACTAAAAGCTAGTGTTATAAAGGCAGCTTCAGAAAAATGTATAGACTATATAACTTCAACTCATACAATTGTGTTTGATCCACCCAGAGCAGGCCTTCATACAGATATATTGAATAGAATTCTTGAGGTAAAACCTCCAAAAATAATCTATTTGTCCTGCAACCCAGCTACACAAGTAAGAGACATTGCCATAATTAGAGATGTTTATAAAATAATAAGCTTTGATTTATATAATTTTTTTCCTAGAACTCCACACATAGAATCTTTATGTATACTTGAACTTATATGAAACTACACAGATTTTATATTCCAACACAAACAGAATTGAAGAAAGATTTTTGGCTTCATGACGAAAAGCTTCTTCATCAATTAACTAAAGTTTTGAGATATAGGGTTGGACAGGATATTGTTCTTTTTGATGGATTTGCACACGATAGTCTTTATAAAATTGCTGCAATTTCTGACAAAGAAGTCCATGTGGTATTTGTTACAGAGTTTGTGCGTAAAATCCCCAAAAATGACATATATTTACTCTGGAGCTTACTGAAAAAAGACAAAAATGATTGGGTTCTACAAAAATGTACAGAGCTTGGGGTGAGTCATTTTATTCCAATAATTGCCGAGAGATCAGAAAAAACCGGATTTAATTTGGATAGAGCCCAAAAAATAGTCATAGAAGCGTCTGAACAATGCGCTAGAAGCGATATTCCAAGCATTCGTCAGCCAATATTAGTTGCTACTGCACTAGTTGAACTAAAAAATAGAATAAATTTGTATGTGGCAGAACAAAGTGAAAATCAAGATGCGCATATTATAGATATAGACGAAAAACTAAGTAATTCATTAGGAATTTTTATAGGACCTGAAGGTGGTTGGAGCGATTCTGAAAAAGTTATGTTTAATGAAAACGCGCTTAACTACTTAAACCTACATGATTTTACTCTTCGAGCAGAAACTGCAGCAGTAACAGCTATTACAAAACTGTTACAATAAGGCACTATGACTGGAAATAGCTATTGGAAAGGGAGACATAAGCCATATCAACCCGGGCAATCAGAGGTTTTTAAAGTGTCTAGAAGCAAGATTGAGCTTTTTGTTCAGTGTCCACGTTGTTTTTGGCTGGATGCACGACTCAAAATAAAGCGACCAAACGGACCACCTTTCAGGATAAATTCTGCAATTGATGAACTATTTAAAAAAGAATTTGATATGCATCGAGTGGCTGGTACAAAACATCCGTTGCAAAAAAAGTTTAAAATAGACGCCAAACCGTTTATTCATAAAGATTTGGACAAGTGGAGAGCAAATTTTACCGGTGTTACAACATTGCATGAACCAACAAACCTGCAGGTATCTGGTGCAGTTGATGATGTTTGGGTAAATCCGAGTGGTGAACTTATTGTTGTCGACTACAAAGCAACTGCCAAAAGTGATGAGATTACGGGTTTGGGACCGGTTGGTGGTTGGCAAGATAGCTATCGACGTCAAATGGAAGTTTACCAATGGTTGCTCAGGGCAAATGATTTTGTAGTTAGCGACACAGGATATTTTGTTTATGCCAATGGTGATGTTAATGCAGATGGCTTCAATGATGTAATAAAGTTTCGTACAAATGTTTTCCCACACATTGGAACTGACAAATGGGTTGAAAATACACTGATCAAAATGAAGAATTGTTTAGACGGAGACATGCCACCTGTTGGCAAGGCTGCAATGGGTGGACCATGCGACTATTGCGAATATGCTCGTTCGAGAACCGAAATTACCCTTAAAGCATTGAAAAAGTAGATTATTACTGTAATCTGTCGTCTGTAATCTGTATACTAATGACATGTTAGATATTCAATACATTCGGGATAATGGAGAATTGGTACAGGAGAAATCCAGACAAAAAGGCTACAAAATAGACATTAAAGCATTCTTAAAACTAGATATTGAGCGTCGTGAAATGTTGGGTAAACTTGAGGCTTTGCGAGCTGAACGCAATCAGATATCTGATGCCCTAAAAACCGGCAACCCATCCCTAGAACAAATAAACAAGGGGCGTGAAATAAAAGATCAAATAAATCAGACAGAAGCCCTTTTAGAGCCAGTTTCAATGTCATTGAATCTGCTAATGAAGAGCATACCAAATGTTCATTTTGACGATGTTCCAGTTGGAGATGAAGATAAGAGCGTTGAAGTACGAAGCTTTGGAGAAAAAACTACCGGTGCTGTGGATCACCTGGAATTTGCCTTAAATCGTGATTGGGTCGATTTTGATCGTGGCGCCAAAGTAGCAGGTGCTAAATTCTATTTTCTAAAAGGCGACTTGGCTCTTTTGGAAAATGCAGTTATCCAATTTGCATTGGAAATAGTAACCAAAAAAGGCTACAAACTGCTTACTGTACCTCATTTAGTGAATTCTCGTACAGCTACGGGTACAGGGTTTGCCCCCCGGACAAGTGATCAAAATGACTCATATTATATAGAAGGAGAAGACCTAAGTTTGATTGCAACTTCTGAAATACCTATCACTGGTTATCACGCTGACGAGATTATTAATGAAGTTGATTTGCCACTCCTTTACGCAGGCATAAGTACTTGCTATCGTAAAGAAGCAGGTGCATATGGCAAACACGACCACGGATTATTTAGAGTCCACCAGTTTAATAAGCTAGAAATGTATGCACTTACAACACCAGATAATTCTCAAGCTATGCATGAACAAATTTTGCAAACAGAAGAAGAGATATGGCAAGCACTGGGTATTCCTTATCATGTAATAAATATTGCTTCGGGCGATCTTGGCGCTCCTGCCGCTAAAAAATATGACTTGGAATATTGGTCAAAATCTGACGGCAAATACAGGGAACTTACAAGTTGTTCTAACTGCACAGACTATCAATCACGTAATTTGAACATTCGTGTTCGCAGTAAAAATGGTAATGTAGAAATACTGCACACTTTAAATGGTACTGCTGTAGCAACGGCAAGATCTTTGGTTGCAATCATTGAAAATTACCAAACCAGTGATGGCAAATTAAAAGTTCCAGACGTGTTAATAAAATATATGGGAGGAAGAGAGTTGATATGATAAAAAAACTTGAAATTAAAGGGGTTCATTATGAACTCACGCCTAAACTAAAAACATATGTACGAAATAAACTAGGTAAGATGGACAAATATATTCCTAAGCACGCTCGAGAGTCTGCTCATATGGAGGTTTTTCTTAAAGAAGTAAAAAATAAATCAAAAAATATCTGTGAGTGCGAAGTCATTTTACGCCTTCCAAATGAGACACTGACAGTTAAAGAATCTACGATAAATATGTTTGCAGCTGTAGATATAGTTGAGGCAAAATTAAAAAACCAAGTAAAGAAATACAAATCAAAACATGGCAGTCCTCAGTTGCACCATAGACTTATCGCTAAATTAAGACGCTCTAAGCATCGAATTTAATATTGTTGGGAAAATTACCTAGCGTTAAGTACCTCTGATGGGGTACAATATTTTGGTACATCTGACATTACTGTGTCAAAAAAGGGAGAATTAGCTAAGTGAATAAAGTTTTTAAGAAAGTTCTTGGTGACCCGCAGATTAAAACTTTGCGTCGTATGCGCAAGCGCGTCAAAGATGTAAATACGCTGGAACCAAAGTATAAAAAACTGACCGACAAGCAATTAAAAGAGCAAACAGATGTTCTTAAAAAACGTTTGGAAAAAGAGTCTATTGATAAGATCTTGCCAGATGCTTTTGCCGTTGTTCGAGAAGGTGCAAGACGTACTTTGGGTCAAAGGCATTTTGACGTACAGCTAATTGGTGGAATGGTTTTGCATGAAGGGAAGGTTGCCGAGATGAAAACTGGGGAGGGAAAAACTCTGGTAGCTACTCTCGCAGTATATTTAAATGGGCTAACTGGAAAAGGCGTACACGTTGTAACAGTAAATGATTATTTGGCTAGACGTGACGCTGGCTGGATGGGCGAAGTGTATGATTTTTTGGGTCTTTCAACAGGAGTGATTATTGCTGATGAATCATACATATTTGATTCAAAATTTGAAGATAAAAGCCATGACGACAAACGACTTTGGCATATGAAGCCATGTACCAGACAGGAAGCATACAATGCTGACATTACTTATGGCACAAATAATGAGTTTGGTTTTGATTATCTGCGAGACAATATGGTTCGGGAAACTGATCAACTTCGTCAAAGAGAACTTCATTACGCAATCGTAGATGAAGTGGATTCTATCTTAATAGATGAAGCCAGAACGCCACTTATTATCTCAGCTCCAAGTGTGACCAGTGGTACTGCTTATGCGCAATTTGCTAAGGTAACGCGTCAATTAAAGAAAGATGAAGATTATGAAACTGATGAAAAACGAAAATCAGTAATATTGACAAATGAAGGCGTGGAACATGTTGAAAAAATATTGGGTTTAAAAAATCTTTACGGAACGGACAACATTCGAACAATATATCACTTAGAGCAAGCACTCAAAGCCCAAGCAATGTTTCATCGTGATAAAGACTATGTTGTCACTCAAGAAGGTGAAGTTGTTATTGTAGATGACTTTACAGGCCGATTACTAAAAGGACGTCGATATAATGAAGGTTTGCATCAGGCAATAGAGGCAAAAGAAGGTGTAGAAGTTCAAGAAGAGTCCATGACACTGGCAACAATTTCATTTCAAAACTATTTTAGATTATATGAAAAATTATCTGGTATGACAGGTACTGCTGAAACAGAAAGTGAAGAATTTCACCAAGTTTATGAGCTTGATGTAGTTCAAGTGCCATCTAATAAAATATTGATGCGTGATGATAGAACTGATCGCATATATCGTACCGAAGCAGGTAAGTTCAAGGCAATTGTTAGAGAAATAGCTACCTTGCACCACAAGGGTCAGCCAGTATTGCTAGGTACTGTATCGATAGAAAAAAACGAAGTGTTAAGTGGTTTGCTAAAAAAAGCAAAAATCCCACATCAAATGTTAAATGCTAAAAACAACGAAAAAGAAGCTAGTATAGTTGCCAAAGCCGGTCAAAAGGGAGCAGTTACTTTAGCCACAAATATCGCAGGTCGTGGAACAGATATTGTGTTGGATGACGAAACAAAAGCACTTGGTGGACTATTTGTGTTAGGTAGCGAAAGGCATGAATCGCGAAGAATAGATAATCAGCTTAGGGGCCGATCAGGTAGGCAAGGTGACCCAGGTGTTACGCAATTTTTTGTTAGTACGGAAGATGATTTGATGCGTATTTTTGGTGGGGAACGAATCGGCTCAATTATGGATAGACTTGGCGTAGACGACGAAACACCAATTGAAAACAGAGTAATTAGTAAAAGCCTTGAAGGTGCGCAGAAAAAAGTTGAAGGTTTTAACTTTGATACACGTAAAAACGTTGTTCAGTATGACGACGTTATGAACAGACATCGTAAAGCCACCTATACAATGCGCCGAGAAATTCTTTTACACGCAGATATTAAAAAACGAATTGTAGCTTTTTTGGACGACGAAGTAAAAATTTTGGCCAATAGTCCCTTATTACTTTCAGATAAATATGAATCGATTATAAAAGAAAGTTTTCCATTTGAAGACGACACGCTCGATAGATTGTTTGACTCTGAATCATCACAATTCGGTAAAGTTTTAAAAACTGAGGTTCATGATATTTATAAGGCTAGAGAGACTGCATTTACTACTGAAATTATGAGAAAAGTTGAGAGAGACATATATCTTCAAATTCTCGATAACTTATGGATGCAACACCTGGAAAATATGGATCATATGAGGGAGGGTATTCATTGGATAAGCGTTGGTCAAAGAGACCCTTTGGTTGAGTATCGTCGACAAGGTCAGCATATGTTTGAAGAAATGCAAAAAACATTACGACATGAAGTGGTCCAGGCATTGTTTAGCGCTGAACCCGTAGATGCCGAAAGGGCAGTCGAAACTGAGTTAACTCGCGCAGCTAGACGCTCAGTTGATAATGCAGATAAAATTCTTGAAGCCGATGAATTTGAAGAAACGGATTTTGTACCTCTTAAAGCTGCAATGGCAGCTAAAAGTCGCAGTAAAGATAAAATTAAAAAAGCACGTAAACAAGAGCGTCAGCACAAACAAAAAGCCAAAAACAAGAAGCATAAATAATGCGACATACTGCTAATGAAGTAGCGCTTAAAAATGGGGCTAAAGGGCTATTTATTCACGTTCCTGGTGCCACAGTTATGAGTATCGAAATTAATTTTAGAGCCGGAGATTTTTTATGCCCACCTGATAAATGGGAAACTGCACATTTAATGGAACACTTGTTATTGGGTGCAAATGAACAAATTCCGCGATCAAGAGCATTTCAGGCTGAGTTTGAAAAGAATGGAGCATATTGTAACGCAAGTACGGGTAGTTATGACATAACTTATGAAGCAGAATGTGCTGATTTTGAGTGGCAACGAATTTCAAATTTGTTATTAGTTGCTATCAGTAAGCCATTATTTTTGGAGGATGAATTTAAAGCAGAATTTGGAAATGTTCGCGAGGAGATGATGGGACGTTCAAACAATCATTTCCGTCACCTTAGCTTGGCACTTAGACGAAAGTACGGGTATAAAGTTCTAACAGACCAGGAGCGCGTACAACAAATGAAAAATGTCATGGTGGAGGACATACGTGCCCATTACGTTAAAACCCATTTCACTCGAAATATGCGTTTTGTTGTGGCTGGAAAACTTACAACTTCACGACAGCAATCAATTACAGATATGTTGGAAAATATAGCATTACCAATTGGTAAAAGCAGAATAGCTCTTCCAGTAGAGCGGCCTAAAGGACTGAAAGAGCCCTTATATATTGCCAATAGAACTGTAGAAAACATGTATTTTTATCTTGATACATTTATCAATAGACGATTAAGTGAAGCAGAAGCAGACGCTCTTGGTTTGGTAAACACTATGCTGACTGAAACTCTACACTCTAGAATTTTGGGTGAAGCTCGTGAAAAGGGCCTAGTCTATAGTATGAGTTCAAACTATCTGCAGACGAAAAATGCAACAAACTGGTGGTTTGGCACTCAAGTGACTGCTCTTAATGCTCCAGCACTTTTTACTATTATTACAAAAGAAATTTTGGCTGTTTGCCACGGAGATGTAACCCAAGCAGATATTTCGGCAGCACAACAATATATGTTGGGGAGGTTTCAGAGAAGTGGCCAAACAGTTTCTGGTACGGCATCTGGATACAGTGGTAGATATTTCTTTGATGATTTTATAGAAGACTATTACCTGGTCCCCGAACGAATTAAAGCTATAACTAAAGAGCAGATTGTAGCCATTACAAACGAATTTTTCTCAAAACCTCTTTGGGGAGCTGGATTTTTAGGTGCAGCAAATAAAGACATTAGACAACAACTAATTAACATACTTATGCCTCTTTGGAACAAGTAACATATAATAAGTAGTAATATGGAAAAACTTGCAAAACAAACTGCTGAATTAGCTGAGAATATTAAAAAAGCAATAAATAAGTTGAAAATAATTGATTTGGAAAAAAATCTGGTTATTTTGCAAACAAAATCTTCTGATCCTAAGCTTTGGAGTAATCAAGAGGAAGCTCAGCAAGTAATGAAAAAACAATCGAGATTAGAAGGACGCATTAAACCGTGGCGAGATCTAGAAAAGACTATAAAAGAAACGGGAGAACTTTTAGCCCTTAATGATGATTCAATAGAAGTAGATCTATCCAAGCAGTTAGCTGTAGCTAAAAAATCCTTCGATCAGTTGAAATCTGAGTTACTCTTCAACGGAAAATATGATTCACGCGCAGTAATATTAAACATATATGCTGGTGCTGGTGGCACAGACGCTCAAGATTGGGCACAGATGTTATTACGTATGTACATTCGTTGGGCAGAAGCTGAGAATTTCTCAGTTGTTACAATCGATCAATCTGAAGGCGATGAAGCAGGAATTAAAAGTGCCACAATAGAAATTGATGGAAATTTTGTATATGGAAAACTTCAAGGTGAAAATGGTGTTCACAGACTCGTTAGGTTAAGTCCGTATAATAGTGATAATTTACGTCAAACCAGTTTCGCAAAAGTTGAAATTATGCCTAAAATAGATAGCCCAGATGACGTAGAAATTGATGAAAAAGACCTAAAAATAGATGTATATAGAAGTGGTGGTAAAGGTGGACAATCAGTAAACACAACGGATTCAGCAGTTCGCATTACCCATACTCCGACTGGTATAGTTGTAGCTATACAAAACGAGCGTTCTCAGCTACAAAATAAAGAAACTGCAATGACGATTGTGCGCTCAAAGCTTGCGCAATTGCAAATAGAGCAGCATGCTGAAAATTTACGTGAATTAAAAGGTCCAAACGAACAAGTCGCATGGGGGAATCAAATAAGAAGTTATGTTCTGCACCCCTATAAGCAAATAAAAGATTTACGCACTAACTACATTTCTACGGATACAGAGGCAGTTCTAGGTGGTAGCATAAATGGTTTTATATCAGCTTATTTAGAATATACATTTGGTAAATAAAACTATCGCTACTTAATGAAACAATTAACATGTTTGTTTGACAAGCCATAAACGTATTGATAACATACTGGCAGGTAACAATTTAATACAAAAAGGAACATTTATGGACCCACAAACTCCACAAGAAGAACCATCAATTACGCCGTTTACTCCACCAATTGAACCGAGTGAGCCACAAGATGCACCACCAGTAACTCCAGATCCAATTCCTGTGTCAGAACCTAATATGCCAGCTACAGACGAGCCAAGCGTCGCTATTCCTGAGCAAGGCGCAGACGCAGAAGCAATATCGCCAAGTGACCCTATCTCTGGTGCGCTTTAGCTTGAAATTTTATTAAAATGTCCTTTATGCCACGAGCCGTATGAAGGACATTTTGTTATAATGAGGACTGAATGATTTTACTAGACAGAGTAACCAAAGTATATAATCGAAAGTCAACTGCGTTAGACAGAATATCATTGCATGTTGAAGCAAAAGAGTTTGTCATTATAGTTGGAGCCAGTGGTGCAGGTAAGAGTACATTACTTAAGCTTCTAACAAGAGAAGAGCGACAAAGTAGTGGGAAAATAGTTATTGGCGGAATTGATTACGATAAATTAAAAGACAAAAATATCCCTCTACTAAGACGTAAAATTGGTGTCGTATTTCAAGATTTTAAACTTTTACAAAACAAGAATGTCTTTGAAAACGTAGCTTTTGCATTGGAAATTGTGGGATATGGAAATAATGAAATTAATCATACGGTCCCTAGGGTCCTTGAAATTGTTGGCTTGAAGGGTAAAGAAAAGAGGATGCCAAAAGAACTTTCTGGAGGTGAGCGCCAAAGGGTAGCAATTGCGAGAGCAATTGTTAGGCAACCTAAAATTCTAATAGCAGACGAGCCTACTGGTAATCTAGATCCTAAATATGCCTGGGACATTATCAAAATTCTAGAAAAAATAAACAAATATGGCACTACGGTACTTTTAACGACTCACAATCAAGAAATAGTGAATAAGTTAAAGAGGAGAGTTGTTACGTTAAAAGACGGAAGGATTATTAGTGATCGTGCGAATGGAGACTATCATATAAAAGATGAGGATTCAAAGTTGTGAGAATTGATCAATGAAACATAAAATCATCGCTTTTTGGAGGATATTAAAGTCTGGCGCTCAAAATTTCGTAAGAAATGCTACGCTTGCAATTGCTGCAATTGCTGTAATGGTTATTACTCTCTCGATTATACTTCTGTCTGTCATAGCAAATGCAACTTTTGGCAATACGATACAACAAATAACAGATAGAATAGATATTTCAGTTTATTTGAAAGATAGTGTAACGGCAGAACAGAATGCAAAATTACTTAAGGATCTTAAGCAAATAAAAAATGTTAAGGATGTGAATTACTTATCAAAAGCAGATGTCTTAGAAATATACAAAAAACAAAACCAAAATAATTTAGATCTTTTATTGGCTATTTCACAAACTGACAACCCATTGCCTGCAACAATAAAAATTAAACCGGTAGATCCCTTAAAAATTCCAGAAATACAAGAGTATCTGGAGCGACCCGAAACAGTCGCACTTCAGTCAGACAAAACTAGTTATTCTGGTGATAGAAAAGCTGCTTTAGAAAAGATTACAAAAGCTGCTGATTTTATGAGAAAAGCTGGATTAGCCGGGGTGATTATGTTTGCCCTTGTATCTATGTTAATAATCTTTAACACTATAAGAATGGCAATATTCAACCGTCGTGACGAGTTGCAAATAATGCGACTTTTGGGTGCTACTACATCATATATACGAGGACCTTTTGTTGTGGAGACAGTTATGTATGGTGTAGTGTCTGCAATTATATCTGTTGCATTTTGCAATATGTTGTTTGTGCTATCTTCGTCAGCTTTTGACGCAACAAATCTTGGTGTTTTAGATATAAAATTTGCAAATCAATATTTTGCTAGAAACTTCTGGATAATCCTTGCGGCTCAGCTGGGGATTGGTATACTTATTGGAGCGGCGTCTTCAGTAATTGCCACGCAACGCTACCTCAAATTTAAAACAAGCAAATAAATACTAAATAGTCTTTAAATATTCAATTTAAAACGAAGGGTGGGTTATTGAAATTAAAAATTGGATCAGTCCGTAAGTCTGAATTAACTTCGGCAAAGATGGTTAATTCTAGGTTGTATATTAGTGGTATTAGTGGTATTATGCTAACGTTAATAATCAAACAAAAAATGAAAAATGAAATTTTATTTAGTAAAAAGAGCTTCTTTACTCTGTTTTCTATATTTGTGCTTGCCGCCGGATTTGTCATAACTCCATTAGTAAGGGCTGATGTTTATAATGACCAGATTAAAAAAATTCAAGCTGATAATAGTGCAAAAAAAGTGATAGTAAATGAATTAAGAGTGCAGGCCAATTCATACCAGGGAGAGATTGATCGGTTGCAAGGTGAAGTAAACGCAATATTGCAAAAGATCTCTGAAACAGAAAATCAAAGAGACGATCTAGAAAGACAAATTGTAGTTGCCCAAAAAGAACTTGATAGGCAAAAAGAATTATTAGGTACTAATATAAAGGCAATGTACGTTGAAGGTGACATAAGTACGCTAGAGATGCTAGCTTCTAGTAAAGACTTGAGTGAATTTCTTGACAAACAACAATATAGAACAAGTGTTCAGGATAAAATTAAAATAACACTAGACAAAGTAACTCTATTGAAAGCCCAACTTAGAGAGCAAAAAACACAGATTGAAAAGCTTCTTATTGACCAGCAGTCAATGAGGGGACAGTTAGATGCATCCAAAGCAAAGCAAAGTGAGCTTTTGGCGTATACACAAGATCAGAAGAACCAATACACTTCACAAATTCAAGCAAACGATGCAAGCATCGCAGAACTTAGACGTCAACAAATAATTGCTAACGCAAGATTTATTGGTGGAACGCCAGGCTCAGGTCCAGCGTGTGGTGGTGGGTACCCTGGAAGCACGCCTGGTCCATGGGGCGTTTGGGGATGTAATTATCCAATGGATTCAAGTGTAGATACTTGGGGTATGTACAATCGTGAATGTGTAAGTTATGCAGCATTTAAGGTTGCGGAGTCTGGTAGACACATGCCATATTGGGGTGGATATGGTAATGCTAATAAATGGGATGATAATGCACGCGCTTCAGGAATACCAGTAGATGGAAACCCTCAGGTAGGCGATATAGCGCAGTCAAATGCAGGATATTACGGACATGTAATGTATGTTGAGCATGTTTATGGTGATGGAACAATTTATATTAGTCAGTATAATGCTGGATATGATGGACGATATAGCGAAAAACGAATTTCTGCTTCCGGACTAAACTTCATTCATTTTCCATAGTCAAAAGTGTATAAATTTATTATAATTCCTTACTAAATGATCATTTCAGTTTAGTGTGGCATAATAGACAAGTCTTAAATGCAATAAAAAAGAGGGGATATTTGTGCAACTACCAAATTCTAAAGTAAAAAAATCAATTCAGAAAAGTAATATTCTAAAAACACTTGGATATAGTTTGGCAGCAAGTTTAATTTTTCTTGGTGGGTTAGGTGTTGGGAACGGAACGATTATTGTAAACAGAGACCAAATACTCCGAAAAAGTATACAAAAAAATGCGCCAAAAAATCTAGACTACAGTTCTGTTGAAAAAGTTTATGACACTTTAAAAAAGGACTTTGATGGACAATTGGATTCCGAAAAACTTTTAGACGGCATGAAGGCAGGTTTAGTGTCTGCAGCAGGAGATCCATACACTGAATTTTTAAGTAAAAAAGCTGCTAATGACTTTAATGGACAATTGAATGGTACGTTTAGTGGGATTGGTGCCGAGCTAGGTAAAGACGAACAAGGAAATATTGTTATCATAGCTCCCATCTCTGGTTTTCCGGCTGAAAAAGCTGGCCTGAAGCCCAAAGACGTTTTGGTAGAAATAAATGGAGAGTCTGCTTTTGGGATATCCATAACCGATGCAGTTGGAAAAATTCGTGGCGAAAAAGGTTCTAAAGTGAAACTTAAAATAGTACGTGGAGGAACGCAACAAGTTGAGCTTGATATAGTGAGAGACACTATCACGATCCCAAGTGTCGAAAGTAAGATTTTAGATGGAAACATAGGTTACATTAAGATTTCTCGATATGGTGAAGATACCTCTGGACTTGCAACCAAGGCAGCTGATGATTTTAAAACAAAAGGTGTAAAAGGGGTAATTCTGGATGTTCGTAGTGACCCAGGAGGACTTTTGGACTCAGCTGTATCGGTAAGTAGTTTGTGGTTAAGTCCTGGTAAAACTATTCTTGAAGAGAAAAGAGATGGCTTAGTAACTAGAACATTCAAATCTCAAGGAACACCACCACTAGAAGGCATTCCAACTGTAGTATTGATTGATGAAGGTAGTGCAAGTGCCAGCGAAATTACGGCTGGTGCATTGCACGATAACGGGGCTGCAAAACTCTTTGGTGTAAAAAGCTTTGGAAAAGGTAGTGTGCAGCAATTAGAGCAGCTTGGTGATGGTAGTGTTCTAAAAGTAACGATCGCAAAATGGTTTACCCCAAACGGTGTAAATATAAATAAAGATGGAATAAAACCAGATACTGAAGTAAAATTTGACGAAAATCAGTTTAAGAATGGCGTAGATAATCAACTTGAATCTGCCAAAATGTCTTTAAAATAACCCGATCTACATAGATAAAGTAAATTGTAATTGGTTTTTTTAAAAGTTTCACTTTACTGTCCGGGGTCTAATCTGTTAGTATCATCAAGTGTAATTGAAGGGGAAGCGAGTCGTGGCAAAGCGTCAGACTAAATTTATATTTGTTACAGGTGGTGTACTTTCCGGACTTGGAAAAGGAATAACAGCCGCTTCGATAGGCAATCTCTTAAAAGCTCGTGGATTTAAAGTAAATTTGCAAAAATGTGACCCATATCTAAATGTAGATGCTGGATTGTTAAATCCACGTGAACATGGAGAATGTTTTGTTACTCATGATGGGGCTGAAACTGATTTGGATTTGGGACACTATGAACGATTTGTTGACGAAGAAATGTCAAGTACGAGTAGTTTGATGAGTGGGCGAGTGCTTTTGAAGTTAATTCAAGATGAAAGAGCAGGAAAATTTGAAGGTGACGATGTACAAATTATTCCTCATCTAACTGGAGCTATTCAGGATTGGATAATCAATGCAGGAGCAGATTATGATGTGCACATAGTTGAGATTGGTGGAACTGTAGGAGACTTTGAGTCAGTTTCATTTATTGAAGCTATCAGGGAGTTAGGGGTAAAGGTCGGTTTAGACAACTGTGCTTATGTGCATGTTGTATATTTGCCATATTTAGAAGCTAGCAACGAACTTAAAACAAAGCCAGCTCAAAATTCAGTCAGGGAATTAAGAGGTTTGGGTATTTCTCCGAATGTTTTAGTTGCGAGGAGTCAGTTTGCGGCGAATAGCTCAGTAATTGAAAAATTGAGTTTATTCAGTGGCGTGCCTTACGATTCTATAGTTTCACTGCCAAATGCAAAAAGCATTTACGAAGTTCCACTTACACTTGAAGATGCTGGAATAGCAGACGTATTAGTCGCAAACCTAAATCTAAAAGCAAAGAAACCTGATCTTAAAAAATGGCGATCAGTTGTTGAAAAGGCTACTACAAACCACAAAAGAACTATCAAAATTGGCTTTGTTGCGAAATATATGGATAATACCGACACCTACATGTCAGTGTTTGAGGCGCTTAAGTCGGCCGCATGGAATAATGGTGTAAAGATAGATATTAACTGGATAGATGCATCCGATTATGATCAAAAAAATAAAGATATTGTTCCTGTGTTGAAAAAATTCGAAGGCATAGTTGTGCCCGGAGGTTTTGGGAAAAGAGGACTAGAAGGCAAAATAAAAGCTGCTCAATATGCTTTACAATCAAAAATTCCTTACCTTGGTCTATGCTTAGGTCTGCAAATGGGAGTAATTGCTGCAGCTAGAAATGCTGGAGTTGAAGACGCTACAAGTTTCGAGTTAAATCCTGATAGTAAAAATGTCTTGATAAGCACAATGATAGACCAAAAAGATAAACTTAACACTGGCGGAACTATGCGACTTGGTGATTATGATTGTGAACTTAAAAAAGGAAGTATCGCAGCAAATATATACGGTACTACTAAGATTGTCGAAAGACATCGACACAGAGGCGAGTGCAATAATGACTATCGTGATAAATATGAATCTTGGGGTATACGTGCAACTGGTGTAAACCCAGAAAATAATTTGGTAGAAATAATTGAAGGGATTGATCATCCATTCATGTTAGCTTGTCAGTTCCATCCAGAATTTAAGTCCCGTCCGAACAGACCACATCCATTGTTTGACGGATTTGTAAGAGCATTGATTGGTTAGTCATAATCTTTTGCCATTGATAAATAAACTTTGGTGATGTAACATTAGCTTCATGGACGAACAACAAATGAATCAACCCGTAACTGAACCAGTCTTAGACAATACTTCAGTTCCCGGTCCGGATTCGCCTGCACTACCTACACCACCAGCACAGACAGTTGAATCTACACCAGTTGCACCTGTAACGCACGCGAAAAAAATTCTTTTGGTGGAGGATGATGATGCGCTCGCAAGCGTATACCAAACTCGCTTACAAGCTGAAGGTTTTGATTTGCGTCGGGTTCCAAATGGCGAAGAAGCTTTAGCTGCCGCCCTTGAGTATAAACCTGACCTTATTCTGCTTGATGTAATGATGCCTAAAGTTAGTGGTTTTGATGTGCTAGATATTTTACGAAACACTCCTGAAACATTAAATGTAAAAGTTATTATGCTAACAGCACTTAGCCAGGATAGTGACAAAGAACGAGCGATGTCACTTGGTGTGGATGATTACTTAGTAAAATCACAAGTTGTAATAGCTGACGTAGTAGATAAAATCAAAACTCATTTAGGAGTTTAGGTTCTAGTTCGCGCATAAAAAGTAGATATCTGTTAAGCACTATTTTGAATCTGTAAAATGTAATTGACTAATTAACCCGTTTATGCTATTATTGTATCTGTTAAGTAATAGAAAAATACAAAATGATTACTGCATTAGCACAGCCATCACATTTAGAACAGAACCGAAGCCTAGAATCCCAATTTGATCAGGATTATATAAATGCGCATGCAGACCGGTATTATGCACCATCTGTAGTGATTCCCGGCGTTGCCAAAGAAATTGGAGCTGAATTTAATTATGTATTGTCTACTACTTTGACGGGGGATGGGTTGCCTGGTGATGATAATATTGCAGGTCTTGGACGTGCAAGCAGAGAAGTGGGCAACGTAATTAATGGAAATCAAGAGCCCTATCAGCTTTTTGATCAATCTAGTGTTCGAGTAGTAGAAAGCACTCTTGTTGATCCAGAAGACCAACAAGAGTATACAGAAATAAATTATTTGCCTCCCGAGGAAGAAAAACTAAAAGCTTTAGTAAACAGTAGGAGCATTACCGGAACTGGAAAACTATTCGCGAGACTCATTTTAGATGCGTCGTACCCTTACAAATCTCAGCCCGATGATGGTTATGTAGATTTAGAATCTAGAGACCCTGCAAGTGCGAAACTATATTCTGGTAGATACGACTCTTTGGGTGAGGCTGTTGCTAAACTGTGTTCAAATACAGAGTCTCATTTTGTAAATGATATACCACAGTTAACTAGAGAGATAGTAATTAACGGTGAATTAGTAGCTGTACAGAAACACTCCGGTGATCATACCGCAATGCTAGTTGTGCCTGCCGTGTTAAATGGAGTGAGATTGCCCCCTGGAGCAGTATTAATTCCAGAAGGAAATGTAGGCAGTGGTTATAAATTTGGATTTGGTAGATTAAGCATGTTTAACGCTCAAGACGGTGCCGAAGCAGAACGTGAATTCCCAACTATCGCTCATAGAGACATTTCAAATGTTCTTAATGGCTCACGACAACTTACAACTAGTATGAATCGATTTAAGAAGCTCAGTGGAGAGGACGGCCATAACCCTGAAGATTTAATTTTTGAATACATGCAGGCAGGTAAACAAGGTAAGGATTTGATGCGTTGGGAAGATGCTGTTAGCACAATTAATTCTGAATTAAGTAGTAAATTGGAAGAAACAGAAAATGCTCACGTAGTTAAGTTACTAGGAGCGCTCCGACAAAAAGCGTCGGATGCTGCTCAAACTGCACTTGAAGATAGAGCAACGACTTTAGAGGAAGGATATGATGCTGATCCAAAAGCCAGGGCTCATGAAATTCAAAAAGTACGTCAGGCAAGACTGCGACTTCATAAAATGTTTGGTGCTGAAAAAGTGGTGGAAGTTGAAAGGCTGCTTTTTCTAAAAGCATATATGGAAGAATTGGTGGCAGTATGAATAATTTTGAGAACACAATCACACAAAATGCCCAGTGTCAGCCGTTGAATCTTAGCGAAAGATGGGTAGCTAACGGCGACTTGCAACGAGTAAAAATGGTTGAAAGTGGTGGCAATGGAGTTGAATCGGATTTGTCACTTGAGGATATAGAGCCGATTCAATTAGGTGTGGAAATGACGGTGGAGGGAGGCATAAGTAATCTTATTACTGTAATTGAAGTAGGTGATGACATTATGTTAGGTATCTTGGATAAAAAACCTCAAGAGGGCTTCGGTGAAGACTTTGAGAATGATAGTGAAAGATTTATATTGGCAGATGTACAAGTAGCTCCAGACCTACACAGAAATCCAGTTTTCAAGATAGCAACAAAGCATGATGGCGAGCACCTAAAAGCCGAATTTATCAATGAACCAGACACAACAACAATTTTAGGTCATAACAGAAGATCACGTGTTATTGATAAGCTTGATATAGAAGTACATGATCCAAATATGGCTAAGGATCAATTAAGGTTTCGATTTGTGGCGGGTGGATTTTTGCACATTGAGGCCGCAGGTAATGGATCCGATGTATCAATTCTAGCTCGGCCTAAGTCTGACCCTGATAGAACGCTTAGTCCTAAAGAAATCTTGGACTTGCAGGGTATGTCTGGTACAAAAAATGCAAGTAATGGTACAAGTGTAATCGATTCAAAATTAGAAACTGAAATCGGGAAAAATGAAAATGGCAGTGAAAAAATTGAACCACTAGATGAATTTAATTTAGGCAATAGCAGAGCAGTATATTTAGGTAGAGTAGAGCTAAATATAAATAATGGAGGTTATGTATTTGAGACTACAGACGAAGAGGGTGCTAACCGTCGGTTTTTTGTATACAAATCTAATTCAGATGGTGGCTGGCGCGTATCTCAGGGAATTGAGCAGTACCAGAAAGATGGCAAAACAAGAATTAGATATTTGAAAGGTCCAGAAAACAAATTTAGTAGCCAATATACGCAAGATACAAAACTTACGCCTGTGTTTGAAGAAATTGTTAATAAATTACAAACTCAAGGTGATGGTGGCAACTCCGCATTAATACGATCGGCTGTTGAGGTCCCTGACCAGGATATTGATGCGGCACTTGATGATTTTGAAGATGGGGTAAATACGTTCAATCTCTTACAGTCTGATGCCGCGCTTGAAACAATTTCACTTTTGCGTGCCGGAAATCTAATCACAGAACACCTGCGTGGAGTATTTAATTTGCCTGAATCTGCTACGGATGCTGAAGTCGAAAGTATACTTTTGGAACAGGTTAATGTAGTTAACAATGATTTATTAAATAGTAACATTATTCCAGACCTCTCAACACCAGTTCATATTTCAAATGATGAGCATCCACAATTAGGCAAAGTTATAAGAGAATTCTTTATAAAAAAAATAGGCAAACATGAGCAACAATGGGTTTTTGCACATGACGATTCGGGCCGCGTATGGATAGACAGAATTAGGTATGTGGATAGTAAAGTTACACCATATGGAACGGACGCCGAAATGTTAGACTCTGGATTTTTAACTTCCAAGCCTTTGGATTATTCGGATCAAGTAACAGCAGTCCCTGAGAGTCTAAGAAATCCATTTGGCTCAACAGGATATACGGATATTTCACGTTTTCTCGATTTGTTTGAACCAATAATAAGATATCGCAAACAGCGTGGTGTGATACGTATATAAATGAAAAAAGTGGTCTATTCTACAGTGACTTCGGTGCGGTAAGTTGTTCGGCCGGTAAAGTGTCGGACTCGGCGTTGGGAGAATTTTACTAGACCGTCTTTTGATGCATGTATTGTGAAGTTTCTAGACAGGAAAGTGCCGTTACCAGCTCTTTTTGTGCTTCCGGTTTGACGAATTATAACTTGGCCAGTTTTTACAGCTTGCCCACCAAAAAGCTTAACTCCAAGTCTTTGACCTGGTGAATCATGATTGTTCTTACTAGTTCCGCCTGCTTTTACGTGTGACATCTTATTTCCTGGTTAATACTACTAATTCACGGGCTACGATTTGTTCTGGTCTGTGATAGATCAGGTCTGCGCTGTCCACATGAGTAAATATAGAGCGAGTATACCCCAAATCTGACAGATTATCAAGGATTTTAAGATGTGAAAATCCATATTTTGTTTTCCAGGCAGGTATGGCAATGCATAGTCTAAAGCCTGGATCAGTTTGGTGGGCAATGTTTTGCAAAAACTTTTTATGAATAGTGTCCACGTCACTCATAACTTCGCGAAGTATTTCAGGATTGGGTAGGGCAGAAAAAGGTCTACCTAAGTATGTTTCACAAGCGATTGTTAGGGGTGAGAGGTGAGGGTTCAGAGTTGTGTTTTTGTGCCAGTCAAAAGTTGTGGCATCGCCAACGGCGACGTTATAGGACTCGGAATTTATACCGTAACGACTAGCAAGCCAATCCAGATTTATTTTGCTATATTCCGCCATTCGAGATTCTAGGTCTGTGCCTAAAGCGTTATAGTTCATCAAGAGAGCTTCCTGGAGGATAACACCCGTACCACAAAATGGGTCCAAGATAGTTTGGTCCAAATTTGGGCGAGGTATGACATCTCCAGCCGGTATATCACAGATTGAAGACAGCTTTTCCTCGGGCAATTTACCAACGGCAAGATTGATTATTATTTGAGCCAGTTTCGGTGGCAACATGCCGACTTTGGCATCTCTCTTTGGGCGTACTTGGTCACGCGCTGTGTATGCTTCTATATCCTGGATTTTAATTGTTTGAGCAACTATAGTTTTATTTTTATCACGGATAAAATATAACTCCCAACCAGTAGGTCCGGTTAGGTGATTGTGCAGCACTTGGGCGGTATTTAATTCGAGTGATTTGTTTGGAATGAGCCGAACTGAACGGCCAGTTTGTCGTATAGCTTTTTTGAGAGTGAGCCCAGTTATTTGAAGCTGTTTTAGTGTCACGTCTATACCGATTACGCTCAAACCCAATTGCATTTTACCTTCAACCATTCGCTGGGAATGCTCTGGTGAAACATTAACTAAAAATTTTTCTATATCTTTCCAGTTTGTAGTATCCAGAATTGTCAGAAGTTTGCCAAATTTTACTGAACCTCCTAAACGGTCAAATGCCAGTAAGCAAGGATCTACATCTATAATGGCCGCTTGAGTGCCAATAGGATTGATTACCAATTCACCATATAGGCTTTCAAGTTCGGCAAGCCCAAGAGCTGGTTGTCTGCCTAAAATTGCAACAGATTGTATCATGCATATTAGTATACCTTGTTATAATAAATTCTAATGAGCGATAAAGAGCGACAAAAACGATGGAAGTTAGCATTGACGGTAATTACAATGTTGGCGCTTGGTTTGTTAGCATTCGCTGTACGTAAGCAACTTTTTGATACGTTAGAAAACCTTAAAAGTGTAAATACTTATGCAGTTTTACTTATCATTCCCCTGGAAATGTTAAATCATTTTTCACAGGGTAAGTTATATCAAGGACTTTTTAGGATTCTAGGTGAGCGTTTTAGGACAAGATCAATGATGCGCCTAAGTCTTGAGCTAAACTTAGTGAATAGTGTTTTCCCTAGTGGAGGAGTTAGTGGTTTTTCGTATTTGAGCTTAAGGTTAAAAAGCGAAAAAGTTTCAACAGCGCAAGCCACATTGGTACAGTTGATGCGTTTCATACTTATATTTATTGCGTTTCAAATACTATTGTTTATTGGTCTAATCACACTTGCAATAGGTGGGCAAGCAAACAATTTCATAATACTCATAGCTGGATCAATCGGTACATTACTCTTTGTTGGGACATTTGCTCTAGCGTTTATTGTGGGTAGCAAGTCTAGGATTGATGCATTTTTTACTAGCATAGCTAGATTTTTAAATAAACTAATACACATTTTCAGGCGCAATAATCCCGAAACATTTAATATCGAATCTGCTAGAAATTCTTTCCTTGAGCTTCATGTAAATTACATGCACATTAGACGTCACTTAAGTGTTTTGCGTAAGCCATTAATTTATGCTTTATTTGCCAATTTAACAGAGATAGCAGCTATTTATGTCGTATATATTGCGTTTGGTAAATTCGTGAATCCTGGTGCGATAATTTTGGCTTATGCTGTTGCAAACTTTGCGGGTTTAGTTTCAATATTGCCTGGAGGAATAGGCATTTACGAAGGTCTTATGACTGCAGTCTTGACGGCTGGAGGAATCCCGGCCGCTCTCAGTTTACCTGTAACAATAATGTATCGTGTCGTAAATATGTCTGCACAATTGCCAGTTGGATATTACTTCTACCAAAAAAACTTACATGCAGTCACACCGTCCGAAGAATTTAAAGAATCCATAAAACTTGCTAAAAAATAAACAAACAGAATTAAAATTTCAACATGTAAGTCTATTAACAGAAAAGTTAAACATGGATTGGATTAAGTGGGTGGAATTGATAGAGTGGAAGAGATGCATGAAATAGTTTTTTCACCTTCAGATTTTGTGGCAGTATTAAACCAAACTTTGGATTATGCCTATCCTTTGGTAATTCTAGAAGGTGAATTGGCAAATCTGCGTATTAGTCGTGGGAAATGGGTATATTTCGACATAAAAGATGAATTTGCCAGTGTAAAATGCTTTGGTACGGTTTACTTGCTGCCAGGACCACTGGAAGAGGGTATGATGGTCCGAATTGTCGCAAATCCTCGTATGCACCCGTTATACAATTTTAGTTTAAATTTGCAGTCCGTTGCTCCAATCGGTGAAGGTAGTATAAAACGTGCTTCGGACCTGCTTTTTGAAAAACTTGATAAAGAAGGTTTATTTGACAAATCACGCAAACGAAATATACCCTACGCGCCTGAAAATATTGGTTTATTAGCGTCAAAAGAATCTGCAGCTTACGCTGACTTCACAAAAATTTTAGATGCTAGATGGGGAGGAATAAAAATAAGTCATTATGATGTTCAAGTACAGGGTGAATCAGCTGTGGAAGGCATAGTTCAGGGAATAAGTAGAATAAACCAATTACCAAATCTTCCCGTAGTTTTGGTAATAACTCGAGGTGGTGGTAGTAAGGATGATTTAGCAATATTTAATAATGAACAAATTGTACGTGCAATTGCGGGCAGTAGAATACCCACAATTGTTGCAATCGGACACGAAATTGATACTAGTTTGTCTGAACTTGTTGCTGATTTGCGTGCAAGTACGCCAAGTAACGCAGCTGAGCTTTTAGTTCCAGATAAGCGACAAATTCTACAGCAACTTATAAAAACTAAAGCGCAACTTCCACTAATTCTAAAAAATACATTAAATTTGCAGACAGATTATTTACAAGCACTAACAAAGGTTATGATAACAAATATTGATAAAGTTTTTTTAAGAAGCATAGAAATCTTACAAAAAAAATCACAAATACTTTCAATACTGAATCCAAAGTCAGCGCTTGAGCGAGGTTATGCCATAGTTAGAAAAAATGGTTTGGCAGTTAAAACGGTAAAAAAACTCCAGATTGGTGACAGAATAACTCTCGTAATCATTGATGGTAGTGCTGATGCTACGATAAATAAGGTAAACTAAAGAAATGGCGATTAAAAAAACATATATGCAAATGCAGACTGACTTAGATTACGTTTTGGAACAGTTACAATCCGAAAACTTGGATGTAGACAAAGCCATTGAGCTTTATAAAAAAGGACAAATACTTGTAGAAAAGTTAGAAGAATATCTAAAAACTGCCAAAAATGAGATTGAGAATATCAAAAAATGACCTGGCTGTTGCTTGTCGGAGTGTTTTTTATACTAATATTTAGTTTTGTAATTGGATTCGGAGCACCTTTTTTGCCCACATTGAAGGCAAGAACACCAGACATTTTTAAATTATTAGAAATGAAAACAGGTCAAACAATACTAGAATTAGGTAGTGGAGACGGCAGAATATTACGTGCAGCAGCAGAAAGGGGTGTGTATGCAATCGGATATGAATTGAATCCAGTATTGGTAGTTTGGAGTATGTTAAAAAACTGGAAATATCGAAAATATATTAAAGTTCATTGGGGTAACTATTGGCACAAAAAGCTGCCAGTTACAGATGCGATCTATGTTTTTTTATTGAATCCATATATGAAGAAATTGAATAATAAACTAGAACAAGAATTGAACGGAAAAGTGAAGGTTGTGAGTTTTGCTTTTAAAATTCCAGGGAAAAAACCAGAACAAGAATTGAACGGTTTATACCTATATGAGTATAACTAGCACTCAAATACGTTGAATTATGGAGCTAACTCCGTTAACATTAGCATTATGCCTCCACAACAAAACAATCAACCTTTTCAGCCTTACCCGGTACTTGCATCTGCGACACCTCAAAAAACTGCTCCAAAAAAATCTAAATCACTTATTTGGATAATAGCATTAAGTTTGTGTGTGTTATTGCTTCTCGGGGCACTCGGTTTTGGCTATTGGGCATATTCGTCCAGGCAGGATTATAAAAATAACTCTGATAAAAAATCACTTGCCGCGGTAACGATAGCAGTCGATAAAGAATCAACCAAAAAAGATAATGAATTTACTGAAAAAGAAAAAAATCCTCTTAAAACTTATCTTGGACCGGCAGCATTCGGAAGTATCGAAATTCAATATCCAAAGACGTGGAGTGCGTATGTCACCGAAACTGATAAAGGCGCAAGACCGATAAATGGGTTTTTCCATCCACTTTTTGTTCCCGATATACAGGGTCAGACAGCATTTGCATTAAGGATTGAAGTGACAAATCAATCATATGATCAGGAAATGAAACAATTTGATGCAAAAGTAAAAGGAGGGAAGGTTACGGTGTCTCCTTATGCAGCAAAAAACGTTCCAGGTACGCCAGGGGCTAGAGTTACAGGAGAACTTTCGCCGGACAAAAAAGGTATTATGGTATTGTTGCCTATAAGGGATAAAACAATTAAAATATACACAGAATCACAACAGTTTGCAGGTGATTTTGATAAAATAATATTAGCCAATCTGAAGTTTGTTCCGTAGAAGTTTATTATTCAATGGTGTTATAATTTCTGTATGTAAGGCGAGGGATAGTGCCTTGGTGTATAGCAACTCAGAAGATCAATTATTTACAGCGCTTGCAGAACAGCTAAAAGTGCCATTACTTCAGATTGCACGGTTGAGCGAACTTTCTGAAGAATCTGTTTTGCCCAGAATATCTGCAGTTAGTGAGCATGCACTTAGGTTAGTTGATGCATATTCTCAGACTCATGCTCAAAATCAAACAGTATTGTTACTAGAGCCAATAACGACAAGTGCAGTTTTGTACGATGTAGCCGTTGCCTTGCAGCCTTTTGCAAAACAATGGGATTTCAACATCGAGATTGATCTACAGGGCAAAGGAGTACCAATTATGGGCCACAGGGATAGTTTGCGAACTATGTTGACTCTACTTGGTGCAAGTTTGATAGAAGCAAGTGTAGAAGATTCAGAGATTCCACGACATATTGTTCTTGGAACTCATCGAAATGCGAGGGGAATAGTAGTAGGTGCTTTTAGTAGTCATTTGGCTCTATCGCAGAGGGCACTGCAACTTACTAGAGAACTCCATGGTCGTGCTACGCAAGCCGTACCATCACTTGGGTTGGCAGGTGGAGCAGGATTAGCGATTGCTGATAAACTAAGTGAGCAAATACATGCTCCCTTAAGGGCGTATCGGCATCGCTCACTTTCAGGCATAGGCAGTTTATTAGTACCCAGTCATCAATTACAATTAGTTTAGTGAATATATTGCTTGTTGAACCGGATCAAATATTGGGTGAAATCGTAAAGTCTGCGCTAGAGATACATGATATTAGTGTAGCTTGGAAGCGATCAGCACAAACGGCGCTAGATTCTTTGGATGATGCAGTTCCAGATTTAATAATTTTGGAATTGCAGTTGGGTCTGCACAATGGAATTGAATATTTATATGAAATAGCTTCGTACCCTGAGTGGCAGGATATCCCAGTTATTGTTCACACCATAAATTCTAAAGCTTTGGATGAAATATTTTGTAATTCATTCGAGCAACTCAACGTTAAGGCCGTTCTGTATAAACCGAAAACAAGCACCGTGAAATTATTACAGGTCGTAAATCAGTTTGCTGTAGTTACATGAAGCAGACAATAACAAATGGCATAGTACTTACTCGAACAAATTATCAAGAAGCAGATAGAATAATTACTTTTCTTACCCCAGAATATGGAAAAATAAGTGTACTGGCAAAAGGAGTACGAAAAAGTAAATCCAAAATGGCAGGTGGTATAGAGCTTTTTAGCGTATCAGAAATAGGGTATATCCAAGGTAAAGGGGCTCTTTCTACACTGACCACTACCAGGCTGGAAAAATATTACGAAAACATAGTGAAAGATATAAATCGCACAATGTTAGGCTATGATCTTATAAAACTACTTCATAAAGTTACCGAAGATCAACCTGAACATGAATATTTTGACTTACTTTTAGAAACTTTTGAAGCACTTAATAACTCCAAAATTGATCAAGAGCTTATTAAGCTTTGGTTTTACGCACAATTACTTCGAATAGCAGGACACACACCAAGTATGCGTGTAGATTCTACAGGAAATCAACTAAAAGAAGCTGGTAAGTACATTTTTTCATATGATGATATGGTTTTTAACTCACACCCAGAAGGGTTATATGAGGGAAATGACATAAAATTTTTGCGTCTTGTTTTTAGTGGAAATTCACCCAAGCTTTTACAGCAAGTAAAAGGAATAGAAAAACTAATCAAACCTTCCCAAATCTTAATTCAAACAATCTTACCAAACCATATCAGGGTTTAAAGCACGAATCTTATAATCTTCAAACAATATTATTGACATATAAGCATAAGCATGTTAGTATGTGTGGGCTATGACAAAAACAAAACAATTCGGAATAAATGATATTGCTGTTGAATTCGGTTCAAAAAGGGCGTTTGATGCAGAACAAAGAGATTCTTCTAGAAGAACAGCTAAAATACCAATACCTGAGTCTAGGGATCAAGAACCTACACAAGAAGAATGGGACCAGTTTGCTTCTAATCCAAATTCATTGCATATTGCTAGAAATATTGGTGACACTGCATTGGGAACACCTAATGAAGTTGTCTTTAATGATACTTCTAACCCAGAAACCAATAAAGTAGACCCAAAATCTGATGCAGAAGTGGCGAATGACGTATATGATGCTGCAGTCAATGGTGGAAATTTATTGAGTAAGCTTCCACCTAGATATTAATTATCTGGTTATCAAGTTCTAGTCTTGTATAGAATACAAACACCTTATCGGTTATAATCTGTAACCAAGATGAGTGAAGTAAAGCTAGACGAAATTGTCAGTTTGTGTAAACGCAGAGGGTTTATATTTCCTGGCTCTGATGTATATGGTGGTTTGAGCGGGACTTGGGACTACGGTCCTCTAGGCTTGGCTCTTAAGAAAAACATCATGAACTTGTGGTGGAAGATGTTTGTTGATGATCGTGACGATATGTATGGAGTAGATGCATCAATACTTATGAACCAAAAAGTTTGGCAAGCCAGTGGTCACGTTGAGACATTCACAGATCCATTGGTCGAATGTAGTAACTGTAAAGCCAGGTTGCGAGCAGATCACGTAATTGACGGAAAATGTTCTAACTGTGGCAAAAATGGTACATTGTCGGAAGCTCGTCAGTTTAATATGATGTTCAAAACTAATATCGGACCAGTTGATGACGAAAAATCTGTTAGTTATTTGAGGCCAGAAACAGCTCAGGGGATATTTACTAATTACAAAAACGTTGTGGATACTTTCTATCCAGACGTACCTTTCGGAATTGCACAGCAGGGAAAAGCATTTCGAAATGAAATTTCACCACGAGATTTTGTATTTCGATCCAGAGAGTTCGAACAGATGGAGATTGAGTATTTTGTACATCCTGATAATTGGGAAAAAGAGTTTGAAGATTGGGTAAAAAAAGTGTATAAGTTTTTAGACGCAATTGGGTTGCCAAAAGATAAAATTCACGAAACAGAAGTTTCAGATTCTGACCGAGCTCACTACAGCAAACGAACTATTGATTTTGAATTTGATTTTCCACATAGACGAGATGAGCTTTTAGGCTTGGCTTATAGAACAGATTTTGATTTGCAGAATATACAAAATTCATCTGGTAAAAACATGGAATATCGCCCAAAAGACGGGGGAAAAGCATTTGTACCACATGTGATAGAGCCAAGTTTTGGAGTCGAACGGACAATTATGGCCGTATTGGTTTCTGCATATGCCCAAGACGAACAAAACGGTGAAAAGCGAACCTTCTTGAAGTTACCTATACACATTGCCCCAGTTAAAATAGCTGTTAGCCCGCTACTAAAAAACAAACCAGAACTAGTTGCCAAAGCTCGCGAAGTTTACGGAATGCTAAAAAAAGAGTTTGGAAACGTTATATTTGACGACAATGGTAATATAGGCAAAAGATACCGCAGGCAAGATGAGATCGGTACCCCATATTGTGTAGTAATAGATTTTGATACCCTTGAAGATAATACAGTCACAGTACGAAGTAGAGATACTACTTCACAAAATCGTATTAACGCAAATGAGCTTATTGGTAAATTGGGCTAGTATTTAGGGTTTCAATAGTTCGAATAATGAATATTGGTTGTATAATTCCTATATGACCCAAACACTTACAATTATTGGATTTATCGTAATTTTCGCGATTATTGGTGGACTTTACCTAAAAAAGAAAAATATGTCTTTTGATGGAGAGGTTATCGATAAAGATATAAAAGAAACGGATAATATCAATAATACAGTGAACAATATGGACAGACCTGGAACCATTTCGTTTGGTAACAAGAACAACGTTTCACATTTTTACAGCATAAAGGTCAGGACTACGGCAGGTAAAGATATTCATTGGAATATTTCTGAAGGAAAATACGAGATTATAAAAATTGGAGATTTTGTAACTAAACGATCTGGTACTACAGACATTGAAATCATACAAAAAATTGCGGACACGAATGAGCAGTCTCCCGTAGCACGTTCAGGCTAAAGATCATGTTCAAATTAGTTTTCAGTTTTTTATGTTTTCGGTTGTAGTAGGCGTAAAGTCAACATTTCCTGCCGAAAATAAAACCTACCTATTACGAATATATTTCGAATGAGCAATTTAGCATTAGGGAGTTTTCCAAGCATTATGATTATTGTGACTTTTGCATAATTACCCTGACTACATTTGGCCAAGTATTTTATTGATAATTACTTCATGTGGACAATCAGATTAGTAATTTTGATTTTGTAGATTATTATTACAGTTATTAATACTCAACTAATAAATCATGTACATATAAAATTAACGAAATTAACAAATAGAAATACTGAAAAGATTATTTTATTGATATGATTGTAAGAATATGAATAACGTACTTTTGGCCACAATATCTGGGGTTATAACTGCTTTATGCTGGGGAACTACAGACTGGATTTCAAGTAAACTTACAAAAAAATTCAAAAAACTGGAAATGAATTTTGCATTTCAATTGCCGAGTATTTTGATAATGATTCCAATTTTAGTAATTGTTGGACAACCGTTACCGAGTATTAATTTAATACTTCGACTTTGTTTAATTAGTTGTTTCTTCATTGTCGCATTTTTGTTTTTGCTAAAAGCCCTATCAATGGGTTCGGTTGGGGTAGTGGTACCAATCGCAAATACATACTCCTTGCTAACGTTGGCCCTCTCCTCAATATTTATAGGAGTTGTTTTCAGTAATTTTCAGATTATAGCTATAGCAGGTATTGTACTTGGCGTGGTATTGCTAGTGTATGAAAAAAATCACGAAAAAATTCCAATTCGAGTACATCACAAAGCAACCATTTATGCGCTGTTTGCTTCTGCTTTTTGGGGATTGGGATTTTTCTTGGTCGATACAGTTATTGGAAAGGTTTCTTGGCAAATGTTAACGGGAATAACTTCCACATTTATGGTTATCTTTTCTTTTATACTTATTGCTATTACGAACAGGGGCGAAATTATTTCTGTACTTAAAAAATCCCTTAGCATCAAGCTCGCTTTATTTGGTGGAGTTATAGCTCAAATCGGTGTAATCTCATTGTATATCGGCTCAGACAGATCTGGTAGTGTCGTAATACCAGTTGTAATTGCATCAAGCTCGCCATTGATTGCTTCTTGTCTATCTACATTGTATGACAATGAAAAGTTAGGTTTAATAAAGAGAATAGGTGCAGTTGTAGTAGTTGCAGGGATTATAGCGTTAAATTTGATATAGATAGGATTATTACAGTAAGAGATTAGTTGGTGATATGATTGTTGAATGATTGTTTATTATACTGATGGTAGTTGTGAGCCGAACCCTGGTACCGGGGGTTTTGCTGTAATAAGAGACATGAAGCCTCATGTGTTGGGTGGAGAGCATAAAACAACCAACATTCGCATGGAAGGATTCGCAATAATTGCAGCTCTAAAAGATTCAAATGGTGAAAAATGCGAAATATATTCAGACAGTGAATTTTGGATTAAGGTTGTGACTGTTTGGTCTATTAGTTGGGAAGCAAATGGATGGAAGAAAAAAGGTGGAGAAATAAAAAATCTTGATATAGTTCTAGAAATTTGCCCATTATATAAAAAAGCAAATGCTGAATTGATTTGGGTTAGGGGTCACAACGATGATCCCGGTAATGAACTGGCAGATGAGTGGGCGAATAAAGCAAGATTTGAGCAATTGAAAAAGTAATCGAAGAAATAAAAAGGAGACTAAAAAATATTTATTGGCCCGTAGATAAGTATGGTAGGATACACGCTAACATCATATTGAAAGGTACTAAATTATTATTTTAGGAATGTATTGAACTAAGCGTTATTAACAAATTACTGATATGATTAGACTATGAATCAAAAAGCAAACTTTGCGTTTATTGATAGTCAGAATTTGAATGTTGGGGTTCAGAAGTATGGCTGGAAGATGGATTGGATAAAATTCCGTAAGTTTTTAGCTGACAAATTTAATGTGTCTAATGCATACATGTTTATAGGTTATGTGCCAGAGTTTGAAGACATGTATAAACAATTGCATGAAGCAGGTTTTATGGTTGTTTTGAAACCTACATACGATATGACAAAACCTAGGCCAGATTTTAAGGAACAGGGTCAGGATGATGCAACATCAGAAACTTCGTCTAAAGAGGAGGAAAAAAGGCCCGTAAAAGGGAATGTAGATGCCGATTTGGTGCTATGGGTCATGAAAGAACTCACAAACTATAATAAAGCAGTTATTGTATCTGGAGATGGTGATTTTTATAGTTTGGTTGAGTATTTAGACGAACAAAAAAAATTACTCAAAATATTGGCACCAAATGCTCAATATTCAGGATTATTTAATAAGTACGAAGCTTATATTGAAAGATTAGATAATTCTCGCAAATTACTGGCATACTATGATCGTAAACGAAAAAAATAATTTTACTGACTAAGATGAAGCAAATAGAAACACGCTTGAAAGTGATTGAAGATAGAAATAAGCGTGTTGAAAATGATAAAGCATGGGAAGTAAGTTTGACGAGAAGATTATCAATTACACTGTTTACGTATATTACGGTATTGCTATATTTGATGTTAATAAAAAACGAAAAACCGTTTTTAAATGCTAGCGTTCCTTCAATAGGCTTCTTGCTGTCTACATTATTAATGAAAAATATTAAGAAAATATGGCAAAACAAAAAATAATACTCGCCAGAACTGAATTTGGCAATCCAATACTGAGAAATACTGCAGAAAAACTAAGTCATTTTGATGTTAAGTCCGAAAAAATTAAACACTTAATAAATGCTATGAAATCCACTCTAATGGAGCTCAAGCTTGGAGTTGGTTTGGCTGCGCCTCAAGTTGGAGAAGGAGTTGCATTGTCTGTAATTATGATCCAACCAACTACCCATAGGCCAGATGCAAGTTCTTTTAACTTGGTTATAATTAATCCAGAGATTTCACAGACATTTGGCAGAAGAAAACAGTTATGGGAAGGATGTATTAGTGCTGGACATGGCAAAGCTGGTCTTTTTGCAAAGGTACCAAGATTTGCCAAAATTCAACTAAAATATTTAGACGAAAACGGAACCCAACACAATAAAATCTTCACTGGTCTGCCAGCCCAAGTAATACAACATGAAGTCGATCATTTAAATGGAATACTTTTTGTAGATAGGGTAAAAGACACCAAAACTTTTGTAACTTACCGTGAATATATGAAAATAGTTAGCGATAAAGGGCATAAACTTAAGTAGTCTTTGATATACTGATTGGTACTGTATGAATTTTGTAAAACCTACAAAGGCAATAATACCTGTAGCTGGTTATGGCACAAGGCGTTTGCCTGTGGCCAAATCTGTTGAAAAGTGCATGATGCCACTACTTAACCGTCCAATTGTAGACTATATAGTTGAAGATTGCATAAAAGCAGGCATAACTGACATTTATTTTGTTATTACCAACGGCGCTCCTCAATTGAAAAGCTACTATGCAACAAGTCCAGTGTTGGAAGAATACTTAAGTAAAAAGGGTGCATTTGAGCAACTAGAAGCTATAAAGCCACCACAAAATGTAAATTTTCATTATGTCCAACAAGAGCAACCAAATGGTGAATATGGGACAACTGTGCCGATATGGTCTTGCCGGGATATTGTTGAGCCTGATGAAAACGTCGTTATTATTATGGGGGACCAGACCCTATATAGAGAAGATGGCGGATCAGATGTTGCCGACATGATAGCTAGTGTAATGTCAGAGCAAACAAACGCTGGCATGGTAGCTGTGCCAGTACCTGATGACCAGGTGCAATATTATGGAATAATTGCAAAGGATGATTCTGGACATTTTAGCCATATAGTTGAAAAACCTAGTTTAGATGTTGCACCCTCAAACTTGAATAATGCGAGTATATACCTTGTTCCTGGTAGTTTTTGGCAATATGTACAGAAAGATATGGATACTCCACATTCGCACGAATACTACATTACGGATGTGCTAAATGAATTTGTTGCTGACAATCACACAATTAAAGTGTTTGAAGCAAAAGGCAAATATCTGGATTGTGGAAACTTAGAAGGTTGGGTTGAGGCCAATAATTATATGTTAGAGCATAAACTAGATAATAAATAATGGAATATGATGCAAGAATACATTAGATTAAATACGGGACTAAAAATTCCATCGGTTGGCTTTGGTACTTGGCAGATTTTTCCTAATGGTAGGGCAAAAAAAGCAGTGCTTGCTGCTGTGGATAAAGGTTACAGGCATATCGATACTGCTCGCATATATGGTAATGAAAAGGGAGTTGGTGAAGCGATTCGAGAATGTGGAATTTCGAGGAATGAATTGTTTATTACTACAAAACTATGGAGCCAAAGTTTGGGTTATGATAATACGCTTAAAGCATTTGAAAGATCGTTGAAACGTTTAAATATGAATTTTGTGGATCTTTATTTAATCCATTTTCCTCGTAATGAAAAACGTCTAGAAAGTTGGCGAGCCTTTGAGGAAATACATTCCTCGGGAAAGGCAAAGTCTATTGGCGTTTCGAATTTCACAATCGGACATTTACAAGAACTTATGGACAAATTTAGCGTGGTTCCTGCGATAAATCAAGTCGAATTTCACCCATTTCTATATAAAGACCAAGTTGAACTTTTAAAATTTTGTAAAAAAAATGGAATAGTAATTGAAGCCTATAGCCCACTTGCACATGGGAAATTAATAGATGAAGTAGTTCTTCCAAAGATTGCAAAAAACCACGGTAAAAGTGTATCCCAAGTTATTTTACGATGGTGTATTCAGCATGGAACACTCCCACTTCCAAAATCTACCAATCCTGAACATATGAATGAAAATCTGGATATATTTGATTTTGAACTTTCTGATTTAGAAATGAATTCTATAAATGAACTAAGTGATGGCACAAGAACATGCTGGGATCCGACTAACGTCAAATAAATTTGGCTTGTGAATCTAATCCCTAATAGCTTAGAGCATTCTATAAGGTATAATCTAGCATAAGCATGAATGAAAATAGTAATGATGAGATTTTTCCTAAGCATTTTTTTTGGGGAGCAAGTACAGCAAGTCATCAAGTAGAAGGTGGTACTTTAAACCAATGGACCGTCTGGGAGCTTGCGCATGCTAAAGAACTGGCTCAAACGGCGCATAGACGCTTAAATTGGCTTCCAAACTGGCAAGAAATTAAAGACCAAGCAGAAGAACCTGAAAACTATGTTTCGGGTAGAGGTGTAGAGCATTATAAAAGATACAAAGCAGATTTTGACCTAGTGAAAGATCTAAATTTAAATTCATTTAGGTTTGGGATAGAATGGTCGCGCATAGAACCAGAAGAAGGAAAATGGGACCAAGACGCTATTAATCACTATAAAAAATACATTGCAGAACTTCGTTCACGACATATTGAACCTTTTTTAAATATATGGCATTGGACTTCGCCAATTTGGTTTACGGATAAAGGTGGTTTTGAGCACAAGCAAAATAGAAAATATTTTGATCGGTTTGTGAAAAAAGTTGCCAGTGAATTCGTAGAAGAACTTAACTATATAATTACCATAAACGAACCAAATGTAGAGGCAAGTTTTGGCTATCTGCTGGCGCTACATCCTCCAAATCAGAAAAATATGTGGAATTTTGCAAAAGTATACTGGAATTTAATGAAGTGCCATCAGAATGCATACAAAATATTAAAAGCCAAAAAACCTAGTTTACAGATTGGGATAGCACAACAACTTTCAAACATACAAGCTAAAAGACCTCATAGTATTTTCGATACTCTCTCAACGAAATGGATGAGATATTTTTGGAATTGGTGGTTTTTACGCAGAATACGTAATTTCCAAGATTTTGTGGGAATAAATTATTACTTTTCAGATTACTACACAGGTATGTTGAAGCGCAAAAACCCGTCTGTACCACTCAACGATATGGGTTGGTACATGGAGCCTGAAGGTTTATATCCAATAATGCTCAGAACCTGGCATAGGTTTAAAAAACCAATATTTATAACTGAAAATGGTCTCGCAGATGCACACGACAATCATCGTCGGTGGTGGATTGAGGAAACAATAGTTGCCATGGAGAGAGCGATAAGTGAAGGAGTTGATTTGAGAGGGTATTTTCACTGGAGTTTGCTAGATAATTTTGAATGGCAAGACGGTTGGTGGCCCAGATTTGGCCTAATCGAGGTAGACAGAGAAAACGACATGAAACGAACTATTCGTCCGAGCGCCAAATGGTTTGCCAAACGTATAAAGGACATAAATAGCGCCTAAAATGGGTTTGTAGGACAGGAAGTAGGTATTTTATTTATTAATAATCATGGTATAATATAAATAAATGTCTAGCAAAGGCGCAAATGAAACTTCCACTTCAGCTACTTGTCCTAGTTGTGGAATTGTTCAGATTGATCGTTCAGAGCTTACTTTAGTTCGGGATATTGTTCGTGACGAGTATTTTTATAGGTTTAAGTGTCCAAAAAATGACGAATTAATTTTTAAAAACACATCTCATAGAATTGCTAAATTACTAATCGCTGAAGACGTCGCTGTAGAGCTGTTAGACTTAGTTAGTGAACACGAAAAGGAAGTTAAGCCTATTGGGATATCTCTCGAACCTATTACTATAGACGAATTGTTAGATTTTTCGGTAGTGCTGCATCAGCATAATTCGAATGAAATAATAAGACTTGCTATCTCTGAAGGATATAACGCCGAACCTCTTGACTCATAATTGACATAAATACTCCCATATGCTATAATTTAATATATAATGTTAATAAGTACGAGACCACGATCACGTAATCCTCATCGAAAAGGACGCTCATACAAGCCGACTTCATTCAGTGAAGCAGTCAGTGAGCTTGGTTATGGTGGTGTTAAACCGTTAGCACATCGAAAAGCCGAAATAAATGAATTTACAGATGATTTAGATAGGTCAATTCATAGCATAAGTGACAAAGGTCAGAAGGACAGACAGCCAGGGACTAGTCATAGTAGATACATAATTAGAAGATTCGGAGCGATTGCAATTTTAATGATAAGTGGTGCTGGTTTATACAAGGGTGTGGAGGCTGTCTCTAGCTTCGTTGACAGAAAACAAGAAGAGAATAATTTATATTTGGAAACAATTAATCCTGATGCATTAAATGCCTATAATGAGGGTAAAATTGATCCAAACAAAGTGACCCTTGTTTCTGCTACAGAAGATTCAACAGCAATAGAATTTGCATCAAAACTACATCCAAGTGGTGACTTGCGACGACCATTGGACGAAATCGATAGTCAATCAAATGCCAACGGCATTCCAGGTGTTCAAAATGGTGAAGTTTTCGTTATTCCTAATATTGACATACAAAAATATTTTGGCGAATAAATTGTTCTAGTGTTTATAAAATAGTTCAGACACCATATGTTGTGGATAAAGTTTATATTATGAATAAACTGTGGATAACTGTTCCTATTCGACGCAGTTTTTAAGAATAATGTGCTTGATTGTGGGGAATGGTGGGGAGTAGACTGTTGTTAGTGGGTTTTCGTAGGTAGCAATTCGAATGCACTTCATGCAAACCAAAATAGTTTGCAACAGATGTGTAACCGAAACTTACGAATCAAAATAAAAACCACTAAATATTAATCATTAAAGGTGTATCAATGGACTACTTCGAACGGAAGCTCGACGAAAAGAGGAGATTAACACTCCCACCAGAGCTTCGAGATAAGTTTGCAAGCGGGGCCGTTGTTACACGTGGCTTTGGCCAATACCTACATTTATATCCCAAAGATGTTTGGGAAAATCTAGTAGAGCCGCGATTAGAAGGCGACTTGTTGGACGAGCGCATAGCTGATTTGAACATCCAATTTAGGATGGGGAAAACAGATATGAAGCCCGATGATCGGCAAGGACGCATAACTCTGGAGCAGCATCTGTTGGACTATGCAGGTATCGAGCGCGATATTTCTGCAGTGAGTGTAGGCAAGCGATATTGGCGAATCATGGCTAACTGACCACATTTGATGAATTAAGTTCTTTAACAATAAAACCAACAGATAGATAAACGCAAGAACGTAACTGTACATAAGCTAAGTGATTAGCAAGTGCTGACATAGTGCAAGTGCGTGATGAGGTTAGCTATCTGGCAGACAACACGTGGATAAAGGGCAACCACGCTAAAAACCCTCGTACTTTCCATTAAAACACCTCCCAAAACTCCACCTCACACATAAGTCTCTCAATCGTTGTATAAGCAGTAAAGTCTTCGTAGGTTTTTTAAACCCACAAAAATAGGCTCTACATATTGCTCATATAACAAACAAAAATAAAAACACCAAAAAACAAAAAGTTGGCTGCTGGATAGGTGACCTTGTAAATACAAAAAGCAAGAAAAAAACACCAAAATCAAAAACCAAAATAAATATAGGATATCTTCAACAATGAAGAGTCAATCTCATATTCCAGTGCTTCTTACGCAAGTCTTGGATTATCTAGAGCCAAAAAAGGGGGACAAATACCTCGATTTGACGGCTGGATACGGAGGACATGCACAGAAAATATTGGAACGCACCTTAAATAAACAACAAGCAACTCTTGTTGATCGCGATCAAAACGCTATTGACGAGCTGAAAAGCCATAAAGAGTTAGGCGATGCTGAAATAATCCACGAGGATTTTTTAACTGCAAGCGAAATGCTTTTGGAACAAGGCCGTCAATATGATGTTATTTTGGCTGATTTGGGCGTTTCGTCACCGCACCTTGATAATGCGGATCGTGGGTTTAGTATAAAAGCCAATGGGCAACTAGATATGCGCATGGACAGCCGTCAAGAACTAACTGCCAAAACCATAGTAAATACATATGATGAGGCAGAACTAGTGAAGCTGCTACGAGACTATGGGGAAGAGCCAAAAGCCCGAACTATAGCGCGCAAAATAGTTGCAAGTAGGCCATATACTACAACTCACGAACTCGCAGATACAATTGCAAGCGTATGGCATGGACGCAGCAAAGTTCATCCGGCAACTAAGAGCTTCCAAGCCCTAAGAATCGCTGTAAATGATGAACTTGGCCTATTAAAGCGTGCACTGCCTATCTGGCTTGAGTTACTAGCTCCTGGAGGGCGAATAGCGATCATCAGCTTCCACAGTTTGGAAGATAGACTTACGAAAGAATTTTTCCGTGAGTACAGTGGTGACCGCTACGACGCTCCCTTAAACCTGCTAACCAAAAAACCGGTTATTGCAGCAGAGCATGAATTAGTTTCCAATCCGCGAGCCCGTAGTGCTAAACTACGAGCCGCAGCAAAAATAAAAACGTTCTCCGAGGCTTAGGCTAGGGAGAACAAAAAAAGGAAGGGGCAGAAATGCCAATACAGGTTAAAAACCTCTCCCGAGCGTACAAGGTTCGCGTCAAAGTGATTTGAGCCAGTACGAATTCCTCACCTGTCGAAGGGCAGGTGGGGAGCCAAAAAAAACAAATATAAAAAAGGAAAATAAAGCCTATGACTTATTCAAGTTCACTTGCGATGGGTAGACAAAGATTTGCTGCAGGACAGCAAAATACTACACGTCACAAAGTAAGCGATCGTACTCTCGGACCGGTCAGTAATACGATTATGTTGATTGTGCTTGCATGCTTACTCGGTTTGCTTTATCTGACGCAAGTTACTAAGACAAATGCTCTAAGTTATCAGATAAATGGACTCAAGACGCAGCAAACTCAATTAAAAAACGAAAACGATGACCTTGCAGTCAGTTCTGCACGCCTACAATCTCTTGAAAGGGTAAAAAATAGTGACGTCGCAAATAAATTAGTTTCACTTTCAGCATCATCGACTATCCAAAATTAATTAAAGTTTTATTGTGCGTCCAAAACAACAAAATCAATCAGTTTCAAATACGTTATCACGCGTCAAATTTTGGTACGCGTGTTTGTTGGTTATTGCAGGGATATTTTTAATTAGATTATTTTATCTTCAAGTTATAAGACATAGTTATTATCAACAAGCTGCTTTAAGGGGACAATTGAAGCAATATGAAATACAACCCGAACGAGGGACTATTATTGCTCATAATGGCACTGAAACAACGCCAATTGTTTTGAACCAAACTCTTTATACACTCTACGCTGACCCTAAGTTCATAAAAGACGCTCCAAATACTGCGCAAGCTGTTCAAAAAGTTATTGGAGGCGATACAAAGGGCTACAAAACAAAAATGACTGCAAATAGTCGATATGAAATATTGGGTAAAAAACTTTCTAAACAACAGAGCGATGTTATTCGTGCTCTAAAATTAAAAGGTATTGGTACTCAACCAACAAATTATCGTACATATCCCCAAGGTCAATTAGCTGCCCAAGTGCTAGGCTTCGTTAACGATGAAGGTGATGGCCAGTACGGTATCGAACAAGTACTTAACAATCAGCTAAAAGGAAAAGCTGGTTCATTAAAAGCGATCACTGATGCTCAGGGTGTGCCGTTAGCTGCAAACAAAGAAAATGTAGTTGTAAATCCTGAGCCTGGCAAAAAAATATTGTTGACGCTTGACCTTGGAATGCAGCAACAATTAGAAGATATTCTAAAAAAGCAAATTGATGAAACAAAGGCATCATCTGGAAGTGCACTAATTATGGATGCAAACACGGGAGCTATAAAAGCTATGTCGAACTATCCCACTTTTAATCCTGCTGATTTTAGTAAAGTAGAAAACCAATCATTGTTTCGTAATGCCGTTGTAACAGATGCATTTGAGGTAGGATCAATTATGAAAACACTAACTGCAGTTTCAGCGTTTGATCAAGGAGTTGTAAGCAAAGACTCAACCTATTATGACCCAGGTGAATATGTTATTGATGGATCTACAATAACAAATACTGAATACGGAGGCGCAGGGACTAAGAGTATCGCTGACATATTTAGGTTATCACTTAACACTGGTGCTACATGGATGTTAACGCAAATGGGTGGCGGCCAAATCAATCAAAAAGCACGCGAAACATGGCATGATTATTTAACTAATCATTATCAATTTGGAAAACCAACGGGGGTTGAGCAAAGTAATGAGGGTGCAGGTTTGGTACCTGATCCAAATAAAGGCTTCGGACTAAATTTGCAATATGCAAATACTGCATTTGGACAGGGCCAAACCGAAACCGTATTACAGATGGGAGCTGCGATTGCATCAGCTGTAAATGGTGGTACATATTATAAACCACGATTGGTTGATGCATATATACAGCCTGATGGGAGTATAAAAAATACAGACACTGTGATAGTAAGAAAAGATGTTGTCAGTAAACATGCCAGTCAAGACTTGCGCGAACTAATGGAACTCACAGCACAAAAAAATAAATTAGTTTACGGTACTAGAACGCTTCGTGATGAATACGCGTATGGGGGTAAAACTGGAACAGCTCAGATATCAAACCCTGCAGGAGGTTATTATGATAATCAATTTGAAGGTACTTTTTTGGGTTATATTGGGGGTGATATGCCTGAATATGTGATTGTTGTTAGGGTAACAAACGCTCGTAAAATTTCGGGTTTTGCTGGCTCAAAAGCTGCTGCGCCAGTTTTCTTCAGTCTGGCTGACATGTTGATTAATAATTTTGGTGTAAAGCCCAAAACAAAGTAATTTAAGGTATAATTAAGGTATATTTTTATGGAACAGACACTAAATATAACAGTACAAATAAATACAGTTGCTAGAATATTGCTGCTTGGAGGAATGAGTTTTGTGCTAAGCATGTTATTAACTCCTGTATATACTTATTTAGCATACAAAGGACAATGGTGGAAAAAACCCCGGGAAAAAACGTTGACAGGCGAAATTGCAAAAGTTTTCACAAAATTGCACGCATCAAAACACAAACGGTTGATTCCCACAATGGCCGGTATTATTTTTGTCCTATCGGCTGGTTTTACAACTTTATTTTTCAATCTTAGTCGGCCCGAAACATGGTTACCATTGGCAGCATTTGTTGGAGCAGGTGCTGTTGGGCTTTTAGACGACTTTATTAACATTCGAGGTAATGGCAAGGGAGTTGCTGGGTTGCCATCTAAATTCAAACTTCTATTTACGACTATAATTGCACTTATTGGTGGTTGGTTCTTTTATTTCAAGCTAGAGGTAACAAGCATACATATTCCATGGATTGGTCAGTTCGGCATAGGGTGGTTGATCATACCTTTATTTGTTTTAGTTGTCGTTGCTACAGCTAACGCTGTGAATATTAGTGATGGGTTAGATGGCTTAGCCGGTGGGCTTACGTCAATTGCTTTTGGTATCTATGCAGTAATAGCGTTTATAGAGCACAGGTATGGTATCTCAGGTTTTTGCATGAGTATTGTTGGAGCATTACTTAGCTATACTTGGTTTAACATTTACCCTGCAAGATTTTTCATGGGAGATGTTGGTTCTTTTGCTTTAGGAACAGCTCTTGGTGTAGTTGCGATGCTTACAGATACAGTTGTACTTTTACCAATAATTGGATTTGTTTTTGTGGCAGAGGCTGGTTCTGTGATTATGCAGATAACGTCAAAGAAACTCCGAAATGGTAAGAAGATATTTTTAATTTCACCTATTCATCATCATTTTGAAGCATTGGGTTGGCCTGAAACAAAGGTGACAATGAGATTTTGGGTCATTGGACAAGTTGCGGGTATATTAGGACTTGTATTATTTTTGCTTGGAAGGAATTTCTAGGAGTTATTGTTATGATTTTATTATTTTCGCATTTCGCAAGATTGGATCAATAATGCGTCCAAATGGCGCTAGAAGACCAGCATTTGTTGACAGGTCTGGACAAAGGCGTCACAGGCCAGACTACATTTTGTTACTTATGGCGGTTGCGCTACTTGTCGTAGGGTTGATAATTGTTTATGCAATTAGTCCAGGTTTAGCTGTTCAAAAAAATCTAACAGAAAATTATATAGTTTCAAAACAAATTATTACCACAATACTTGCAATTATTACTTTTGCAGTAGTAGCTAAAGTACCAGTATCAGCATGGAAAAAACTGAAAAATCCACTTATCGTTCTTGCGGGTAGTGCTACTTTACTAGCATTAATTTTGCCAGTTAGTGCAGATTATCCAGCACATCGTTGGGTTAGACTAGGCGGACAGTCGCTGCAATCAGTTGAATTCGTGAAGCTGGCAATAGTAGTAAGTCTCGCAGCTTTTTTGGCAGATAAGATTAATCGTAGATCTATTACTGATTCTAAGCGTACACTCAACCCAATATTAGTAGTTCTGGGGATTCTCGGGGTCATTGTTGCTGGCGCTCAACAAGACCTTGGATCAACTGGGGTTTTGGTTGTTATGATGGCGGCAATGGCATACGTTGCCGGGCTTCCACTAAAAAGAGTTGGATTAATTGGTGGAATAATATTGATTGGTACATTTATAGCAATATCATCATCCACCTATAGACGAGAAAGGGTACTAACTTATCTAAGCCCAGAGAAAGATTGTCAAAATGCAGGCTATCAAGCCTGCCAAGCCCTTATTGCCGTTGGTTCTGGTGGTATTTCAGGAAAAGGTAACAACGATGCCCAAGCATACGGATATTTACCAGAAGCTTCAAACGACTCTATATTTGCCATATTGGCAGAAAAGTTTGGTTTTATTGGTACCGCAGCATTGCTGGCGCTTTATATAGGCCTATTTAGTAGAATTAAGAATATTTTAGAAAGAGCAGAAGATAATTTTTCTAGATTAATGGTAGCTGGAATTTTAGCCTGGTTAAGCACCCAAACGCTTATTAACATTGGTGCTATGATTGGTCTTTTGCCACTTAAGGGTATTACTTTGCCATTTATTAGTGCAGGTGGAACAAGTGTACTTTTTGTTAGCGCATCAATTGGCATAGTTTTTCAAATATCACATTATACAAGTTTTGGAGTGAACAATTTAGATAACTCAGAACAAGTTGGGACAGGATCAGATTGGCGTAGGGATAGGCCTCGACGATGAAGTACTTGTTAAGTGGTGGTGGCACTGGAGGGCATATAACGCCAATTTTAGCCGTTGCAGAAGAACTCAAGCTTTTACAGCCAGACTGCACAGTCATATATGTGGGGGAGAGAAATAGCAAATTCCAGACTTTGACAAATAGTAATGATCTAATTGATGAAAAACATAGCATATTTTCTGGCAAATTTCGTCGATACCATGAAGAAAAATTCTTAAAACGAATCCTCGACATGAAAACAAATTTTAAAAATTTAAGAGACATACTATTTGTTATAATTGGATATTTTCAAAGTATATCTATCCTGATGAAATCTAAGCCTGATGTTGTGTTTCTAAAAGGTGGATATGTAGGGGTGCCTATAGGATTTGCAGCTGCGTTATTACGTATACCAATTGTCACTCATGACTCTGATGCAATACCTGGATTGGCAAATAAAGTTATTAGCAAATGGACGAAAATTCATGCCACAGCATTGTCCTCAAAATACTACAATTATCCAAAAAATAAAGTTAAAAACGTTGGCGTATTAGTAGAAAAATCCTACCAACCAGTTAATGTAGGTATGAAAAGAAATTATAAAAAACAACTTGATTTACCTGAAGACGATCCACTACTCTTGGTTACTGGAGGCAGTTCAGGTGCAGAGAGATTAAATGTTGCTGTTGTAAAAATTATAAATAAATTGCTAGAAAGTCAAACTAGTTTGAGGGTAATTCATCAAGTAGGACAAGGAAAAGAATCTGTTTACGCTGGTTATCGACACGAAAGACTGCGAATAGTAGAGTTCATGAAACCAATGTATGAGTATACAGGTGCAGCAGACTTGATTGTTTCCAGAGCTGGTGCAAACGCATTAGCAGAATTTGGAACACAAGGCAAAGCGTGTATTATTGTACCTAACCCCGATCTTACCGGTGGTCATCAGACTAAAAATGCTCAAATATTAGAAGAGCAGGGAGCTGCAATTGTAGTTACAGAAGATAAGATAACAGATGATAAATTAGGCCTGCTGGCTTCTATTGAATTCTTATTAGGCGATGAAACAAAAAGGCAGCAACTAGCTGAAAAACTACAAAAAACAATTTTACCAAATGCGGCTAATGAATTGGCTAAAATTCTTGTTAATTTATCAATTAATATGAGTACGAAATGAAATGAAATTTCTGAGAAGAAAAAATAAATCAGCGTTAATTAATAAACGAGATAGTTCATCGAAAAACTATCCAACTACATTTTCATATTATGCACGTGGTACATCTCCGAGTTCAGCTAATATCGGAAGAAAAGGTGAAATAAATGTAGGAAAAAATAAATCTTTTCGTCTAAAATTAAGTCATTTTCCAAGTTACGTTGCCTTAATTGTAATAATTGTTGCACTAGGATATTCATGCGTTCTGCAACCAAATCCTAAAATTATCATTGTAAATGTTCCTGACTCTGTACATAGGGATTCAAAAGCATACAAAGACTCGGTAAATATGATTTGGAAAAAATCATTATTTAGTAGAACAAAAATTACTATTTCTACTGTAGAAGTTCGCAAAGAAATTTCAAAATCTTTTCCAGAGATTGGAGATATTAAAATTGAATTGCCCTTATTGGGTCGACGAGCAAAAGTTGTATTGACACCCGTTAAGCCTGCTATTCAACTGGTAAGTGTAAACGGTTCTTTTTATGTCGATTCAAACGGTAAGGTTCTAGGTAAAACATCAGAATTAATAAAAAATGATATTAGAAATTTGCCATTCATTCGTGATGAATCTGGTATTTCATCTGATCCAGGCAAAATAATAATTCCAGGACCAGATGCAAAATTTTTACAAAACCTATTCGATCAACTACAGGCTCAAAATGTAGCTGTTGAGTCTATTACTCTACCAGTAGGTGCAGCAATACAAGCAAATCTAAAGGTTGTCGGTCAGCCATACTACGTAAAATTTATCTTAGACAGCGATCCTAGGCAAGCAGTAGGGACGTACTTGGCTGCAAAAGCCAAACTAGACTCAAAAGGGATCTTACCCCTTGAATATCTTGACGTACGTGTTGAAGAAAAAGTGTTTTATAAGTAAGGGTATTAATAAGCTCAAACAATCAAACAAATAGACCCTACTGCTGCTACACTACTCTAGTTCGTAAAATGTTCATAATTAAAGTTGTGTAAATAATATCAAAAAAACTATACAATACATACAAAATAGGCAATTGTCAAAAAAATAGCTAACAACAGAAAAACAGGGTATTGCAAATTAGAAAACAGAATTCATGAAAAAGCAAATGATTTCACGACATAACTGTGGATAAGTCAATTAATGACAAATATCACAACAAAGCAAGTAATTTAATAGGACATCTTTAAGCAACTAGTTGTACGTTAATAACAATATAGAAGACGAAACTAAACACTAAACACTAAACACGTAGTCACAGGCACATTACCATAAAGTCCCCTGTATTAGGGCATACACTGAATCAACTATTATAAGCATAACCGAGTCGTAAAATATACATTGTGCGACGTGATGTATATATCTTTTAAATTTAGTTTGTTATCCTCTGTTTGGCTATTCGGGTCTGTTATTTTAAAATATTGTATTTGTTTTTGATGTTATACCCTTTCTTCGAGGATAGGATTTATATATGCATATATTCTTAAATCACCTAATGCTTATATTCTGTGTTCGTAAAATGTACGTAATTTAATTATGAATAGTTTTAGGAATATCCTGTATTATTTGAGATTGTCCTAGAACAAGTGCAAGTCTATCTACAGTTTGATTTGAAACCGAATGAAGTGTTTGTGGCTCAACCCAAAGTGCAATATCTCCTATTCCCTGTATTACGTTACTTCGCGTCGGCTTATCATATCCATTGTTATAATCAACAGTAAATTTACGAACTTTATTTGGCAATAGCAATCCATCTTTGTCAGTAAGTAAGCTTCTGGGCAATTTTTCTAATCCAAATGAACATACTCCTAATAATCCAAGTGATAATCCCACTGGTCCCCAAATATGTGCAGCACTATAATACTCAGCGTCTGCATGTGTTGCTGAACCATCCCGGGCATAAATAATAGGAGATACTGGTGTTACGGACCGGGTGTTTGTGAAGGCAATTTCAGTCCATATACTTGCTATTACATCATCGATTTCCTTCAATTGAGGTAAATGCTCCAGAAGACTATAAAAGTATGGTTCAGGGTTATCTGAAGCATCGTTTCCTTTTACGGATCTTCTCTTTGCGATGTCAGCTAGAATGGGAGGATAAAGTGAATTTAAAAATTTTTGATCGACGGCTTCGTAAACAATAACGCCGTCAGTTTCCGGCTCTTTAAGCGCATTTACGGCATTTAAAAGTTGGTTGGGACCTTTAAATTCAGCAACTCTATTAATTTCAGGTACTTTCATATTTGTTGATGACAGTTTTTGTTATTTTTTATTCGGACAAAGCGTATGTAGCTTTGGCAACTCTTTTGAACTGCTGTTTGCCTTGTAAATTAAGCAAGATGGTAGTTTCCTTTACATATCGGCTCTTTAAAACCTGTTTTACGATTTCGTCACGGTGCAACGGTTGTTTGGCTTTTGTAAGTACTTCTGTAATTATGTCGGCTACGGTGCCTTTGCTGTAGCCCCACTCTTTAAGAGCGTAAATTCCTCGCCCTATTAGAACGAATCGTTTGTCTTTTATTAGTTCGTTATGGATTGCTTGTGTTGTGACATCTTTACGCTTGAAGTCACTTCCCTTTATCGCTTCAGAAATCTCATTAAAGTGCATGTGCTTACCATGTTCTTTCAAGATAACATAAATTTTATCTCTGATATTCTTGGGGTTGACCATTGGCCATTTGATAAGTCCCCATCGACCGTTAAGTGTTGCAAGCGCTTTGGAAATACTAGCGAGTGCAGAGGCCTGTTTGATGTTATCTATACCAGATTCTTTAGCAACTTCATCGATGTTTGCTGGTTCACCAATCTTTTTTACAGCTGCAACAACTTGTTCTACCAATTTTTTAACTTTCTTTTCGTCATGAGCTGTTTTGTAAGCTATGGCGTGGAAGTAGTTGTCGTTGTCGTCAATCACTACAAGTTTCGGAGATAACTGTGCTAGAAATGACACGCGAGATTGATCAATGCGAGTATTTTCTTTATTCAATTTTGCACTTAAGTTTGTAACTCGAGAAATGTTGCCCATGTTACCCAGCAGTTCGATAAAGGCATCTTGAACCATTGCTATGTGTGATAATTGACCAGAATCTGCACTTGCTTTGAGCTTAGTAACAACTGCCTTTTCAAGCTGTCTTACACGTTCTCTGGTAATCCCAAGTAATTCTCCAATTTGTTCAAGTGTTTCTTTTCGGTCAAATAAACCAAATCGTCTCGAGATAATTTCCCTTTCGCGTTCACGCTCAATTGTTCCGAGTATGTCGGATACAATTTTTTCTATTTGAAGTTTTGAAGTTTCTGGCATAATTGTTATCTCTCGTATATTACAGTTTATATGTAACTATAGTATTATTCTAAAACACTAGGTCCTAAAAGTCAATACCCTTTTCACTAAATATAATTATAGCATGAAATAGACCATGTTACTTTAAAAATGGTGTAGAAATATCACTACAAAACAACTTGCTAAGATACAAAATTGTGGATAAACACTATTTTTTAGCGCGACGTACGAATCGTTTCTTTTTATTGGGGGCTTTAGCAATCATTTCTTTGGCCTCTGTCTCGGTAATCTTGCTTGCATCTGTAGCTTTTGGTATGCGAGCGTTCTTTTTGCCATCTGTGACATAAGGACCGTATGGACCGTTTACTATGTTAAGACCACCCTTAAACTGTGCAATGTATTTATTAGCTTCTTTTTCAAGTTTTTCTGCATACAGTTGCCTCGCTTCTTCTTCAGTAATCTTGAACGGGTCGTGAGGTTTTATAGATACAAATAGCTTATCAACTACTATATATGGACCAAAACGACCGATGTTTGATTTTATATCTTTACCATCTTCGGTTGATCCCACGAGCCGTGGTAGTTTGAACATTTCCAATGCTTGATCAAATGTTACATCTTCAAGAGCTATACCATCTGGCATTGGCGCAAAATCAGGTTTTTCATCGCTTTCAGTTTCTCCTCTTTGTAGCATTGGTCCATAACGCCCATAACGAGCAATTATTGGCTTGCCGTTTTTTGGGTCATCTCCCAATTTGCGTGCCTGACTTGTTTCTTCCCTGCTCACATTCGCTGAATCTTCGACCAATGGATGAAATTCTTTATAAAAATCTGTCAACATTTTTTCCCATGATTCTTTGCCGTCAGCAATATCATCAAATTCTTGTTCTACTTTGGCAGTGAAATCATAGTCTAGTACTTTTCCAAAATGTTTGACTAAAAAGTCAGTAGTTACGCTTGCAACAGATGTCGGAAGAAGTTTATTTTTGTCTGCCCCAACAGTAATTGTTGATTCGCTTGGTTTAATCTCAGAATTATCAAGTTCTAGAACTTTGATTTTACGTTCAATTCCTTCCAGGTCGGCTTTTTCTACATATTCACGGGATTGAATGGTACTAATGGTAGGCGCGTAAGTACTGGGCCTACCAATACCAAGTTCTTCCAGCTTTTTAACCAAACTTGCTTCACTGTAGCGTGACGGTGGACGGTTGAATGTTTCCGTTGCTGTTATAGTTTTTCTTTCCAGAGTTTGGCCGTCCTTTAATGGAGGTAAAATAACGTCGTCCTTACCACCTCCATAAACTTTGAAAAAACCATCAAATTTTAATATTTCTCCCTTGGCAATAAATTCCTCAGTTCGATTGCTCATGGCTATGCTTATTTCTGTTCGGTCTACTTCTGCAGGAGTCATTTGACTTGCAAGTGCTCTTCGCCAAATTAAGCCATAAAGTTTCTTTTGTTGTTCGTCTGTGCCAGAACTTAGTTTAGAAAAATTGGTAGGTCTTATAGCTTCGTGTGCTTCCTGAGCGTTTGTGTTTTTAGTTTTATATTGCCTGACCTGCCAATAATTCTCTCCATATTCTTTTTTTATAAATTCTTCAGCAAATTTTATAGCCTGACCGGACAATATAGTACTATCGGTTCGCATATAGGTGATGTCGCCATTTTCATATAGTCGTTGTGCTAGAGTCATAGTCTGACGAACGCCAAATCCCAATTTGCGAGATGCTTCTTGTTGAAGTGTACTTGTAGTAAATGGTGCTGAAGGATTCCGGCTGCCTGGTTTTTTATCAATGCTTGAAATTTTAAAACTAGCAAGCTTTGATTCATTTAAGAATTTTTCAGCAATTTGCATATTATCTAACCTGATACCTAGCTCGGCACCAAAATCTTCGCCATCACCAGTAAATACGCCTGTTATTTTATAATTACTTGCAACTGAAAAGTCCTTAATTTCCCTCTCACGCTCTACAATCAATCGTACTGCTACGGACTGAACACGTCCAGCCGATAACCCTGGTCGAACTTTTTTCCAAAGCACAGGGCTTAGTTCATAACCAACTAATCGATCCAATATTCTCCTAGCTTGTTGTGCGTCAACTAGTTTAGTGTCAACGGTTCGTGGATTTTTTACAGCTGACTCTATTGCTGATTTTGTAATTTCATGAAAAACAATTCGTTTAGTCTCAGATGGTTTTAGACCCAAGGCTTCACATAAATGCCAGGCAATTGCCTCTCCTTCTCGATCTTCATCACTTGCCAGCCATACTGTTGCACCTTTTGCAGCGTTTTTGAGCTCCCTGACAACTTTAGCTTTGTCGTCCGGTACTGCATATGTGGGTGCAAAATTATTCCCTATATCAATATTCAAGCCTTTTTTAGGCAAATCACGTATATGCCCGTAGCTACTTTTTACTGAATAGTCTTTGCCTAGAAATTTCTCAATCGTCTTTGCTTTTGCTGGAGACTCAACTATTACTAAATTTTTCGCCATATCGCTTAAGTATACCTTATATCAAAGTTTGTCTTATATAACCAGAATATTTTCCAGTCGCATAAGCAGCTACACTAAACCAAAATCAACACAAAAGCAAATAGGATATTACAGCCAATTGAAAAGTTTTGAAGTTTTACTTAGAGGGAAAATGTGATTTATAGGTTTGAGATTTTGTATCCACCGTAGATTCCAGCAAATGAGCCTATTGTACCTAAGAAAATTGTCCAAAAACCAAAACCATTACCGTGATCTAAGGCCGTTCCTAGTAATCCTCCGATAGTTGATCCTATAAAAATTCCTAAATATATCAAGTGTTTAGTTTCCATGACTTTATTTTACATTAGTTTTCTCAACTTTTTTGACAGCAATCTTTTTAATGGTAGAGCGAGAAACAATAATTATTTAATTAGCAGTATTGGTAAAAAAGTCCAACATATTATAAGGTATTGACATAATGTAATGAATTTGCTAAAATAGCAATCCTAAGTCCCGATATAAAGGAACTTACGTACCTTATACCCAATTCTAACTATCCCGAGAAATCGGGTTAAATTGTTAGATTGTTTTAGAGCTTAGATACAAAGTTGTTACCCTCCACTTTTTATTCTTTGCCTACTCTTTTGGGGTGGGCGGCTCTAAAACAAACTAACCCCTTTAAACTCCCAATTCATAAGCGAGTCCGCAAGATTCCTGCAATTTGCAGGAAGCACGTGTCCGTAGGCACTCTCTTAGACATCGATGCTTCGCGGGTGGGTTTGAAGGGTTAAATTGGTCCATGACTCGTTCGTGGACAAAAAGGTCTCTAGCGGTGCCCACCCCCTCTAGAGGCCTTTTTGTTTAAAATTTGGTCTTCTATCAGTAATGATATGATTGACCAGGGTTTGCCGTAATCTTAAATCATACCAGAAAGGTACGTGTTTCACTGGGTAGAGTTCCGCCATGAATGAATTCGGTAATAATTGAAGTCGTTTCTTGTAGCAGATTTTTTATCTGACTTAGTTCTTTTTCGGTAAATTTGGCTAATACGAAATCTGCACTATCTATTGCAGGAGGCGTTTTGGGCCCTAGCCCAATACGAATTCTGCCAAAGCCTTCGCCAATATTTTGCACTAGCGATTTAATGCCGTTATGGCCAGCATCTGAGCCACCCAATCGTGTACGAATTTGTCCAAAAACTAAGTCTAATTCGTCATGAACAACTACAATGTTTTGTGGTTCTATTTTATAAAAATGTGACATTGCCTGAACGGCATCGCCACTGTTGTTCATAAAGGTAGTTGGTTTGCATAATATTACTCTGGAATCGCCTATATTCCCTGATGCAACGATGCTTTTTAGGTCTTTTTTAACTGCCCAATCGTTAATATTTTGACTTTTTGCTAGAGCTTCTATGCAATCAAACCCGATATTATGTCGAGTTCCAGTGTATTTTTTGCCAATGTTCCCTAGTCCGACAATCAGTATCGATTTATGTAATCCCAAACTATAAATTGGCATACTGCTTCCTGCGTCAGGTTTTTTTTGAAATAGTGCCATGACGATAGTTTATCAGACTGGTTTGTGTCTCGATAGAAAATAGGATTATACTATCTAATAATTTGGGAAATTTATCATGTCGATGAATGCAAGTAGAAATTTTGAAATCGTAACACCACTCGTGACTGAACTAAGCGTAGAGCAATTGCGTATGCCAAATCCTGGCGAAGTTATATTGGCTCACGGAGTTGTAATGGAGTTGGGTAGACGTGTGATACTGGGTAGACTGGAGCTTGCTTTGGAATCCTCAGCATTCGTAGGGTCTCATACGCCATGGCACTACGACTCCATTCATACTCAAGGACATTTTACAGATTTGGGAGAGCTTGGTGTAAAACTTGCCGGAATTAGGGGAGCGTTACCAGATCGTAATCAAGTACGAAATTTGATTGATGAGCTTGACGAGGCTGCAATAGATTTAAATGTTGCTAAGGGAGATTTGCTTGTGTTTGGCGGCAATAGATCAGAAGTACCTATACTTCATGATGTTCAAACGAAAATTGAACCTAGGAAGTCTTATTTTTCAGTAATACAAATAAAATAAAAGTATTTTTGAATCAGAATATATAAGTTGGTAAGTTATTATTCTGATTATTGAAGTTTTAGAATACCACTATTGCCCAAATTAAATTATCAACTTATTGCTCTGGTAAAAGAAAAATAGGAAATTAAACATTAAGTGTCACAAGAGAATATTTTATTATCGCAAAATTATTAAGTAGACTGCTATTAATTTGTCTTTCGATTTTATGGATAAGTTAGGCGTGATTGTTCTTATCGCGATCAAACAATATATATATTTATTGAAAAAGAAAAGCGTAATACTATTTACTAGTTATTCGAACGCTGCTATTGCTTTAAGTTAAATATCAGCATATAGTGATTGCCATATTGATCGGATAACAAATAATGGCCAAAAAAGTTAATAAAAAACCAAAAAAGTCATCGAGTAAAATAAGAAAAGCCCTCCATTGGCTCAAGCCCACCTCACCTGCTAAAGGTTTATTACTTTTTGTGCTGTGTTTTACCGTCATTGGTGGGAGCTACCAGGCTTACAGAAGTTTTGCTGCAACTGCAGAGGTCAGAGACTATGGAGTAAATGGAATATCTGGATGTAGTGGAGCATATCAAGATACGGATAAAACATCATCCTCAAAAGCTCCTGTTAAGGTTTGGGTAATTCCAAGTGGTTCATGCGCATTCGTGAATGTAAAAAACGTAACACAAACTGGACCTTGGCGTATGTGCGTGCTTGTAAGGGGTGTAAACAGTGGGAATCTTGCTGTTTCGCTAAATATGTCAAATGGCAGGTTGGGTGGTTCAGAACCCAAAACTATCACAGGCTCTAAGAATTATAGTGGTGCATGTACGGAAGGTGGTTTATATACTTCAACAGGAACATTTAGGATGCAATTAGATAACAATGGCAATGAAGCTCTCTATCTACAGGATTTGATTGCTAATACGTTCTAATAAATAAAGCTAAGGATATAATTTGACTAAAAAGTCATCGCATAAATCACCCAACTTATTCATTAAATCAAAGCGTGCTATAAGATGGCTAAAGCCCACCTCACCTGCTAAAGGCATGTTATTGTTTATTGTGTCTTTTGTAGTAGTTGGTGGAATATTCTTTGCATTCAAGAGCTTTGCAATATATAACGGTCCTCTTGTGCATAGTGGTAGAAAAGACCCTAACTATTGTCCTCTAGATTATGACGCTAAACCTACGCTTCGTCGTGGCAATTCACAAGGTTGTGTATATGCACTTCAGGGTGATTTGGCTAATTTCTGGAATAATGGTGGCTTGCAAATTGATGGTCAATTTGGTCCAACAACCCAGAATTATGTAAAATTATTCCAAGCTTATCAAGGAATACCTGCCGATGGCGTTGTAGGACCACAAACATGGAATTACCTAGGATGTGCATTATCGGCTAAATTTCCATATGATTCATTCACTGGCATCTACTGCAACAACATAAATGTAAAGTTAAAATAATTACGGATAAAAATAGCAAAAAATCAATAATTAAATAAACTTAATGCATAAGTTAGTAAAACTCTAAATTTTGCAACCTAGTCTTTTTCTGGTTTGGTGCCATGTTTGTGGGTTTCGTGTTTTTCGAAAAACCAGAATTTTAAGGGAGTTCCTGCGAATCCAAACTTCTCACGGATAGTTCTGTCCATGTAGCGTTTGTAGCTCCAGTGTAGAAATTTGGTGCTAGCACCATATACTTTAAAATTTGTCGGGTTTTCATTTTCTTGAACAATGTAATTCAGTTTTGGGGTACGATTTTTAAGACCTGCTGGGGGATGTTTGTCGGTAATTTCCCTTAGCCAACGGTTAAGTTCTGTTGTTTTGACTAAAGTCTCACGTGCAGCAGATATTTCTAATATCAAATCAAATAGTTTGGTTACGTTTTGGCCTGTTATGCTGCTTGTCAAAATAAGTGGTGCCCAGGGTACGAAGTCATAATTATGTTTTATTTGTGGTGCAATACTATCACGTGTAAAAGCATCTTTTTCTACAGAATCCCATTTACTTACAACCAAGACTAAGCCCTTGCCTGATTCTTTTATCATGCCAGCGATTTTTTGGTCTAAAGTAACATGGAGCTCGTTTGCGTCCATTAGCATGAGACAAACATCGGATTGTTCTATGGCGGATAGGCTTCTAATAACACTGAAGCGCTCTATGCCCTTTTCTATCTTGCCACTTCGCCTAATGCCAGCAGTGTCCATAAATTCAATTGTACGACCTTGATATCTCACGCTAGCCCGGTTGATATCACGAGTGGTACCAGCTCTGTCTGATACGATGGACTGTTGTTTTTTTGCTAGGCTGTTAAACAGGGCTGATTTTCCAACATTTGGCCTGCCAAGCAGTGACACATGTATTGTGTCCGTGTCATCTTTAAGCTTAGCGTGAGGTATTTGAATTACAAGCTCATCCAGCAGTTCTTCAATACCAACTCGCTGTGTACTGCTGGTTAGCATAATTTGTTTAACTCCAAGCCTCTCATAGTCTTTTGCAATTGCCTTTGGTTTTTTATCAGCTTTATTGACTATTAGAAAAACCGGTTTTTTGGTTTTAAGTGCCATTTTGGCAACACGACGATCTTCTTCAGTAATAATCACGTCAGCTTCTATTACGACCCAAATGACATCAGCACTGTCACTGGCCTGTTGTATCTGTTCTTGAATTGTAAATTCAAAGTCATCTGCAGCTTCTTTGATGCCAGCAGTATCTACAATCCAGAAATTTTGGCCGAGGTAATCTGCTTTTGCCATAATGCTGTCACGGGTGGTCCCGGCTTCACGTGCGACAATTGCCTCTCTCCTTTCCAAAACTGCATTAAACAATGAAGATTTACCTACGTTGGCACGACCGACAATTGCGATAATGGGTAACTTCTTCATTATGGATAGTCTAACAGAGATGGGTGGCATTGACAAGAGTAGTTATATTGTGCTAGAATATATTTCTCTAATGACTGAATCAATAGTTGCTAAATTTGGTGGTACATCCATGGCTCAACCTGAAGCTGTGGCTAGAGTTGTTGAAGCACATCCTGAACACAAAGCTATTATTGTCTCTGCTCCAGGTACAGACCCAAGCACGGGTCTTAAGATGACGGACAGCTTATTGACCTATGGTCTTTGGGACGAACAGCATTCAGCTCAAGCACTCGAACTCCGTGATGAAATTGTTGATCGATTCGACACACTATACAGCATGCTTGACAATCAAGTACGAAGTGAAATGCGTACAGTTTGCGCATCTATGCTTGAGTCAGGAAACACGAACCCTCATTTTTATACTGCTTTAGGTGAGCGAATTAGTGCCAGATATTTTGCTTCATTGATAGGGGCACATAGTCTGCGCCCAGCTATTTATTTCAATAAGAATGGTGAGCTGAATCCGGGTAAAACTAAAGCACAGATACGAACTCAGATTTCAAAAACCCAAGGTGGTCGAGTCGTAATCCCCGGTTTTTACGGCTATAATCCAGACCACGAAGTAAGATTATTGGGGCGTGGTGGATCGGATCGCACCGGTGCACTTTATGCAGGAGCCCTAGGTTTAGATTATGAAAACTGGACAGATGTTAGTGGCATATATTCAGCCGATCCTAGAATTGTAGATTCGGCACATATAATCCCAGAACTCACACGTGATGAAGTTCGCGAGGGTGCACATGGTGGAAGTGGCGTTCTTCAAGGTAATGCTATTCTTGATTTAAGTGGTAGTGGTGTTACGACCATAGTCAAAAATACTAACGATCCTGAGGCGCCAGGAACTCGAATAACGCATTCGTTAGATAAAGCTCGGGAACGAGCAGTTGTCGCTGTCTCTGGACGTGAAGACTTGGTTAAAATTGCTATTCATGACTTGGGCATGGCTGAGAAGCAGGGCTACGTCGCAGAGTTATTAACAAAACTTGCATTACATGGTCTATCGTTTGAGCATATGCCAGCTGCCCAGGATTCATTCGGTATTACTTTACATGCTGAATCTGATAATTTGGGCGTACAGGAATTCGTTAACTTTGCTAGCAATCATCGATTAAGTCAACAGGCCAGTATCACAAATGAAGAATGTGGAGCAGTCTACGTTGTAGGTGAAGGATTGCGTGATCAAATGCAGCTTCAGCGCGTTACGGCACGCGTTTTAAGTATGGCAGCTGGGTTGGATATCTCGGTTTTGCCAGTTGTGGGGACTCGTAGTCCTAGTCTCGCGCTGTTGACCAATCGCGAGCAAGTTGTACCACTCGTAAGAGCTATTCATAAATACGAAGTTGAGAGTTAGGCTAACCTCTGACTATGGTTTTTGACGTCATGTACTCGCAAGTAGTTAGCGCCAGCTCCAACAGCACGTTTGCCAGCTGCTATATTTGGCTCTATATCCATTCGCTTTAGCCCTAGAAATCTTTTGCGTGAATAGCCTATCATAACTTGTTTGCCTGGTACTTCTTTTGCAAACTCCACCAACTTGGAATTTAATTCTACGGTTTTCCCAAAACCAATACCAGGGTCTAAAATAATGTTCTCAGAATTTAGTCCAGCAGCGATTAAAGAAGCTTCCCTTTCTAGCAGTTCAGACTTTACTTTCTGGATATTATCGATTGGCTCAATAGTGCTGTGCGCTGACATTATGTCTGTGCCAAATTTAGCTGGAAAGTGGCTTATTATCACTGGGAGTTGCAGTTTGGCAGCTAACTTTACTATTTCTGGATTGTTAAAGCCAGTTACGTCGTTTATGATAAATGGTCCTAAACGCGAGGCCTTTCGCAATGTTTCAGGGTGACGGCTGTCAACTGATATTTTGTAAGGAAATTTTGGTATAAGTACTTTTAAGACGTCTTTTATGCGTTCCCATTCTTCAACTGCAGTTATGGGTTTGGATTTTGGATTCGTTGACTCGCCTCCAATGTCAATAATATAGGCACCATCTGCGAATAATTTTTTGGCTTGTGTTAGGGCTTTTGAAGTAGAATTAAATTCTCCACCATCGCTAAAACTGTCCGGCGTGATATTTAAAATTCCAACTAGTTTAACTTTATTAGACATTTAAAATCTTTCCATTTATAGCTCCTCATTATGGAGCCTCAGGCCCAATGGATCAATAAAATCTGGCACTAAGTCAATTACTTTGTCGTACTCGTCCTCGCGCGCATCTGGAAATATATGACCGTTTGCGAGTTTATATCTTGCTAGGTCACCAATTGCACATAGCATTTGATAACCTTGTACTGCATCAACAATAATATGAGGATTATTTAAATCTCCGAGAGATGTTCCACCCCGAATTGTGGTTGCATTAAATGAAAACCAGTCGTTATCTTCACTTACTTTTTCTTGGTAGTAATATGTTGAAAAAGAACCTAAATTAAGTCCATCTATGAGTGTTTCAAAATAGTGTTGTTGGAGCGTGTCTTCATTGCCAGATCTCATATCAGATTCTTTTGGAATATCTCTTATTTTACGAGTTGGGTCATAGCTAAACGGATCAATAAAACGAATATTGTCATCCAGGATCATTACAGCATGTGCGTGACCACTGTCCAATACAATTCCAGCTGGAATTTCCCATGCATCAAGCAATGAAACACATCCAAGTGCTTGAGCGTAGCAGTTACCACCCCCTTTCTTTGTAGCAATTTCAGGCCGGTAAATTCCATTTTTTAAATATGGGATTATTTCGTGTATCCAGGCCAACGCTGTTTGTGCTGCGTTATCTGCGTTTAAATTTGATGGTTTTTCGGGTAAATCTAAAAAAGCTTTCCCAATTTCGGACGATGACATTGACGGTATTGAACATTTAATTCTTCAAACTGTCAAATAATTTTAAACTACAGAAAATAAACCAACACCTAAATTATTCAATTTATTGTTACCAAATTGTGTGCGATGGAGCTTGACAACGTTATAGCCGAAAAATTCGAAAGTACGTCTAATTTGACGGTTTCTGCCTTCTGACATTGTAACTATCCAGTTTGTGTCGTCTGTGTCATTAATTTGTTTTAATTGAAGTTTGCTGGGTCCATCATTCAACATTGCACCTGATTCAATTATCTTTTGACGGTCAATCGGTGTAAGTGGTTTGTTAAGTGCAATTTTGTATATTTTGGTTTTTTGAAATTTTGGATGAGTTAATTCATATGCTAAATCTCCATCACTTGTAAGTAATAGTAGTCCAGATGAATTTTTATCTAGGCGACCAACTGATTTTAAGTTTTGATACTGATCGGGCAATAATTCATAAATAGTCTTACTGCCCTGTCCATCCTTCGAGCACACATAATCCACAGGCTTATTTAGCATAATTGTTACATGATTTAGGTTTTGGGTTTTGAGTACTTTATTATCTAAAGTTACATTGTCATTTTCAAGTATTTGCATGCCTATTGTTGGAGCTTTGCCATTAACAAGAACTCGTCCATCTGAAATTTTCAGGTCTGCTTTGCGACGGCTTAGACCGGTTAATTTTGCAATATATTTATTTAAGCGCATGCGATGATCATATTTTAAGACAGATAGGCCTGTCAGTAAACAGCTATAGCAAAAACTATAAAGCTACGTCTGATGGCTGGCCAGGACTATTGGGTGTGCCTGCATTTGGCATAATAATATTGTTAGAGTTTGGCACGCTTAAGTTTTCTTGGTTTGCAAGTTCTGGAGCTATAGTTGCACCACCGGGCTGAATTATTGTTTCAGCAGGTAACCCATCAGCTTGTGAAACTACCGGCGAAAGAGCATCTTTTTGATTTTCTTTTGCTTCCAATTCGACCAGATTGGGTTTTTTATCCGTTAAGTCATTGATGGGTGCTATGACTTTTTTGTTTGCAATTGTGACGTTATTTTCCTTATTTTTTACTTCGTCTGAAGTGGATTCAATCGTAGTATTGTCAGCTGATTTGGTGCTTACTTCATCTTTTTTTTTGTCGGTTGACGAGCTACTCTGCCCATCAATTTCTGAACTAATTGGAGGAGCGTCTTTTACGCTAATTTGGACTGGATCGGGGGATGATATTGGCGATATGTTTCCGTTATCTACAATATCTCCGTCAAGTGAATCGCTTTCAGAAACTGCTTGAGGTTCTGTTTTCTTCTCAGGCGTTTCATCTGGTGATGTATCAGGCATAGGTATAGATACAAAATCTTTTACCTGTTTTTCGACTGTAGCTTCTTCATCTGCCAGTGTGGCTGCAAGTACAGGGTCGATTTGTGTAGATGCCGAATCGAGCGACACTGGAATTACACTACTAACGGATTGAGGGGCTGCTGCATCGCTCGAAGGGACGGTAGTATTGTTGGATACAGTTTGTGGTGTATCAGTGGATACTATGGAACTCTCGGGTTGTGGGACTGTTGTTGGTGGTACCGGCTCGGATATTTTGGTTTCTAAAGCTGTTTCAACGATTGGTGATGGAGTTTCAGTTGGAGGAGCAGGAGCTTCTTCGCCATTCAATACTTCTCTTGCTACTTTGGCAACATCTTCTAAAGTGACTTGTGATTTTACTAGATATCTATCCGCACCTAGCTTTGTAGCGCGAGCTTTGTCTTCGCTTTGCGAAAGGGCTGTCATCATTATAACTTTAGTATTCTTTGTTTCAGGCGTACTTCGCAGGATGTCTAACATGTCGAAACCACTGATTTTAGGCATCATAACATCAGATATAATCAAATCAGGCTTTTCTTTGACAGCCATAGCTAGCGCTTCTTCGCCGTCTTTGGCGCTAACAATTTCGTAACCCTCTGCGAGTAATCTAGCTTCGTATATTTCTCGTAAATTGTTATCGTCTTCGACGAGCATGATTTTTGACATAGGTTATCCCCCGAAGTTATATGCTAATGCTTTTATGAAGTTAGTGTAGCATATTGCTCTAAAACAACGAACAAAAATATTTTTATGTATAAACTTTAGTTTAAGCATAAGTAAATCTAATATTTGAATTATTAAACCGCAATTTGACTCTCTTTTGCTTGCTCGGCTGCCGCTTTTTGAGCACTTAATCTCGGTAAGTTTATATAGAATGTACTGCCCTTTCTTTGTTCGCTTTCTACCCAAATTCGGCCTTTGTAAAGTTCGACTATTTTTCTACATATAAACAACCCCAATCCAGTACCACCAATTGTGCGAGTACTTGAATTATCAACCCTGTAAAACTTTTGAAATAAATGTGGTAAGTCTTCTTGTGGTATACCATGTCCCGTGTCACGTATGTAAAATTGAATTAAATCATCATTTCCAGTAAGTCCAACAGATATTTTACCGTTGTCGCTGTATTTGACTGCGTTGTCAAAAAGGTTGGTAATAACTTCACCCATACGGTCCGGATCGATAAATGCATAATAAAGTGGCTTTACGACTTTTCCGCCAGCTGAAACGTCTGCTTTACCGGAAGTATTATTTCCAATTGTAAAGTCCATCAGTAAGCCTTTTTTTTCTGCACTAAACCGTAATCCATCAACAATTCGTTCTAAAAAATCACCAATATCTGTAACTACTGGGTGGTTAACAAGTCTGCCATCTTCTGCTTTTGCACTGGTTAGAAGATCTTGGAACAACTTTCCAAGTCTTTGTGTACTTTCATGTGCTTTTTCCAAAAACTCACGAGCTTTTGGGTCAATTTTTGCAACTTTTTCGTTTAGCGCCAGAGCCAAATATCCTTCTATTGCCGCAACCGGTGTACGCATCTCATGACTTGCAGTACTTATGAAGTCAGCGCTTCTGTGTTCTTCGTGGCGCGCTTCGCTGACATCACGCAAAACAGCGACTGCACCAATTGCCTGAGTAGATTTGGGTTGAATTACTGGTGATATGACAAGTGAGACAATTGTGTTTGTGCTGTTGTCTCGGCTATTTAGTTGCAGTGTACTTTGAAATTGTTTGCCGGTTTTTATGACGGAATCAAATGGTTTTAAGTTGTTTGCTAGATCTTTTCCATCTTCTTGACTGAATTTTGTTACAAGCTGGACGTCAAGTCCAATTGCTTCTTCAACTGTCCATCCGGTCATTTTTGCAGCGGCTGGATTTAGTAGTGCAATTTTACTTTCAAGGTCTACTACTATAACGGCATCGGATATAGCTTGTATCAAAACCTCAGACTGTTGTTGTTTACCTTTTAGTTGACCGGACAGTTGATTTACTTTTTGACTATCGGAGTGAACATAAAATTTCTTCCACAGCAAGTAACTTATTAATCCACAAAAATAGCTCACTAGAACCATGCCAATTGCAAAAACAGAAATAACGATTTCTCTTGGACTGCTCGTAAGTGCAATGACGTAATAAAAAGTTATGACGAACCCGGTTGCTATTGTTACGTAAATACCAAACATGCCACTTAGCAAAACCTGAACAAACCAAGCAATCATAAACCATGAATTAAGCCGTCCAGAATTGTGAACAATAGAAATTACAATCAAACTTGCCAGCATTGCAGAAAATAATGTGCCTGACCATATATTATTGCTTGCTTGGCGCTTGTACAGAACTAAGCTGTAAGCTACCTGTATGATAGCCAAAATACCAACAATAGGTCTAAGTCCGAGTGTTTTGTAGTTTTCGAACATTGGCATGGACCAAATTAACACTACTAAGACAAACGTTAAGCCTGCCACCACTGTAATTACTCGGTTATACCAAATATAATATTTATCTTGAACTAATTGCATTTACTTATGTATTCCCACCTACGCAATACGCTTACGGTATATAGTAAGTATACATAACCGTTCATTTTTTACGACATTCAACTGTCCGAATATTTTACCAAGCTTTAAAGAATCACCATCTCTGTTATGATAGTATTTAGCGATTATTGCGGTCTCATCGTCTAACGGTTAGGACACTAGGTTCTCATCCTAGAAACCCGGGTTCGATTCCCGGTGAGATCACCAACAAGTCAAGTAATTTGGTTCTTTATAAGTTATCGATAGGATTCTAGTCTTGCCCAAGTTAATTGGCCGACTACACCATCAACATTTAGTCCTTCTCTTGTTTGGAAATATTTTACTCCATTGAGTGTTTGTATACCGAAATTACCATCAAAACTTATTGTTATAGGTTGATTAACACGATTTAGTTTCAGTTGCAATGTTGTTACACACCCCCCAGAACTTCCATATCTCAAAGTTGGTCTTTTAGTGTATTCATAGGGACAACCTTGAGCGTCCTTTAACACAATACTAGATCCACTCACACCTCCTGGAGTTGCTGCAAAAGACTTAAATGCAAAGAATGTTCCACCTACTACAGCAAAAATGACTGCAAATAAAGCCATTCCCTTAGCCGGATTTGTAGGCTTAAGCCATTTTAAGGTTCGGTTAGACTTGCCTGGTTTTCGTTTAGTATTTTTCGTTGCCATAGTTTGTCCTTTTATTGTAAGAATTTTTTAAATTTGTAATCTCGCTTTTGATTATACGCCAATTTGTCAACCTTTTTGACTGGGCTGACGGGCTAGATATATTAGGAAACCAATGCTGATAATTGACGCCATCCAGGCAATCCATTCACCAAAACGTGTGTAGATTGTTCTATAACTAGGGCTTCCTACTTTGGCCTGACCTATTTTTATTCCTGCAGTATGACTGTCAAAGAGTGTAGCCCCATTATGATCTACGATGTAAGCATATCCACCTCGAGCCGATTGAACAAACGGTCGGTCATTTGCAACAGCGATAAAGCGAGCAAATTGTCGGGCTTGCAGATGGTAGAGTGGTGTATTCGTAAACTCGTTTAGTGAGGCTGAGTTAGTCAAGAGTTGCGCACCTTGCTTCGTTAATATCCTATAACGTTCAGGAGCGATTACTCCCGAGCACACAAGTGCCCCAATTTTGATTGAGCCTGCAGTCACTACATGTTCAACATGGTCGGCTTTAGCAATACCTAAACTAGCATCAAAGTAACCCTGTACTTGATTTTGGCCGGAGTATTTGAGTCCTTGTTGTATTATCCAGGGTATGTATTCACCGGTTGGTATCAGGAATGACTTCAGTTGAGAATCTAGAATCTGACTGTTGGGGGTGGCAACTACCATCTCGTTTGTTTGTAGACCATTTTTTGCAGTGCCCTTACGTGAATAAATAATAATTCCGTTGTCGTTCGCAAAGAGTTTGTTGGTAATATTACTGTGCTGAGCTGGAGTGCCATAGTCAAAAAAGTAGCTATATTCCGGTAGTGTCAGGACTTCTCGCGGTGAATCGCCGGCAGGAATTTGCTCAGCTAAGTCGTCATAATAATTTTTATCATCAGAGGCTAATTGTACAGTTGCGACTGCTATTTTTCTAGTGGTTTTTACCGGTATTAGAGTCAAAGCACCAAGTAATATTACTGGCGATAACATAAATAAGACTTGCTTGTACTTATTTAGTAAGCCAAGAATAATTACAATGTTTACAACAACTACCAAGAAGCTTAATCCAAACAAGCCCCCCACTTTACTAAAGTGAACTAGCTGGGTACTAGTAAGACTGTAGCCTAACACCCCAAAGTTATAAAAAGGCCCAACAGTGGCATTTTTCCCATAGGAAACAACTGAAAATAGCCAGCTACGGCCAAATTCACAAGCTACCCAAAAAAAGGGGAAAATAAGTAGATACTTTTCAAAAGAAAGACGTTTAGCAATTGCAAAACGTGTTATGAGTCCAAGTGCCAGAAAACCGATTGACAAAAAAAGTCCGAGTAAAAACCAAATGATAAAAATTAGATATTGTAGAGATATGCCACCCAACCTCGTCCAAGAATGGGCATCGGCATTAATAAGCCAGCCGCACACAATGAGCAGATAGAAAAACCCAAACAGCCATATTACTAAAATAATGTCAGTAGTATCGTGTGAAATAAACTTAAATTTGAGAAACCATAGGAGTGGAACAAGGGCTACTAAACTTATCCACCCTCCGGGATACCATATAAAAGGTATTGAAGCCAGTAATGCACTTAAGGGATATAAAAAAGTCGAGTTTTTAAAGTTTTTATATTGGTTAATTAACATGCCACTCACTTTACTCTATTGAGAAGTTTTTGTAATTACTATCACCCTTTCCTCACGAGGAGTTATCATTGTGCGTGCATCAATAATCCGGTATAGACACCAACAAGCACCCCTGTACCTAACTGTAATTATTATTAATAAATTACAAATCGGTCATTTGGTGATTGACAATACCGTTAAAGCATAAGAGAATAACTAATAGATTAAAATAAGCTAAGGAATATTACATGGCTAAGCAAAAGAAAAGTGCTATAAAAAATAAAGTTAATAATTCAGCTAAAAAGAAACCTACACAACTAAAATTCGGAAATAGAATATTATCAACAAAATTGTTGGTTTTTGTAGCAGCATTTGCTCTTGTCGGGGGCTTTTTCTTGATTAGAAGCTTTGCAGCGAGTGGCATTGTTTATACTGCAGCGAACATCGATTCAGTAAACTCAGTAGGGGCAACTGTTATTGTTGATAACAGCAATACCAGCAAGAAAAACACCAAAGTTATTCGATTGGCTAATAGCCCCAGTTCAACAAATAGTAAAGCCGTTTTACGTAATACGCAGACTTCTCTCGATTCTGGTATTTATAAAACTTGCCTGCACGCACTTGCAACTTCTGCAGGAGTCTCAGGTAAGTTAGAAATTACTAAATTTGCTAATGGCGTAGCTGGTAATTCACTTGGTCAAGGTGTCTATCTACTGGGTTCAGGGAGTGATTATACGAACACAGTTTGTTTTAGTTTTACAAACGCCGTTTCGGGTACAACTGTTCAGGCAATTGTTACTAATACAATTGCCGGTGGAGTGATACAGATAGGAAATGTCTCATTTCAAAGAACTGGTAGCGTACCACCTTCTCCAGTATCTAGTGATTATTGTCCTCTGGATAAAGTTGGCATTCCACCAAATTGTCTTAATATAGGTTCAAAAAATTCCTCTGGGGAATTCATCATTAAATGTACTCCAGACCATACTGCACCGGATGACCCTATAGTAAAACCAAATCAGCCGGGTCTTTCACATAGCCATGATTTTTATGGTCTTAGAGGTGTAACTGCTGATCCTAGTAGTCTAATTGGCACCAACACAACATGTGAAAACCGTGGTGACACTGCCGCATACTGGCACCCAACCTTGTTAGTTAACGGTTCTGCCGTAAAAGCATCACTGCTCAGGGTTTATTATCAGGGTACCAACCAAACTCACACCTTTCCTCCCGGATTCCAGGCAACTGCAGGAAATCCAAAAGCAACTTCTCCTCAATCAGACACCATTGCATACTGGGGTTGTGGAAGTGGTTCTAGTCACCCAAAGCAAACAACCGTACCACAATGTGCCGGTGGTGAAGCTCTTACTATGCACATAAAGATGAATGATTGCTGGAGTGGTAGAATATTGCCTCCTTACACTGACTACACTTCAGAACTGGGTTCTGATGGTCAAAGCAAGGGTGATGGCACATGTCCAGCAGCTACCCCATACCACATACCTGCAGTTATTCTAGACGTTGAATGGCCAGTTACACCAAACCCTTCGAGCGTTTCCTTGTCTTGCATGAGCGCTGATTGTGCTCATGGTGACTTCAACTTCGGTTGGCAACCTGCCGCCTTTGAAGCTGACATGTCACGTTGTCTACGAAACGCAACTAACTGTGGATCAGTCACTAACTAGACCCCTTCATTGCTTGTCGGTGAATTGATAGTAATTGCTAGGTTTCATATCCACACCATCATTCTATTAGCTCATCGATTCAAATACGAAAGTTCTATGAAGTGTAAATTGGCAATGTATTTTTACCGGGATGAATCCAACTAACCTAATAACTTAACTGTCTATTACAAGACTATTTGTAAGCAATATAATATTCCAGGCTCAGATACGATACATTAACAATTGCAATCTAATCACTGCGGATATATTACGTATCTCTTTCCTTTGAAAATAATGTGAAAGTTCACGATAGCTATGTATGTGTCGAATTAGTAATCACTGCCTAAATAAAAAGGGTTGATTTATGATCATATATTTTGTCGAAATGTGCCCGTAACGCTAGCTAAATCAGTTCTATGAAGATACGATCATTGTTCCTTTGGGAAGTGGTTTAATTGTAAAGTTTTGATATTTTTCGTCTATATTTATAAATATCATAAACAACTATGATAATTCCTACGTATACTAGCCATTCCCCAACGTATGTGTATAGAGTTTTATTGTGGTTTGTCTGAACATTGACTAGCTGGGTATTACTGGGATCTATTGCTGTCAATTGGTTACCATCTTTGTCTATTGCAAATGCTTGCCAGTTATTTGAAGACTGGAGAAATGGTCTAGCGTTTGCAACTGCCATAAATTTTGCAAACCCACGATGTTGCCAATTGAATAGCCGTGAACCTTTAAATATCTCTAATGAAGCCGAATTTGTAAGCATACTTGCTCCTTTGTTTGCAAAATGACGATAATCCTCAGGGGCTATAATGCTAGAACAAACAGCGCTTCCAACAACTACACCATCATCAATTGCAAAAAGTTCTATGTTGTTATTCCCCTTCACTACAGCCCTTCTAACCTGAAAGTCTGATACCGTAGTTGGTGATATTATCCTCAACATTCCTTCTACCCAAAATGACAGATGTTCACCTCCAACAATAAGCCTATTCTTGTCTTGCTCTTTTATAAATCCATGATCTCGCGACCCAAATACCAGTACATTTTTGTGCCCTGTTGAGGTGGCATCTTGTCTTGACCCGATATAATAATAATTATGATTTGAGTCTGCAAATCTCTTCTGTGGAGAACCAATACTAAAATCGTCGAGACCATATTCTGGGGTAATTATTAATTTAGATTGGTCCGTCTCAATTTGTTTTGCTTCACCTAGTTGCTCAGATACAATCGTGGTCTTGATTTTTGCACCGCTGGGTACTCTATACGCATACCAACCAACAGCTGAAAGTACTATCAATATTGACCAGTATGGTAATGCATATTTTCTAAGCTCCTTTTTTACTAGCAATGCAATTCCAACCATAACTACTGAGGATAAGCCATAGAATCCTACAAATCTTGATATATATTTTAGTGGTGAAATTACGATAAATGGAGTTAGTGTTGAAAATGGCAATATATTATCAACACTGCCGTTTTTGCCCATCCACATAAAAGCAACTGCCCATGCAACAAATGCTTCAGCAAATGCCCAAATGAATACGGCTTTAAAAACCCATTTATAGTCCTTATTTCTTTTATACGAGTTTCTCAGATACAAAATAGCATACGTAAATATCAAGGCACTTATACTGACAATGATTGTCATCACAAGTGTAATAGTAAAGTACGCTACGAGTGCAATATTAGCTAGTCTTCCAACATCAACAATATACAGCCATGACCACAAAATTGCGCAAATTACAGCACTGGTCCAATATATACGCCTTTTTGTGATTTCTTTGTGTAAATTGTTTTGTTTTATATGTTTTTTCAAATCACTGCTCCTAGGTAATTGATTATACAACATACGTTTATGAAAATGGGAATAAGACTATTGAATTTTATGTATTTAATGAGATAATGATAAGCATAAGGAACTTAAAATGGTTAATTCTAAGAAAAATACTTCTATGAGCAAATCATCGAATAATAAAAAAGCAAAAGCAAAATCTAATGGAGCTAAATTTGGAGTGCCACTTTGGAAGCGTGGAAAGATACTATTGTTTGTACTTACTTTTGCAACAATAGGTTCCTACTTTTTGTTTGGAGCTTATGCCGCGACTTCCCCAGGGCTTGCATCAAAGTCACCAAATAGTACATGGGGTGATCACATGGGTGTATCGCTCTGGCCAACTAGAGAGAACTTTTTCAGAGCAAGGGCGTTGGGAGTTGGCTGGGTTGGGATATCTTGGGAAATGTGGAATTCACCCAGTACTTTTGATCAATCACTAATCGTATATGCTCACAGTATTGGCTTGAAAGTATTGGAAACTTGTCAGATGCAAGATAGAACTTATCCAATTAGCAAAATTGGAGAGTTTGCAACTTATTGTGCAAGTTGGGTGGACAAAGGTGTTGACGCAATACAGATTGGAAACGAATGGAATAATTCTGATTTTTGGCAACCACAACCGACGGGTGACTATACCAAACAGGCTCAATTTCTTGACCTAACATCAGCTGCAATTCGCAATAAATCATCTACGATTCCAATAATGAATGCCGGTTGGTCCCCTGGTGGATCTCCAAATGCACCCTATGATGCAATGCTGAACGTTTTAAATAAATCAAATGGTACTTTTGCCAATAATGCCTCTGCAATAGCAACTCACCCATACGCAATTGATTGCGATGATGTTACACACTGTGGATACCCAACCCACAGAGACTGGAACCCTTTCATGAACAGCAAAGATGTTTGGTATAATTCTGTATCAAAAGGATTTAACAAACCAGTATGGTTCACCGAAATGGGAGGACCCTCAGCTAATGGTAATAATAACTGGACCGGAGAAGCGTATACTCAGACCTTCCAAAAAAATCTCTACTTGCAATATATATTTGGCACTGCTTATTTGAGGAGTCAAGGAGTACCTGTTGAAGCACTGTTTTGGCACAGTATTCAAGATGGCCAATCGTCATTGTCTGCAAAAGACTATTACTATGGATTGTATGATAAAAATTGGAACGAGAAAGAAGCTGCAAAAGTCGTCAAAGATATGTCATCAAAACCCTGGTGATTTTCTACAAAAATTGATTATTTGTAAACTAACTTTTTAACATATAACGAGATCAAGCTTTAGTTTCTTCGACCCATTCACGGACGTTTTGAAACATTTGGAACCACGGGGAATCTTTTTGCCAATCTGTTGGATGCCACGAAAGTTGTTGAGTTAGAAAGGCACGTTCCGGATGAGGCATCATAATCGTTGAACGCCCATTTGGTGTAGTGAGTACAGTAATGCCCCCGGGAGAACCATTTGGATTCTCTGGATAGCGATCGGCTTGCTTGCCGTTATTATCCACAAAAATCCCAGCTACAAGCTCTGGGGAAATTGCATTTTCAGCCCTGCCCTCTCCATGGGCAACGGGCACAGGCAAAATGGATCCATCCATGCCTTTAAAGAATATAGATGGGCTGGATAGAATTTTTACTTGTGAAAGTCTGGCCTCAAACTGTTCAGAATTGTTTTTCAGAAATCTAGGCCAACTATTCGCGCCTGGGATAAGTTCTTTAAGCGCAGATAACATCTGGCAACCATTGCAAACGCCTAATGAAAAAGTATTATTGCGTTCAAAAAACTCTTTAAATTGTTTTGTAAGTTGGGGATTAAACAGTATAGATTTTGCCCATCCTTCTCCCGCACCTAGTACGTCTCCATATGAAAAACCACCACAAGCTACTAAGCCTGTAAAGTCTTTTAAATCTAGCTTTTTACTTGTTATATCCGTTAATGTAACGTCTATGGATTCAAAACCAGCTTTGTCAAACGCGGCAGCCATTTCAACTTGTCCATTAACTCCCTGTACTCTAAAAATAGCTACTTTTGGACGTATTTCATTAGACGGTTTTTGCATTTCAGGAATTTTGATTACTTTTGGAGATATCCCTGGGTCATTGTCGTCTTGTATTGATTCAAATTCTTGGACAGCACATGATTTGTTGTCTCTCAATGATTGGATGCGGTAGCTAGTTTCACTCCACAAAGACTGTAACGTTGCGCGAGTGTTTTTATATATAATTTTGTCGGCGTAATTTACTGTAATTATTTGGTTTTTTTGTGGCTGACCAATAATCGATGTGGTATTAGGCATTAATGAATTTAACTGATCAGTAATTTTTATGGCTTCTGAACTTTTTATTTGTATCACGGCACCTAATTCTTCGTTAAACAACTGTCCAAGTGCATTTGAGGCTGATGATAAATCAATTTTTAATCCAGATCGACTTGCAAAAGCCATTTCACAAAGTGTAGTAATAAGACCACCGTCAGATCGGTCGTGATATGCGAGTATTTTATTCTCATTATTTAACTTTTGGATTGCAGTGAAAAATAATTTTAGTAGCTGTGGATCTGCATCAGGAGGTGTATTTCCAGTTTGAGAGTATGCTTGAGCGAGTGCCGAACCCGAAAGTCGGTTTTTGCCCTGCCCCAGGTCAATTAGAAGCAAAGATGTATTTCCAGGAGAAAAAAGTGGTGTCAAAGTTTTATTTATGTTTATGACAGGAGCAAATGAACTGATAATAACTGACATTGGAGATGTAACGCTTTTGGATTGACCTTTTTCGTTCCAAACTGTGCGCATACTTAGCGAGTCTTTGCCGACGGGTATTGTGAGTCCAATTGCTGGGCAGAACTCTTCCCCTAGCGCGTGAACAGCCTCATACAATGCTTGCTCCTCAGTATCTGCCCCTATGGCAGACATCCAATTTGCTGAAAGTTTAATATCGGATATTTTTTCAATGTTTGCAGCTGTAATGTTTGTTATTGACTCTCCTACGGCCATGCGAGCAGATGCACTGCTATCTATTACTGCCAAAGGAGTGCGTTCGCCCATAGTCATTGCTTCTCCCTTTTCTGTATCGAAACCACTAGCTGCAACTGCTACGTCACTGACTGGGACTTGCCATGGACCTATCATCTGGTCTCTAGTTAGTAGGCCACCCACGTTTCTGTCTCCAATTGTAATTAAAAATTGCTTACTACCAACTGAAGGAATTTGTAAAACACGTTTAACAGCATCATCTATTTTAATATTAGTAATGTCAAAATCAGATAATTTAGTTTTTTGGGACGTAAAAGATCTTTCCATTTTGGGAGGTTTTCCAAACAAAACAGTCATGGGCAAGTCGATAACATTTCTACCCAATATTTTGTCTGTAACTGTTAATTGACGCTTTTTGACAGTTTTTCCAACAACTGCATACAAGCAATTTTCTCGTTCACATATTGATTTAAATATTTCCAAATCTTTCGGATCAATTCCCAAAACATATCGTTCTTGTGCTTCGTTACACCAGATTTCTTTTGGTGACATGCCTGGTTCGGCGTTTGGTATGTCACGCAATTCAATATTACCTCCTAGTCCTGAGTCATTTATTAGCTCTGGTAATCCATTACATAGCCCACCTGCACCTATGTCATGAATACTGATTATTGGATTATTTTCTCCCATGGCCCAGCAATGATCGATTACCTCTTGAACTCTTCTTTGCATTTCAGCGTTTGCCCGTTGTACGCTAGCAAAATCTAAATCCGATTCGGATTGGCCGGATTGCATGCTAGAAGCTGCTCCCCCACCTAAGCCGATTAACATAGCAGGTCCACCTATAATAATTAGTTGTGCACCGACTGGAAGTGGTAGTTTGTCGATATGCTTGTCGCGGATGTTACCTAGGCCACCAGCAATCATAATTGGCTTGTGATATCCACGAACGATACCATTTACTTTTTGTTCATATGTTCGAAAATACCCACCAAGATTTGGTCTCCCAAATTCGTTATTGTAAGCGGCAGCACCAATCGGTGCTTCAATCATAATTTCTAGTGGTGATGATATACGGTCTGGCTTACCATAATCTTCTTCCCAGGGTTGTGGCATCTCTGATAACTGGAGATTTGATACAGTATATCCGGCAAGACCCATTTTAGGTTTACCACCTCTTCCAGTCGCTCCTTCGTCACGAATTTCTCCACCAGAACCAGTTGCTGCTCCTGAAAACGGTGCAACTGCTGTCGGGTGATTGTGTGTTTCTACTTTAATAACGCTGTGAATCGGCTCTTTTGAATAGTTGTAGCTTCCGGTATTTGGATCTGGGAAAAATCTAGCAGTTACCGGACCTCGTATTACAGCGGCATTATCTGAATATGCCGACAGAACGTCTTGGCTAGATTTTTCATAAGTATTAGAAATCATCTCGAAAAGTGATTTGGGCTGTTTTTTGCCGTTGATGGTCCAGCTAGAATTAAATACTTTGTGTCGACAATGCTCACTATTTACAGACGCAAACATCATAATCTCTGCATCGTTAGGGTTTCTATTTAAGTTAGAATATTCTTGATACAAATATTTTATTTCTGTACCTGATAAGGCTAACCCAAGCTCAGTATTAATTTTTTCAAGTGCCTCTATGCCATGCTTTTTAATATCTATAATTTTTAAAGATTTTGGTTCGTGTGTTTCAAATAACACATTTGTTTCCTCAAGATTATTAAAAATTGTTTCAGTCATACGATCGTAAAGTAAGTTTTGTATTTTTACTTTGTTTATGGGTATTTTTGAAACTATATAAAATGCCTTAACTCTTTCTATGCGATTTACATGTTTAAGCCCACAGTTCAAAGCAATGTCAGTTGCTTTTGATGACCAGGGTGAAATTGTGCCTGGTCGAGGTCCGACAATAATCATGTTCTCCGTTCGATTATTGATATATGGAGTGTCGTATGTGAGTAGTTTTTGTAAGCGAACATCTTCGCCAATAGCGGAGGTTCTATTTGTATAGACAAAATGTACAAACTCAGCACTCACTTCTTGGATGTTTGGCTGAGATGCTTGAAGTTGCTTTAGGAGAATTGCCTGCCGAAATTCAGATAGCGCATTTATGCCTTTGTAAATTTCCATTTAACCAGTTACTCCGTTGGGTCTCGCGCCAATATCTGTACGATAATGCATACCTTGAAAATGAATTTTACTAATTGCTTTATAGGCTTTTGAGCGTGCGTCTGTGACGTCATTGCCTAGGGCAGTTACATATAAAACGCGACCACCATTTGTAATTAATTTCCCATTTGTAATTTTTGTGCCAGCTTGCATGATAACCACGTCCTCCACTGATTCGGCATCTTCTATGCCTGATATCGGCTTGCCTTTTTCGTAATTTCCAGGGTATCCACCAGAAGCTAGGGCAATTGAAATCGCCGTTTTTGGAAGCCATTTAATTTTACTGGGGTCTAGATTTCCTATTGTGCATGATATAAGTAATTCATAAAGATCGCTATCAAGTAATCTCAAATATGTTTCCGCCTCTGGATCACCAAATCGTGCGTTAAATTCTAAAACTTTTACATCAGAACCGTCAATCATAAGGCCAGGATATAAACATCCGGTAAATGGCGAATTATCTGATTTTAGTCCTTTAAGTGCAGGTTTGACAACTTTGTCCATTGCAAAATCTAAATGTTCTTTTGTTACCCAGGGAACGGGCGCTAATACGCCCATACCACCCGTGTTGGGCCCTAAATCATCATCAAATACTTGTTTGTGGTCTTGTGAAGGTGGAAATAATACAGCCTCTGTGCCGTCGCTTAAGGCATGTATAGAAACTTCTTGCCCTGGTAAGAAATCTTCAATAACAATTGTTTTGCCAGAATCTTTGAAAACTTTCTTAACCATCATTTCGCTAATTGCATGTTTTGCTTGTTCAAAACTTTCTGCAATAACTACTCCCTTGCCCTCTGCAAGTCCACTAGCTTTTATGACTTGTGGGAATTTTCTATTTTGGACATATTTGATTGCTGAATCAGGATCTGTGAAAGTTTCAAAGTTAGCAGTTGGTATTTTTTGACTTTGCATTAATTCTTTAGAATATGCTTTTGATGATTCTATTCGGGTTGCAGCTTTTGAAGGTCCGAATATTGCTAATCCGGCCGATTGAAAGGCGTCTACCACACCTGCGTCACTGGCGGCTTCTTGGCCAATAACCGTTAAGTCGATTTTATTATCCAAAGCGAATTTTAAAAGTTCTTCCACATTAGTGAATCCAATATCTATGTTTTTAGCAATAGTTTCGGTTCCACCGTTTCCGGGTGCAACAAATATTTGATTTACTTGTGGTGATTGAGAAAGTTTCCACGCCAAAGCGTATTCACGACCACCACTACCTATGATCAAAACTTTCGTGCTCATTGCTTTTCCTCCGTAGCTTTTATGTAATTTTGTCGGTTAGTTATAAATTTATCTATATCCATAGGTAAATTTAGTTTTTCAACTCTTCTGATTCTTTCAAATAGACTGTCTGCAGTGTCGTCCTTGTGCACTTCAATTTTATGCTCAGCAACAATAGGACCGTCGTCATATTTCTCTGCTACAACATGTAGCGTTTGTCCTGCATATGGCAATTTATTATCTATTACATGGGACTGGATAAGTCTGCCATACAATCCTTTTGTTTCTGGTAACAGACCAGGATGAGTATTTAACATCATGGCCTGATAAGGGCTTTTGTATATATTTTTCCACCCATAGATATCGACCAATGTTGGTCCAATATGTTTTAAATATCCCATAAGCATTATCAATTCAAAATTATTTTGTTGTAACATTAAAAGTATTGCTTTTTCTTCTTCTAAAGTTTGATGTCCAGGTAATGTATTTTCGTTGCGCCCAGCAGGATTTGTTTTACTGTTAATGAGTGCTGTTTTTATATCCAACCCGAATTGTTTATTGAGTTTTTTGATACGCTCAAATATCCCAGCACCGGTATTGTTGCATATAACTAATACTACTTGGCTATTTGTTTTCCCTGTGGCACCAGATTTTATAAACGCTTCCGCAGTCGTCCCTTCTCCGGAGGCGAAAATAGCGATATTGTTCATACTAACTAAGCTAGTACCTTAAGTGCTTCAGTTTTAGGTTTGTCTTTAACGTCAGTTTTGTTTTTATGTGAAATATTTTTTACCTTTTTTGCTGCGTTTCCGATATCTATTGGGTAAATGCCGTTGAAGCATGATGTTGAAAAAATGTTTTCTGATAATTTTGTTGCACGTATCATGCCTTCGTAAGATAAAAAGTATAAAGAATCAGCTTCAATATATTCACAAATTTCATCTACATTTAATCTTGCAGAGATTAAATCATCTTGGTCAGGTGTATTTATACCGTAAAAATCGGGATATTTAACAGGGGGACAACTTATGACTACATGTATTTCTTTTGCGCCTGCTTCTCTTATCATATGTACAACCTGGCGCATAGTTGTTCCTCGTACTATAGAATCGTCAACAAGTACGACTCGCTTACCAGATATGCTTTCATTAACAGGGTTTAGTTTCATTTTTACATCTCTTCTTCTCATTTCAGCAGTAGGTTGGATGAATGTTCTGTGTATGTATCTGTTTTTTACAAGTCCCATATCAAAAGGCGTATTAGTTGCTTCAGCATAGCCAATTGCTGCAGGTATTGATGAATCGGGCACAGGGATAACTACGTCAGCTTTTACAGCATGCTCTTTGGCTATTTCCGCGCCAAACCTTTGACGAACGCTATTGACTCGTTGACCAAGTAAAACGCTATCTGGTCGCGCAAAATAAACGAATTCGAATATATCCAGTTTTTGATTGCCAGGAACGATTTGTTCAGATTTTATTCCGTTTTTGTCAATTATAACCATTTCTCCTGGTAATACATCTCGTACATATTTGGCACCTATTGTTTCAAAGGCACAAGTTTCGGATGAAACTATATATGCATCATTCATTTTTCCAATTGAAAGTGGCCTTATTCCACATTGGTCGCGAAAAGCAATAAGCTTATCTTTGTCCATTGCTACAGCAGAAAAAACTCCCTGAAACAGGGGGTATGCGCTTTTAATTGCTTTTTCTAGTACTTGGCCCTTCGCAATGAAAATATCTATTGCCACAGCCATCATATGTGAGTCGTTTAAATGGTCTGTCACTACATTGTTTTTCTGAAGAAATTTAACTAACGAATCAGTGTCAGGTAAGTTGCCATTATGTGCAAATGCAAACGATTTATCTAGGTTAATGATGGGCTGGTTGTAGTTTTCGCGTGCATCACCTGAAGTTGCATATCGATTGTGGCCGATCGATATATATCCAGGTAAATTGTCTAAATCTTCTTCACGGTATACATTCGCAACTAATCCATTGGCTGCGTGTCGATAGATTTTTTCCCCATCGGAGCTGGCTATGCCAGAACTTTCCTGACCTCTGTGTTGGAGTGCCCAAAGTCCGTAATAAGTAATACGTGCTGCTTCGTTATTTGGCCCAAAAATGCCAAATACGGCACACTTTTCTGTGAGGGCGTGATTACCTGCCATGTTTTTTTGATAAATAAGTAATAGAGACTTGGTTCTTCCCATCTGTACATATCATACCATTTACGCTTTTATGTGCAAGTATTATGCAAAAGAAAATAAATGGATTTTAGGATGTTTGAGCAGATAATATTGTTTGTTGCAAAAGTAGTGCAGTTGTAACTGGTCCAACCCCACCTGGTACAGGTGATAATGCCCCTGCTTTATATTGTACTGACAGACTATCAACATCACCAACCAAACTTCCATCTTCCGATGCATTTGTTCCTACGTCTATGACAATAGATCCTTTTTTAACAAATTCAGCTGTAATCATCTTTGGTTTCCCGATCGCAACTATAAGTATGTCAGCTTGGCTTGTTATTGCGCTCAGATTACGTGTTTTTGAATGGCAAATTGTGACAGTTGCATCTTTTGACAATAATAGCTGAGCTAAGGGCTTGCCAACAATCATACTTCTGCCAATAATCACAGTATGAGTACCTGCAACTGGCACGTCATATCTGTTTAAAATCTCCATTACTGCCACTGCAGTTGTTGGTGAAAAAGCTTCTATACCACTGACAACTCGACCTGCGCTCAAAGGGTTCGCGCCATCTACGTCTTTATCTGGTGGAATTAGCCCTCGCAAGGCGTTCGCGTCTGACCCAGGAGGTAATGGAGTTTGCAAAATAATTCCATGAACACTTGAGTCAACAGCCAAGCGCTTAATTTCATTTGATATCTCTTCATCAGACGCGTCCGACTTTAATCGAACAACATCAACTTTAACATCCGTTTTTTCACCAGCGCTTACAATGTGGCGAACGTAATAATCTGTACTGTCATCGTCAGTTGCAACTACTACGGCTAAGGTTGTAATTATACCTTTAGATTTTAAATATTTTGAAGATTTTAAAATGCTTTCACGAATCTCAAATGCCAAACTTTTACCACTTAACACTTCCACGCTCATGAGTTCTCCATTTTATCTCGTACATTTTCAATTACCCCATCGGCATCCTGGATAGCATCTGTTGCATCTTCAATTGATGCTATTAATTTGCTTCTTATAGTTTCATCTTCAATTGAGAACATGTTAATTTCTATATTTATTATTGCTGACTCTAATGCAGCTTTGGCCAAAGAAGCTCCCACAGCTACATCAGAAATTACATTTGGATTACCTTTTTCGGCAAGTTCTACAGCAAGAGCAATAGTATTCGCGGCTAAAAGTGCTGTCTTGATTGGTGGTTTTGTGGCGTTGAGTAGAGCCGTCTGAATTGCTAATTTTCGCTTGGATTTTTCAACGTCAGTATCTTTGGGTAATTTATAGGCGCTGCCCACTGTATTAAATGCCGCAGCATCTTCATCAATAAGGCCTAAGCCCTGTGATCGAATTTTGCTCAGTTCAAAGCCAATTATATTCATTCTAGCTTCAACGTCCTGCCATTTTTGACCTGTAGTATACGCTGCAACCATGCCCAATTGAGCAGCAGAAATTGCCAATGATAGTGCTGCAACTGCCCCACCACCAGGAGTAGGACTTTTTGCTGCCAATTCTTCTAGCCAGCCAGACATCTCTATAGCATGCATTATGAGTTGCCTTTTGATTGTACGTTTGTGTCGATTTTTACGACTTCATCATGCATTTTTTTACGGTACTCTGCGTATCTTTGTGCTAGATTACTGTCTAACAAACCCAAAATTTCAACTGCCATTAGTCCAGCATTTTTAGCCCCATTTTCAGGCATAACAGAAAGTGGCACCCCAGGTGGCATTTTTATACTAGACCACAATGCCTCATGGTCTTCTGGATTTCTTTTAATTGGCACTGCTAGTACAGGTAGCAGGGTTTCAGAAGCTGTCATGCCAGGCAAATGTGCTGAACCACCTGCACCAGCAATTATGACTTTGAGGCCTCTTGAGTATGCTTCTTGAGCATACGCTGTCATAACATCGGGAGTTCTATGAGCAGAAACTATTCGCATCTCGTTTACGACTCCAAATTCGTCCAAAATTTTGCTTGCTTCCGCCATGATGTCCATGTCTGAGTCTGAGCCCATAATTATGCCTACTAGTGGATTTGCCATCTAAGTCTCCTCTATTATTTGTATTATCTCATGTAATGAATGAACAAGCACATCCGGTTTTGCTGCCTTTAATCTTTTTGTTGAATTGTAGCCTCCTGTAATTGAAACTGTTTTTAACCCCATGCTTTTGCCAATTTGAATTTCTTCAATCGTATCACCAACAATTATTGCCGAGGATGGGTTGATGCCATTTGATTTTATATATTCTTCAAGCCGATGTTGCTTGCCTTTAAAATGTGCCCCATCTAGAACATCATTTGCTAGTATTGAATCAAAATATGTTGATAATTTGAGACGTTCGAGCTGAAAATATATTCCTTCAACTGTGTGGTTGCTGAGTATAATTTTAGAATATCCTTTTGTATCAAGAGATTTTAGTGTTGTTCTTGCGCCAGATCTTGTCCGGGCTCGTGCAACTCGAGGTTCATAGAATGAATGAAATGCTTTTGCCATTTCTGTAGATTTTTCTCTAAATAATTCTTTGCTAACTCCAAAATGTTTGTAGAATTTTGCCATTGGGACTTCAAAAAGTCTCTGATAATCTCTAACTGTAATTGGTGGCAACCCAAGAACCTGCAATTCTTTGTTTGTGCCTTCAACCACAGGCCCCGTGTCTGCAAGTAGTGTCCCATTCCAGTCAAAAATAACGAGTTTAATCATATTACTATCGAGGCTCTGGCTTTAAGTGCTTTATCTTTTGCTTCTTTTATAGTTCTTCCAGTGGCAGTTATATGACCCATTTTGCGATCAATTTTAGTAGGAGATTTACCATAAAGGTGTATATGAACATCAGGAGTATTTTCAAGATTTGTGTCACTAGTTACGAGCGTTTCACCGTCCCTTTCGCCCAATATGTTTATCATTACAGCGGCAGGTACTATCATTTCTGTTGAGCCTAATTCCATACCTGTAATTGCTCGTATGTGTTGATCAAACTGTGAAGTTTTGCAAGCTTCTATAGTGTAGTGGCCACTATTGTGAACTCTAGGTGCAATTTCATTTACTAGCACCTTCCCGTCTGCAGTTAAGAACATCTCAATACCAAATGTTCCTACGCTATTTAATTTGCGTACTACCATTTTTGCTAAATCTTCCACTTTTTTAGTAATACCCTTACCAATGTCGGCAGGTGTTTGAGTTTCTATGCAAATGTTCCTATCATGAAACGTTTCAGTAACTGGAAATTTTTTTATGTTCCCCTCAGTACTCATGGCGACCATAACTGCGAGTTCTTTGCTAAATGGAACGAAAGCTTCGGCGTACAATTCCCTACCTTCAAATTGTTTTAATGCTACCTTGAGTTCTTTCAGGTTTGTTACTACTGCATTCCCACGTCCATCGTATGCGCCATGTTTTGCCTTAATCAACATCTTGTTTCCAAAATATTTTAGTGCCTCTTTTGCTTCAGATTCAGATTTAATATCTCTAAAATCAGCTACTGCAAAGCCGTTTTTATGTAAAAATATTTTTTGATTATATTTATCTTGAATCAGTTTAATTACTTCTGGTCTAGGAAAAATATTTTTGTTTTTGGCTATAATTTTTAAAGCATCGGCGTTTAAATGTTCAATCTCGATTGTTATTAAGTCTGTAACTTTTGCCAGGTGTTCCAGCGCTGTTTGATCATACAGGTCTCCAATAATTTCCTGAGCACCTACCTGAGATGCAGGAGAATTATCTGATGAGTTTAATACCACAACTTTGAAATCTAGTTTGACTGCGGCCTGAGTTAGCATTCTTCCTAATTGCCCGCCACCGACTATACCTATAGTTTTTGACTGCCTCATTAACGTATATCTTAACTCAATAAGGTGTTAAAATACATATACAAAGATGGCAACTATAGATAAAACTAATTTTGATTTCCTAGGACAAATAGCTTTTCATCATGGTAAAGTGCGAGATTTGTATGATTTAAACGACAAGATAGTTTTTGTTACATCTGATAGATACTCAGCTTTTGACAGAATTCTTGCATCGGTTCCACATAAAGGTGAACTTTTGACAGCGATTACCTTGTGGTGGTTCGAACAATCAAAACACATTATAAAAAATCATATAATTTCAAGCCCAGACCCAAACGTGTTAATTGTAAAAAAGTATAAAGTGATACCAATAGAAATGGTAGTGCGAGGATACATCACAGGAGTAACTAATACTTCGCTCTGGCATAATTATAGTAACGGTCAAAGAAATTTTGGAGATTTTACACTACCTGAAGGATTACGTAAAAACCATAAATTACCCAGTCCAGTGTTTACCCCAACGACTAAATTTGAAGAGCATGACAGACCCCTTACGCCACAAGAAGCTGTTGAAGAAGGATTAGTTAGCCAAGATATTTGGGATAGTCTACAAAAAATCGCGTTAGAATTATTCACATTTGGTCAAAAAATCGCTGCTGAAAATGGTTTAATTTTAGTAGATACTAAATACGAATTTGGATTAGACGAAAACGGCAAAATTATTTTGATCGACGAAATCCACACCCCTGATTCTTCCAGATATTGGTCGGCAGATAGTTATAAGCAAAGTATTATTGAAGGTGTCGAACCAGAAAATTATGACAAAGAGTTTCTGCGCCTGTGGTTCAAAGAAAGATTTGATCCATATATGGATAAAGAAGCACCTGAACCATTTCCAGAAATTATTACTGAGCTTTCCAATAGATACGTATATGTTTATGAGCATTTGACAGGTAAGAAGTTTATACCTACAAATGACTCAGAAGATGTACTCAAAAGAATTGAATCAAACGTAACCAAAGAGTTAGAGAGGCTAAAAAAATGAATCCAATTACATTACCAGATCCACCAAAAGAGCAAAATTTTTATTCGATTGATCCACTTGATGGTCGATATTATGACTCTGAAGTTACAAAATATTTATCTGAATCGAGTCGCATAGTTTACCAGGCATATATAGAATCTGCTTTAGCACTTTCACTTTCTGAGCAAGGAATATGTAGCAAAGATGTTGCTAAAGAGATTGAGAGATCGGCTTGTAAAATAACGGCCGAAGAAGTGGCAAAAGAAGAACAATTGACTAAGCATGATGTTAAGGCACTTGTGAACTGTATTAAAAAGGGCGTAAGTGATGACGCGAAACCATTTGTGCATTTCGGTGCAACATCATATGACATTGTTGCCAGTGCATCTGCATTGCAGTTAAGAGATTTTATTCAAAAAGTAATTATCCCCCGCCAAAAAGCACTTGTCCAAACACTTATTAAAATAGCTGAGGAGCATGCTGAAACTGTGCAGATTGGTAGAACGCATGGTCAGCACGCTGTTCCAATTACTTTTGGGTTTGCAATTGCTGAATATGTACAGCGATTAGGTTCGAGTGCTAGATCACTGGATGTATTGAGTAGTAAATTAGTCGGAAAATTTTCCGGTGCAGTTGGGGCATACAATGCACTGAGTATATTTGTGGATGATCCAATGGCATTTGAAAAATCTGTACTTAACAAAGTTGGACTAGAGCCTGCTGAATATTCAACTCAGATTGTTCCTGCTGACTCTACGGTTAGACTCATGGCTGAATTAACAGTTTCATCGGGAATTATGGCAAACCTTGCTCATGACATGCGGCATTTACAGCGAAGCGAAATAGCTGAAACACGGGAAAAATTTGAAGTCGGCCAAACCGGGAGTTCTACTATGGCACACAAAAGAAATCCATGGAACTTTGAAAATGTAGTGAGCATGAGTAAGCAAGTATTATCACAAAGTGTAAACGCTTTCCAAAACCTATCTAGTGAACACCAACGAGATTTAACAGATTCCGCTTCCGCTAGATTCTACACAATTGCTTTTGCAAGTGTAGCTTCAATGGCAAAACGTTTAGATGAAATTATGAATAAATTAGAAGTTGACACTGAAGCTATGCAAAATAATCTCAAACAAAGTGGGGGTGCAATTGCAGCTGAACCTCTATACTTGTTGTTTGAAAAGTATGGCCACACACAAGCTCATGAAAAATCAAAAGTCCTTTCTCATAAGTCACTAGAAGAAAATACTTCATTAGTAGAAGTAATTATTTCAGATCCTGAAGCGTCTGAATTTTGGGAAAAATTTACAGATAAAGAAAAGCAAATAATTGAAACTCCAGAAATCCATTATATTGGGTTAGCCGCACAAAAAACACGTGAAATAGTATCTAAATGGAAATCTAATTAGGATTAAATCTTAACCATGGTTCCTGAGCTTTATTTAGTCCCTGATTTGCAATTTTAATTTGGGGTTCCTGAGTTATCTCGCCGATAATTTTGGCTTGAATGTTATGAGCCCTCGCTATTTTGATAGTCTCGTCCGGGTTTGGAGTTATTATTGCCATTCCCTGTCCCATGTTCCAGGTGCGATATGCTTCTTCGTCAGATACTCCACCTATTTTTTGGCAAAATGTCATTAATTGTGAAGGTTCATAAGTATTGCTAATATTCGCTCCTAAACCCGAAGGCTTTAGAACTCTGCCCAATTTACCAGGTAAGCCACTACCGGTTATGTGGGCTACTCCGTGGAGTTCGACTTTAGGTGAAATCCCCGGATCCGCTCCACCGAACATCTCTACCACAGATTTGCTATAAATAATTGATGGTTCGAGGGCCATATCAATTAGTTTTTTCCCATCCAATATCTCACTTGTCCAGTTGTTACCGTATTTGTCATAGAGTACCTTACGAAGTAATGAAAAGCCATTAGAGCGAAACCCAGGTTCTTGAAAACCAACAATGCTGTCTCCAACTTCTACTTTGTGACCAGTAATCATCTTGTCTTTGTGGGCAAACCATACAAGTGCTGAGCCCCAGTTGAAGCCAAATTTATCACCACCACCTACTAAGTTTCCGAGTTGTGCTACTTCGCCATTTATAATTGCTACATTTGCCTCGTTAGCAGCCTTTATGTAGCCGTTAGCGAGCTGTTGAACAGCTTCGAGTCGTGATTCATCTTGCCCAAGCGAGTTAGTGTCCAGAATAGATCCAAGTAAGACTGGTTCTGCTCCTCGTACGACTGCGTCATCACAAACCATAGCAACTAAGTCATATCCTAAAGTGTCGTATTTGCCGGATAGCATTGCTAGTTCTGCTTTTGTACCTATGCCGTCAAACCCAATATTTAACATAGTTCCAGTTGGTAAATTACCAACATTAATTGCTCGTATTCCTGAATAATCATCGAACGGTACTATAACTTCACCGAGTGTCCCTTTGCGACCCTGCCAAGTTTGTTTTGCAGCTTGATACATAATCTTAGCCGCTTGTTCTTCAATATTTACGTCAACTCCAGAATCCGAATATGTAGTCATTGTATGCTCAAGTATATATGTTTTTTAACTTCTCAAGAAGTATAAAAAATATTTAATGACCAAAAAAACCTCGTCCTATTTTGTCTGGAACAAGCATTAGACTCACTCCTGCGTCCGTTAAAGCAGGGATAACAATTTTATCATTTATTGATCCACTAGAGGTCAAAATAGCTTTTACGCCAGCATCTGCCAATATCATTGGACCGTCTGGAAATGGGAAAAAGCTATCACTATAAGCAACAGAACCGTCCAGTTTTGTTTTACTTAATTTTATTTTCATCAATATGTTTCCATTTGTATTTTCCATTTCTGGTAGTTCGATCGTTGTACGTTGCAGAGCTAGTTGTGCAGCTCCAATACGGTCTTGTTGCCCAACGCCGTTGCCAATTACCATGCCGTTTTTAGCAAGAGTTATAGTGTTGCTATTACTCGTAGCCCCAACTCCCCAAGCTAAAATAAAATCTTTTTTTTGCTGATCACTAATTTTGCCGAAGGTATCCATGTAATCAGCAGACAAATTCATGATAAATGTATAATTGTCCTGTTCAACAACTCCTCCACGAACGTAACGAAATCTTCTGCGTGAATCTAGGGAATTTTTGGTTAAATTTGCTAATGCAGGGTTTGTGACCACTCGCATTTTTTTACGACTAAGCATTTCTAACGCTTCTTTAGTTACATCTGAACCAACAACCCCATCTAAAGTTCGTTTGTAGTTGTGGTCCATAAGATAATTCATGAGAGCTTCAGCTACATCAGCATCAATAATGCCATTAGTCATCACTACGCCACCAAAAATAGCACGTGTATCACCTTCGAGCATTTTACGTACTGCTTCGGCATGGGTTTTTGCCACCCCTGCTCCACAAACATTGCCGTGTTTTACCCCGGCTGCAAGTGGAGGCACTTCTCCAAAGTTTAAATCAAAACCAGCGGCTATGTGCGTAGTAGTTTGGACCAGTCTATCGATGTCAGTTTCATTTATATAGCTTTTTTCCCAACCTTTGACATGCTTGAACTGATCAATACCAAGTGGGTCTATGTCTACGCGGTTGTCGGCATATACACCAGCAGTTGTATGTTGGGGACTTTCACCATATTTTGTTCGTGAGTGCAGTCTTGCTATATGTCCACTAACCCCAGTTTCGTCTAGGTTTTTGGCAATTTGCATGTAATAACGGGTAGTTTCATAAAATGCTATTGCAGCGAGTTTTTGTTTAAATTCTTCTTCATCTGGTTTACCATCACGGAGCCAATTGAGTATTTCTGGACGTTGATCGGCTCTTGAAAGTACAATTCGACCCGATTTGGCTGCACCATTAAGCATGGTTGGACCACCAATGTCTATTTTTTCTATTATACTTGCCTGCGTTGCTTTGGGGTCTGCGATTTCTTCTTCTAGTGGATATAAATCTACACATACAAGACCAAATAAAGGTATTTCTTTGTCTTCTAGGTCTTTTAAATGTTCTGGCTTGGATGTATTTGCCAGAATTCCACCATGTACTTTGGGGTGGAGCGTTACGACTCGGTGGTCTAGCATTGCACCCCAACCAGTAAGGTCAGCTAAGTCGTGGACTGGAATTTTTGCATCATTTAATTGCTTGTACGTGCCTGTAGTGGAAAATAAGGTCCATCCCAAGTCAATCAATCCTTTAGCAAATTCTTCTATATCGGTTTTGTCGTAAACTGATATCAATGCATTTTGCACACCAAAAACCTGAGCCACTAGCACGTCCCCCTAGTTAATTTCTATTGTTATAGTAACTGTCGTAGTCTTTGCAAGCAAGCTAAATATCCCTAACACTACCAAATGGGACACGTTTTATGATGGTGTCTTGCATGTTGGCCATTTGGGCTGGTACCAGGGTATATTCCCCGTAGCGATTGTTTATTTTGTCGGAAGCATAAGCGAGCGAGCGAGTATCTAGGCGTGTGCCGTCAAACAGGCCTATCTGTACTGGCGTGGCCGGCATTACGTCAAAAACAGCGATGTTTATATGAATCAGCCGGGCCGATATTTCGACTTGACGGAATAATCTCATGATTGCTAGATATATGTCCTGGGTGGAATACAGTGGATTTTTGGATCGCCGACTCTTTCCCCACCAGGTGTGGTTTTCGAAACCCATACCTAAGAATACTCCTTGGGCTTGATAGTCATGTTTACGAAGTCTTCTGCCCGTTTTTTCGCATAGTTTCATGAGTAGTCGCGAAATCTTTTCTGGGTCAGAGGTTTTGTCGCCCACAGCGTAATCGTTGCCGAAACTACGTGTTTTGAATTTTGCAGAATCTACTTCATAACCACGCAGGCGCAAATACCAATAGTAGCCTACGATGCTTTTGAAAACTTCTTTTTTGAGTTTGGGCATAGTTGCTTCTAGAAAGTCCAGTGGTGTGAATATTTGAGCAATGTTTAGGCGAGCTTTGTAGCGATGATTGATACCTGGTAGATCCAGTAGATCCAACTGACCGTACAGGTTCCAGATGTCCTCGGCTCGTATTACATCTAAGCCATCTGGTTTGTCCATGCCAGCTGCGACTTTGGCTAGGAAGCGATTGGGGGCTATGCCGATGTTTACCGTCACGTATTCGCCCAGAGAAGCCTTTATATCCCTTTTCATCTGGTAGCCTACGCCCACTAGGCTTTTGCCTTTTCGCAAAGCGCTACTGCCTTTGAAGTCGACCACAAATTCATCTACAGACTTTGGGGTGACCTCATTAGTGTATTTTTCTAGGACTGTTCTGAATCGCCGGTGAGCATCAAAGTATTTTTCTGGATCTGGCGTCAGGATGACGATATCGGGGCAGATTTCTCTCGCGTCTCGTATGCGCATGAGTGTAACGCCCTTCCTTTTCGCCTCATAGGACGAAGCAATTATAAATCCCCCAGGCGAATCATAAGCCGCTACCCCAACTGGTTTATGGCGTATGAGTGGGTTGGCTTGCTGTTCAATAATTGCATAGCAACTATTGAGGTCTATATGCATCGTTATTGGCTCGTTGTCGTTAAGAGCTAAGTCCATCGTGTACGGCCTCCAGGGTCCAGTGCAGGTTGCTACTGTCTAGGCGCAGGCGGAAATGTATTGAACTGTCGCGGTCCAACAGCTCGAAAATGTGCTGTTTATCGCGACCCTCCATGTAGTTGTGGTAGTAGCTGACCTTGCCCAGGGCATAGTCTTTGTTTTGCCAGTTGAGTAGATGTGGTACGGCCAGTTTTTGTTTGGCAGAATAATACATTACAACTGATATTTCTTCTCCTATTTTTTCTCTCATTTTGATTCTCCTAGTACAATTAAATTATGTGTGGACGATATACGCTTAGTGTGAAGGCTGGTGTTGTGGCCAAACGGTTTGGTTTGGCTGTCAAGCCTGATGATGTGAGAGCTAATTACAACGTGGCGCCATCCCAGGTCATGCCAGTTATTTTGGAAAGCTCTGATGGTAAACGATATTTGAATCAGATGCACTGGGGTATTCCACGGATGCTGGGTAAAGATTTGGTTAAAGAGCTCATAAACACTCGGGCTGATAAAGCTTTTGGTGGCTTCTGGAAGCGAACGGTGCTTGGTAGACGTTGCTTGGTCCCTGCTACCGGTTTTTATGAGTGGCAGGCTGGTAAAGATGGCAAAACGCCATTTTTTATTCACCCCAAAGATACAGAGATATTCGCCTTTGCTGGTATTTGGGATGTCTGGAAAGGCCTTGATGGTCAAGAAATGCAAAGTTATTCCATAATGACCACAGAACCCAATCAAGAAATGAAAACTATCCATACGCGCATGCCAGTGATTTTACGTCCCGAGGACGAAGAAAGGTGGATAGACCCTTCAAATAACACGTCTGAAGGTTTGGAAAGTTTGTTATTCCCTTCAGCAGACAATAGCTTGGAAATGTACGAAGTAAGTCGAGATGTCAACTCACCTAAAACGAACGATGAACACCTACTACTACCTGTCTAAAGGGTTCTACTGCTAAGTAATTTCCAGGTGCGGTTACCTGGCTCGAAGCTGAGTCGGTAGAGTTTCTGGCCATCGCTCATGTTAAATATTTGTATGAATTCCTGACCTTTTTGTACCAAACAGCGTAGTCCGGTTTCGAGAAAACTGAGACTTTCACCCTCCATCTCGATTTGCCGTGGAAACACCCGACTATTCCTGAAATAGAACGAAGTGACACTAACTTCCTGATTTAAATAAGACATATACAACTCCTAGATTTAGATATAAATTAAGAATCAACTAGAGTCTAAAAACTCAGTTGGAACGGGTTAGGAATAGTGACCTGCTAAGCTCGGTAAACCGTTCATTACGGTGCCATTACAGGAAACCAAAAGTTGTATATAGGATAAGCAGTGACCGAGGTATGCCATCCAAGTAGTTAATAAAGTCTGGGGGTGGAAGTCTAGCTAGCTGCCAAAAGTACCCACACGACTATCTGAAGTATACCCCACTTTAACTATTACCATGCAAGCCCTTGTGATAAAAACCACAACTTCAAAACAAAACTCTGAATTAGGGAGCCTAAATTAATTGGTCTAAGTACGTTACTAGTTCTTTGGGAGTAACTTCGGCTTTTACTAGGTAACCATCAGCTTGAGATTCGATCGCAGTCCGAAGTTGTTCATCCATTTCCAAATTTGTAGTTACGATAATTTTCCCATCAAAATTTGGCGTTTTTTGACTATCGCGTAATATTTTTAGAATTTCTGTCCCATTTAAGTTAGGGAGCATAATGTCTAACAGCACAACGTCAAAATCATTTGTTTGAGCTGCATTCAGTGCTTTCAGTCCATCATCAGCAACTTGTACGCTATAACCTGCTTTGGTAAGTGACTGGACGTATAGTTCACTTATAAATTGCTCATCTTCAACAATAAGTACTTTTTTACCTACTGTTTTAGAGCTTATGTCTTGTGGGTTCATGAGCCTATTGTATCAGCAAAAATGTTTCGACTAAATAATTCCAAAATTATGGTTTATAGCTTACATTCGTGGATAAGCCTGTCATTGTAATCCATGTCTGTCCAGGATTAAGCTTTATTGGGGCACCACTAGCATCTCCAAAGATGATTTGATCTTTGTCGCTTGCTTTTGACCAAGTACCATCTACAACATCACCATCTTGGAATATGTATGCTTTGCCACTTCCAATAGTTTGATAGCTGGTGTGAATCCCGTCTGGATCGATTCCTTGAGATATTACCACTGCGATAACAACTTTAGGAGCTATTTGAATTCCTGAACGTTCGTCTTTGTGTGGTAAGCCACCTAAAGTTCTGGGATAGTTGTTAGTGGCAGAGTCGTAATCAAAATGCACATCATAAAGTGGGCTAGATATTTTGATGTCAATTGCTTTTGCAATTGCCGGAACTAGTGGCTTTTCTGCTTTTCTTGGGAAACTCGTAAATACACTTTCACCATATCCTCTGGACTTTTCAGCTTCTAAAAGACTTGCCATGGACGTATATAAATTATGTGGGGCATATCTGCTACTAATTCTTTGAAAACTATTCCCATTTGCTCCATGGTCTAAGTCTTTTATGCCGTCACTTTGAATTTTGGCAAGTGCTACAGGGCTTCCACCTGCATGAGCGACAGCGGCATCGAAGGCATGCAGCCATGAAAGAAAATAAGGTCTAACGGATCGGACTGGACCAATATAATCTGGCTGGGCTTCTTGAAATAGTGTCAAAAATCTTGTTATTCCACCTTCAGCTATAGCCTCAAATACTACACCGGCATCTTTTAATCCAGATTGTGGTCGAGCGTCAGGACTATTTTCTATCATTATGGCTGTGACTGGTAGCTTGTTAAGATTAAATGGAACTTCAACACCAGTTAGTTTGGAAGGTTCGGTAGTCGCTGGAGGTTTGGCTGGTACTTCTACTTTTTTCTGTACTACTTTAGGGGGAGCCTTAAAAGTGATTTTTTTATATAATTTGTAACCACCAAATCCAAGTAGGCTTAGTATTATAATAGCCAGTAACACGATAAGTGCTTTTTGTTTTTTACTACAATTTTTCCACCATAATTTCATATCTTTTAGGGAATTCTTGATCTTGGATTGTTTCTTTTGCTCGAGTTTATTCACTTGTTTGCTTGAGTCTTGCGAGTCTGAACCAGGCTCATCTGCCATGTCAATTACTTCATTATTTTCTGCGATTTGTTCGGGAGGAACAAAATCCGGCTCGCTATTTTCTGATTGGATGTCATCGTCATCAGTCAATTTACCTCTTTGAGGCACTTTTATATCATCAACCATAAGCTATATTGTATCAGACGCAAACTATATATTTTCAATCTGATTATTTATTCGTTCAATACTTACTTTTTTTCCTAATAATTCCAGTGATTCTGCTAATCCTGGACTTGCTGGTGCTTGGGTTGTGGCTATTCTAATCAGGCTAAATAGTATTGCCGGCTTTTGGTTGGTTGTTTCAAGTAAATTATTCAGACTATTAGTTAAGTCTGCATATGTGAAATCACTTTGCTCTAAAGTTGCTTTAGATGTTTCGAGTAGTGATATAATTTCTGACTTATCAAGCTTTTTCAGATATTTATTTTCACTAATTAATTTTGGATTAATAGGTAATTCAGTAAAGAAAAACTCAGTAAGTTCTGGCAGTTCTTTGAAAAATTTTAATCGTTCTTTGGTAAGACTCAACACCTTTTCTTTGTAGTCTTCGTTCGCTTTATCGGCAGTCTTTGGCCAATATTTTACAACTTTATTTGAAAGTTCTTTTAGCCCCATATTTCGTATATGTATTCCATTGATCCACAGCAATCTTTTTTCATCGAAATGCGCTCCACTTCTTCCAACTCTACTCAAACTAAATTTTTGAATTAATTCTTGAATGGAAAATATTTCTTGTTCAGTTCCATCATTCCAGCCAAGGGTAGCAATGAAATTTATAAGTGCTTCTGGTAAGAAGCCATCATTTGTGTAATCTAGTACATCTTTGGCGCCGTCGCGTTTGCTTAGTTTTTTGTTCCCTGATTCATTTAAAATATGAGGCATGGTCGCGAGTATTGGCCTGTCTAACCCCAATGCCTCGTACATATTAAGATAATTCGGGGTACTTGCAATAAATTCTTGTCCTCTGATGACGTGTGTTATTTTCATTTCAGCGTCATCAACTATGTGAGCAAAGTTATATGTTGGGAACCCGTCTGATTTAATTAACACAAAATCATCTATGACTTCTGTTCCTGTAGACAAGGTGCCCATTACAGCGTCGGTCCATATATATGGTTTTGGATCAGATTTGAAACGCAATGGTTTGGTACCATCCCATTTTGGGAGTTTTTCGGGGCGATGATTTCTATATAAAAATGGAATTTTCTGTTTTTGAGCAAGTTCTCTAAACTTTTGTACTTCTTCAGACGTGTAAGGGTCTGCGTACGCGCGTCCACTATCAATTAATTTTTGGGCCCAAATTTTATATAAATCTAAACGATCACTTTGACGATATGGTCCAAAATTTCCAGATTTATCGGGACCTTCATCGTAGTCAAGTCCAAGAACTTTTAGACATTCTATAATATGCGAATCGGCACCGTAAACTTCACGAGACTGATCGGTATCTTCTAGTCGCAAAATAAATTGCCCTTGATTTTGGCGAGCAACTAACCAAGCATATAATGCTGTTCGAATTCCCCCTACATGCAAAAGACCGGTAGGGCTTGGCGCAAATCTTGTGCGAACATCTTTCGTCATATCTGTTATTGTATCAGACGTAATTAGCTAACAGCTAAATTACAAACTGTTTGCGATGTTTAGTAGTTGATCACTATTTAACTTACTATTGCCTTCTATCCTGTACCATATCCCACCATCTACCCACGTGGCATTACTACCTTCAAATAAATAGACTGTTTTGCCTTTTACGGGAATTGTTTGATAAGCAACATTGTTTTTTAATGGCTCGTAATTTTCTGCAAGTGTTTCACTATTCCATGATGACGTTTTTTGAATAATTTTAAAGTTTCTGTTGTCGCTATTTGAATTATAGCCAAGTTCAATTTGGCCAGGAGAATAGGATATGCCACCTTTTAGCCCAAAACCAGCAGGTTGATAACTGGGTATTGATCCTTTAATTCCGGATCGTGATGATGCAATGCGCATTGAAATGTTAGACATATTTTGAGATGCAAAAAAACCACCGATAACTATTACTGCAATAACAAGAGAGCTAATGCTCAAAGTTTTTGGGGATATATGGAGTTTTTTAGCCATTCGTGTACTTGCATGCATTTTTTTAGGTTTTTGCTGCTTATGACTGTCTGCTTTAGCTAAACCCAAGGCCACTGGGTCAGACTTTACCGCGACTGCAACAGCAACTGCCTGTACCCTTGTTGATGCTTTTTTGTTTGTCTCAGAAGAAAATCTATCGATATTTGATGGCGCCATTTCACTAAAACGACGTACAAGCGAACTTTTCTTGATTGACTGAGCTTTTGATAATTTGATTGGAGAAACAACAGATGGTGATTTGTTAATACGTGATGTGTATTTTGGTTTTGCCATTTCATTTTGAGGTTTTGATTGAGGTGGTTTAACGGTATTTCGCATTAAAGTTTTAGATTTTTCTGTTTGATGAGCCGGGACCATATTCCCAGATCTCAAAATAGGTTTTACTGCCCTTGCAAAACCATCTAGGCTGGCTTTTTTAATAGTCTCTACAGCAGTTTTGGATGGCTTGCCAGTGATCATTTTTCCAGTTATAGCATTATATCGTTTACCGTTTAGTTCAATTATGTGTTCATTTGAACTCATTTGGATGAACTCTCGACGTTATTAGCTTTGTTGGTATAATTTTTGGCGCCCACTGTGGTTTTACCCTCTTTTTTGATATATGCATATCTTACAGCCACTATAAGACTTTCGCAAGAGTCTTTAGCCTTGTGTTTGGCTTAAAATTATTGAAAATTGGAAAATAATTTATTTATATTGTAAATATTATTTTTTAAAGGTAATTAAAAAAAGTAATTAAACTAAATGTCTTTGTATTGTGAGCAAGGCGTTGCCATCTTTGCTTTAGCTACGGTTTTCGTTACGGCTATGTGCAATTAGTTATGTACGTAAATGTATGAAAGTCCTATATAATTGAAATCGTCTATGGACTTTTTAGATCCCAAAAAAAAACGAGCTCACTTAATAAAATTATATTTTGGATACGCACTTGTCTCTATTGCGCTAGCGCTTGGTACTACAATTCTTGTTTTGGCTGCATACGGATATGATATTGATAGAAGTACTGGAAATGTTATTCAGAATGGACTGTTGATCGTAGATGCACATCCCGAGCCAGCAAGGATAATTATAGACGGGACTGACAGAGGTGGTACGAATAACAGATTAGTGTTACCAGCTGGCAAGTATTCATTAGAGCTCCAACGTAAAAATTATCGTACCTGGAGCCATTCAATTAGCTTAGAAGGTAGTAGTATTGATCAAATCGTCTACCCTTTTCTATTTCCAGAGAAAATGGTAACAAAGTCAATTTCTGAGCTGTCTGCACTTCCAAGCATGGCATCCGAAAGTCCAGATAGGCACTGGATTATTGTTCATTTACCAAATACTGTAAGCGATTTTGAGGTTATTGATTTGAATTCAATTAAAAATCCTAAAACTGCTATAAGTCTCCCTGTTGACACATTTACTCCCGCCGTTGGTGTTCACAGTTATGAAGCGATTGAGTGGTCCAACGATAATACACATCTTCTTTTGAAGCACGTTTTTAGTAACGGATCAGAGTATGTAATTTTGGATAGAACAAACCCAGCAAATAGTTTGAATTTAAACAAAATCTTTGCAAAACAGCCATTTACGAGCGTCACTTTGCGAGACAAAAAATATGATAAATTCTATCTATTAAATTCTGCTACTGGAGGATTGTACCAGGCTGATAGTGGTACTTTGCAGACAAATTTGATCCTGCCAAATGTACTAAGTTATAAATCGTATCTGGATAATACAATATTGTATGTCACGGTTCCGTCAGTGGATTCGGCAGTTGCAAATGTACATATTAGGCAAGACGAAAAGGATTTTCTACTTCGTACCGTTCCCAAGGCTGATAAATATTTGCTTGAAATGGCAAAGTTTGACAATAAATTTTATATTGTATGTGGAAGTCCATCAGACGGAAGTGTTTTTATTTACAAAGACCCGTTCGAGAGTCTGAATAGTAAGCCTTCTAAAACATCGCAACCTTTTCGAGTTTTGATAGTACCAGGAGCTCAATATTTATCATTTTCATCTATTGCTAGGTTTATTTCTGTTCAAGGTGCAGGAAATTTTGCAGTATATGACTTAGAAGAAAATAAGCAATTTAGGTATGACATAAATTTGCCACTAATTGATAATCAAGAGGCTAAATGGATGGATGGACATCGCTTGTCTCTTGTTAGTAATAATGACGTTTATGTATTTGATTTCGATGGGAAAAATCAACAAAAACTAAGTGCTAGCTTACCGAACTTCAGGCCATTTTTTGATAGAGACTTTACGGCTATGTTTACTCTCGTTCAAAATAAGGAAAAAGTTAACATTAGTCGCACAGAATTAAAAGTTTTGCCACAGTTATAATGATTTAATTAGTGAGCCAACTAGTAAAACGACTCCAAAGTGTTGGCGAATTACTAGGTAGTGTGGCCGGAACGAGGTCGGTCTTGGCAGAACTTGCAATATTTACGTTAGGGTCTGGTGTGATCTGTTCACCCGTAACAATAAGTCGCCTTAGACTTGTGCCTGGGGGGTCACACGTGATTAAACTAAACGTAGCAGGTTTGCCATAAGTATCAGTCAAAACCGATACTTTATCTGGATCTACAATTTGCTTGTTAAATACACGGTATACGTATCTTTTACTATCTTTTTGAATCATAAAGGTGTCGCCTGCTTCCATCCGATTTAGTAATACAAATGCAAATTTATATTCACCTTTATTCAAGATGTTGTTAGATGAGTGCCCAAAAATGGCTCCGTTTCCAAGTTCGCCTGGATTTGATGTAGTTGAGTAGTGCAAAACGCCCCGTTCCAGGCCACTTTGAACATCTTTTTCGGCAATAGATGCTTGATCGTAAACAACTGGTATTTCAACATTTATTTTAGGAATAATTATTTTAGAATCTGGGCCAACGGATCCACTGTTTGGGTCGATAATTATCGGTGTTGAGCTAATTGATTTACTAGGTGTTACAAATGGTGCCAAAAACCGTTCATTAAAAAATCCAAACAGCAAAATAAGTATAACCACCAGCCCAGATGCTAGCCCAAAAAGTATGGATTTTAAATGACTAGATTTGTTATTGCTGGATTTATTTCGAACTTGAGACAGTATGTGTTTTTTAATATCGGTTACAGTTCGGGTATGACTTGTTATAGATTTATTGGATTTAGTTGGTACTTGTTGGATTGATTGGTTTGAGCTGGGGTGCTTGTTGTGCACTGTTTGTTTGTTGTGATCTCTATAAAATTCTTGCCATACTTGATGTTTTTCATCGTCAGGAAGTGCCAGATAATAGTTATGCCAGGCAGTTTGAATTTCTGCTAATGAGAGTCCTGACTGACTTAGCTGTAACATGAATTGTTGATGTTTAGAATGATGGCCTGAGGTATTGGATTCCACTATCTCTTTTTTTGCATTCGGTTCTTCTTCGTATACTTGATTTAATTTTTGTCGTATTAAATCTGCAGCGATATTATTTGAGTCAGGATTGTTCGAAGATGTAGATGGGATTGTTTTCATAATTGCTTAAGCTGGTTTAACAGATATCAGTATAGTATAATTCACTCGACCTTCATAACGCTATGGGCGAGTGGCGGAACTGGTATACGCGCACGACTCAAAATCGTGTGTCTCACGACTTGAGGGTTCGAGTCCCTCCTCGCCCACCATTTTTATATGAAGAAAATTTAGTTGACTATTTCAAAACACACACTTGAGGGTCTACTACCATTTGGCATTGTTATTGCCACGCCTGCTTTTTTCTTTTCTCTTTTATTTTGGCTCGTTTTTATTGGTCCTGTTTCATATCTGTGGTATGTGAAGATTAAGCTTCAACATAGCGACGTTTCTAGGATTCTTTTGACATCTTGGCTGGCAGGCTTTGTATATTACCTTATTATTGGTAGTTGGTTGTTACAATCAGACACCAAATCTTGGACTCAGTTACCAGGGAGTGGAATTATTTTTATGAAAGTGGTTGTCTGGCTGCTGACTGCTTCAATATTTGGTTTGTCGTATTTGTTGTTGGGGTTGTTGGTGCGAATCTCTGTTAAAAGACGATTGCCGTGGTTAAAAGTGATTTTGGTATTTCCATTTTTATGGGTAGCAACTGAGTTTATTCAGAGTTATATCGTATCCATTTTACTCTATGGACCCGGTGGTCATATAGGTTCGTACTTGAATATGGGTTTTTTTGGTTATGGGCTTATCACAACTCCTCTCGCCACTCTCAGCAGATACGTCGGATTATATGGGCTAAGTCTGCTGGTGCTCTACATTAGCGTTGGAATTGTATTGGCCTTTACTCGTAAATATAAATTTATGTTGTGCATTCTGGCAATTTTGGTGCTGTTGATGCCATTCTTGCGCCAGCCTTCGCTACCAACAACGACAATTGTAGTTGGGGCACTGCAACTCAAGGATATCGGTATTAGCGAGTACGAAAACGTCACGAACCAAGATTTTTCGGGTGATAATTTACAATTGTTAGTGTTGCCGGAATACGCAAAGATATTTGACCCTTCTATTCCTGCTGATTGGAAAAGAAATGTTTTACTGCAAACCACCAAAAAGACGGATATAATTTTTTCGACAGAACGGAAGACAGCCACGGGATTAACATTTAATACCTTACAGCATACACATAATGACGAACGGGTTATAGAGCAACAAGATAAGTATTTCCTTGTTCCGACTGGTGAGTATTTACCCTGGTTAGTCCAAGGTATAGCAGTTCTGAGTGGCCAAAAATCGATTATTGCTGCCTTTAATGACAATATAAAGCTTCAGCCCGCCACACATCCTGAAGTTCCGTTTAATGGTGAAAATATTAAGATTGGAGCGCTTGTTTGTTCTGGGGTGATTGCAACTGATAGATACCGCCAATTAAGTAATCAAGGGGCCGTTATTTTGACTAACTCTGCTTCACTCAACGAGTTTAGGAATGCTACTTTATTCCATCATCAGCTGGAACAGTTTACAAAGTTTATATCCATTGCCAACCAGCGACCCCTCGTACAAAGTGCCAAAGGTGGTGGATTCGCTTTTATACTGGACGCAAATGGGACACAGCTGGCCAGAGCAAAACCCAATTCAAGTGAGGTTATATATGCAAGCTTAGCTGTAGTTGCGCCGAAAACCCCTTACACTCGGTACGGAGATTACATTGCTTGGCTAAGTTTGTTTGTTGCAGCGAGTTATGGTTTGTGGTTCTTCCTTATAAAGAAAGATTAGGTTTACGACTAAATTGACTAGTTGTAACTGATTATGGTTTAATTTTATTAAGTTTAATTACAAAGAAGGGTCTGCAATGAAGTCAAAATTGTTAAATAAAAGCAAAAATAATAAAAAATTAACAAAAAAACAAAATCTAATCTTGATTTTCTAAACTCACGTAAAACGATGCTTGTATTATTTATCATGGTGTTCGGAGGTCTCGGCAGTATATTCTTATTCCGGGGTTTCGCTGCAGCTGATAAAATAGGGATTATTAATTTTTGGGCGAGCGATAATTGTGTTTTTAGTGCACCACCACCAAATGTTGAAGCTTTGAAAACGGCACAAATTTATGCAAATGACGGTATCAACTTAAGGATACAGGCATTGGGTTTATGTGGTCATCACCCAGCAGGTTGGTATTTGCAGGAACACGCAGGTAACTTTTTTGGTGAACCTAAAATTTACTACCCAATTCGGGACGGTATCAGACAAGCACACCCGGGTTATGCGCAGGCACCTGGTGCCAATGTGATGGATAATATTCGTTGGGAAATAGAACAAGAATTTAAGTGGGGTTTCGATAGCCCCAAGATATTCTTGGTTAACTTCAATGCCTGTCCAAATGGAATGTCCAATACTAGCAGTGGCTGTGGTTGTGGCGTAACTGCACAACACCCTGCAATAGACAATTACAAATTTGGTTTTGTCTGGAAAAGTAACTGTGCAGGAAATGGGGATAAGTTTATCCAGACTGCCACCGCACATGAGCTTGGTCACATTTTTATTGGGCCAGAAGCACATGATACTGCAAATGGAGACAGTAACAATTTAATGTTCTGGAACTCAGGGTGTAATACCTGTACTCTAAATGGAGCTCAAAAGTCTGCAGTTTTAAATAATGGTAAAAATTGGGCTTCACCTAAGACAAAATAGACAAAGTCTTCATAATCCAAAAGAACTTATCAAGAAACTGAGTTTTTAAACTAACTGTCAATGTATGCCTAGTAAAATTTCTATAAACCTTTTTAACAAAAGCAATTATATGCTTAGTGGGCATATTGTCTATGCGTGACGATTCATACTAAATATTCAATGATGACTTTTATATATTAAGTCCAATTGGAAGTCTTTGGATAATTAAAACTTTGTAGGAATATATAAAAATGTTGTAATATCTTTAGATGTTAGCAAATGTTTTGGGGATTGACAGATTGTTGGTTGTAGTCAATCCAGCTAGTACTATGAATAGTCGAGTTGAACTTGAGGTAATTGATACCTTGGATGATTCTGACTGGGTTAAAAAATACGACATTATTAAAACTACAGCCCCTGATGAATGTCAAACATCGAATGTTGAAAGAATAAGAAATATGCTACTTCCAAACATTGGCATAGTTATTGCCGGTGGCGATGGTTTGGTAAACGATGTTATGAATGCCAGCGATGGGGCTGATGATGATGTCCGAACTACTGCACGACACCTTGTACTTCCCTACGGTAGTGGAAACGATACTGCAAGATCATTACATGGTAGAAAAGGACGCGTAAATTTTCTTGACTTGTTAGATCATGGCACAAATCTTGCCCTAGATTTGATAGACGTTACCATAGGCAAACAAAAACGTGCCGCCATTAGTTATGTTGGTATGGGTTGGACGGCGTTAGGATCCGAAGCTATTAATCTCCCGAATACAAGAAAATTCAAAAAGAATAGCATCGTTCCAAGCAAAATAGTAGAGACAGCAAAATTAGCCCAACTACTTGTTCATGAAAAGTTTAAGCCAACATTTAGCTATGTTGAAGCTGATTCAGGCATGGTTGAAGCAAGCGAAATCCTTTTTTCCAAATTGCCATCAATGGCGGGTGGTGTAATTAAGGTTGAAAAAAGTAGACCTGGTGAAGTTGTTTGTATAGAAATTGAACCGGATGGATTTTTGCGAAATATTACTAGGCGATTAATTACACAAGGATTTATTGGTGGTATGAAAGGAGAACATATTTCCAATCGGACAATTACTGTTGAGCCTGGTACTGTAATTCATTTTGACGGTGAAGCCGAAAGATTAACAGAGCGTACGGATGTGGCTGTAAGCGTTAAGCCATCCAGAATAAACTGTTTGGTAAAAGCCAGAGAATAAATTTAAATCGGTTATTTATTGATTGTCTAAAATATCTAAAATCAGTTCAGTTCTTTTGTCCAATGTATCTGACGCACTACAATCACCGAGCTGCTCAACATCACATTCCCTTATAACTGCATCGAATGCCATTTCTCTACTTCCTAATGATAAATCATTACGGACTGCAACCTGACTTATGTCGTCGTCATATAAAAGTCCATTGGGCACAACACGTGTTTTGACTTGAATTTTGTAGGTTAATTGTGGTGGACTGATCGCGTCTCTTTGCGAAAATACTGAAGTATCCCAAGCGCCACTTTCAGCTGAACCTTTATTCCGAGTAGCTCTATCTTGGCTAAGTAGCGATGGAACTGCTACCCATTCATTATCATAAGTATGCTTTAGTGCAAATCTTTGTAGTAGTAGCAATACAGTAATTTCAGATATTCCCCCGCGCAAGTCTTGGTTACGTAATATACTATGTTCATCATTTTTCCCATGAGTTAGCAGCGTACTATTTACCGATCTTTGCCCTATATCAAGTAATTGATCATATGATCTTCGAATTGTACTAAGATTGGGGTTTCGTCCATTAACAGCAATTGATGCATGTAATGGTAAACATGCAAGTCCAACTGCAGCTAGTTGGGAGTTTTTATCAACTTCGCCTGATACGACTTTTCTAAGTGAAATAACCCTTTCCCAGTTCGCCTTAGCATTTGCAAGAAAACCAATCCTTTGTTCTTCATCTAATATTGGATTGCTAGCCGCTATTTCTAGATTCATTGCACCTGCAAAATACAATGCTGACTCAAGACCAATATCTTCAAGCCCTTCGATAATCTCTAATTTTTTCGCAGTATCATGCGTATCTACAAAACGCGCGACGTCGCCATATGTCCTGTCATCAGATCTTCCATAAGATCCATTAGGGCCAGTCTCATGTTTCATTAAGCCTATTATATAACAAAAAAATTATAATTGCAATACTGACTGGGTGATTGCCGTTGTCAATGCTTCAAAAGAATTTGTAGGGTTTTGGAGCCACCAGACTGCTGCGTATGTAGCAGTTTTTACTTGCCATACGGGCATATCGGGATCAAGAAGCGTCGTACTAATTTGGCCATTAACTGCAACAACCACTTGATTGTGGTGTTTTACGATTAAATTCAGTGGATATATTGAGGTAAATTCATGAAGCCCCTCAATAAGGTGTATCAAGTCCATGCTAAGTTTAAAGGCAGTAGTATGGTGCGCAGAAATTGCTATTTTTTGAAGTTGCGACATGTCTAGTACCATCAAAGTATCATTTCTGTTTAAAATTGTTTTAGGGGAAGATAAACAATAATCTGCAGCATCTTTTGTAATTGTTATTTGACCAGTGTGTTTTGTGGTATAAGATTCAATTAGTATCGCAGTTTCACTATTACGACCAAGTTCACCTGCCAAAATTACACCATCAGCCCATGAAGATTGTTCCAAAAATTCACCAAGAGCTTGTTTGCTGAAACTTCCAGAAGGAGTATTGGCTGCAAATTCTAAACCTGGAAGCATATTTCCTGCTACCTTTTTGACAGACAGAGGTAGTAGCACTCGAGTCATGCCTACTCCAGCATCTGCTGCAACTGAAAATGCTTCAGCTGGTAACGCAAAACCATACTGATTGCCTCCTATTATCAAAAGTTTCCCAGCTCGAGCTTTAGTTTCAGGTCTACTCCACAATAAATCTGGGAAAAGTGGATTGTCAGGACTTTGTTTTTGCCAATATGTATTCATTACCTATTTGCTCCAATTTATAAATAACGTTTTTACGTTCTATCACTACTTCCCATCCAGATTTCTGGGCATAAGCCAACAATGATTTTTCTGGGTTTAGTGCTATAGGTCGCTCTACCAGTTTCATCATAGCAATGTCGCTTTTACTGTCCCCTACTGCAATGCTATTTTTAAGTGTTAAGTTGTGTTTGGTTATTAATTCAAGTAAGACTTTATTTTTATGAAAAACGGTCAGATCAATTTTGCCGGTGAAACGTCCCTTTTCACGATGATAATAACTTCCTACAAAATCATCAAAACCGTAATATTCAGCTATTTTTTCGACTATTTCGGACTGAGAGCCAGAAATTGCTAATAGAACATAGCCCTTTTTTTTCAGATCTTTTAATAAATCGCGAGTAAAAACGTATACTTGATCTTTGTATTCTTCAAAAACAGCGCTTGCCGCTAGATCAAAACGGGGTACTGTGAGTTTTGTTAAAAGTAGTCGGTAAGCGAATATTATTTGCTCTTCATATGCTTTAAACGAATTGTCATGCGCGCGTTTTTTCCATGCTGATCGTGCCTCGCGTATTTTTGTGTAAGTTTCGGCATCAATATTACCTGATTTGGCTAATTCATCGGCTATTGCGTGATATAACTGCCAACGAATCAAAGTACCATCAATATCAAAAACCGCAAATTTTTTCATGGTAGTATTTCAATGCTTATTGGGCAGTGATCAGAGCCGGTTTGGTTGGGATGAATTTCTGCTTTTTGAACTTTAGATTTGAGACTTTTTGACACCAAGAAATAATCTATGCGCCAGCCTATATTTCGGGACCGTGAGTTGGCAAAGTTACTCCACCAAGTATAAAAACCGTTTCCTCTGTTGAACATGCGAAATGTGTCTATAAATCCTACATTTAACCAGTTATCAAAACCTGTTCGTTCTTGTTCACTAAACCCCTTTTTGCCTATGTTAGACTTAGGATTTGCTAGATCATCTTCGGTATGTGCAACATTCATGTCGCCACAATAAATCACCGGTTTGCTAGATTGTAGATCGTCACAATATGCCGTCATTGCAGCATCAAATTGTTGGCGTTGAGCTATACGTAGTAGTCCATCTTTGGCGTTAGGGGTATAGGCAGTTACAATGTAAAAATCTTCAAATTCTGCTGATATGACCCTTCCTTCCATATTGGAGTCACCAAAACTATCTTCAACAATACCTCCAATTTTTATAAACTTTTCGGGGATGTCGTTTGTGATGGTTATTGGCTTAATTTTTGTAAAAATAGCCGTGCCAGAATAGCCTTTTTTGGCACGAGAAGAGTTCCAGTATTCCTGGTATTCGCTAAAATCTATTTCTGCTTGGCCCTGTTCTGCTTTGGTCTCTTGCAAACATAATATGTCGGGATTATATTTGGTAATAAATTCCTGCAAGGCCCCTTTCCGAACCACTGCACGAATGCCGTTTACGTTCCACGAGTAAATATTCACACAATTAGTATAGCGCGTCAGTGTGCCTATCTGCTATGCTAGAACTTAATGAGTTATAAGCGAATACTTTTAAAAATTTCAGGCGAACAACTATCTGGAAGATTTGAAAATGGAATTGATCCAGAAGTTGGGAGTTGGTTAGCAGCTGAAGTAAAAAAAGTTACTGAATCTGGAACACAAATAGTAATTATGGTTGGGGGTGGTAACATGGTCAGAGGCGCCCAGATTGCAGACCATGGAATACAAAGAGTGACCGCGGACCACATGGGTATGTTGGCTACAATGATAAATGCTCTTGCGATAACTGACATATTTGAAGCAAATGGGGTAAAAACTAGGTGCCTAAGTAATATTTTTGCTCAACAAGTTGCAGAACCATTTGTGCACAGATTGGCAAATAAGCATCTTGAAAAAGGTAGAGTAGTTGTAGTTGCAGGTGGCAGTGGTCGCCCGTATGTCACTACTGATACAGCAGCAGTTATATTAGGTTTAGAATTGGGATGTGATGTGGTTCTAAAAGCTACCAAAGTGGACGGAGTTTATGATAAAGACCCTACTCAAAATGAAGGTGCAGTAAAATTTGATCAATTATCCTACCAGCAAGCTGTTGAAGATGAATCTATAAAAATCATGGACAAGGCTGCTCTTGGGCTTGCTATGGAACAAGAAATTCCATTAATTATTTATGACGCAATGACCCCAGATAATCTAGTCAACATCGCAAAAGGTAATAGCGTTGGTACTAAGATATCCTGAGTAAGAAATTAACAAGCAGTTTGAAATAGAATTTTGAATAAAAAAAGAAGGGCTATTTTGGCCCTTCTTTTTGGCTTCTCGTAAATTAGTATTTACTAATTTAAGCTGTTTTTAGTATATGTTGAACCATCTTCTAGCTTAGCTGATAGTACATATGACGTACAGTCACCGGCAGCCGTTGTACATGTTGATGGTGATGGAACATAGCTATATTTATTGGTTGTTGTTGCAGCAGAGTCAATTGCAGCTCCACCACTTCCCGATGGTTTTAGAGCATCTGCATCTAGACCTTTCAGGGTTGTTGTGTTGATATCAGAAAGAGCTGGATACCACCCATTTTGAGCGTAGTAAGCTTCTATCTGACTGTGCAATGCTTTGATATCAGTTGTTCGTTCGGTATCTCGAGCTTTTCGTTGGATACCTGTGAAAGTCGTGATTACAAGCGCAGCTAAAATTCCGATAACTACAATCACGATTAAAAGTTCTACAATCGTAAAACCTTGTTGCTTAAGTTTATGTGACATTAGAGTGTGCCCACCCTTCCCTATTAATTAATTTTTATAATAACAAGGGCATTGTAATCCTAAAAGTACTTAAACGCAAGCGTTTTCCACAGGGGTCAGATGTTTAGGGATTGTCCTACGTCTAAATGTGAAAATTCTGATTTTACCATTTTGCAAGCATCTTTGAGCCAAGCTTCATATACAATGTATCCAAAATCTGACAAAAGTCCGTCATGAACTTGAAAAACACGCTTAGGCTGTTGTTCAACTATAAAATCCATTATTTCTGATATTTTCAACCATGGAGCTGATATCGGTGCACCTAAAATATCAATTTTTTTTGTTGGTTTGCTTAAAGAATCACCTGGATAATAAAAGCTATCGTTTATAATTACGCCAACATTGTCAGTCGGTGGATGTGATTTATAGATAGTTGCGTGGATTCCTCCAGCAAATTCTAACTTGAATGGTCCTGCGACCTTTATTTTTCCACCTGTTACTACTTCGTGAGGTATCTTGTTCCCTATTACATCAGAAACTGCTTGAACTGTATAAAATTTCAATTTGGGATTTTTGAGGTAAATGGATTTTATTATCTCAAGATCAAAATGATCGGGATGAACATGCGTGACAATTATCGCAAAAATGTTAACAAGACTGGGAATAGATTTTGATAAAATTCCTGGGTCTACGAGTAAGCGTTTGTTGTCAATATTTATGTCCAAACAGGAGTGTTCGTACTTTGTTATCTTCATATATTTAGAATAACACGTACAATACAATCAATGGATTTCATTAAAACCAAAGACGCAAGTATCGGAACATTAGCAGTATTTAGTCGTATAAAAAAAGAAATAGAGTCAGGCAGAAAAGTTTTATGGATATTATGTGGAGGTTCAAATATAGGTCTGGAAGTAGAAATTCTAAAAAAGCTTCGAATTGAATTCAAAACTGACAATTTAGCAATAATTCTAATGGATGAAAGATATGGAAAATACGGCCATAGAGATTCAAACTGGCAACAATTACTAGATGCCGGAGCTGATTTAGATAGATTATATGCTTCGCCTGTTTTGACTGAAGAAAATAAACCTCTCGAGGAGACAATAAGTGAATATACTAAGCTTTTGAAAGTTAAATTAGGTACTGTAGATATTGTGATTGCTGTGTTTGGGATGGGTGCTGATGGTCATACGGCGGGAATGTTACCGGGTAGCCCGGCTGTTTATTCAGAACTACCTGTTGTTGGCTACGATTCTCCCCCTTTTGAAAGAATTACACTTACGAAAAAAGTATTAGAACAAGTTGATGTGGCATTTTTGTTTGCTTTTGGTAAGGCTAAATTAACTGCGCTTGAGAATTTGGAAAAAAATATATTGCCTTTTACAAAGATGCCATCAAAAATATTAAGTGAAATCCCCGAAACTTATATATATAATGATCAAATAGGAGAAAAAATATGAAAATAGGTATGGTTGGTCTGGGTAAAATGGGTGGAAATATGGCTGCAAGATTGGTAAATAGTGGTCATGAGGTTGTAGGTATTGATCCTAGTGAAGATAATGCTCAGATGGCAGTCGATCGTGGTGTTGCTGTTGTGACAGATAAAGAACAACTTTTGGATAGTTTGCCAGAACAAAAAATTGTGTGGTTGATGATTCCGAGCCAATTTGTCACAGATCAGATCAATGCATGGTTAGAAATTTTGCCCAGTGGATCGGTTATTATAGATGGTGGTAATAGTAAATTTGAAGAAACTATTAAACACGGCAAACTGGCTAATGACAAAGGTGTGCAATTTGTAGATGTTGGTGTTAGTGGTGGGATTATTGGAGCGAAAGCCGGATATTCCTTGATGGTCGGAGGAGAATTGTCAGTGTATTCCCTGCTAGGTCCAATTTTTGAATCTTTAGCACAACCAGGAGGATTTGGTCATTTTGGCCCTACTGGCTCTGGGCACTATATAAAAATGGTCCACAACGCCATAGAATATGGCATGATGGAAGCTTTCGCCGAAGGCTATGACTTAATTGAAGCTAGCCCTTTCCCCCCTGTTGATTACGCAAAACTTGCCGGTGTTTGGCAAAACGGGTCAGTAGTACAGTCATTCTTGAATAGTTTGGCAATACAAATATTTTCCGAAAATCGAAATCTTGATGGTATTGAAGGAAAAGTAAATATGTTGGGTGAAGCTCAATGGGCAGCCGACTTTGCTAAATCAAAAAATGTCGATGTTAGGGTTATACAGGCTTCCATAGATAGACGTGCAGAATCTATGGATGGAAATATATCCTTTGCAACCAAATTTTTGGCAGCACTTCGAAATCATTTTGGGGGTCATGCAATTAATAAAACTTCTGCTGAATCTGATCCAGATAGTCTGAAAAACGTCTGATGAAAATCCAAAAATCTCCCAAACCAGCAATAATCGTTATATTTGGAATAACTGGAGATTTATCCAAAAGAAAGTTACTCCCTGCTCTTTACCATCTAATAAAAAGTGATTTGTTGCATGAAAATACCAGAATATTAGGGGTAACTAGGCAAAATATTACAAAAAAAGATTTATTTGACAATGTAGATTTATGCGTAAACGAAGAGAAAAATATTTGCGACCCCCTTGCAGTCAAAAAAATGCAAAAAATAACCCAAATGCACACAATGGACATGTCAATAGATTCGGAGTATGAAAAACTTAGCAATTTAATTAATGTAATAGAAGACGAACAAAATGTTTGTATGGAGCGTATTTTTTATTTATCGATACCACCTCAAGCCTTTGATCAGATTGTAGAGTACATAGGTAAAAACAAACTAAACATTGGATGTCAACACGAAATTGCTGGCTCCAATTTAGTTATTGAAAAACCATTCGGTTTCGATTTGGATTCTGGCAAAGAACTGATTAAAAAAACTGGTAAATATTTTAATGAAAATCAAATTTATAGAATTGATCACTATTTAGCGAAAGAAACTGTGCAGGATATTCTACAGTTTAGATATGCAAATCCGATTTTTGCACCCATTTGGAACAATAAATATGTAGACAATATTTTGATACAAGCTACTGAAGAAATCGGCATAGAAAACCGGATTAATTTTTATGATAAAACTGGAGCCTTACGAGATTTTGTACAAAGTCATTTGTTGCAACTCTTAACGCTTGTAACTATGGAACTTCCTGAAAAATTAAATAGTTCACAAATTCATCATAACAAACAGCAATTATTTGATCAGATTCAACCCATTCCCAAAAGTAAGGTCGAAAAAAGAGCCATTCGTGGTCAATATGAAGGCTACAAGGATCAAGTTGAAAATCCCCTTTCATTTACGGAAACCTACGCTGAATTAGAATTATTTATAGCTAATCATCGCTGGAATAAAGTACCTATGAGGCTTATCACGGGGAAGGCTATGGGCAAAAAACGAACAGACATAACATTGCAATTTAGAACAGACAAAAATGGTGAATATAATCGCCTGACATTTCGCATTCAGCCTAATGAAGGTATTGAACTAAGATTGAAAGTCAAAAAACCTGGTTTTGCTCAAACTTCCCAGACTGCATTGATGGATTTTGATTATGAAAAAACGTTTGATAATCACGGGCATCCAGATGCCTATGAGCGCGTAATTTTGGACGCAATCAAAGGTGATCATATGCTGTTTGCCACATCACAAGAAGTAATTGCTGGATGGAAAATAATTCAACCCGTCTTGGATGTTTGGTCAAAAAATAGCGATGGTATAAAAATATACCCAATTGGTTCAGACGGTCCTAATTAATTGGCGGAGAGAGAGGGATTTGAACCCTCGAAGGAGTTGCCCCCTTACTGCCTTTCCAAGACAGCGCACTAGGCCACTATGCGACCTCTCCACATATATATAGTATATCCGATATATTTTTGATTTACACCTTGAAACTAGGTCATATAAAGAGTTAAACTATATGTAACTTTATGCCACTCATTGAATTACAAGAAGTAAGTAAACTTTATGGCTTCGGAAATGCTACGACTGTAGCTTTAGACGAAGTTACTTTAACTGTGGAGCCTGGTGAATTTGTTGCTGTCATGGGGCCAAGTGGTTCTGGTAAATCGACTCTCATGAATGTTATTGGTATGTTAGATCGACCAACTCATGGGCATTACAAACTTGGTGAAAAGCACGTATCACGAATGCGAAATCATCACAGAGCTAAAGCGCGCAGAGACACCATAGGCTTCGTGTTCCAGTCCTTTAACTTAATTAAAAATGTATCAGTCCTAGAAAATGTAGCTTTACCCCTTGCCTATAAAGGCACCCTACGTACGCGTAGATTAAACCAAGCTGGTTATATGCTAGAAAGAGTTGGACTCGCTGATAGAGAGTATTTTTACCCTTCTCAATTGAGTGGTGGTCAATCGCAACGTGTTGCAATTGCAAGAGCACTTGTAAACAATCCAAGTATTATTATTGCCGATGAACCAACTGGGAATTTGGATAGCGCTTCTTCAAGATTAGTAATGGAGTTGCTAAGTGAAATTCACCAAGCTGGAAGCACAATACTTATGGTTACACACAATCCAGAATTAACTAGATATGCATCTCGAGTTGTTTTTATGAGAGACGGATCAATTGTTAATGATGAGCTATCGGTCGTGGGTGAATTGCCAACAACAATCAAACGTAGAGCATATTTTATACCTAAAAAGACAGCAGAAGATGATTTAGCGGGCGTTTCTGCCCTTATGGACGCAGGTTTGTCTGAAACTAATGTAGAAAAACATCCAAAATCTAGCAGAAAGAAAAAAAGAACATCTAAAAAAACATACAAATCAAATACAATTAAAAAAGAAAAAAAGAAATGAAAAGATTATGAGTTCAAATAATAATTTTCAGATGGCTAGAGCAGCAATAGGTGCGTCAAAGTGGCGAAGTTTTTTAACAATGTTTGGTGTAATAGTTGGCGTTATGAGTGTTGTGACAATTGTTTCATTAGGGGAAGGAGTCAAAAAACAGTTAACAACACAAATTAATCATACCGGTAAAGACTTAATTACTGTTCGTGGAGGTCAGGTTGCTAATCGTGATTCGAAAGGCAAAATTATAAAAGTTAATTATCTAAACCTTTTTTCTGGAGCTACTTTAACAGATGCTGACTATCAGACTATACAGAAAATTCCAGATTTAAGTGTGGTCGCACCCTTCGCTGTTGTTCCTGGTGTGCCTAAATCACTTGATGGCGTAACAAGCATTGATACTTCAATAGTAGCAACGAATACTATGGGAGCTGCCGCGTTAAATCAAAATATACCCTATGGTGAAAATTTTGATGAAAATGACAAAACTAACCCGGGGGCTGTGATAGGTAAAAACGTTGCCGAAACTTTTTTTAAAGAAAACGTACCAATTGGAAAATCTTTTGAACTTCGTGGTCAAAAAATAATTGTTAGAGGTGTATTTTCGCGATTTGATGCTAGCCCACTAACTCCTGGAGTGGATTATAATAATGCAATTTTTATCCCTTATGAATATGCCAAAAAACTTGCTGGTGGTTCCCTGCAACCTTATCAAATACTCGTGCGTCCAAAAAATGTTGGTAAAGTTGCCAATACTGTTGGCGTAATTAACTCTAGTCTTGCACTTTCACACGGTGGGCAAACTGATTTCACAGTGCTTCAAGCTGGTGACAATATAGTTGTAGCAGATAGTGTATTAAATATTTTGACAAGTTTAGTGAGTGCTATTGCTGGTATATCCCTTTTCGTTGGAGGAATTGGAATAATGAATATAATGTTTGTTGCTGTAAGTGAGCGAACTCATGAGATCGGCATACGTAAAAGTGTTGGTGCGACAAATCGGCAGATATTGAACCAGTTTTTAATTGAATCAGTCGTATTAAGTGGCACTGGTGGAATATTAGGTGTTACTGGTTCTTTAATCCTTAACTATTTGCTTAGAATTTTTACTTCCCTCCAGCCTGTTATAACTTTGCCCATTATGGGTGTCGCAATTTTGGTTGCACTTGGAGTTGGTGTGTTCTTTGGGATTACGCCTGCCCTTAAAGCTGCTCGAAAAGACCCAATCGAAGCGTTGCGACGAGGCTAATATTTAGAAAAACAATCGTTATTCTAGAACAGATTAAATTTACTTATCTGTATTCGGGATTTTCGAAGTCAAATCTTGCACCTGCATCCCATTTGGATCTCTGGTTGCCAATTGCAGGGATCCCACCATTGTTTTTTAGCATTTTTGCTAAATGCATAAGGTTCCAAGTCATAAAAGTTGTATTTCGATTCGTGAAATCATTTTCTAGACCTGCCCTTGAGCCGTCTTCTAGTTTGTCGCCGTAGCTTGGACCTGGGCCAGCTTCACCTATCCAGCCTGCATCAGCTTGTGGTGGTATGGTGTATCCAAGATGTCCTAAGCTATACAAAACGTTCATGGCACAGTGTTTTACCCCGTCTTCGTTACCTGTTATCAGGCAACCTCCAACCTTGCCATAATCTGCATACTGACCCTCGCTATTGAGAATGTGGCTGTTAGCGTACAAACGCTCAATAACTTGCTTCATAACAGAACTATTATCACCTAACCATATTGGTCCTGCCAGAACAATAATGTTGGCTTTTTGAACTTTTGCATAGATTTTCGGCCACTCATCTTTTTCCCAGCCATGTTCTGTCATGTCTGGATAAACTCCGGTAGCAATATCATGATCAATTGCCCGCAATGTCTCAGTTTTAACACCCTGTTTTTTCATAATTTTGGCACTTACATCAATCAAAAGTTGTGTGTGGCTTAGTGCTGGAGATTTGGTTAAAGTACAGTTTATAAATAATGCACTTAGTCCGTCAAAATCTTTTTGTTCAGTATTCATATCAACCTCCAATTAGTATTGATGTATTTATCTTACATCAAATTTGGGTGCAATCCTTGTAAAGTGTATAATTACATGAAATATCAGGACTATTACTTATTAAGTCAGAAGGATGATAATGCAAAAGGCAGATATAGATTTCAAGATTGGTACCCTAGGTAGCCATTCAGCGCTGCAAATTCTCAAGGGTGCCAGAGATGAAGGATTTTCAAATGTAGTATATTGTCTTGATTCAGCTTCAGTCCCATATCGTTCTTATAAAGTTGCAGACAACATTGTCGAACTAAGCAAGTATTCTGATATTTTAGGATATGAACAACAAATGATTGATGAAAATGTAATATTGATACCTCATGGTTCATATTTTGATGCATATGGGTTAGAAGCATTGAATAAATCAAATGTTATGTATTTTGGGAATAAAAAGATTTTGGCACTAGAAGAAGACAGAGGATTGCAAAGAGATTGGCTGTCACAAGCTGGGCTAACTTTACCCAAAATATACGAAAGCCACAAAGACATTGATGGTCCAGCAATAATTAAGTTTTTTGGAGCAAAAGGTGGTAAGGGATACTTTTTAGTTAAAACCCCTGACGAGTTTGAGCGTAAAATAAAAGATCACCCCAACAGGCGTTTTATAATTCAACAATATGTTGTCGGTGCGCCTTTGTATATTCACTATTTCTACTCTCCCCTTACAAAAGAACTAGAAATTATGAGCTTAGATAGGCGTTATGAAACAAACGTGGATTCGATTGGTCGTATTGGTGCAAAAGATCAATTAGATATGGATATAGAATCTTCATATAATATTATGGGTAATTTAACAGTTGTCGTTCGCGAATCATTATTGCCCAAAATGTTTGCTATGGGTGAAGCAGTCGTGAAAACTTCGCAGGATTTAGTTGATAGGGGCTTGTTTGGGCCATTTTGTCTGGAAACTATTGTCACACCCGACTTGGAGTTTTATGTTTTTGAAATCTCAGCTCGTATTGTAGCTGGAACTAACCCATATATAAAAGGGTCACCATATACTGACTTACGTTATGATGAACCCATGAGCACTGGCCGAAGAGTTGCAAGAGAAATCAAGAATGCTGTCGAGGAAAATAGATTAAAAGAGGTACTAAGTGATTGATGTTAGTAAAATTTTAGAGAATTATGACAAGAAAAACATCAGAATTGGCTCGTTGGGTGGCCATAGCGCATTAGATATTTGTAGGGGTGCTAAAAATGAAGGATTTGAAACAGTCGTTGTGGCGCAAAAAGGTAGACAGGATACGTATTCAAAGCATTATAAAACTAGAGGCGACAAAGGTTGCGTGGATCACGTTATAGTCGTAGACAAATTCTCTGATGTTACTAAACCTGAAGTTCAAGAACAGTTGCGTAAATTAAACGTAATTTTCATACATAGTAGATATTTTTGGGTTTATTGTGATTATAAAGAAGTAGAAAATAGCTTTAATGTGCCAATATTTGGTAATCGTCAGCTCGTAAGAAAAGAGGAGCGAAATGAAGAAAAAAATCAATACTTCCTCTTGCAACAGGCTGGATTAAATATTCCTAAACAATTTTCAAGTCCAAGCGAAATAGATCGATTAGTATTCATTAAAGCTGCAGAAGCGTCGCGTGGATATGAACGTGCTTTTTTCCTAGCAAGTAGTGAACAAGAATACCTAAGGGAATCTAAAAAGTTAGTAGACCAAGGAGTAATAACTCCAGAATCTTTGAAAGAAGCCGTTATAGAAGAATTTGTTGTTGGACCACAACTTAACCTTAACTATTTCTATTCGCCACTGGATGATGAAGTAGAGCTTATGGGAACAGATACTCGTCGTCAAACAAACATTGATGGCTTATTAAGGCTGACTGCCCCAGAGCAAATCGAAGCCCTTAAACATGTACGACCAAAATATATTGAAAACGGTCACCAGGCTGTAACAATTAAAGAATCACTTGTCGAAAAAGCTTTCAAAGCAGGTGAAGCTTTTGTAAATTCAGTTGCCAAACACTACCCTCCTGGTATGATTGGACCATTTGCTTTACAGGGTGCAATTACTGCTGGTCCACCAACTGAAGAATTGCTGGTTTTTGATGTTAGCATGCGCATTCCTGGAAGTCCTGGTACGCAATTTACGCCGTATTCTGGTTATCTACATGGAGAAAACATGAGTTATGGACGACGAATTTCTCAGGAAATTAAACGAGGAATTTTAGAAAATCGTATTGAAGAATTGCTTACTTAGCGAATAATTGTTTCGTTGCCGGCCGGCCCTGTACCAATGATAGTTATCGGTACGCCCACAAATTTTTCAATAAATTCTATTATGTTTTTAATTTCTTGATTAAGTTTATTAAATTCAGTTATCCCGTTTATGTTAGCGCCAGTTGGCATTTTCTTATAGATTGGCTGACATCTACTTAGTTGATTGGCAGAGTCCGGAAGTGTGTTTATCTCTACCCCGTCTAATTCATATGCAACTGCAATGCAAGTCAGGGACTCTCTGTTTAATACATCTGCTTTAGTTAGTGCGATCTCATCAATGCCATTAACAGCTACAGCTTCCTTTAACAGTACTAAGTCCATATATCCAATGTCCCGAGGCCTTTTTGTAGTTTTCCCAAATTCACCATCAACATTTTGCATTTTACCTCGATACAAAGAAGCAATTTTTTCATCTGTAATTTTTGTAACAAATGGTCCACCACCAACTTTTGAAGGTATAGCTTTTACGACGCCTATAACTTTTCCTATTTGCCGGTGATTTAGACCGACACCAGTTGCAACACCAGACGCAGTAGTTTCAGACGATGTTACGAAAGGATATTTACCATGGTTTATATCTAGTCCAAAAGCTTGTGCACCTTCTAACAGAATGTTTTTATTAGATGCTAATTTTTTGCGCACAAGTATCTTTGTGTTAGTTAAGTAAGGTTCAATCTCTTTGGCGGCTTTGGCAAAATCTTTAGCTTGATCTTTAAATAATGCCTCAGTTTTAGAATCAATTATTACACCACATTGTATAGCAGCTTGGCGTAACCCATCATAAGCAATGGATGTTAGCTCTTTTACTGATTTGGCGAAGTCGTGTGCCCTAATGCCAGTTCGTAGCACTTTATCCGATGCTACAAATGAAATTCCGGATTTAGTACTACCTTGGCCGTCTTTACTATTTTCTCTGTGAGCGTCTAGAAACTTGTGTTTGGGGAATACAACATGTGCCGTAGTACTGATAGCAAGATTTTTAGGAGATATTTCTAGACCAATATTTCTAACTGTCGCAATTTCTTGCAACAAACTCACTGGATCCAAATACATACCATGCCCCATGATATTTAGCGTAGATTTGTTAGTTATTCCTGAGGGCAATTGATGTGTATTTACTTCCTGACCTTTAAAAGTAAACGTATGTCCAGCATTCGCACCACCTTGCCCACGACAAACAACATCAAATTGAGAGGAAAGTACATCAATTACTTTTCCCTTGCCTTCATCGCCATATCCTGTGCCAACTATTATTGTGGTTTGTGAGTCTTTTTGTTTGTCTGTAGATTGTGGCACCGTTTAATACCTGTAGTGGTCTGCTTTGAAAGGGCCATTTTTGGGAACACCCAAATATTCAGCTTGTGTGTCTGTAAGAGTTGTAAGTTTTGCATTGAGCGCCTTAACGTGGACTGCTGCGACTTTTTCGTCGAGTTCTTTTGGTAAGCGATGTACGCCAATTTCATAATTTTTAGTGTATATTTCAATTTGAGCTAAAACTTGATTAGAGAAAGAGTTAGACATGACAAACGAAGGGTGTCCAGTTGCATTGCCCAGGTTAACTAATCGGCCTTCTGAAAGCACAATTAATCTACGACCGTTTGGCATTGTGTACAAATCTACTTGAGGTTTTATTTCTTCTTTTTTTATGTCTTTAAACTCATTCAACTCTTTAATTTGAATTTCATGGTCAAAATGGCCAATATTACAGACAATCGCGGTATCTTTCATCTGTTTCATGTGGTCTATTGTAATGATGTCTTTGCAACCAGTCGCAGTCACAAATATTTCAGCTTGTGGTGCAGCTTCATCCATTGTTACAACTTCGTAACCTTCCATGAGCGCTTGTAATGCACAAATTGGATCTATTTCGGTTATGAGTACTCTACAACCGAATGCACGAAGCGATTGAGCACTTCCTTTACCTACGTCACCATAACCAGCTACAACAGCAACTTTGCCGGCAAGCATAACATCTGTTGCTCTTTTGATACCATCAACTAAGGATTCTCTACAACCATACAAATTGTCGAATTTTGATTTAGTAACACTGTCATTCACATTTATGGCTGGTAGCTTGAGTTTACCGGCTTTAAACCATTCGTTAAGCTGTTTTACTCCCGTGGTAGTTTCTTCAGTTATGCCTTTGATTTCTGGCAATAGCTCTGGGTGTTTATCATGCACCAAGGCTGATAAATCACCACCATCATCCAAAATCATATTTGGACCAAGGTCTCCAAATTTTAAAGTTTGTTCAACGCACCACCAATATTCATCCTCTGTTTCGCCTTTCCAAGCAAATACTGGTGTTCCTGCTGCCGCGATGCCGGCTGCTGCGTGATCTTGTGTAGAAAATATATTACAAGATGACCAGCGCACTTCTGCACCTAGCTCCTGCAAGGTTTCTATTAGTACAGCAGTTTGAATAGTCATATGTATAGAGCCTGCAATTCGGGCACCTTTAAGTGGTTTTGTTTCCCCAAATTCATTTCTTAGAGACATGAGGCCAGGCATTTCGTTTTCTGCTAGTGTTATTTCTGTCCTACCCCAGTTAGCTAAATTTATGTCTTTTACTTTATAATCTTTTTCTGGCATTAAAGTTCAATCTCCCTATTAAATGTTTTTTTATAACGATCCAATATTGCTGCTTTAGAATATACAACTTGTGTCCCGTGCTGCTCTAGAACAAATGATGCCAATACTGCTCCAAGTTGACCACACTTTAGCAGCTCCCATTGTCGCAAGTATCCGTATAAAAAGCCAGCTCGATATGCATCCCCTGCACCACTGGGATCGACTGCTTTGTTTGGTTTCGCGACGCCAATTTTTATAGGTATTTTTATTGATGACCCTTCAATAACTGAACCATACTTACCGAGTGTCGTTACCACAATTTTTGTTTTTGTTTTAATGCCGTTATCTGACAAATTTGTTCGATTGCAGAACACTCCATATTCATAATCGTTGAGCATTAAAATTTCAGCAGCTTGAAAACCTGCTATTAAGTCTTCTTTAGAAACATTGCTAACTTGTTGACCAGGATCATACAGCATTCTCATATTGTTTTTATTGGCTTCTTTTACTTGTGATGCCATGGTTTTTGGATCATGAGCAGATATACTGATGAAAACATCTTTCCCCGACCAAAGTTTTAAGGATAGTGATTTAGAATCCGACATTGCACCAGAGTAAAAACCACCAACTTGATTATGGTCAACATCGGTAATAACGTTAAAAGTTGCAGTTGGTAATTTGCTTTGATGTATATGATCAACATTTATCCCAACATCGGATAATTTTTTGATATAGTTACTCGCGTCAGGACCAACTGAACCATACAATATGGGTTTTTCTCCAAGCTGGGCATAATTAAATGCTATATTTGCCCCAACACCACCATATGTGTCCACGAGATCATCAAGCAAAATACTTAGTGAAAGTACGTGAAGTTTTTTAGGGTGAATCATTTCAGCATATCGACCAGAAAAATTCATAATTCGGTCAACAGCGATGGACCCACAAATAACGAGTTTTGGATATGGCATCTATTGTTTATTATAACTTTTATAGGAGTTTAGGGTCAATCCTGAACTATTTTTTCGTGTTTATAAACAAATTGGATTTATTGATTTTTAGTATAAGTTTCATGTAAGTACTATAACTGGATTAAACACTCTAAGTTTTATTTATTTCTACATTGGAGTTTTTAATGCTCAACTAACATTATGCCATCAGCTGTGAGAAGCATTTTTTTTGATCCAACCATGAATTCCTGCAGACTTCTTGTCGTTGGAAATTAGCTTAGAGTGTTTCTCGGGGTTAAAAATTGGTAGCGTGAAATAAAAGGTCGATCCTTTGTCCGTATTGGGTTCCAGCCCAATTTCCCCATTGTGTAATTCAATAATTGTTTTCGAGATAAATAATCCTAGTCCTGTGCCACGATTACCAGCCACAAGACTTCTTTCCACTCTATAGAATTTAGTAAATAGCCTTGATCTTAATGCTAATGGTATGCCTGGACCTTTATCTACAATTTCAACACGAACTGTATCTTTATTAGTTCGCACATTAACATTTACAGTACCCCCATTATCGGTGAACTTTAGTGCGTTTCCAATAAGATTATTCAAGACTTCACTTAGTGAGGATGCGTCACCAGGTACATAAACATATTTGGAATCGCTGGGAGTAAATACTATATCTTGTTCTCGCAACGATGCAGTTGTATTTTGTTGTGAGACAACGTCCTTTGTCAGCCTCTGCAAATCAATCTTATTTATTATTATTTCCATTTCACCTCTTTCTATTCGCGAAATGTTTAACAAATTATTAATCAAAATAGTTAACTGGTCAGTACCTACAATTGCTTTTTGTAAATTTTCTACGTTGTAAATTGACAATTGACGTATCCCATCTGAATTAATTAGGTTTAAGTACCCTCTTACTACTGTCAAAGGAGTCCTAAGTTCATGAGCGGCAATTGCTACAAAATCTAGCTTCATGACATCAAGTTCACGTCCAGGAGTCATATCGTGAATTGTAATGATTGCAGCAACTTCACTATCTTGTTTGTCCAATACTGAAACTACTAAATCGAGATATGAAATATCATTGCCATGTGGAAGAACTAAGTCGGAGTAATGGGTGATTCCTTGGTTATCAAGATTTGGTACAAACTGTATGCCTTCATGGACCCACAGATAATAGTCGGTCATAACTTTGCCAATCAAACTATCGGTTTGTCTATCTATTAATTTGGCTGCTGGTGGATTTATTGAGATTATGACCCCATTTTTATTTAGGGCTATCACACCATCGCTCACACTTGATATTATCGCGCTTAGTTTAAGTCTCTCTAAATTTGTATTAAAATACTGAGTCTTTAAATCCCCGACGAGCTTATTTACATTTTTGCCCATTATATTGAACGAACGAGCAAGATCTCCTAGTTCGTCCTTGCTTTCGGCAGGCATTGAATAAGAAAAATCCCCCCCTCCAATCCTTTTTGCTCCAGTTGCAAGCAATCTAATAGGGGTCAATAGTTGCCTCCTGAATATCAGGCTGAAAACAAGAGCGAGTCCAATCGCTGCAATTGCGATCTCGCCAATTGAAACATAATACGAACTAACAATAGACGTAACTTGGCTAATTGGCTCTTCAACAACAACTGCCCATTTAGTTTTACTGACTACACTGTATGCGCTGAGTACATGTTCTCCAGTTTCTGATATGGATTCATGAATGTCTGTATTGCCAGCAAGAAACTCTCTAATTTGGTGAACGTTATTAATATTTTGATGTGATTTTAGAAAATTTATATCTGGATGAGCTAATAGATTTCCCCTATCATCGACAATGTATGCATGTCCATGTGTGTTTGGATTGTATGACAATACTTCTTTTAGTACGCTACTTAAATCATACTTTGCAATTACAACTCCAGTGATGTCAGAGGCTTCTCTATACGTTCCAAATGTTCCTGTGGTTAAATTATCGAGATTTTGTTGACCTAAAATTCTGATCACCGGAATAGCTATTGTTAAAATAGGAATATCTTTGTCGGAATATTCTATTGAACTTATGTATTCCTTGCCTGATAAAAATGTAGCAGATTTAAATGGGTTAGTGTTAGAAATATCATCATGTATTTTTATTAGTCCATTTCTATCGAGAGCAGATTTTTCTTTACCAGTTGCATCTACCAATGAAATTTTAAGTAAATTTTGATCATCCTTTACAAGTGCTGCAAAGCTATAATCGACACCATCTTTATCAAAATTTTTCGTTGATTTAGTCTGTGTCTGAAAAACGATTGAGTTCAATCTAGATTCAAGGAAGCCATCAATTATTGTTCTAGATTGCTCAGCAATAACTTGTTGTCTATCATGTGCAGATTTGGTTATTTGGCCTTTGCCTATATTGATTATAAAAAATACAACCATTAACAGAGGTAATAACGCAGCTAAGAAGAAATAGAACAATAGTCGATTTCCAATTTTTGATTTAACCATTAGTGGTATGTTAGTACGAAGTTAACTGTAGAACAACCTTGACAGCAAAGAACAAATGCAGTTATGCTTATAATATGCAACCAAACGTGGAGCAAAAAGACAGTTCAACAGAGGATCTCGCTGCCCCAGTTCAAACTATAAACAGTGCTCCAACCCTAATTCAGACTGCACCTTTGAACAACATCTCGCCTAATGAGCAATTAACAGTACCACCCATTAAAAGTAAAAAACCCAAAAAACTAATTCAAATTTTTACTTTTCTGTTTATATTTTTACTTTTCTGTGGAATATCATATTATGTAGGTACTAAAAAAACAATTAAGCAATCTACAGCACCAACTGCCTCGGAAAATGCTGTTGAATTGTCAGTTCCCAAAGACGCCACCGTTAGTGAGGTGTGTGTTGATGGCCGTGGCAAACAATACATCTCCCCACAAGATATCCCGACTGGCCCAATATACGATGTCTTCAAATCGAAAATTGTAGCACTTGAGTTTTTGGTTAAATATGCTGATATTCAAAATGGATCAGAAAAATACATGAATTTGAAACTTAATGGCGCAAAATATGATCATATAATGCTAATGCCAGTACAGCCTCATGCTGGTGAAACCGAGCCACATTTTCATTTAATTGCATTCATGATTAGCTCAGAAGAATCCAAAACTATAGTCTGCAAATCTTAAAATTACTTCGGGTTTAAAAATCTAATTATAATTTCATATTAGTTAAACGTGAATACTCATTCTCATCATTTGGTATTTCGTTTGTTATTACGATCGGAATCCTAAAACCAAATATTGAGCCTTTGCCTTGCGTGCTTGAAAAAATAAGTGTACCACCTTGATCTTCTACAACTCTCTTAACAAGATATAGCCCGATACCCGTACCACTAGGTCGAGTTTTGCGAGCATTTTCTGCACGAAAAAACTTGGTAAAAAGATTAGGTAATTCATTTTCAGGTATACCCATACCATTATCGGTTACTTTGAAAATAATATTATTACCAGCAGTGTTTAGGCTGACGACGACTTTGCCATTTGGTGAGTAATTTATGGCATTATCTATTAAGTTTAAAATTGCTTGTTGCGTTTTTTGCTTGTCTAGTTTACATATCGGTATCAATTTTTTTACTGGCTCAAAATTTAGCTTTACACCTTGGGACTTAGCTTTAATTTCTAAATGTTCTAGCTCGTCTATTACAAGCTCTTTTATATTTACGGCACTTGGGTTTATGTGAAACTGACCTACTTCCATGCGACTTACGTTAAGCAAGTCGGAAATAATTCCATTAGTAATGTGTAAGTGGTCTTGTGTTATACGTAAAGCACGTTCTTGATCTTTATTGAATTTGCCAAACATACCTTCCAAAATACTCGACATGAAGTTTTCGCTAATTGTTAAGGGGGTCCTAAGTTGATGCGATGCCATAGTTATGAACTCATCTTTAACATTATCAAGTTTTTGTAAGGATACATTAGCGTCCTTTAATTTTTGGGTTGCTTCACTAACTTTCCCTTTTAATGTTGTGTTAAATCTTTGAACTTCTACATATGACTTGGAATTTTGTATCGCAACAGCAAGTTGATTAGAGACTGTTTTTATGACATCAATATCTTTTTTGTTAAATATATCTCCACTGAGTTTGTGCCCAAATAGTAAATAACCTACGCGCTCTTCTTGTGTTTTCAGGAGAGCAAAAACACGTATATTGTATTTGTTTAGTAATTCCTTTTTTCTACCTTCTGGTAGTTCATCTGTAACTATTATTGGGCTTCTAATATATTCTAAGTCTTGAGCAAGATCTTGTAATTGGCTGACAACATAATGTCCAGACTCGGTGAATACTTTGTTATTATTCAGCACGACAATGTTTACATTATCTACGTGTAAATATTTCGATAGTGCTTGTCTGGATCTTTTACTTAAAGAAATTAATTCAATTTCAGAAGTCAAAATATGGCTAATCGCATTTAATAGGTCTTGTGGGTTGTAGCTGTTTCTGTAAAATATTTTGTCTGTATATTTTTCAAAAAATTTTCGCATTGGTTGAAAGGTAAATATTAAAACTAGTGCAGTAAAAACGCTAAAAGATTGTTGCTGAATGCCAATTGCTGAGTTGTTGAATATTATTCCACCTATCCAAAAGGTTACAATTGAGTATAAAGAACCCAAGGTGATTATTAGCAAAAAATATGCAATAGATCGCGCAACGACTAATCGAATGTCAAACAATCGAAGCTTAACAATGGAGTATGAGAACCCCCCAACAATAATGATGGTGGAGAACAATCCCAAAATAACAAATGAAACGTTTTTGAACACTAATGGCAACAATAAATTTGTAATTATCAGTAGTGTAATTGCTACAAATAAACTAATGGTCATTATTAATGTCCTGGCTCTAGCAATACCACGGAGATTGCGAATTGAATTCGTAAGAATCCAAATTTCAATTATCAATAATGAAACAATATATGCTAAGTACAGTACAGTTAGTTGACCAAATCCCGTTTCCACAATGTTTTTGACTACTTTAACATCTGATAAAACAAATGGCGTGACGCTAATAAACGAAACAAAAATCGCAGAAATTCCACCAAACCATAGCAAAAAATTACGGATTTTTGATTTATAATTAGTAAACTGGATGCTAAAAACTAACAATGTGTATAATCCAATTGGTGGTATGAAAAAGGCTGCGCTTTTTAGCCAATATAATATATCTAAATCGTAGGTCGGGTTATTACTTAGAAAACTAATTACCATCCAAATAGCTAATAAAAATGCGAAAAAACTAAAAGTAATGTTTGCTTGATTGTGTCGATTTTTAAGAAGTACACTAAATCCTAGGGCTAAGTCCCAGAAAGCAATGAAAACAATTACAGCAAGTAAAAACAATATCTAAGTTCCTTTTGTATAACTATATCATAATGGTAATGATTACACGCCGTTAACTGGCAAAATATGATTGATCAATTTGAATTAAAAGCTAACCCAATTCACGCCAACATATGCATCGCAAAAAACTATTGTTAAAATATGATGATAGAGACGTGGGACGTACATCCTAAAGATTAAGTACTTTTTTGAATTTTTCCTGGTCAAATCCTAGAATTTTAGTTTCATTTCCCTTGGCATCTTTCAATACCGTAAAAGGTACTCCCAATGCACCATCATTGACACTCATAAACTCAGCCATTGCTTCGTCGTCTTCATCAGTCATTTTCTTTATGTAGGGAATTTTTTGTTTATCCAGCCAGGCAGTCAATACATTACAAAAACTACATGTTGTCGTTGAGTAAATAGTTATATCCATTTTTTCTCCTTTTGTTTAGCTGCCAAATGTGAAGGCATTAACTGTAGTGCCCTTTGGCAATGTTATTTCTAGTAGCCCATCTTTAATAAATTCTTTTGCATTAATGATTTTGTATAATCTAGCAGCCGATGGATAAACTTTACCATCTGCATTAACGTCAGTGCCACCTTGGTTGCTACTTGTTACCGGCTGACCATTTAGTGCTACTGTCGCAGTACCATCGCTACCACTCATAACAAGATACACTTCTTTAGCTGAGAATTTAAAACGTAAGATTGATTTATCCTTAAGGCTAATTGACTCGCCAGAAGATACGTTCCAGTCACCTTCAAATGACCATTGGTTACTCATGAGATTTGCGACCGGTTTATATGTTGCGTCAATGTCCTTTTGAAAGCCACCAGAATTTGCAAATCGTTCAGCTCTTTCGTAACCAAGGTATGTTTCGGGCGATTGGTCTTTTCGAAATTGGGATTTCTGGTCGGCACTTTTAACCTTATTATCGATATTGGCACCATTTTCCTTGAGCAACGTCTGGATGACGTCTTCAGTTTCACCATAGTTTCCTTCTCCGAAATGTGTATATCGTACTTGGCCGTTTTTGTCGATAATATACTTGGCTGGCCAAAATTGATTTTCATATGCTTTCCAGGTAGAAAAATTGTTGTCTAGAGCTACTGGGTATCCAATCTTTGCAGTCTTTACGGCAGCTTGAACATTTGCTGGTATTTTTTCAAAAGCAAACTCGGGCGCATGGACTCCAATTATTACTAACCCATCATCTTTATACTTATCATGCCAAGCATTGAGGTATGGTTGAGTTCTTATGCAGTTTATACATGAATACGTCCAAAAGTCTATTAGTACGACCTTGCCTTTTAAGCTGGAAATTGTTTGTGGATCACTGTTAATCCAGCTAGCGATATCTCGTAGCTCCGGGGCATCATATGGGGTGACATTAAATTTTGCTTTTGCGCTAACATTGTTGTTCCGGGTATTGGTGTCTTTGCTTGGTATCAATTTTTCCTCAAGCTTTGTGCTATTTAATGGTGAGTTTGTTAGTATCCAAGTTTGAAGTGTTTTATCGAAACCAGAAATAACTGCCAACCCAACTAATATTAGTAGGATGGCTAAAGAACGCCGAAACCAGCCATTAGGCTTTGCGCTCCAGTTCATTCTTTTTGTTAATTTACGTCCTGCTATGGCAATTGCTAATAAGGCTAATGTTAGGCCAGTTGCATAGAGAGTCATATATAAGAGTCCAAGTGCAAAATTTGCTGGCAGTACTGTTGCTAAAATGAGGACGTAGACAGGACTGCAGGCCGAAAATACTGGTCCTAGCGCAGCACCGGTGAGTATATAGCCGCCAATGCCAGATTTCTTTGAAGCTTTTGCTAAAAATGAATTTGAATTATTTTCTAGACCAACCTTGGCACTAATTCGAGCCCACATCAAAGGAAACAGCAGACTTAAACCAAGTAAAATAACTATACCTCCTGATATCGACTTCCAGACTTGTGGGTCGATAGCAATTAATGCTGTGCTGGCTTTTAATAAGAGCGTAAACAATAGGACCGATATACCTAAACTGATAGCAATTATGTAGGGTTTTTTCTTATCAATCTCTTTATTTTCATCGGTAGCAAGTGAGCTACCAACAATTACTGGCAGTAGAATTAAAACACAAGGCGCGAAGACCGTTAGTATGCCAGCCAGGAATGATGTTATTAGTAATAGCATTTTTTTTGTTTACCCTCCACGTTTGTTATGTACGTTTTACAATTTCTGAGTTTAGTTGATCGTAGGTTGTTGAACCACTCCATTTTTTGAGAAGTTTGCCGTTTTTATCTACTTGTACAAACGTATGTTGGTAAGTCACGCCATACATTTTCTTTAAATCAGTCGATTTATCATAGTCAATCTTAAGCAGTGTAAGTCCGTCCGGAGTGCTTTTTGCAGTAAAGTTCTTGTTTGCTTCTTGACATGTAGGACACCAGGCTGCGCTAAAGAACAAAACCACGTCACCTTTATCGGCATTTACTAGTTTAGCTGTGTCGTAATCATTAAATATACCTTTAGCCATAACGGCGTCACCACTGTTTTGAGAATTTGTTTCGTTTATTTTCACGGAAACATCATCTTTTGCTAACTTTCCCTTCCCTGTGACTGATTCTTGTTGCGCTATTTCGGCATTCTTTTTAACTTTGCTGTTTCGAGCATTTGCATACCCAGTGCCTCCACCAATAAGGAGGACTGCTACGATTATTAAAAGTAGTGATTTCCTGTTCATGATTAGTTATTTCTCATTAATTTAAAAAAAGTATCGGGTCTTTCCTATTGTGTAGGGGGTGTTGTAGTTTCTTTTTTCATTGCATCATCTTTTACCATAGCGTCATCTTTCTTCATAGCATCGGCTTCTTTTTGTTTGGCCGTTGCCTCTTCTTCCATTTTCATTGTTTCGTCTTGCTTCATTTTTGCATCATCAGCTTCTTTTTTCATCATTGCTGAGTGTTCAGCTACTTTTTTGTCGTTATTGCTCTTAACTGATGCGTAAGTAACACCACCTCCAACAACGATGACTGATACAACTATTGCTACTATTAGTGAATTTTTATTCATTCTTTTTACCCTCGCTTAATTTGATATGTATAAAGTTTAAGGTTTGAAGTATGCAATGTCAAGTTGACTTTACGAATATTAAGAATCATCTCTGTCACGCTGTATGATAATTTTTGTCGCGATCATGGCTAGTAGGGCAATTGGTATTGCTGGATCAAGTTTGTGATGGAGGCTTTCAGCTAATGTTGCAATAATTAGTATAATCACACCAACTATATATGCCGAACGACTTGCAAGTGCTTGATTGTAGGATTCTCGTTCATCTGTTGGTTGCTCACGCCAAAGTAAAGCCAAAAAGCCGGAGAGTAGTCCTAACACAACTGCAAGGAAAAGCATCTGTACCTGAGATGGCATTACAAATGTTTTGGGCGCAATTGCAAGAATTGCCATTACTGTTAGGCTGACTAATAGAATAATATCTAGTAATGATTTATATTTTTTCATAAGCGAAAATTTCCTCTACTTTTTTGTTTAGTACAGTGGATATACGAAGTGCAAGAAGCACGCTAGGTACGTAGTTACCTTTTTCAATAGCAATTATAGTTTGACGTGTTGCGTTTACGGAATCAGCAAGTTCATCTTGGGTTATCTTTAATTCAGTGCGCACTTTTCGCACTGAATTTATAACGGTGTGTTCTTTGTCTCTTATAAACATATACAAGTCAAGTTAACTATACATACTATAGCATATGATTAGTTAGGGATTCTCAATTATTTTAACTAAGTTAGTGATTTATATTCACCAGCGTCAAGCCAACGATATGGACACTTTATGCAACTATCTATTATAGTCGTCCCACCATCATATTTAACTTTGTTCATTATATTCCCACAGGATGGGCATTTAATCGTATTTTCAATTCTTTTATATGGAATGCCATTATATGGGATTGTTAACTTGCCATTTTTGAGGTTAGCTAAACTTTTGCCTGAAATTAATGTTCCATGGCCATTTGGGCAAGAAAAATACTTAGAATTGTTTTGTAAAATTGAATTACAAAAAGGACAAAGCAAGTCATTTCGTCTATCTTCTCCGTACGGTGTTGAAATAGATTTTTGTAGATCAGTAAGTGGTTTTTCTACGGCAGGTCGAATTTCTTTAACAAAAGTTAGTATATCATCTAATAAATATGTCGGATCGTTCGGATCATGCATACCGTTAGATTTGACAAAGTACAAATCATTGTCAACAAGCTCCCAATTTTGAGATTGGCAAAAGTCTAAAGTAAATATCATCGCTTCTGGATCCAAAACGTATCTCGCAGATTCTTGCATATTATGTTCACAAAATAAATCGAAGAATTGGCTATAGTTACCTTCCAAATCTATTCTTTCCATGACACTATTGCCTTTTGTTGGATCAAGACGTATTGCACCAGTTTTTTTTGGAATCCCCAATAAATGAATTGATGAATAAAATGGTAATTCGACTCTAAATATAAGTGCACTAGTGCCGGAAGAATCCATATATATTGGTAAAGTGACAAACGCCGAGTAGTTCAAATCACCGAACTTACCTTTTTTGGCCGGAATTAGTAAAGTTCCTTCGGTATAATATGTTAGTAAAATCGGGCTATTTGTTACGTTAATCTGTCTATTTTTTCGTTTGTATCTAAAATAGAATATTGAAACAGTAAGCCATATAAAAACAATAATTGGAAATATCTGATCTAAATTTATTTTCGTAGAGCCTGTTATCATCAATCTATATTATACAGTTGAAGTAATGTTATAAGTAGGACCTGTATAGTCTGTTTTTTCTTCGGAAAATATACACTGATACAAACACTATTGCTATGCTTAGCAAACTAACTGCCCACGAGCTAGAACCAGTCTCGGCAAGCAATGATGGTGTTTGTATGTTAATGCTTACAGTTGCTGAGGCAGTTCGTCCAAATCCGTCGGTGACTGTATATGTAAATGAGTCATTACCGTAGTAGCCACTATTAGGAGTATACGTAAATGATCCGTTGGTATTGATACCAAGAACACCGTGAGACGGGTTTGTATGGCTTGTTACGGTCAAGCTATTGCCTGTGTCATTACTTAAGGGCGTGTTCGATGTTACGTTGATGGGAGTGTTGTATGTGGATGTATAGCTGTCATTTGTTGCAATTGGGGGGTCGAAGGTACTTTGAGCAGTAGGACAACTCGCTCCGTCATTTGCAATTGCAACTTGCGCAGTGAGTTTTAATGTGCCAGTTGGGGAAGCAGTTGTGTAGTCATTTATTTGCCAAATTTCACCTGTTACGTTCAGTCCAAAATATAACGCATTGGTTTGATCTGTCCACCCTGCTCCATAAGCTGCCGATACTGGTAAACCCGGTACTGTTATTGTTGAAGATGTATTATTTGACAGATCAACAATGTAAAGTGTCTGGTTAGCCAGAGAATAGAGCTTATTATTTATAAACACCAAATCTGCTCCACCTATTGGTGGTCCAGTTAGTACGACAGGAGTTATTGTCATTGCGCTAACATCAATCTTGTATATTGTATTTCCGCCATTTGAAACATAGAGATTACCCAGATTGTCAAAATCTCCAGCCAAATAATTATTGGCAGCTACACCAACTGGAATCCCCAAATCTACAGTCGAGCCGTCATTTCCTATCCTGAGAACGTGACCGATGTTTGATATTCTGGTTACTCCATAAATATAGTTATCTTCAATGTTATATCCCATTGAATTGTAATCTGGAGCCGGTGGACCAATATCTGAATATACACCTGTTATTGGGTTAAGTATTTTCAGCTGGTTGTTAATTATTTGATAGAAAGCAGGTGTACAAGTAAACGGATCGTTCGCAGCATGTGCAATATTTGGATTTACATAATTAACCCCAATTATGGCGAAAAACATAACCAGACTTATTATTAATTTTATTTGTTTCAAATCCCGACCTTTTAACTGTACAAATACTACACGCTAAAGCTTAAAAAGTACAACATTTTTTACATCCGAGTTAACCGTTTATGTAACTAGCGATTTCATGTTTGCAGTAGCTATAAGATTTTTGCTACCGAACTGAGGATACAAAAGATATCCATGCCAAGCAGAAACGTCGTAATTTATTTTTATGTCTGCTTCTGAAGTTGTGATAGCCTGACGATTTTGTTTTATTTCCACTAATTCTGAAATTGTTTGCATTAGCTCAGAGTCCGTTGCAGTTGCAGAGTGTCCTAAAAATTTTATAAATATTGGCAGTTTTGTCAAATTTTGTGCAATTTCTAGGATTGCATCACGACTATATGAACTTCTCCAGAGTGGAGACCAATGATACTGTTCAACAAAGTGTTTTGTTGTTATTGAAAATCGGTTTTGTGGTATGCCTTCAGGTTTGACCCAATCAGGATCTAGATTTTTTGACATGTTTTTGGCTTCATTTCTATCATATTTTAACCACTCAAGTTGTGCCTTCCATAGTGGAATACTAAAACCATCAACTCCAACTCGCAAATTGATACCATCTTCAACCAATAGGTGCGTTGCTTTGACTAATCCATTTTTAACTACATTCAGTGTTGGAAAAGTGCCTGTTGACTGCCCTCGCCAGATTATACGGTCATAATTCATTGTTAAATTGTCGAATTGCACGGCATCGTCTGCAAGTGCTTCATCAAATAATTCTGGAGATAATTGTTTTCGTAAATTTGAATCAATGCTCAAAGTGTTACTCCCTACTCTGGGTATGCCTACAATATCAAAGCCAGTTATATCTGCTTCTACTTGATATCGTGGTCTAGTATTGCCATCATTACCGCCTACAGGGTAGTAGGACATGACAACAGTATCAGTTTCTATACCAGAGTCTGGTCGATTTACCTGCATATAAGTATCAACATAACATAAAAATGCAATTATGTCAAAATATCTTTTGTAATGTTGATATAATAAGTGTAGAGTTAATTATATGGCTAAAGTTGTTATCACTTCTGGCGTAGCACATAAGGTACCTACTGATTTACAAAAGGCACTTTTGTCTGACGATTCAGCACTTGAGAGATGGGAAGACCTTACACCACTGGCTAGAAATGAATGGATCTGCTGGACAGAATCCACCAAAAAGCCTGAAACACGCACAAATCATATTGAACGAACAATAACGGAACTATTGGAAGGCATGAGACGCCCTTGCTGTTGGGCCGGATGCCAACATCGCAAATAAATAAATGCAGATATATCTTGATCTTTTACATGGTGTAAGTTAAATAGGAACCACCTTTTTGAGCTACATTTATTTAAGAAAAATAATATTTCAGAGACGTCATTTTGCTTATCTTGATGCACGATGTTGTACACGAGGTCTTGGGCCTTTGGGCAATGTGGGTCGGTTGTTGTTTGGATGAGTGGCGCTTGCCTGCAAGCTATTTGGAGAATTAGTATGTTTCGGCATGACTTTTTCAGGTTTCGTAGTGTCTTTTAAGTTGCCAACTAAACACGTATTAGCTGATCTTATTTTTTGATCTCCGGGAACCAAGTTCTCTAATTCTTTAATATGTTGATCGTATGTCATCCCAATCTCATCTTTAATTTTGTTTGATGCTGGTAATTTACCTACAAAATCCACTTTAATATTGCGTTTTGCGAAGCCCTGTTTTGCAAGTGCATCTGTTACTGACGTTGTAGCATACGAGTCAAAATTAACTGCTTTAAAGGCAGCATCTATACACGATGGATTTTGTGCCTCTACTTGCCCGTCTGTTGCCATGTAGTCGTATGCGTTCTCTCCATTACGAATGTTATCGAGGGAACCTTTATTAACCAATCGCGAAACTAATCCAGGACTTCCACGCATATGAGTTTTTGGTGGTTTGTAATTGCCGTTTCTCGCAAATATGCGTTCTGGTTCAGTTACTTCAATGCCGTTACGTTTGGTAATGAATCCATCTTTTACAGTGTAGGAATTATCTTCTGCGCTTGAGAAATTATTGCGACCTCTATTGAAAAATACAGCGCTTCTGTCCACTTGGGCTACAATCCTGTCTTCTGGCAATGGTAAAGAATCTATGTTCTTTCTGGATGTCCATATTTGAGTTGCGCCCTTCATACTAAAGTTTGCATCTGTCACGAACGTACCATGATAAGGATCTGTAGAGTGTACTTTCATGTCCCACGGCGTACCTTTTACATGAAAACCCACTGTAAGTGTTGCATCAAGATCAATCTCGTGTGACGTAACAAGTGCACCGAGGTTAGTTGAATAATCTGAAGTGAACATTTCAATCTTATTTTGCTCAGCTTTTATTTTATCGCTTTCATGAGCATAAAATGGATTCCCTACAAGGTTCATCGCAAGAACTGCGATACCCGCACCCGCACCTGCTGCTACTAATACTTCTCGTGGTTTCATAATTTGCTCCTTATTCCTAGGTTGGTGTATACTGTACTACAATTACTCATTATTGTCAATCCTTTTATCCGGCAATTATCCCTTGACACCATATTAACAGTGGCGTAAACTGTAAGTATGAAGTTTACAATGCAGGAGTTCAATCATAAGTTTCCAACTAGCGACTCCTGTTTAGGGTATCTATGGCAAATGCATTTCGCAGATAAGCCC
>JBBQAJ010000020.1:0-9979 GCA_038316195.1 Saccharimonadales bacterium (SeqCode)
GTGGTCAAGTATATGGTGGAAATCTAACTAATTTTACTTCTGATCATAGAAATGGCGCTACGCTAGGTGGAAGTAATTATGCAAACTGGATGAATAACTTATACCTAGGGCCGTATAACTAATTATGGTTAAGTCAAAGACTAAAAAATTAGTCGGGAATATAGTATCTTACAAAAAATCTTTTTTCTATATTGCGACAACAGTACTATTCATGATTGCCGTATTCAGTGCTGTCTTTTATAGATATCAAACAATAAAATTAAAAACTATAGTCAATACATATCAGCTAAAACAATGGCAACCTGGAGAAATCATTCAAGATGATAGATTTTCATTTAGTTTTAACAGCGTCCGATATGATACGGTACAAGTTCCAGGTTTTTGGGAGCTAGAACAAGGAAAACAGTTCGTAATTGTAAACATTTCATTTAAAAATAACTCCTCAATAACATATCAACTTTCACCTATAACAAGCATGACAATTCTTGATGATAATGCGAATAATTATCATGTAAGTAGCGCAGTCGATATTCATAATTCACTTGGTGGACCAGTTAATCCAGGTGAAACAGTAAGGGGAGAAGTCGGCTTTACGTTACCAGACTCGATTCACTCAGGACAATTTATCTTTAATCCGAATCTTCAAGACGCAAACCAAATATCAGTAAGGTTTAAACTGTAAATGTTAGAATATATACAATGAATAACATAAGAGGTGGGAAGGTTAAGCCCCTACATAAGATAATTAAGAATCTGGTCATATTTATTTTTATATTGCTTGTTTTGTTAGGGGTATACCAGCTATACCTAATTATTACTCACGTAGGTCCACGTAACGCAATTTCTTTAGCTCCAATATCAAGTAATAATAAAGCAGTACTATCGGAAAGCATTGAACTTCTACCTTTGAAAATAATAAGTCATGAATATGCTGGCCAAAACGAACCAAGATATTTGAAAGTTAACATCGAAATTTCGAATCATACTCCTGACGTTATGCAGTTTTCGCCACTTTTACAACTTACTGCTGTTGATAGCCTGGGTCATGAGCATGTTTTCACTGCTGATAATACAATTACTCCAATGGGTGGACCGATAGATGTCGGTAAATCAGCCGAAGGATATGTAAATTTTAAAATTGAGAGTGATAACATTATTGCCTTAAACTACAGAACAACACCAGACGCGCAACCAACTAAAATATTACTTTAAGTTTATATATCGTAACTGCACGATGCTATTTTTAGATACAAAAAGTATAATTTTATTTTTAATATGATAACGTGTTTGATAACTTCTCTCAAACAGAGTAATATTGTCAGACAAATGGGAGAGACATGTTAACGATTGAATCACTGCAAACTATGCGAGATAAACTTGATGTTTATGACGTAGATCAGCATGGCTGGGAACAAGAAACAAATGGTTTTATACCTAATATTTTAAGTACAATTTCATACCTAGACGATACAACTTGGTTCAAAGACTTAACCGTCAAAAATGTGATTTCAGAAGAAGTCGCTCCTGATATGCTTCAATTTGCACTTAGATTAAGTCGCTGGGCAGATTTTGCTGTATCTGGTTTAGTTCCTAGGGGAACAGAAACCGATGCATATATTGATAGATTTGCCGGCAATTATCCTAAAACTGTTACCAATCGCAAGGACATCATTGCCATTAATGGTGCCCGGGCCTTATTATCTACAGAGCTAATAGATGATACTCAGCGTCAAGCAGTTAATAAAGAAACCACTTCTGTAATTAAAAAGCGTATTGTTTCAAAACACGCAGGAAGATTATTAGTATTTGCAGCTCAGTTCCAGGCTGACCATGAGGACGCCAATCTTGTAGATTTATTTGACTCAAGACTAGCGATGCAGAGAGAAATTAATGGGATAATCAACCCCGAACTATTAATTGGGGCTGAGTTTATATCCAAAACTGACTTCAGGCGCAATTGGATGCATGGCTTTAGCAATAGTTGGTCAAGTGTTGTAAAGGTCGCAGAAACTGAACTCAATTTTCCTCTTCAGAAGGTAACACTAGATGGAGAAGTAAGACTAGTTGGCGATGTCGAAACAGCGCTTATATGGCTAGAAGAAAGAAATAGACAAAAAGTTGGTAGACAAATACTTGTAAATATTGTCAGTGGGCGCGAAGTTTAGTTAATTTAAATAGCAAAATTTTGAAATTAAATAATTGCTTTAAACTCGTTATCTACAAGTTCGACTGTAGTTCCAAGTATCACTGGCTTCAATCCATTTGGATCGATACTTTTTGTAGCCCTTTCGCGAATCTTGGACATTAATTTTGTTTTCCTTTCCCATGTAGGGTCAGTACGTTCAGAAATTCCATATGCCCAATCAAGTGCTTGCTTCCCCTCATCAGAGACCGGAACAGCTTGCAACAATCCAGCTTCATCTATTGTCTTTTTTTGAGCTTCTAATACGGTAATGGCATCAAACATTCCACCCAAAGCAATAATTTTTGCGAGTGCCTCATAAGCTGGTATGCCTTTTTGTCCTGGCATACCAAAGTTATCTCCCTCGTGTTGCCTACGCATCGCCATCAGTGCCAGGTCAGGGAATGCAATTGCTAAGGCATGTGCTGCCGATACATAGAATTGGTAATGTCTGCCTTCGTCCGCACCGACTGCTCGAAGGCTTTTCCTGCCTGCACTATCCATTAAACGGGCCAAACCAAAATGTGCAGCTCTTGTTAGTAGTTCTTGAGTTACTACATATGCTATTCCGTCCTGGGGGGTAGGTATTTCTGGATGTATACCTTTTACCATGTTTAATTCTCTAGCCCTCAACCATTCTGTTGTCATATCCATAATCCCGCGAGCTTCAATATCTCTAACCATGATTTCGCCATGGCTTTTTTCTTCTGCAGTCCATCTTGCATTCCAATCGACCCATGACTCAAATCCCCCTGTTAACAATGCCGTGTACCAAGGTAAATTCTCTTCAGTCGCAGCATCAACCAACAAAGCCGATTTTACCAAAGGTAATATATCGATTCCATTTGTAGCCCATTCGTTAACATGCTCATTAAAGCCCACTCTAATTTGTTCATAGTCTTGGATAGGTACCAAACTATACGGGTCAAGCGAAATAGTATCGCGAGCAACTGCAGTAATATGCCTGTCGTAGGCTTCCCCAATTTGGGGTTCTATTTCTCTAAATATATCTTCTCTGGTTATAGTCATTTGTAAAAATTTCACTACCAAATTATCTTAGTGTAACTATTATTATACACGCCAAAAAAAACCTCAAGTTAAATCATTGGTAGCGATTATTATACAAAATACCTAGACTTTAATAATAATCAGCCCCCGACACATTTGATATCAGAGATATCACCAATATGATTATTCGCTCATGCTTGCATGCCTTTTACATAGTGATAATCTAAGGTAATGGCAATTGATTTAGGAGAACAATTAACTTTAGCCAACGCTGGCGAAGTGTTGCTATATGCTTATGCCGGTGTATTACGTGAAGGCGATACACTTAGGGCTGCTAGCCGAACACTTCATATTCTCGGTGGTGCCATGATTACAGGTGACCAACCCTTCGATTCGGCCATAGACTGGGGAAAACTGTCCGACATTCCGGATCCAAATTTTACAGACCTTAAAACGTTTGTCGAAGCCGCAGCAGATGGCAAAACAGGTCCAAGTGCCTTACTGAGCAAGCAAGAAGGAAGGCACCTAGTATTAGGAAATATCGAGAGGGCGATAAATGCCAGATCATTTAGTCTGATCAGTACGCTTACAAACTACACTGACCCTGAAGGCAGACTTTTGTTTGCGAGTACTGCACTTGTAGAAGTTAAGGACATTTCCGGTCGTGGTAGATTGAAAAAGCTTACTGACCGAGGTACATACGATAGAGGAAAGACTAGGGAATCAATCATTGGCAGATTAGGTGGAATCTTCCTAAATGAAACTGACAATGGTGGCAACCTTAGAGTATTTAGAGGCAAAAATAGACCATATTCAGGTAAACAATTCACTGCAGAAAGTTTAATTGATAGAAGCAGAAATTATCTGCCCAATATAGAGTTATCATTTATATAATGACTCAGTAATTTGAATTTTGTTTAATTTATACTCCATATCTTAAAAGCTATAGCAAAAATAATTCAACGACAACTAGGCAATAATAATTTTTGGGAATAAGAAGTGTAAATTTCTGAAAATTCTTTTCTGATAATTTGACATTCACACTATTATGCTTATGATAAGACTATAATTTAATTTAAAAGAGTATCATGCCACAAAAAAGGAATACTAATAGATCTAAGTCGAAAAAAAATAATAAATCTTCATTAAAATTAAAATTTGCTAGACTGACAAGCCGAAAAAAAATAGGAATCATTTTTGTATTAATGTTTGCGATTGTTGGCGCGGCCTACCTTATAAAAAGTTACGCTCTTGATTCTGGGGCCGAAGCAGATTTTACAAACAGAGTTAATGTAGTTCGATCCAGCGTCGGAGTTCCTGGGGTTACATCTGCAAGTTGCTTGGCCAATGTAGCTAGAGCCCATGCTGAACGAATGGCCAGAGAAAACAATTTGTATCACATAAATACAAACGATTATTATTCAGGTTGCAATACACCTTATGGTAAAGTGGGGGAAAACATTGGCGAAGGTCCCTCTGTAGCAACTATAAGTGCCGCACTAATAGCAAGCCCACTACACTATCAGAATATTGTTGATAGAGCATTTAATACGATTGGTGTAGGCGTTGCATACAGTGCGTCTGGAGAAATGTTCGTTGCACAGGGATTCAGTACATGTGGTTGCGGGGACATGAGCTCCAAATCCCCAGCTCCAGTTCAACAACTAATTGACACATTTGCGCGAGGAACTAATAATCATTTATGGCACAAATATTACCAAGGTACTTGGTCAGCGTGGGAGGACCTTGGAGGTACGCTTACATCCGGGCCGGGAGTCACGTCACGAGGTAATGGCAAGCTTGATGTATTTGCCCAAGGAACAAACGGAAACGTATGGCACAAATGGTTCGATGGATCTTGGCATGAATGGGAGGATATAGGACAAAACATAAACTCTGATCCAGCCGCCATTGGATTTACCAATAACAGACTAGATGTATTTGCACGAGGGCCGGGTAATAACCTGTACCATAAATATTACAATGCAGGCGCATGGTCGGGCTGGGAAAATCTAGGAGGTTCATTGAGCTCTTCACCAGCCGTAGCTGGAAGCGGGCCAAACGACATTCACGTATTTGCGATCAATAGTAGCAAACAGTTAATCCAAAAATTTTGGAATGGTTCAAGTTGGAGTGGCTGGCAAAACCTTGGAGGGGCACTCACGTCAGATCCGGCTGCTGTCTCATGGCAATCAGGGCGATTTGATGTATTCGCAAGAGGAACTGATAATGCAATGTATCACACCTGGTACGACGGTAGTTGGCATGGTTGGGATGGACTCGGTGGAACCTTCACTTCATCCCCGGGAGTATCCTCATTTGGGCCAAATAGATTAGATGTATTTGGCAGAGGCACCGACAACACAATGTTTCACAACTATTTTGATGGTTCTTGGCATAGCTGGGAAAGTCTTGGTGGAGGCTTAACTTCTGCACCAGACGCAGTATCTTGGCATTAATTTGAGGTTGTCACTTTGAACTCAAAAATAATATACATTGAATCCCTCAAATATTTCTAATAACTTGTGCGTAACTTGTCATTTCGATGCTGATTACCAGAACGTATTTCACATATGATAAACAAAGCTAAAGCTAAATTAGTTCGACTAACGCCAGAACAATACAAAAAATTTATTGCGAATAAATGGCGAGATGGCTTCGATAAATTAATTGTTATTCTTGGGCTTATAAACGTGATTGCTACAATCCCACAAGTTTTAGAAATTTGGTCCAGCCCACATGCGCGTGGAGTATCAATTATTTCTTGGAGTTATTACGTCGTCTTCACTTTAACTTTGCTTGTATATTCTTTTTTAATTAAATCAAAACCTATGATAATAAGTTACAGTGCAAATACTGCTATATATACTCTAGTTTTAGTAAGCGCACTTATAGTAAAAAACAGATAGTTAAATAATTGGGCTAATATTGAAACACTATAACTTCACTCGGCATGCCTAATGTGAATTATTTTCCAGCGGCGGCATTAATTTTTTGAGCACATGCGGCAATACCTGCTAGCTGTACACCTCTAAAAGCTATTTGACCTGCATTTGTTTGATGCACCAAATCATCTCTTAAATACTCTGGATGTTGCCGAACAATATTTGCCCAATCTATATAGACACCATTTCGTGATACTGCCTCATCACTTAGAAACTGATTCCATTGGGGTCCAGCTACATTTAGATTCCAATCAACACCAGCAGTTTCAACTATTCCCACTAATACATCACATTTAGCACCTGTGTTTTTTAGATAGCTGTCATAATTCGTACTGGCTTCACTAAATGGTACCACTGGAGTTGATGATCCATTTAAAGTTCTCATGTCATTCGTACCTTCAACTGCAACGGCAATATCAGGTGCTGTGGGCCAGCCAGTAAAGTAATTATCGTATGTACCAGTATGCACATTCCCAGATACGAGGTCTTTTGTACTCGAACCAATCCATGCTGTGAAGCTTTCTTGGAATCCACCAGTTTTAAGTTGATCTGTTATTCGTACATGGGTTGTAGTTAAAGCATTTCCGTTTTCAGCTTGATATTCCTGGCTATCACCTATTAGACCTACTTTCAATCCAGCTAATGGGCCAGTGTAAGCCGGTGCTTCTTGTAAGCATGCCGTTAATGCCACAGCTGCAAGCAATGGTGCTCCAAATTGTAATAATCTTTCACGGAATGTTGCATGAGCCATATTATCTGTTTCCTGAAAAGCAACATTTGCCTCTATTAAAGTTTCGTTTTGACTCATTATTAGCTCCATTAATTTATAAGGTTATTATAGCATTTTATTTGTGTTAGCGACATTAATTTGTCCAGTCTGCTCATCGAAATCAACAAAATATGACGAAAGCTAATTGCCGTTGCTAAAAGTCAAATCGTTTTAAAAGCCAAGAACAAATAAACAAGATAGTTATAATGTTTATAGCAAAATTTAAACTATTTTTCTAATTCTATTACAACTTCCGGTGTTCCTGATTTAAATGCATCTAATTTCTGTATTGCAACCCTTACCTTATTGACACTATTATCTGTCAATATCTCAACGGCGATTTCTCCTGCTAGTTTTTCTACTAGATTAAATGAATTATTGACTGTGGTATCAATTATTTGTTTGCGTAAATTACTCCAATCTACTGTGTCGTGTAAGTTGTCAGTCTTACTGGCTTTATCTGAAATTAATGCAACTTCAACACATATATTAAATCGTTGTGCGACTAATTTTTCATTTTGATGTACGCCGTGTTTCGCTTCTACAATCAAATCATTTATGATTATTTTCATAATAATAGTTATTTAAGTAAACCTATAAAATTAATTATTCTAAAACTACGTCTTCTTCTTGGTCTTTTGGTTTTAAGATACTGTCGACTAATATATCTAGCTGATTATCTGTAAGATTAGACTTAACTGCATATCCTTCTATCCCTAATTCTCTTAGACCTTCAGGAGCGTCTAACTCATTTAATGCCGATAATATTTGAACCGGTATTTTTTTACCCCATTCATTTGATCGCATAATTTTAAGCACCTGGTCACCGGCGATTATCGGAATCATAAGATCTAGAAGCACCAAATTTGGTTGTTCTTTTTCTATTAGTGATAGTGCAATCGCGCCATCACTAGCAATGAAACAGGTATACCCGAGAATTTCAAGGCGAGTTTTGTATATTTCAGCCAATTCAGGCTTATCTTCAACAATTACAATTTTTTGTGATACACCAAATTGATCCATATTAAGCTAATTTTACTTTATGAAAGCAATAAATGCCACCTATAAATAAATTTAGTAAATTGAATATTTGGAGTTCGGAAGTTTTTGTAATATTTGCGAAACCTTTTGTCCTGAAATAGGATCTAAAATATTTGGATTTAATTCAGAAAGTGGCAATAAAACAAAATCTCTTTCAGCAAAACGTGGATGGGGAATTGTTAGATCCTCTTTACTCAGCATCAAATCACCGTAAAATATTATGTCAATATCGATTTCCCTTGGCCCCCACCTAAAAGATTTAGTTCTGCCAACATTGAATTCAGTATTTTTTATAAATTTTAATAATTCATTTGGTGTCAAAATTGTATTTCCGCATATTGCAGTATTTGTAAAATCTGCTTGGTTTGTATATCCGACAGCTTTAGAGTTATAAAACTTGGCAGAACGCAAATCAAATATTTTTTTCGACAGTAGTTTTTTTGCAGATTCAATAAACGCTACTTTATCACCAACGTTCGACCCCAAGGCTAAATATACTTCTACCATAGACAGATACTATCACGGAATTTATGTATAATTAGCCCATATGAATAAACGTGGGTGGCCATCAGATAAAAATATATCTAAGGTTAACAAAATTTTATTGTCTGTTATAGTTTTCTCAAATAGTTATATCGTTATACTGCCGATTCTACCAAAAGCTGATTATGTTATTAAACAGCATATTACAAAACCAATTGTCGTAAATCCAACTGAAGAAAATAGTTTAAATAAAATTGACCGTAGTTACAATCATTTAATTTTGCCAACGATTCAGCTAGATTATCCGATGCTCATCAGCAACAATCCACTAACCATACACAGAGGAGTTTGGCATCGCCCAAACACGAATCTACCTGATAAAACCGGAAACACAGTTTTAGTTGGGCATAGGTTTACATATACTGGAACTGCCGTATTTTACAATTTAGATAAACTAAAAATCCAAGATGATGCATATATAGTTTACAACCAGAAAATATATCACTACATCGTGAATAAATCGACAATTGTACCACCGACAGCAACTGAAATTGAAGCCCCTAGTAAAGAAGCTATACTTACCTTATATACTTGTACGCCACTTTGGACAGCAAAAGAAAGGCTTGTATTTGTTGCTGAGTTAAAGGAAGTTCTATGACCGAACGAAAAAGATTTTTTATTTTATTTGCCCTAGCTATTACTTCGATAATTTTGCTTATATATGTTCGCAGAAGTGTGGGCAGAAGTTTTACAAACCAGTTCTAATAAATATTAGACTTGTAAGTGTACTTGTCGACGTTACACCACTTTAATTCTCTCAATTGTGAATAGCTAATTTTACAACGAGGTAAATTCAATTCTAACTATTTCTATTATTTGACAACATTACCAATTGTTTTTGTTAGATATTTAACAGAAAGTATTAAGTTCTACATCTATTCTACTGGAGTAACAAAAAGTTTTTGGGAATGAAGAAATAGCAAAATGTATGTTTGCTGTATTCAAACCCCTAGAAGTGTTCAATCGAAGAAATTTGAGAATTAGAATTCTCGAATCTATTCGGGGGAACACCCGATGAATTAATTAAATAATAATAAGAAAGGAGTAACTTATATGAAAAAGTTACTTAGGACATTAGCAATAGCGCTCTTGGGTGTTGGCCTTAGCGCTGGAATAGTATCAGCTCAAACAGGTACAATTGGTACAACTGGGCCAGATTCCAACAATCAAATATCATTTAACGACACACACACTACAAGTGCCAGCAGCAGCAACTCTGCTTCTGTGTCAGGTCACAGCAATCAGGATTCGTCAACTGGCGATACTGAAGTTGAGAACAACACAACTGGTGGTGGTGCAAATTCTGGAAACGCATCCAACGGTGCTAGTACTAGTACAAGCGCTACTCAAGGTAGTTCAAGCGTAGCTTCTGCATTAGCAGCTGCTGTAAACTCAAACAGTTCTAACACTGGTTCAGTCAATAACACTGGTCCTGATTCAAACAATCAGATCACATTTAACGACTCACACAGCATGAACATTAGCTCTACA
>JBBQAJ010000006.1:0-33560 GCA_038316195.1 Saccharimonadales bacterium (SeqCode)
GGTTGAGTTGACCCCTTATGATCTTACTAAGGGAAGAATCACCTATCGCAAATCATAATATTTAAGCAGTGTGTCATTCACTCGCAGACAAAGGAGAATGATCCGCATGAAAGTGCGTGCAAGTGTCAAAAAAATTAGTCCCGATGATAAAATAGTACGTCGCAAAGGACGGATTTACGTTATCAATAAATTGAAGCCTAAGCATAAACAAAGGCAGGGTTAATAGCATGGCAAGAATTTCCGGTGTAACTATTCCTGACGCAAAACAAGTACATGTAGCTCTAACGTACGTATATGGAATTGGTCCTAAAACTTCTGCAGATATACTGAAAATTTCCGAAGTTGATTCTACTACAAGAGTAAAAAACTTAACAGATTCAGAAATAAGCCGTATTCAGGATGTTATAAATGAAAAACTAATTGTTGAAGGTGAACTTCAACGAATTGTTGCTACGAATATAAAGCGCCTTAAAGACATAAATAGTTACCGAGGAATACGTCATAAAATCGGACTACCTTCCAGGGGTCAAAGAACTCGTACCAATGCAAGAACTCGACGTGGTAGAAAGACTGCTGTTGGTGGGTCTCAACCTAAATCATCATCAAAGACATAACGAGGAACTATGACAGACAATACACCTGCACCAAATTCAGAAGAAGCTCTACCAATCGTAGAAGACTTAAATGTTACTGAAATTTCTAAAACAGTAGATGACGAAACTTCAAAAATTAAACCTAAACCATCAAAGAAAAAGAAAACTAAAAGATCAGTTCCATCAGGACAGATGCATATATTAGCTACATTCAACAATACAATTGTTACTTTCACAGACAATACTGGTGGTGTATTAGCGTCATCAAGCGCTGGTGCTTGCGGATTTAGAGGCTCTAAAAAAGGTACAGCTTACGCTGCACAAATTGCGGCTGAAAAAGCTGGCCAAATCGTCAAACAGACATATGGAATGAACAAAGCAGATGTTTATGTAAAAGGTATAGGATTGGGCCGAGAAGCAGCTATTAGAAGCTTACAAAACATGGACATATCAGTAGACAGCATACGAGACGTTACCACAATAGCTCATGGTGGTGTACGACCCAGAAAGGCACGAAGGGTTTAATAATATGGCACGAGATAGAGGTTCTATTGTAAAAATGAGTCGTCGCGAAGGCTACGCATTGCACCCTAAGGCTCATAAAGCTTTGGTTAAACGTAGTGCAACTCCAGGTCAACAAAATACTGGTCGAGGTTACCGGGCCAAAACAAGTCAATATTCTCTTCAATTACGTGAAAAGCAAAAAGTAAAAAGACTATATGGATTGTTAGAAAAACAATTTAGCAGTCTCATGAAAGAAGCATCCAGGCGCCAGGGTCAATCAGGTGAAATGTTACTTCAACTACTGGAACAAAGGGCTGACAACGCAGTATATAGATCTGGTTTTGCCACATCTAGACGTGCTGCCAGACAATTAGTTACTCATGGTCACTTCATGCTTAATGGACACCGATTTGACATTCCATCTTTGCGTCTAAAAGCTGGCGATGAATTGGTCGTAAGGGACCACAGCAAAAAAACCGAGTACTTCAAGCGATTAGAAGATGTAAGTCCAGCTCCAGCCGAATATCCAGGATGGTTAAAAGCTGACCGGAAGAAGCTGTCGATAAGCGTTACCGGTTTACCACTTCGCGCAGAAGCTGAACCAGATATTAATGAACAACTAATCGTAGAGTATTACTCTCGCTAAGCCAAGGAGGCCAAACTATATGTCAAAAATAATTCACACACCAGGAGTAGTAAAAGTAGACGACCACACTCCTACGAGCGCTACATTTACTATAGAACCACTTCATACTGGATATGGCATGACATTAGGAAATTCATTGCGAAGAGTACTTTTATCCTCAATTGCTGGTGCCGCTGTAACTTCGTTCAAAATTGACGGCGTAACTCACGAATTTACATCAGTTAAAGGCGTAAAAGAAGATGCTGTTGATATTATGATGAACTTAAAATCAATCAGATTTAGAGTATTCGGCGACGACGTACAAAACTTGAGGATTGTCCATGCAGGCAAAGGCGTTGTTACTGCAAACGATATTCAAACTAATGCTGATGTTGAAGTTGTGAATCCAGATCAAATCATTGCAACTGTTGATGACGAAAAAACCAAATTTATAATTGATTTAATAGTCGAAACTGGTCGTGGATATCGAACAATTGAATCAGGCGCAGTCAAAAAACCAAGTGATCACGTAGCACTAGACGCTATATTCACTCCTGTACACAGAGTACGATATAAAGTTGAAAACACTCGTGTAGGTCAAATGACTGATTTAGACAAACTGCTTATCAGTATTGATACCGATGGTTCTATAACTCCCAGAGACGCATTTGAAGAAGCTGCAGCAATTTTGGTTAATCAATATACTGCACTTGCTGGGCAAACTCGCGTTGAAGCGTCTGCTCCTTTGACATTAGCAGGTGAAACTTCAGAAGTTAAGGATTCTGACGAATCTGCCGAACTCATGACTCCCATAGAAGACCTAAATCTCTCTGCTAGAACAACGAATGCTTTAATAAACAACGACATTCACACTTTGAAAGATTTATTTGCACTTGGTGACACTGAATTACGTGAACTTAAAGGATTTGGAAGTAAAGCGTTAGACGAAGTCAAAGAAAAAATGGCGGAGATGGAGCTCTAAAATGCATCGCCACGGGTACAAAGGTCGTAAATTTAACCGCGAACGCGATCAACGCGAAGCTTTATTGCAGAGCTTGGCAGAAAGTTTGATCATCCATGAATCAATAGAAACTACTTTAACTAAAGCTAAAGAAATTGCACCAATAGTTGAAAAACTTATTACCAAATCTAAAATAGGCGATTTACATAACAGACGGCAAATTATTGCACAGCTGCAAACGGTTGGAACTGCCCACAAATTAATAGACGAGATTGCACCTAAACTGAAAAATCGCAACAGTGGTCATTTACGAATAGAACGTACTAAATTACGTAGAGGTGATAATGCGCAATTAGCTAGAGTAAGTTTTGTGGATGATCTTAAAGAAGCTCCAGTTTCCAAAAATGCCGAGACTAAACTTCAGGCTGTTGATAGTACAAAAGTTAAAAAACCTTCTACAGTAAAAAGCAAATCGATAGTTAAGACGGAGATCAAGAAATGAAAACTTATTCTGCAAAACCAACTGACGTAATACGCAAGTGGCACTTAATTGATGCCTCTGAAGCTCCTCTTGGTCGCGTTGCTACTGTTGTTGCAACATTGTTAACCGGCAAGGGTAAGACGCAGTTTACGCATCATATTGACTGTGGTGATTTTGTTATTATAGTAAACGCTGAAAATCTTGTGGTAACCGGCAACAAGTTAGAAGATAAAAAATATTATAAGTACAGTGGATATCCTAGTGGACTTAAAACAACTGCACTTAAAGATTTATTGGCAAAAGATCCTACACAACCTATTTATAAAGCCGTGCGTGGCATGTTGCCGGTGAATAAATTACGAGCCGAGAGACTAAAAAGACTTAAGATATATTCAGGTGCTCAACATGAACATGATGCACAGAAACCAGAAATATTATCAGTGAAAGAGGTTAAATAATGGCTGAGAATTCAAAACACTACTTTTATGCACTTGGTCGTAGAAAAAGCTCAACAGCAAGAGTCAGGCTTATGAATGGTAAAGGAACCATAACAATCAATAGTAAACCAGCAAATGAATATTTGTCAGAGAGCAAAACACTACTTCATGAATTAGAAAAACCATTCATAGCACTGGAAATTCAAAACAAATATGACGTTAGTGCAGTCGTATCTGGGGGAGGACATAGTAGTCAAATAGATGCGATTCGTTTAGGAATAGCAAAAGCTCTAGCAGTTATGAACGAAGATCTTAGAAGTACACTTAAAAGAGCTGACTTACTAGGTCGCGACCCAAGAGAAAAAGAGCGCAAGAAATTTGGGCTTAAGGGTGCTCGAAAACAACGCCAGTTTACTAAACGTTAGTATAAACTTTGACTGTATTGACAATGGTGGTATAATAATTCTTATGTCAACAACTACGCAAAATTGCGCATATTGGTTTGCTAGCTTTAAAAAGGCGATTGTATAAGTTTAGCATTTAGCAAAACGAAATAAATCGCCAAACAGGCGATTTTTTTAATTCAGGAATAATATATGTCGATTGAACAATGCATACCATCATCACCAATTTTACAAGAATCATTACGCATAAAAGATGTTCTGTTACCAGCACGCAAAAGAATTGAAGCTGTAAATACAATCAATGAAGATCGTGTTCTAAAGAGCATCCGGATTCAATTAGGATACGATTCAGATTTTGCCGATTTGTCTGGACTGATTGATGAAAGAGTTGAAAAGGTTCCAATGATTACACCTAGAATGGTTGCTGGAGTTCTTCCATTATCAGCTGAGAGTGCAAGAACAACTTTAGAAGCACGAAAAACACTTGCAGACATTCATAAACATCGTAATTTTAGGTTAGCTGTAGGAATTGGTGAATGTTCTGTTCGTGATCCAGAGATGACGATAGAATATGCAAAAAAAGTTGCAATCTGGCAAAAACAATTTCCAAATCTTTTTTTGATGCAACGAACATTTTTTGAAAAACCACGCACTCCTAGAAAACTTGGTGATGAAGCACCCTGGAAAGGTTTTATGTATGACCCACTTTTAGATGGGTCAAATGACATTAATCTTGGTGTAATTGCAGCAAGAATTATATTATGTACTATTACAAAAATGGGTGTTCCTGCTTTAAAGGAACAGTTAAATGCACTTACTCCACAGTTTTTAGATGGATTAATTACGCAAGACAATATAGGTGCTAGGAATGTAGGAGACCAGAAATCTATGGAGTATGCTTCAGGCACATCAGCGATCGTAGGAGCAAAGAATAATCTTGATGGCGATATTGAGGCAGCAATGCAGGCAGTTGCTTCTGCTCATGGAGAACACGCTTTTTTGGGAATCGATAATTACGGTAATTTATGTCTAGTGAAAACATTGGGCAATGATACAGCTCATATAATTTTACGTGGAGGCAGCAATGGCCCTAACTACGGTAAAGATCACATTCAAGAAGCTCGGGTTTTGGCAGACAAGTATGGTGTCAACTTATCTATAGATATTGATGCTAGCCATGGAAATAGTAACAAAATAGCAAAAAATCAAATACAAGTTGCAGAGGACGTTTCAGGGCAAATAGAAGAAGGTGAATTTTCAATAACAGGATTTCAAATGGAAACAAGTTTAGTTGAAGGATCACAGCCCTTTAAGCTTGGTGAGGCAAAAAACTTAATCTATGGACAAAGTATCACGGATGAAACTCTTGGGATTGCTGATACAGAATATTGTTTGACGACACTAAATGAATCAACTGCAAAACGTAGTAAACTAACAATCTCAGATTGGGCAACCTAATGACAGAGTTAGTTGTTGGTATTCAAGGTGAAAGTGGTAGTTTTCATGAAGCTGCTGGAAATGAATTCTACACAGATAATGCTGATAGCATTCGCTATGTGCCATTTGCATCGCATGAACTATTACTTCACAATTTATTTAACCCTAATAATGAGATTCATGAAGCCGTTATAGCTGTAGATAACAACACTTCTGGTAGAGTTTTAAGTGCAATTAACGCTTTAAGAGAACACCCAGAAGTTCGTATTATTGGTTCTATTACTTTGAACATAGATCAGCATCTTCTTTTAGCTCCAGGACATGATGAAGCAGGCCTACAAGCTGTTATCTCACAACAACCTGCCCTGGACCAGTGCGAAGCTAATATTAAAAATGCAGGCTACAAGGCTATACCATATTACGATACTGCTGCGGCTGCTCGTAGAGTAAGGGATTCACGAGGTAGATATCAAGACTTCACTTCTGTTGCTGCAATTGGCTCACGTGTTGCAGGTGATATATTCGGTCTCTCAGTGGGTTCGAAGTTTAACGATATTGAATATAACGCAACAAAATTTTGGATTTTATCTGATGTTGAAAAAAGTGGTCACGGTAGTCACACGGCATTAACATTTGAAGTTTCAGACCGAGCAGGTTCACTGCATCGTGCGATCGGTATATTATCAATGGATTTCGGGTATAATCTTACGGATATTGACAGTCATTTAGCGTCAAAAACAGATCGTAATAGAGCATTTTTTGCAGAAATTGAGCATGGAGACTCCGATCAGCTAGAGGCTGTAATATCCAAGATGATGGCTGAAGATTTGAACCCACAAGTACTTGGGCAGTACTCACCAAAAGGCAGTCCACTAGCTGTTGAAGGTCTGGATCATCATTTACCAGAAGCCCTCAAACATGATGAATGGAGTGGTCGACACGGGTTAAAAAATCCAAATGGATCTGCTGTGCTATATGTCGAGACAGATCATACCAGTGGTTCTTTATTTAAAGTACTAGGGAAGCTTGCATCATGTAATCTTGTTGATTTAGGTCGGCCCACTGTTCCTATAGACCATCAATTTAATAGGGGATTTTACATAGTTATTGATGCAACTACTCAAAGAAATGTCATACAATCAGCGATCGAATCAATCAGTCAAATGGAAGGTTTTTCGGCAGAAAAAGTAAGTGTTGGAGAGCTAAAGTAATGAGTAAGCAAGAATCAATCGGTATAGTTGGCGCGTATGGTGATTTAGGGCGACAAATGGCAGTTCAAGCAACTAGCGCGTATTCTGAAGTTTTTCTTTACGACATCCCAAAAGTATCTCCAGTTTCTTCGCTGCAGGGGATAGATTCTGAACTATCAGCTGAAACATTAAATAATCGTCCACAGATAGCCAACAACCTAGGTGAATTGGTTGAACTTTCTGACATAGTCCACTGGTGTGCTCCTATTTCCGGATTAGAGGATTTAGAAAAAATAGATGAAGACACAACATTAATACTACATGATAGTGTTATGCAAAACAGTATTGAGGCAAGTACTGATTTAAAACAATGCATAAACGTTTTAGGCACTATTGCGATTGTTCACTGTTTGGTCAATAATCCAAATACCGTCGTAGTTGCATCTGATAGCCTTGGGGCCAATTTAGCATGGAATCATTTTATAACATTGGGGTTAAGTCCTATTTATAAAACAGTAAAAGAACACGATACTGCAATGGCTCAGAGTCAGGGCGTTTTTGCACTAAACATTTTGAGACATTATGCAGATTTGAAACAACTACAGTCTATTGGATTATTAACGCAATCATCGCTGGAATTTCTTCATGCCATGGAAGCGCGTGTTTCTAGATGGACGCCTGTAACTTTAAAAGCTATTCTAAGTAATCCAGAATTGAATGCTAGCCCACAAGTTACGCTAGTAGAAATTGATGATTTTATTTCTGAACATTATCACTAACTATACAAATTATTACGTTGAAATATATAATAGATGCATAAAGAAATATGAAGTAGGTTTTCTGAACCTATATCCTTCATAAGTTGACATAGAAATTGACAATGTGATAGTATTTTAATTATGTCTAAAATATATGGCAATACAATAAACCGATCGATTAGCACGCAAACGACTTGGCAAAACTCTCATAACGTACGGGAGTCAATTTAGTATAATTTAAAATTAAATATCTAAAAGCAATACTCCCGTCAGGGAGATTTTTTAATTTAAGGAGATAAAAATATGAACGAAGCAATCAACACATTAGATTATTTCGATAAGTCAACAGACAAATCACAGCAATTAAATGTTGCTACAAAGATTGGAAATATGATTATTCAGAAAACTAAAATAGAAGAAGCATCATTACTAAATAATGATTATTTCAATGGACGACTACAAGCATCGTTAGCTGAAGAAGATCGTTTTGTGGAATTATTTGGGTACTATCCGGGTGGGCTGGGATTATGATGTCCAATAATAAAAATCAATATTTCGGTAAATATGGTGGACGATATGTACCAGAAATGCTTCAGCAAACGTTAGAAAATTTGGCTCAATCATATGACAAATTAAAAAAAGAAACCAGTTTTCAAAATGAATTGTTTGATTTACAAACTAAATTTAACAATAGACCGACACCATTAGTTTTTGCAGAGAACCTAACTAATAAATTAGGGGGTGCACAAATCTACCTTAAAAATGAAGGAATGAACCATACAGGGGCACACAAGATTAATCATTGCCTTGGACAAGCTTTAGTAGCAAAAAGACTACAAAAAACCAGACTAATTGCTGAAACGGGTGCAGGACAACATGGTTTAGCGACGGCAACAGTTGCAGCAAAGATGGGATTCGAATGCACTATCTATATGGGTGAAATTGATATGGATAGGCAAAGGCCAAATGTAATTCTTATGGAATTACTTGGTGCAAAAGTTGTACCAGTCAGTTTTGGTTCTAGAACATTGAAAGACGCTGTAACCTCAGCAATGAAAGATCTTTTACAAAATTCAGATATTACACATTACGTAATTGGTTCGTGTCTTGGACCGGACCCTTATCCACGCATGAACCGTGATTTTCAATCCATAATTGGCAAAGAAATACACAAACAGCTAAAAATCCTACCGGATTATGTAATTGCGTGTGTTGGGGGTGGTAGTAATGCTCTAGGAGCTTTTACGGAGTTTTTAAAGTACCCATCAGTAAGTCTGGTTGGCGTTGAAGCGGGAGGTATAAGTTCTAAAATCGGTCAACACGCGACTCGTTTTCCTGATGCTAAAATCGGAATATTTGAAGGTTATAAATCGTATTTCCTACAAGACAAAAATGGAAACTCCTCCAAAACACATAGTATAGCTGCTGGACTCGATTATATTGGCATTGGACCTGAGCTATCTGAACTCCACGACAGTAAGCGAGTTGAATTTGTACATGCCAACGATGATGAAGTTTTGGAAGCAGTAAAAACGCTTGCGATAACCGAAGGTATCATTCCTGCTTTAGAGTCAGCTCATGCAGTCGTTCATGCAATAAAAATCGCAAAAATTTTGTCAAAGGATAAGAAAATAGTCGTAAATATATCAGGGCGAGGAGACAAAGATATATTTACGCTCGCTAAACATTTTGATGAGCTTAAGTTTACAAAATTTTTACGAAAGGAGTTAAATCAATATGACAAATAAAATAATGACGCATGTAGTGGCTGGATATCCTACGCGTCAATTGTGCGTTGAATTACTTCTAGGTATGCAGAATTCTGGCGCAACAATGGTTGAAATTCAATTTCCTTTTTCAGATCCAAGCGCTGATGGAGAAATAATAATGAAAGCCAACGAAGTTGCTATAGGCAATAATATTACAATTAATAATTGCTTCAAAATGATAGAAGTAGCAAATAAAAACGGGTTAAAAATTCCCGTATACGTTATGAGCTACGCGAATAAACTATTTCATTTTGGATATAAAAGGTTCTGTCACAACGCAAATAAATATAATGTCTCAGGCATACTTGTTCCAGATTTGCCATTTGATACTTCAGATTATATAGACTTACAGAAACATACTAACAGTTACGGGATAGAACTCGTTCCTGTACTATCACCTGGAATTCAAATTGAACGAGTAAACAATTACGAGCTACATAAGAAAAAGCTTGTCTATATTTCAAGTACTAAAGGAATTACAGGTAATGATCTACATATTCAGCCTGAATTGTTGAGCTTAATCGAAATAGTGAAATCTAAGTCTAGCTGTAAGATTGCTCTAGGATTTGGGATTCGATCAAACTTACATGTAGAACAAGCTTTAGAGGTAGCTGATATTGCAGTCGTTGGCAGTGAGGTAATAAGAAATATTCATAATAATGAAATTGGAGATGCAATTAAGTTAGTCTCTAAACTTGTTTACGGGTCTAAAGACTCCTAAATACGGGCGTTTTCTACTATACTAATGAATAACAATGACTAAACAAGTAATCTTGACAGGACTCAGAGCAAATAATGATCTTCACTTGGGAAATTATTTAGGTGCTCTTTTACCAATTGTAGACTTGGCAAACTCTCAAGCAGGTAAATATCAAATTAATTTATTTGTCCCAGATTTGCACAGTTTCACAACTCCAATAGATCATACAAAGCTATATAGACAAATTATTGTTAGTTTAAAGTTTTTTGTTGCAGCTGGGTTAGATATTAATAACAAAGATTTATTTTTATATAGACAAAGCTTTATTCCAGCCCATAGTGAACTTGCTTGGATATTAAATTGTTTTACAGGCTTTGGTGAACTTACTCGCATGACAGAATTCAAAGATAAATCAGCACGCATTGGGAAAGATCACATAGGAGTCGGTCAATTTGACTATCCACCACTAATGGCAGCCGATATATTACTGTACGACGCTTTATACGTCCCAGTAGGGGATGACCAACGTCAGCACTTAGAATTTACAAGAACTATTGCAGAAAGATTAAATAACAAATTTGGAAAACTATTTACAATTCCAAAATCAACATCCGAACAGCATGTTTTTTTTGGAAATGATCAAGGTGTTAGGGTTAGGGATTTACAAGAACCTACAAAAAAAATGAGTAAAAGTGATGAAACTGGTAAAGGCGTAATTTTCTTGAGCGACTCTCCTACATTAGCAAAGAAAAAAATAATGAGCGCAACGACTGACAGTCTTGGAAGAATAGCGTATAACAGAGCTGAACAGCCAGGCTTGACAAATTTAATAGATATGTTGGCACAAATGACCAATAAAAGCGTAGGTGATATATGCAAAAAATACGTTGGACATGCTCAATATGGACCATTAAAAAGTGAATTAGCCGATGCAATAGCTGAATTCTTATCTAAATTTCAATCCAAACTAACAAAGGTAGATGAAAAATCACTAATAAGAAAATTACAAGTTAGTGAAGAAGCTATGAATAAACAGGCAAATTTAAAACTTATAAAAATTCAACAAGCCGTTGGACTTAGAAAATGATAACTTCCCCAAAAGTACCAAAAAAAAGACTTGATCATTATCTTGCGGAAAAACACACTGAAATAAGTAGAGCATTTTTACAAAAACTGTGCACAAATAATCAAATATTGGTTAATGGTAATCCAGAGAAATCAGGCTTCAAGCTAAAACCTACTGATAAAGTTGAAGTTTTATATGATATCGAAGGTATGGAGAAAATTGAAGATATTGATTTACCAATAATTTATCAGGATGATTATGTTGTTGTAATTAATAAACCTACAGGAATTATTAGCCATAGCAGAGGAAAATTTTGGAACGAGCCTTCAGTTGCATCTTTTATTCGCCAATTAACATGCCAACCCGGTAGTAGAGCTGGTATAGTTCATCGATTAGATCGTGCGACATCGGGGGTTATGATATGTGCAAAAACACAGTCAGCGTTGGAATTTTTGCAAAAAGAATTCGAAAAAAGGAGAGTTGAGAAAACTTACATAGCGATTGTAAGTGGTCATTTATCACCGAACCAAGCAATTATCGACATGCCCATAGAACGCAACCCTAAAGCTCCATCAACATTTCGGGTTGGCTCAAATGGTAAGTCAGCTCAAACATTATACGAAGTTATAAAATCATCAAAAAACTATGATTTAGTACAGCTATTACCGAAAACTGGTAGAACTCATCAGCTTCGAGTTCATTTACATCAACAAAAACATCCTATTGTTGGAGACACCTTATATGGTGGAGAAATCTATCCGAGACTTATGTTACACGCTGAAAAGTTAAAAATAACACTGCCTAATGGAAAAACAAAAATATTTGTAGCACCCATTCCTCCAGAATTTCAGAAACTTGTGAAATGATTGATAAATGAATAATTTGTTAATACACCCAACTACTAACCATCAAATGGAAACCCTGATTCAAGCCGAACCCCACAGTATATTAATTTATGGCAGTGAAGGGTCTGGTAAACAAGCTATTGCACAAGTTATAGCTCTTAATGTGCTTGATATTCAAAGCGTTGCAAACCCAAGAATATTGTATATAAAACGAGATGATACAAGTATCGGAATTGATCAAGTTCGTACAATACGCGAATTCTTGAAACGAAAAACAACAGGAGAAAAAAGCATCCGTAGAATGATAGTGATTATCGACTCACACTTAATGACTGATGAAGCTCAGAACGCCATATTAAAAACCTTAGAGGAACCACCAAAAGACACCATGATATTACTTACTGCTGATGACCCGACCAAACTCAAACATACAATACGATCAAGGACGCAACAATTGATAGTGTTACCAGTGTCAAAAGCTGACGCCAAAACTTATTTTACAAATAAAAAATACAAACAACAGGATATCGATTCTGCATTTTATATGAGTGATGGACGCGCAGGTTTGATGAGTTCAATATTAAATGAATCTGACACGCATAAGTTAGTTATTGCAATTGCGAATGCAAAACAGTTACTTAATCAATCAAAATATGAAAGATTATTAAAAATAGACACAATGATTAAAGACAAAATAAATTTAAAAAGAGATTTAGTTGGCCTTGAAACAATAGTTTCGAGTGGAATTAGGCTAGCAGCTGATAAAAATAATGTGGAATTAGTGCGCAAATTTTATTCTATAAGTAAATCAATAGAAAAAACAAAACAAGAATTACATGAAAACGGTAACCCTAAGCTATTGCTTACAAAACTATTCTTAAATATATAATACATCTATAAACATGAGCTAAATACTCTTCAGATAGATTTCTTAATTAATGCCTGTATAATAGGAACTATATTATGTATGAATTAATCCTATTGTTGGGATTCGGAATTTTAGCAACGCGTGGCTCGAAATTACGAGAAGAAGAACTCTCTCCTTTGCCTCGTAAAATTAGCGACAAGCTTGGAAGACTTTGGGATATAGCACATCAGGGTATGCGTGAAAACAGATTTTTAAGAGCCGAAAAAGCATTGTTATCAATTCTAAAGATTGATGAAAAAAATGCCGCCGCCTATAACAGGTTAGGAATTTTATACGCCAAACAAAAAGAATTTAAAGACGCCATCGACTGTTTTGAAATAGCATCCTCAATTGAACCAACAGCTTCATCCTTACACAACCTAGGTCTTATATATTATGAAACTGAAGATTATCCTAGAGCCTCAACTGCATTCGAACAAGCAATAACACTTGAAGGTGAGTTAGCTGCCAGACACATTGCCTATGCTAAAGTTCAAGAAAAACTTGGAAATAGTAAACTTATGTTACAAGAACTAGAAATTGCCGTGGAACTAGAACCAAATAAAGAAAGCTACATGTTACTAATGAATAGCTATAGGAGTAATGATCAAAATGAAAAAGCGGATTTGATTCAAAATAAAATACAAAAATTAATTACCCCGTCAGGTTCGTCAAAAAGAATTGTTCGACCAAAAAGAGTCGTAATATAAGTAAGTATGTCAATTGATTCAGAAAAAGTAATCATAAACGGTTCTGTGGTCGATAAAAAGTCAGCAGTTATGTCAATAGCTAATAAGGGCTACTTTTTTGATTTCTGTGTATATTCAAGTTTAAAAATTGTTCAAGGTAAGTTATTTTTCCCAATATTTCACGCAGAAAGAATCATTGAGTCTGCAAAAATCTTGCAGATTAAAAATGACTACAATATATCTAAAATTACAAAATTACTTGAAAAATTTATTGATGCTAATAATTTCGAGAACGCTTTTGTTAGAATGGTCCTCATTGGAGACATAGATGGCGTTAATAACGCAGATCTGTATATTTATGCCGTAGGTTCACTAACATTCTATCCAGACAAGCTTTATAAAACTGGTGGAAAAGCTATAACATTTTTGGGTGAAAGATTATTGCCAAAAGCTAAAACTAAAGACCTATTGCTATCTGTTATAGCGTATAGAGAAGCAAAAACTAAGGGAGCATTGGATGCCCTATTAGTGGATAATTTGGGGAATATAAGAGAAGGAACAAGATCAAATATATTTGCAATTAAGGGTGACAAGCTTTTTACGCCTCCAGCTGAACTAGCACTCAAGGGTATAGCGCAAAAAATAGTTATAGAAATTGCCAAAAACTATATGCAAATAGTGCGAACAAACATACATGCAAGTATGCTTGATGAATTTGAAGAAATATTTATAACAAATACTACTATGAATGTTATGCCTATCAGTCAGGTTGATGACAAAATTTATAATACTGATTTTATAAAAACAAAAGATTTGCAGAAACGGTTTAAAGAATACATTAGAACATATGTTCTAAACAATGAAATGTAAGATTGCTCTACAGGTTAGTTTTTGGTAAACTTCATCGGTATTGTGCCACCTTAGCTCAGTTGGTTAGAGCGACTGTTTTGTAAACAGTAGGTCGTCGGTTCGAATCCGACAGGTGGCTCCATTGCGCAGGGTTAGTGAAGCGGTCAAACACAACAGACTGTAAATCTGTCGGCTTATGCCTTCGTAGGTTCGAATCCTACACCCTGCACCAAGTAATTCAATTACGGTTATTTAGATAACTTACGTTCTAATTTCGGGCACACTTACTAATATCGATTCCTAAGGTGTTTAGCAATGCGCCTAAAGTGTCGTCTCATAGCAAAACTATTTTCTAGCAGTTCAGCATCGAGTTCTGGCGATGTATCGTTAGAGACATTGTCCGAAATATCATTGTCGTCATATAAATATTGCTCAAAAAATACTTTTGAATTATTTTGCTGTTTGTTATTAATTTCATTGGTTGAATGTAACATTGGTCATCCCCTTTATTAGATTTATTTAAACAGCCTAGTATTTAAGTTAACACCCTCCTCCCAAATGATGTGCGTAATATTGTTAGCACACTTTAAATAGCATAACTATAATGTTTTCGATTGTCTGTGCCCATTATCACGGGCTTTTAGTGTCAAAGTAGTCCTAATTGCCAATATCAATAGCTCCGCGTCACAAAGTTAAGTTAAACTTATGACTAAAAATATGCTATTGAGTTGTAATTCTTACGAACTTTAAATTGCGAAGTAGTATACTTAAGCTAATGACTAAAGACACACTAGCTGTTATGGCCACAGAAAAAGCTAAAGAAGAAGACTTTGACACATATTTTAGTGATGGACGGTTATTGAAGTATTCAAAAGGAGACACCATTGTAAATGGTTTAGATGATCCGCAAGATGTCTTTATCATTAAGGAAGGCTTCGTCAAAGCCTATACCATCACAAAGGCAGGTGAAGAAAATCTTTTGTTGATTCACGACACTGGGGAGTTTATTCCCCTGCCTTGGGCTTTAAACGGCTCGCATGCAGACGGTCTATATTATGAAGCAATGTCCGACGTCACGGTATTGAAAACTTCAAAGGTAAAATTACTATCCGTCATGAGTAGTAATATTTGGTTATCACAGGAAATTCTAAAACAGGCATTGCACATTATCACTAATTACTCTCAAAGAATTCAAGCATTAGAGTTTCGTACTGCTAGGCAAAGGATTGTTGCTGAGCTATTAAACCTTGCAGAGATGTTTGGTAAAATGAACGGCAAAATAGTCCTTATAGAGGCACCTGTAACTCACCAAGATATAGCTAACTCAATTAATATGACTCGTGAGACCGCAAGTCGAGCACTAGGCTTGCTTTTTGAGGAGGAACTTTTAGGTCAAAACGAACACTTTATTACAATTTTAGATTATACAAAGTTACAAAATGAGCTTGGTTAGTAATAGAAAGACCCCCGATTACTATGCCAAGGGTCTTGTGACATGATACCTAATAAATTGATACGGGCAATCATGAACAAGTTATATTAAACGTTAAATCTGACAAACAATCTGTGTGCTTCGTCACGTCGCATAACAGAATAGCTTTCATAAATTTAATTTTTAGGAATAAAATGTATTCTTTTCCGAGTAACCGGCAAAATCGTGGAGGTTTTTAGTCCATTTACTCTCTGTTAATTAGCAATAAGTAATGTCGTAAGACATTACTTATACATGAAACAACGAGGATTTCGCTACTGCCCCACCTGCAGTACAAAGCTACAAAAGCGTGGATTAACAGCTGCTGGTACCCAACGTTGGTTGTGTATTGTTTGCAGCAGGAGTGGTACAAAACCACGGCCAGATTTATCTCAAGCTTTGCTCTTGGAACGGTTTGTCGCCTGGCTACTAGGGAAACAATCCCAAGCAGACTTACCAGGTTCTGAACGCACATGGCGAGCCCAAACGGCTTGGTGTTGGAAGATTGTGCCGCCACAAATACACAGTGGCGAGATTTATCCGGTAGTAATCATAGACGGCATCCGGATTGGCAGTACAGTCTGCCTCATTGCTCGTACTCCTGAATACGTCATTGGTTGGCACTGGGCACCATATGAATCCAGTGGCACCTGGTCTGAGCTGTTTGACCAGTACCCAGCTCCTAGCTTTGTGGTCTGTGATGGCCAGAAAGGTATCTTACTGGGACTTAAGCGATCGTGGCCAACAACGGCAATACAGCGCTGCCATTTCCATGTCTGGCAGAATGTCCGAAGTAAGCTAACTCTGCATCCCCAAACTGAAGCTGGACAAGATCTCCTACGTCTGACCAGAGGCTTGTGGCAAGTCTACGGTCCAGAGCATATGACAGCTTGGCGGACTGGTTTCAGACTTTGGGAAGAAATATACTGTGACTTTGTAAAACAACGCACCTATCACCAAGAGCCAACAGCTGGCAGACGACGCTGGTGGTATACCCATGGACGGCTCAGAAGTGCCTACAACCAACTCAGGAAGTTGCAGGAGGATAACCAATTATTTACGTTCATTCATAACCCAAGAGTACCGATACCTAGAAACACCAATCACATGGAAGGAGGTATTAACTCCCAGCTCAGAACCAAGCTCAAACTACATCGAGGTATGAACGAAGAGCACCAAAGACGACTGGTTGAATGGTATCTTTACAGTCGAACCGAAGACCCAAAACCTCCACGAAATTGCCTATAACCTTCTTTTCCACACATACAGGTAAGTCGACCTTAATTTTGCAGTATCAGCCTTCGCAATCAATGAGCCGAATATAAAGTTTACAATCGTTCAAGCTGGTTGGGCTAAGACAAATATGGATGGAATCAATGCAGATATTGAAGTAAGAATCATCCGTGGGTATCAAAAAGCTTTACAATACTATTGATACTCTAGAATCCGGAAAAATGTACAACTACAGTGGCTCACAAATGAATTGGTAATTAAATCATTTTCATTTCTTAAGTTATCATACTAAATGAATAATAAGTGAGTTATGAAAGTTACAAATATATATTTACGTAGATAGTCAGAGATAAAATATTTTATAATTTAGAATCTATAAGTATTTGTGTGTGTTAGAATTATCAAGTTCACGCCGTCGTAGCTCAGTGGTAGAGCATCGCCATGGTAAGGCGGGGGTCTCGAGTTCAAATCTCGACGACGGCTCCATAGCACACATACTACACACTACAATTTACTTCAGTTGCATAGTTATTCTTTATCTGTTAAAATCTAATCTCATATGGCAAAAAAAGGCGGAAAAAGAAAGATAGTTGGTCTAGTGTCCGAAGAATCTGGACACAGGCATTATTACACACGTAAAAATACCATGAATACTCCCGACAAATTGCAGCTCAAAAAATATGATCCAGTACTTAGAAAACATGTTCTTTACGTAGAAACCAAAAAATCTTTAGGCCGAAACGAAGTCAAAAAAAAGAAATAGTTAGTTAGTAGAAGTTGATAACCCTAAATATTTTTATCCTTTTGGCTTTTATATACAAATGAGATAATGGTATTGTTATTAAGTTTTTGAGTAGTCTAAAACAGTATTAATAAATTCTGCGTGACTCCATATAAGTGGTGTAACTGACACAATCGAACCATCGTTTGGGTTAACTTGTTCCGATAGAACACCACTGTATAGTTTATGATCATTTGCCCAATCTAAATAATGCTTAGCTTTTTCTTTCTGGCCAGAACGTACGTAAAACTGCGCCAACCAAAGTGTAGTCACAAACCAGGGGTTACCCATATATGCTGGACTCGAAGCAAAATAATTATCGTTTTCATAGCGAGGGCATCCTCCTGATGGACTTTTGTCCAAGAGTACGTTTTCAATTTTGAGTATAGTTTTTTGTATTTGTTCAATGCCATTGTTCAGTCCATACATAAGTACACCATACAAACTAGATACATCTAAAGTGTCGTCAAAATTTAAAGAACCATCTTGCATTAGTAAATAGCCTTTTCTGTATATTTCCATCTTAGGGTTAAAAAGTATACTCGAATTATTCTTTATTTTATTTGCAACTTCTCGCCACAAAACGGCATCATCAGGATATTCAAACATATCAGCAAACTGTGCAGCTGTCATTAACGCTTGAAATACAACTGAAACGGTATAAGTTGATGTCAGAAACTTTTCTTCCCACAAATCGTAACTTGCATGTGGCAATCCTGTTTCGCTGTCAATAAACGCTGACATGAAGTTTGCGGCTGGTTGTATGAAAGTGCTATAAAGGCTCTGAACAAACTCTTGGTCGTTTGAATATTCTAAATATTCACCAAGCATGTAAATCACAATTGCCGTTTCATCTTCCTGGATAGCTAACTCTTTGCGTTTATTATGTATGAGAGGGTGCCAAGTACTTCCTATAGCCTTATCAGGTTGATATTTATGCATCAAATACCCATCAGGATTCATGATATCTCTACAAAATTCAAAGAATTTTTTAGGTTCTTCACAGTAACCCAGTCTTATCAATGGCCATATGACATAGGCACCATCTCTTGGCCAAACGTAACTGTAATAATCTCTACCATAATTGTATATAGAAGAATCAGCACTTGCTATCACCCCACCTCGTTTATCAATATGAGAACGCAAAACTAGAAGTGACTTTGAAACCATAATTTTGAATTCGTCTGGTACCTTACTTCTTTTGTTCTCAGACAAAGACAGCCATGAATGCCAATTCTGTCTAGTTTTTTCTCTACGAACATTATTAGTAGATTCTTTGAATAAATTGTGAATTTTTTCTGCTGATTGCTGTGAATCTGACGCAACTATCCAATAGTCGACAGTACTAGTTGCCCGTGAAGGCATTTTAAGTTTAAATCGCATAACAGAGTCAACTCCACCATGTTCAACAGCACTGCCAGATAATTCGCCATCTTCGGCATCTTTGAATGTACCTTCTTTTCCTTCAATTCCATAACTTCCAACAGCATATTGGTCAAAGGGTTTGCCTTCAGTCTCTCCATAAATCAGCAAACTTACGCGTCCTTTATAGTCTAGTATGTAGTTTTCTTCTGGTACGAATAACGCTGTATCGGCTCGACCTGCATGTGATATTTGAAATACTTGGTGTAAAAACACTCTAATTTCTCTAGCATCATCATATGCATTTTCAACTTGTATAACCCTACTAAATACGTTGTACTCAGAATCTACAAAGTCATTTAATACTAGTTTTATTCCTAATTGCTCGTTTTTCATAGTTATTCGACTGATAAGTGCATCATTTTCAAAATCAACTACCGTTTGCCAACTGCCATCATCTACCCAAGTAAACTTTCCGTTTACCCAAATACCGATCATATGATGAGCACTACGAGCATTGGTGAGATTTTCTAAACCAACGTAAGGATAATAAAAATCATGGACAAGCCCGTTTTCATTTAAGCCCACAGTAAGTGCGCCATTGCCAAGCATTACTAGTCTTGCCATATTATGCCTCAACTCCCAAGCAACTTAGTCTATATACTAAGTCGTGCCACGCATTCATGAAGTTGATAAAAGCTTCATAAGGGGTGTCATACGGACTAAAATAGGCATGTATATCGCCATCGTTGAACCATTTAGTACACATATAATAAAAATGATCAGAAGTTTGAAGTTTTCGCCAATCTTCGATTAGACTTAAATTCCCGGTTTGGAGTATTTTGTTTTGCAATCCATATAAAGCCGTAATGGCTTGCTGTTGCATTGGATTTCCTAGCCAAGCTGACAAATCACGCTCTGAATCGGCCCAGGTTATAGTTTGAGGGACGTCAACTTGATCGACTGGTTCAAAGCTTTGAACAGTTTCACTAACAGTCATAAAAGTATTTTCACTTTCTTTTAGCCATTCAGATGGCAAATGACTCAAGAATTCAAATATCCCACCTTCACTCCATTGATGTTCTCCAAATGTCTCATAATCCATAAAAAGATTGAAGTTAGTGCCATCGCCAGAGTCTTTTACCCATTTCACAAATTTATCTGCTGTTAAAGGCCAACCAGACCAATCTCTGTCTCCAAAACGAAAAGCGATATCGTCACTTAATTTGTAATTTTTCATAAGTAATTTTATGTTGTCTGTGTATGTCGGTCGATAAACATAATTGGGGCTTCGCCATCCTAATATTGGATCCCAACCTTCAGTAAGAATACCGGTGTATCCAGCTCTATCTGCCCAGTATGCCAAATCATTATTGTAGCTAAGTTCAGTGTTTCTAAAAACTTTTGGAGTTTGCCCAAACAATTGTTCAATTTTGTTTTTATGCATTTCGACTTGCATTTCAAACTCGGAAAGGGAATAGAAGAATGCCAAGCTATGGTGGAAAGTTTCAGCTACTATTTCAACTCTTCCAGTCTCAGTTAATTTTTGAAAAGACTCTAATACATGTGGTGCATAGCGCTCAAATTGCTCCAGAACTGTACCAGATAAAGATAAACTTACTTTAAACTCAGGGTGCTGGTCTAAAAGTTCCATAAGTTTTTTATTCATAGGCAAATATGATTTTTCAGCAACTTTTTGAATGATTGATTGGTTATTTGTTTTAGAATCAATTGGCGCATCAAAATAATCGTGATTTTTAGAGGCATCAAATATTGTATAGTGACGGACACGAAAAGGTTGGTGAACGTGCAAATAAAGTACTATTGCTTTGCGGCTCATAGTGTTAATGTTCCAAGTCTAAAAGCAATTTCATTGTGCGTAAAAATGTGAAAATTAATTAATTTTCCTGAGGAATTCATACCAAAGCCTTTTGTATGTGGAATTTATACGCAGTCAATAGCTTGTCTGCTGCTTGACTCCAGCTTAATTCGTCTAATTCCATTCTTGAATTTCTTTGCAATGTATCTCGTAGTACATCGTTTTTAACGACTGAGGTAATTTGGTTTGCCATTTCACGAATATCCCAAAAATCTACCTTTAAGCAGTTGGCAATAACTTCAGAAACACCGGACTGTTTACTGATAAGAGCTGGTGTACCATATCCAATAGATTCAAGTGGAGTTAGCCCAAACGGTTCTGAAACAGAAGGCATAACGAACAAATCTCCAATAGCAAACGCATCTCGCCATTGTTTGCCTCGCATAAAACCTACAAAAAGTACATTTTTACTTATTCCCAGTTCTGCTGCTAATTCAATAAGCTCAGTATTTTGCTCCCCAGAACCAACAACTAGAAATATTGTTTTAGGTGCACTTTCTATTACTGCCTTAGCAGCTTTAAGTAAGTTAGGAAGTCCTTTTTGAATGGTTAATCTTCCAACATTTACTACGACCCTATAGCCGTGCTGTTTCATTGTTTCAAGGTAACTATAGCTGTTATCTCCGTCGATAGGTAGAATCTCAGATAAATCAACACTGTTATGAATTATTTCGATCTTATCAAATGGAATTTTATACTCTCTTATTATGGCTTTTTTGGTGTGATTGCTGACGGCAATTATTTTGTCAGCCAACATCATTGCGTTATATTCGATTTCTCTAACTAAATGGTTGCCTTCATTTTCTCGTCCAGCCCTGTCCGACTCAATTGAATGAACATGTAAAATTAAAGGTCTGTTAGATTTTTCTTTTGCACGAAGAGCAGCTCTAAAAGTTAACCAATCGTGAGCGTGAATCAAATCAAAACTAGTCTCATCTACTATTCTGCCTACGGCCTCTTCGTATATTGTGCTTTGATCAAACAAATCAACCCACTCTGTTTCGCCAGAAATTTTAGTATATTTAAAACTATCATACGGGATACCAGAGTTAATTACAGTCTTTACGTCTTGAGGGTGAGCTGTATTTATTTTCATAAAATCTATACCATGTTCAGCTGTATATGGCACGACAAATTCAATATCAACGGTTTTTTTAGATAACGCTTTGCATAGCTGGTAACATGCCACACCAAGTCCACCACTGTTATAAGGTGGTAATTCCCATCCCAACATTAATATCTTCATATTAAGTCGCTACCCTCTGCTTTCTTCTTATCTTTATTTAACTTGTATTATAGGTGATAAACGGGGGTAAGCACAACCTTTTATAATTTTAATAATTAGTCCCATGATTGAATTGCTTTTATGGTGACAAAGCACCCAAAATCGGCTATGATTACTCTGTTCATAATGTAATTTATAGGGGTATAGCTCAGTTGGTAGAGCACCGGTCTCCAAAACCGGGTGTCGTAGGTTCGAGTCCTGCTACCCCTGCCAGGTGAAATAATTATTCCCTGACATAATTTTGCAACAGATAAGAATTAGTTATAATATATTAAGATATGCAGAAACTAATACTTTCACAACCAACTCTTTTTCTTTTATTTGGATTCCCAGGTTCGGGTAAGACATTTTTTGCTAGACAAATCTGCGAAGAGTTACAGGCTGCACACGTACAAGGCGATAGGGTAAGGTATGAACTTTTTGAACGACCACGCTACGATAAACAAGAAAATCAAATAATTAGTCAGCTTATGAAATATATGACAGAAGAATTTCTAAAAGCTGGAGTTAGCGTAGTCTATGATGTAAACGCCATGAGAACTAGTCAAAGAAAAGCACTCAGGGAACTTGCGTTTAAGAACAAGGCACAAACTGTGTTAGTTTGGTTCCAAATGGATATTGATAGTGCATATGAACGCGTATCAAAAAGAGATAAACGCAAAACTGATGACAGATTCACTGCTAATTTAGACAGACGACAGTTTGATTCGATAATTCGAGGTATGCAAAACCCCGATACAAGTGAAAGTTATATGGTTATAAGTGGTAAAAGAACATTCCACACACAACGAAGCGCGACTATAAAAAAACTTTACGACATGGGACTAATCCAGTCAGAACAAACTATCGCTGGTCTCGCAAAACCAAACTTAGTAAATTTAGTTCCGAATAATAGTGGTGGTAGAGTTGACCCTTCAAGACGTAACATAACAATTAGATAAATTTTGGCACAAAAACTTATAAATATTCAGGATTTAGGTATCGTAAAAATTCAAAAAAGAAAAGACGCTAAAAACATACGTTTATCAGTTAGTCATGACGGTGTGTTACGCGTAACTATCCCTGTATGGACACCTTATAAGGCTGGTGAAATGTTTGCACTCAGCAAAAGAAATTGGATTCAAAAACAGCTGTCTTTAAAGCACTCTCATAAATTTCAGTCTAACCAGAGAATAGGCAAAAGCCATCGTATAATATTTGTTTCATCAGAAGTTAATAAAATTTCGGCACGAGTATCAAACACTGAAATTATTATTCGTTTTCCTAAATCTAAAACATTCAGCGACGAAGATATACAAAAAAAATTAAGAGTGGCTGCAATTAGGGCTCTAAAACGAGAAGCTAAACTACTTTTACCTCAAAGGTTAAATTTGCTTGCTGACAAGTATAATTTTGAATTTCGAAGTGTTAATATTAAGAATTTAAAAAGTAGATGGGGAAGTTGTAGCTCAAATCAAGATATAGCATTGAATTGTTTTTTAATGCAACTTCCATGGGAACTAATTGATTATGTTTTATTACATGAATTAGTCCATACCAAAATAATGGCACACGGAAGTGATTTTTGGAAAGAACTGAGTATATATGTCTCTGATTTGTCTGACAAAAGGAAGATTATTAAGAATTATCAACCGATTCTTATATCTCAAGATTAAAAGATATATATTAAAATCGAATTTGTTACAATATGCTTATGCCTATTGAACAAGCAGATTCTCTTAATGATAGTGTACCCGTAGCCTTGCATCCGGACGTAGAAGTTGAGAGAGAAAGGCTGACAAGCTTAATAAACAGTATGGGTGATGGTGTTTTGGCAGTAGATGAAAATTTTAATATAGTTGTGAATAATGGTGCTGCACTAAACATTTTAGATGTAAATAAAACTTTATCAGGACAGAAACTAAATTCAGTCTTAAAACTACTTGATAAATCGGATGAAGTAATGGATGTTAACGCTCTAATTTCATCAAAAAATACATCTCAAGCAAGCCGTGAATGGAGGATCAAATATTCCGACGGCAGCACGGTTAATCTATATGTAAGCATTGCTCCAGTTCGCCTCGGTTACGGCCAGCGTGGAATGAAAGGCTACGTTATTTTATTGCGTGATATTACTCGTGAGAAATCTCTAGAAGAAGAGAGAGATGAGTTTATTAGTGTTGTAAGTCACGAACTTCGCACACCTATAACAATTGCAGAAGGAAATATTGGTAACGCAGAATACATTTTAAAAAAAGCAGGAATAGTAGATAAAGGAGTTCAGGATGCGTTGGCGCAGGCTCATACACAAGTTGAATTTCTTGCTGGACTCATAAATGATTTATCAACACTATCAAGGGCCGAAAGAGGCGTTTTGCAAGTAGAAAAAGAATCCATAAATGCTAGCGAATTAGTTGATGAATTAATCTCAAACTACAATCCACAAGCAGTGGCAAAAGGAATAAAACTCTTAACCAATCTAGACCCAAAATTGGAAATTATAAATTCATCTAAACTTTATATCAGGGAAATACTACAAAACTTTATAACAAATTCAATAAAATATACTGAAATTGGAAGTGTCACCATTGGAGCCGTATCAAAAGAAGATGGTATTGAATTTACGGTAACAGATACAGGCATAGGCATCAGTAAAAATGATCAAGCGAAAGTATTTGATAAATTTTTTCGCTCTGAAGATTTTCGAACTCGTGAGAGTAATGGTACAGGTTTAGGTCTATACGTGACAATGAAACTAGCGAATCTAATTCAGGCTAAAATTAGTTTAGTAAGTGAACTCAACAAGGGTTCAATCTTTACTATATTTATACCCAATTTAAAGTAATATCAGCAAATAACCATTCTTCATACTTTAGGAAGACGTGATGTTACATGCATAACTGGTATGCAGATATTCCTTTCCTTCCATTCGATGGTAAAATATTCATATTGAAACATTGACATGTTTTCAATGATTATTTCGCTTATTGCAGCAATAGGAAATGTGACTAGTGCAATCAAGGTATTTTCTGGGTCAGATATTTTTACTATAGAAACATGTGAAATTATTAATATTAAGCATGTTGACGAAACTAGCAATGGATTAATATTTATAAGCCAATTATTCAAAATTAAAAATAGAAATGGGAATATAAAAAATACAAGGATTATCACACTAAGCAAGAACACCCACTCTGGTTTTTTGCGTAATTTTGGGTAACTGTTTCGAACAGCAGTACTAAGTTGTTGTTGGTAGTTTTTATTAGTGTATAATTCCAACTCATTACTGCTTCGAATGAAACTATACTTGTCCTGTTTTACTAACTCTCTTGCAAAAAAACTTTCAGGTATTATTGTATTGCTTACTGCTCCAAAACCGCCAATCTTTTTAAGAACTTTTTTTTCAATCATCCAACAGGTGCTCAGTACTGGTGGCTTGTTAAAAATCCTTCGTGGTAGCGATAGTTCCCACCAATATCGCATTGGCTGAATAAAAGCATCTGAAAATTTGCTAGAACTTTGAATAGGTAACACACTCAACATAGATTTATTGCGACTTTTTAGTATATTCACCATGCTTCTAATAGTTCGTGAGCCAAATCTAGCATCCACTCCACAAAATAGAATTAATTCACCGGAAGCTTCTGCGAAAAGTCTTTGATATGCTTGGTTTTTTGCTAACCATCTTTCTGCCGGAAGGTCGCCATTTATAAATCTAACACCTTTTTGAGCAAAACTTTTTATTATTTCATCAGTATTTGATTGAGAACAATCATCGAGTACTATTACTTCAAGTTTTGGATAATCGTTATTTAGTACTGATTCTAAACACTCTTGAAGAGATGTTGTTTCATTGCGTGCAGGGATGGCAACAGTTATAGTCGGCAATTCAGCATCCGTCATATATATTTCAGGCATCCGAAATTTTAATTTTCTTAAATTGTTTTGCACTATAATAAAAATGCATACAGCTATAAAAAGCTGGAAATACGTTACTATTTCTAAAACTTTTGATTTACTTAATAAAATAATCAGGCTAATGAGTACAACAATAGTTGGGTTCAAAACAAAAAGAAAAATACTAGTCCTTAGGGTCGCACGCCTCAGATATGTTTCATGCATACGATTCTTAACTATTCTAAGCATATTAAGAACTCTGAAGATTGCAATGGCGCCAACTGGTATGCCAAACAAATATCCAAGTTGATAACATATCAAAGCACTTGTTATTAAGACAATAATTGCTATCGTTAACGCCATTAGACGTCGAATTTTCCAAGCAAAATGCAAACTATATAGAGCGCCCTCTAGTAAAAAAGAAATAAACCACAATTCAAACACATTTTTATATTAACTTTATATTATGAAAACAAGAAACTAAAATATCTAATATTGATATGGAAATAATAATAACTATTTGCAAGAAACTCATCTTGTGATATATTGACATCAGAGGAACCTACGCATAGGTTCTTTTTTATTAAGAGGAGATTATGGCAGAAGACAAGACCCCAACTGGCAAACGCCAACTGAAAAAAACCTCAACTGTACGAGAGCGTGCAGAAAAATCCGGAGGAATAATTAAGCACAGAAGACTTAAAAAAGCTCGTTCTTCGCTTGCGAAATTTGGTAAACCACTAAAAAGCGTTTCAAATACTGGACGTAAAGAGTATTACCTTCCTCTGCCTGATAATAAAGTCGGAAGGTTTTTCAACAAACGACGTCAAATAATACCAAGCTATTTTCGAAATGCTTGGCGAGAATTAAGACAAGTAGTGTGGCCAAGTAATAGAGAAACTACAAAACTTACTTTTGCTGTATTTATGTTTGCCATATTTTTTATGATAATAATTTCACTGACGGATTCTGGACTAGATAAAATATTTAAAAAACTGATTCTGAAGTAGGAGAATTTAAATGGTAAAAAGATATGATGCAACAAAACAATGGTACGCAATCCACACATATAGTGGTTACGAAGAGAAAGTAGCAGAAAGTATCCGCCAACGAACAGAGAGTCTGGATATGAAGGACAAGATTATTCAGGTTTTAGTTCCCAAAGAGAAAATGATTGAAGTTAAAAATGGTAAGAGAAAAGTTGTTGAAAAAAGAATTTTTCAAGGCTACGTATTAGTACAAATAAAAATGACTGAAGACGCATGGTATATAGTTCGAAACACTCCATCTGTTACTGGATTTGTGGGTAGTGGAACAGATCCCACTCCAATAAGTGATGACGAAATAGATAAGATCATGAAACGAATGGGTCGCGACGAACCTAAACACAAAATTGATTATAAAATGGGTGAAGTTGTTAACATTATAGACGGTCCTTTTAAAGGTTTTGATGGTAGCATAAGCGAAGTAGATCAAACTAAAGGTAAATTAAAAGTTCTAGTAAATATGTTTGGCCGAGAAACACCAGTTGAATTAGATAGCCTTCAAGTAAAAAGAGTATAGAGATATCCAAATAAAATAAACAAACTTTTAGTTTGTGCTATTAAAAGTATGAACTTGCAAAATAAAAATTGATGGAAAATGTACATATTTAAGATAGTAGTACATGTCGGAGCGAAAATAGAGTTCCGGGCAAAGATTAGTGGCGCTATTTTGCAATATCTATTCTAATGATCGACAATGCATACGAACCAGCTAGACAACAGAGGTAAGTTATAGTACAATCTATCGGTTACGCACATGGATACATGCTTCAGTATCCATTAATGCAAGGAGAAAAGAATATGGCCAAAAAAGTTACAGCAAATTTGAAAATGAAGATCAAAGGAGGGCAAGCCAGCGCAGCGCCTCCTGTTGGAAGTACGCTTGGTCAATACGGAGTAAATATGATGGATTTCATAGGACCCTTTAACGAGGCTACTAAAGACCAAATGGGGCAAGACTTGACGGTTCATATAGCTATACATGAAGACAGGACTTTGAGCTTCAGAACCGTAGGGATTCCCACTGACGATCTTATACGTAAAGCACTAGGGATACAAAAGGGATCTGGAAAACCAAACACAGAAAAAATTAGTAAAAAACTTTCTGATGCTCAGTTGACCGAAATTGCAGAAACTAAGGCAATCGACATGAATACAGACGACATCCCTGCAGTTAAAAAGATTGTTTCTGGCACAGCTCGAAGCATGGGCGTTGAAATTGAATCAGCTTAAGAAATATCCATATTTGATACAACTGCTTCAAATAGCTCCTCGGTAGCAATCCAGATAGCCCTAGAAATAGGATTACTCTCAAACAGCTTTGAATAGTGCTTTTTGCTGTTTAAATAATATTTAACGAAACTAGCTTTAATTTGACCTCTAGTTACACCAACTGTTAAATCTCCAATATGACTTCCTGAACGGTCTATTGATTTTTTGATGATCTCTATATTTATATTATTAATTCCTAGTTTTTCAGATTGATTTGCGTCTAATTCTTCTGATGTTTCGTGGGAGTGATTAGTTTGTTTAGTTTGAATCAGTACAGATTCTAATACTTTCGTACCAAATTCTCGATGTATTATTCTTTTTCTTTTATTGCTTTCCTCAATTGATTCAGCGTCCTCAACAGAGTCATGTAGGAGTATTGAAATTAAATCTTCTTGAGATATATCCTCGCCTCTTGCAAATATATTCAAAAAATATGCGAGTGTAAGAGGTAATACATGACCTTCATAATGATTTATGCCAGAACGTCTTTTTTCACCGTTATGCCATTTATGAGCAAGCCTTAGAGCATTATGTAGTTTAGTTTCGCCGATTATCCAGTTTGGTATTTCAGCTTGTATTATGTCTCTAAATTCTATTTCAGAAACTTTCGATACTGGTAAAACTACCAAACTCAGATCTAAACTACTTAAGTTATCTGAAAATTTCATTTTTGAAGAAAATTCACCGAGATCATGTGGTATTGCTAAGGTCGTATTATTTGCCGTTATTACTTTGTATAATTTTGAATAGTTGTTTTGTAGGTTTGGCCAGAACTCAAGCATTCTTATCTGAGTTTTCACGGCAAGTTCCCGTGTACCGTTTGTAAATACTTCTGCTCGCCTTATTACTCCATTTGCAATTTCTTCTGCACGTCTTAAATCTTCCTTTGTAGAAGGGTTAGATTTATATACCGCAATTATTGCTTTTCCAATTTTGTTACTAGTTAGCATTTTTTCAGTGACAATTTGAATTTCGGTTCCAACGCGCGTTGATATCCCTAGTTTTTTAATCACAAAATTCAAATACACTGTTTCAAATCCAGATTCTTTAGGTTTCCCTGCAAGCATTTTTTCAGGTCGCCCTAATTTATCATATAGCTCATTAGCTTTTTGAATATTCAATACAATTGCTGCGGAATCCTCAGTATTTTCTTCATGGTTATTATTTTGGCGTCCTAGTTCTACGACGAATTCATCAGTTATTATTCGGTATGTTCCATTTTTGTATTTGAACGCAGAAATAATATCGTTTATTACAACTCCCAATGATTCATTATCTTTGACTACAATTCTATAACCTATAATATCGGCAATTTCATCATAGTTAGTAATACCTTTTCGAAGCCCCTTTAAGATCGTAGAACCCAATCCTTTAATTCTTTTTCTTTCTATGCGAAATGAAGGTTCGTCAATCCATGAATTCAAAAGTTGTTCTATAGGATCTATAATTGAAGCTGCAAGAGTTTGTATTGCTGTTATATCGCTAGTAAATTCAGGATACTGGATTTCCATATACTCCCAGGCACTTTGTCTTGCTCTTTCTGTTATGTTATCAAATTTTGGTCCAAACATTCTTAACGTAGGTATAAGTATTTCTTCAAGATTGATAACAGCCCTAAGTCTAATATTTTCATCGACGTTATTATCTTCTACAAGCGCAAGATTCCTTGCAAAATTCAGTAAATATCCCTCAACATCTGATTCCATTACTAATTTTCTGCTTGATTCTAATTTTTCAATTGACGTTAAGGGCGCAAAATCTTTTACGAATCCTTTTGGCAATGCTTTGTCTGATTCGCCAGCAATTATGCTAGCTAAATCCATCCGTTCTTCCTCGGTGCCTTCAAATCTATCGTCGAGTAATATATTTTGCGCTGCATCAAAAAACCGGATATCTTCAGCTTTAACATTTTCAAAAAATGACATACCAACACCAACACACCAGGTGGTATATTCAGAAGTAGCACTCTCCACCATTAGTTTTTCTAAATAGTTTAGTGCTTCATCCCTGATTGTACTTTCACCTTTTATATCAAGATCAATATATCTCAACGCTAGTGCAACAGGAATCAATAAATTAATAACATCTGTAAAAGATTCAGGCGAAACTATTTCAGTAGTATTTATTATATCTAAAACTACACTTGGATTTGGTAATATACCAGAAATTTCTAACCAATCATCATTGAGCTCACTTGGCGAAAACTTTGGCTCTAAGTCATCAAAATCATAGGTGGAATATTCCATATATAATAGATATTATATAATGTATTGATGATAAAGCACAATCTGTGATATTATAAATATTATTAATTTGTGGGACCTCTTAAATATTGTATCGAGGGCTTGAACCACGAAAGGACATCAAATGGCAGAAACCATTAAGAAAACTGTTTCCAAAACAAGTAAATCGAGTACACAAGATTTAAAACTAGATGATAAAATTGCAAAAAAATCAGCAAATAAATCTAATACTGAGAAAAAGCAGAAAACTATCGCTACAACTGAACCGGTATTAGAGATTAAAACTGAACAAGTTGATTCTGAAAAAGATGACACAAATGTAAGAAAAGCTGGCAAAAGAAGCGAAAAGGGAATAAAAGAAGCCCTAAATAAGCAGGAAAAACTGGAACGACAAGCAAACACACTAAGCGAAAACGATACTGAACATAAAAAATCAACAACAAAACACGTTCAAAAGACTAGGTCCAAATTAGAACGTAGTTCAAAAAATTATAGGAGAGTTTCTGAAATATTAGATTCCAACAAATCATATGGTATAAAAGACGCATTAGATTTGGCAGTCAAAACTAATCCAGTTAAATTCGATGCAACCGTTGAGCTTCATGTAAGATTGGGCCTTGACCCAAAACAAGCTGACCAAAACTTGAGAGATACAATTACATTACCTTCAGGCACTGGTAAGGCAGTTCGAGTCGCTGTCTTCGCTGAAGAAGAACAAATTTCAAACGCTAAATTGGCTGGCGCTGACATTGCTGCATCAGATGAGTTTTTACAACAGTTAGACAAGGGTATTATCAATTTTGATATTCTTATTGTTTCACCACAACAAATGTCAAAACTTGGCAAATACGCCAGACTTCTTGGTCCTAAGGGCTTAATGCCGAATCCAAAAAGTGGTACAGTAACTACTGATATCGCAAAAGCAGTAACAGAAGCTAAAGCAGGACGATTAGAATATCGTGTTGATAGCACAGGAATTATTCATGCAGGAATAGGTAAAGTGAGTTTTGGCTCCGAGAAACTATTGGTAAATGCACAAGCACTATTTGCAAGTATTAAAAATAACAAACCTACTTCTCTAAAAGGGGTATATGTAAAATCTGTTTTCGTAACAACTAGCATGGGTCCCAGTATACCAATCGAAACCTCGGTAATTTAATATGTATTAAAAAAGATTTACTATATGCCCCATGTTCACGAACTTAACGATTTTACATCAAGTGGGTATATTGTTTTTAAACAGAAGATTCTTTTAGTTCATCATAAGAAGCTAAAAGTGTGGATATCACCAGGAGGTCACATTGAATTGGATGAGGATCCGATAACGGCACTCTGGCGAGAAATTTTAGAAGAAACTGGACTAAACAAAAAGAACCTAGAGTTAATTTCAACTGGTCCATTAGTCAATGACTTAAAAACTACAAAAGCTTTCCATCCTCTTCAATCACCGTTTGCAATGTTTATAACAAATTACGACAATACGACAAATCACAAACATATTGATTTGTGCTATTTGCTAAAGTCAAATACTTTTGAGGTAACATTAGAAGAAAGTTCATCACATGATATTGGATGGTTTACGCTTTTACAGCTTGATAAATTGTTTATAAATGGACACATGTTTCAAAATTCTTATACATATAGTAAATTTGCAATTAACTATTTTAAAAAATAAAGTTTTTAGCTGGAGCTTAACTCTAGTACAATATGCTCATGATTATATTGGGCATGACTGGACCGATTGGCCATGGTAAAACAACGTTTGCAGATGCTCTAACTGAACTAGAGCCAAATACTGTGCATTTTGAATCTTCATTGATAATCGCAGAAGTTGCGAATTCTCTTCAGGCTGCCTTAAGTGATGTACCTGACCCATATAACGTAGAACGCTTAAACAATTGGCTAAGAGCACTACCGGTAATATTGCTTGAAATAGCACACGTTCACTGTACGTTTGAACAAATCAAATTAGATCAAGTTGCAATGGAAGAACACCCAATTGAATTTCAAAAACTAATTCTTCATGTAGAAAACCTACAACGCAGACCAGAACTAATGTCGCAACAGATTACAAAAGATAACAAGGAAAGCTACAGGCCATTTTTGCAATGGATAGGAGGATATCTAGTTCAACATATTGATAGTGGTATATGGTATAACGAAATAGTTAGGCGTGTCAGACAAGCAGCCTCTGCCGGTGCACAGCTGTGTATAGTTGGAGGGCTTCGCTACCCAACAGACGCTGCAATATTACGTGGAGCTGGTTCCATAATAATTAAAGTCTACCGGCCGGGACATTTACAAAGCGATCTATTAGACCCCACGGAACGTGAACGTCAAAATATAAAAGTGGACTGTACGATTATGTCTAATGGCACCGTTGCAGATGTAAAAGTGTTCACGAAATTGTTCTATGAAGATTTAAAAAACAACAAACTTCAATCCACCTATCACACAGCAGTTGTCTAAGAGTTGTACGGCTCTTTTATTCCAAGTAATTTATCAACAGTGACAAAAGTAAAGTTCTGCTTTTTTAGTTCATCAATTACTAACCTGACAGATTCAACAGTCTTGCTTCTATCACCACCTTTAGACTCCACTCCATCGTGAAAGATAATAATTGATCCAGGGTGAACTTTATTCACGGTTTTTTTAGCAATATATTCTGCATTTGGCTGAAACACCTCAAAAGCATTACAAAATACACCAGAAATCATTATCATTTTATTTTCACGAGTAACTTTAAACAACCCAGGAGACCTAAAAAGCCAGGGAGGTCTAAAAAACTTGGGCATTACGCCGACAGTATTTTTGATTGTATTTTGACAAAGTTCTATTTCATAGCTCATCCGTCTTATGTAAAAACTATTCATAAATTTATGATTCATTGAATGATTTCC
>JBBQAJ010000022.1:0-9087 GCA_038316195.1 Saccharimonadales bacterium (SeqCode)
GGTAACCTCTGCCTAGCTTGACGGCTTCCAGCTTTCCGCTTTTTATGTAAGTAAGTACGCTTTGCCAGTGGATTTGCAGTATATCTGCAACTTCCTGTACTGTATGAAATTTATAGTCAACCATTGTAATCTCCATTATTAATTAATTGTTAGTAAATATCAATACCAATCTGTCTAATTCACTTATTTATCTCCTTTTCAATCTGTTCAAATAATTTATTGAACACTTCGTCTAAAATGTTAGACTCGTCTTCCACGACAATGTACTTAATCGTTGCTTGCTCTGTCTTCATTGCTTCCACCTAGGGTGAGATACCAATACAGAACAGAAACCAATAGAGCTATTCAATAAACAGAAATTTACTGTATTGGTAACTGTATGCTGTATAGGTGAGTTACCAATATAGGTAACTTTTCTATATAGAGACCTATGGGTACGGTAATCATGCTGCTTACACATCATGTACCTCATCGTCTGTCGGCTTTATAGGGTTGGCACCTGGGAACAGTGCTTCTAGCTTATTGTCGTGAATGTACTGGTCTACTGCCCGCATGGCTGCGTCCCGTATGAGGTCTAGAAAAGCACTCTCGCCACGAAACTCAATCGGCTCAGCCCAGCTTTTCCCAATCCAGAACCTCGGCATTTGAAACCATAGGTCATCAAATTTAGTGGACGGGCGTACTGTGCAGTGAGCAACCCACATTTTTAGGCTTGGTATGGCTACACTAACGTACAGAATGCTTTTGTTAAGGTTCTCTGCATAGACCTTTGCCGTAATGTCGGTAGTTTCTATATACATGACGAACCCCCGTTAATGTCGTGCCACAGCTTGTGCAGCAGGTCGTACCACTCATCTGTGCTACGGTAACGATTGCAAAATACACGGTCTAGCTGTGCTTCTATGAGTTCCATGTTCAGACACTTGCGACGACGCTGGTCTATATAGAACTTCTGGCGTAACCAAGTTGGCTTACGTTTGCCAGCTTGCTCAAAAAGCCACTTGGCTGTACTAAGCTGCTGACGTGTGATTGTTATTTCGATTTTAGACGAAACTCTCATCTGAGAAGTCGTGTCTTTAATCGATGTTTGGTGGTCAAGAGCACTATTTGTGTGCTCAGACCCATTTTGTTTGTTTTGGTTGCGACTTACTTCCTTAGAGTAATTCATTGTTATTATCCTTTGGTTTATGGAGCACCGACGAGTTCGCTATTTAGTCGGTGGATTCCTGCGAACCTGAATTCAGGGTATTTCAAACAAGAGCAATAATCGCTGTATCGGTTTTAAGTTGTAGGAAAGTGGTTCAGAATCGGTTCAGTCTTCGTCATCTGGTGCAGCTAAGCCCAAAGCGATGAGTTCTTCTTCGGGTCGGACAGCTATTTCAGCTCCAGCAAGGTACAGTTGCTTATCCAGCTCAAAGGTATCTATCCTATCTCGTAAGACTTGCTCACGAGTAAGGGTGGGGCGAAAAATGAAACCTTTGTCATCACTAACAATCGGAAAGAATAATTCGCGCAGAGTAGGGGTAAATCCTGCACTGCTAATCACTGTACTCAAGTTTCGGGCTGTCTGGCCCAAGTTTGGTTTACACAGAGTGTTGGGGTGCTTGGCGGCTTGCTCCAACAACCGTTCAGCCGTTGATCCAGCGTGAATCTTCTTTAGCTTCATGATATTATTTATCAAAATTGTGCCATCCAGTTTGTAATCAACGGCGTATTCAGATATACACCAGACTCTTAAATCTCTGGGGTCTGTTTCTTTTTCTTCTTGTGGGTTATTGGCGTTTGTCTTATCTATTTCCTCGACAACCATAGCCATATACTTTCCAAGGAGTGCCTTGGCTTCATCGACATATTTCTTTTGCTTAGGGGTAAAGTTGGGTTCTTCTTGCTCGGAGAGTATGCGTAGTTTATCCAGACGCATCATGTGGTCGTGATTTGAGTTCTCTTCGAGGTACTTTTGAACCTTGTATATTTTATCTCTGATTATTTCAAACTTTCTCCAGATAGGTTCAGGCTGTATATCTGTCAGTTTCGGGTTTCGGTCGTACAAAATCTCTAGTTCATTTACCAGAAATAAATAGGTACGATTAAGCTCCTCGGGGTTGAACTCTTTACATGGACCAATTAGTTGAAAGAAGCTGATTATGGAGAATATACTGCCGACACTTTCATTAAGTGCTTTCGCTACTGCGTAGTCGTTGGGTTCAGTAGAGTCATTTGTTATGCCCATAAGTTGATAACATTATAGGTTATTTGCAACAAAGGAAGTAGCTATATCTATCAGATAAAGCCACCCGTCTATAATTAATAGAGAGTTAATACAAAAAGGAATTAATTATGGCACTCAAGAATGCTGTTGGGCGACCACCAAAATTCAATACGAAAATCGTAGATAAAATAACGTTTTATATTCAGCGTAATTACAACGTTAGTGACAGTTGTAAGTTTGCTAGGATTTCAAGGTCTACATACTACAAGTACCTAAAGACTGAACCGCTATTCGCAGATAGCATAGCTACTGCACAGGTAAACGCCAATGGGGTAAGTTTTAATTTTCGTACATATCGCTAGCTTAACTTGGTGTGTGGTACATGATTATCACAGGCTTAATGTCTGATAAATAGTGCTATTTTGCCACAGAAAACGGCGTTAAGGGGTAAATAATCTCAAAAAAAATTCTTAGGGTCTTGCTGTACTCGAAAAGTCTTATTTTAGGTGAAAGGGCTTTAGATACCCACTGTCCGTATTCCAGAGTTCGTTGGATAGGTTTTAGAGCAAAAGACGCGTAAGGTCACTAGGGGATACATCGTACAGTACTTGTAACTTGACAAATAAGCAATAATTTGCTACTATTTAGAGAGTAAAACGCTAAAATAAAAACATGTCAGAAGCAACCCAAACCCAAATTGAACAAGAGACACAAGCCTTTGAACAAATGAGGTCTCGTCTTGGCGACAACGGTATGACTCTATTGGACGGTCAGCTTCAGGCATGGTCTGAGTTAAATGGTCGCCAAATAGAAAGCCCATTAAGAGCTGCTTTGGCACAAGGGGACACGAGATTACCAGAAGGTACGCTCATACATGGGATGGGAATGTATGGATTCAGTGCGGAGGCAGTTAGGGGCGTATCTGAAAAGGGCATACTAAGCGGTGAGCTGATAGGTATTTCTGAAGACTCTGAAACACACGGATGTGCTGATTTCTTTCGTGTGCCAACAGCAACAACAGTAGGTAATTACTTGGCTTGGGCAAAAGAGCCTGTAGTCTCGGGCAATATACGAAGACAGCGTGGCGAAAGGCTACTTACCAGAGGGGTGGCGTTTATTGTTGACGCTCAAGCTGAGGGTATGGATAGATTATTAGAGCATGACGGCTATCGTGATAGTGAAATGGCTGATTTTGTTAGACCTCCATCGGGTAGGAGTGCTGAAGACACAGCGGCTATTCTTGGTGGTGTACCACGAGGTGCGATAGCAGGTATCATCGTAGGAACAAAGCTACTCGAAAATCCAGATGTTGCAGCGGTGCTGAGAGAGAGTTTTCCTGATGTACCCGTACTTACTCAAGACGGTACGGCACCACTAGAGGTCAGAGCATAATGTCAGAGCAATCACCGTCAAACGAGTTTACTGCACAGCCCCGTATTATCTATGGCGAGGGTGTTGATTCTAGCGTGTCAGTAGATCCTGAAATTGCTGCTGAAACAATGCGAGAACTTGGAGTATCAGATGTTGGTATCGCCAATAGTGCGGTTTACGTTGACCCTAAGAACAGAATCGCAAACAATGGAACGCACTACTCTAATACATTAGGACGACTTCGTTTCCGTTCAGTGCCTGAGCTTCAGGATGTTGAAGGCGATGTAGTGCGTATTAGTACGAAAGTCAGGGGTAAGGAGCGAACAACAGAGCTAATGAATAAAACCCTTACCCACGAATGGGAGCATTTAGCACAAGCTGATAGGCGTGATAGAAAAGTTACGGAAGGCCATATTGCTATTTACGGGCTTGCTACTTTAGGAGCATTAGCGGGTAATAGACTGGGTAAAGGCACTAAAGGAAAAGTAGGTGCTGCAGTAGGCGGATTTTTAGGCTACCAATTAGGTTATTGGCTGGCACCTCATGAACGTCAAGCACGTTTACGTGCAGGACAGGGGCGTGGCGTAGAGCCACAAGTTGTATCAAAAGCGATACGGCGTAAATAATTCTTATAGCGAGATTAATTCTTTTACAGCTTTGGCTACAAATTCGTCAGAGTAGCCACGACCACCTCTATCAGTCGGTGGCATTGTCAGTTTTAGCTCAAAAGGTAGTTGGGTTATAAAGTCATCATACCGATTGAAAGAGCCATGACTAAAATTATAACAGATAGGATATATAGACAGAATATTGTAAATTTGTTATAGAATCAAAAATTATTTAAACATACATTTTAAATAAATATGTAGCTAAAAAAACTTATAAATTTAATTCGTTACATCTGTGTTATGCTTAAAAAGTATAATTATTTTTGGGTTGCATGTATGAATGAAAAAAATAGCTCTATTACTATCGGGTTTTTTAAAAAGCCATTTTTTCCCAAAAAATTTCCAGCAAAAAAACTATTGATAAGTCTATTTTTATTTTTTTTATTAGGTGTTTTGGTTGGAGGAGTTACTTACTTAAAAAACAAACCTAAACCTAGTGATGAAAAAGCTTCATTTGTCACGACAGAAAAAGAATTTATCACTCTCCAAAACAAGCAACAGCCACAAAATGCTTTGAGAACAGTACAAAAATATTTAAACAAAAATCCAAAAAATAATGCCTATAAATCCAGAGCTGAGTTTTATCTCGCAGAAGCATATTTAGCTCTTAATAATACACAAACGGCCAGGAAGTATGCTGAACAATCACTGGCAACACAAAAAAGTGATAACTATGATGTATATATGTTCCTAGGAAAACTATGCAAAAGTTTGGGAGATAAACGGGCTGCAATTGATTACTTCAAACAGTCTATAAGCATACTTGATAGCTATAAGTCGGATAATTCTCAGGTTGTTAACAATTTAGGATATGCTAAGGCAAATGTAAAAGCACTCGAGAGTAATAAGAAGGTAAATTCATGGGGTTTCTAAGTTTCAAAACCAAATTAAATATCTTAGCTGTTATTACTTTGTTAGTTGTAACATCAATTATATTTAAATTTCACAAAGCCTCAGCTCTAACTGCAGATTGTTCGTATAATACTTTTGGACGATGTGCCAACGAATCTTACTACGGAGATGTACCTATAAATAGTGTCTGGATTGACCCTGGAAATCAATGGATTTGGCCCCTGGGAAATGACCAGATAAATAGAGCTTACAATTCAACACCCAACTCGTCTGATGGCTTCATTAATAGAGTGAAAGCTGATTTGGATTTGAACAATCCTTTTGTTCGAATAGGCTATAACTACATAATTACAAATGGTGGCCAATGTGATAACGCTACTCCAGTGGGTCCTTGGAATATTCCACTTTGTAAACACATGGCTGGTATAGTGATTGGCTCCTCATACTACGTAAATACGATGCTTGGTATAGATGCTGATTCAGTAAACTTTGGGGCAATTGATAAACTAAATCCTCTGGCTAATTTTATTCCTCCATCGCGCTCGCAAAAGGGAGTTGACTACGCCATTGCCCATTTGAGCCAGTGGGAGCCTTTAATCGCATATTATGACAGCAAGGGCTGGATAGATTACAACTATACTCTTACTTACAATTGCAAAGTTAATTGTGGTGATGCAAATCCTGCGAACGATGAGTCTGATCCTAGATTGGACGAAATTGTAATATTGAGTGGATTAGACGTAGCCGCTTACGTGAACACTTCGGTAAACTCAGATCAGTATATAAGATTTTCCAATCCTGACGGGAGCTTCTACACAATAAATAAAAGGTGTGGAAACGTTACAGCCAATGTAAAACCGTTAGTTGGCTCTCACGGGTTCGATGTTTCAGCTACTCCAAAAGTTACTTTGAACAATAGTGAAGTTCCAACTACTGCAACTTTTACTTTAACTGCATCGGTTGATGAAGCGCCAGTAAATCAGGTTGATTTTGTTAGATTTTACTACATTGACCCGAAAGGTCCTGGTCCAAACATACCTCTATCAGTTCAGCCCATCTCGGCGTCTGTAGAGTCGGAGAATGTGGATTTTCCCAACACATCAGTCAAAACATTTACACCTAGAATTGCCACGGGGCCAGCAATAAATAGTCTTGTAGTAGGAGATCAAGTGTGTGTAACTTTAGTAATTGCGCCAAAAACAGGCAATGCTAGCGTAATTGACGGGACCATTTCAACACCACTAACTCCGTATGCATACCCTCCGGCATGTGCAATAGTGGTAGCTGAACCTTATTTCCTTTTAGCTAATGGTGATGTTGCTAGTGGCGTGGGTGCTGTTTCTGCTGCTACCTGTATGGGTTGGGGAACTAGTGGTTCAGGTACATTAACATCATGGAACTTTGGCAATATTGGTGCAGGTACCAATTTTGCTGCTTTTGCGTTAGGTACTATAAATGGTTTTGCTTCTGCGCAAACTACAGCCTATTCAACAAGTGGTTCTTCAACGCCTGTGGGACTTAGCTTTGCAAATATTGGTGCAGGTTCACCGGGTAGCTTTAAAGGTGGAATCCCATGCCCTGCAGATTACTACAGAACCTTGCCATCCAGTGCTATTTCCATTTCAGGAAATTACCTAGTACCAAATACTAACAATGCATATAAAGACACTTCTGTTGTTGCGGGAATTGATGGTGGCATAATCTCTCCTGGAAATCGTCCGGTGATTTATCATGATGGCAATGTTATTATTTCAGGACCTATAGTGCTATTTCATGGTGGCACACTAACAACTCTCTCTAGCTTTTATCTTGTTGTAAAGGGAGGAAATATATACATACGTCCTGGAGTGCATCAACTCGACGGCGTTTATATAGCACAACCAGACGCAATGGGAAATGGTGGAAAAATATATACGTGCTCTAATCTTGCAGGCAACGGACCTCCAACTGCCGGACAGTTAAACAACAGCAACAATGCGACAGGTTGTCAGAACCAGTTAATAGTTAAAGGTGCATTCATAGCAAAGGAAATTAAGCTCTATCGTAGTTTTGGTAAATTTGCAATAGGTCCACCAGCAGAGATTTTCAATTTTACACCACCTACTTGGTTAGCTGCACCAGCTTCTATTGGGGCAAGTGAAATTGGGGGGTACGAAGCTATTACGAGTTTGTCGCCAATTTTGTGAAAAAATGTGTAAGTATAAGATGCAGGGGTAGTATCGTGTTAATATGTATGTGTAAATTAGCTCAAGCATTATGGTAGAACAAATAAATCCCAACGAGACCACAATTGTATCCGGTGATTTTAGTTTCAAAAATAAACTAAAGAAAATTGCTCACGGCAAAAAAACAAGCTCGAAAACTGAGCATAATACTATAATATCTCAGACTGGTAATCCTAAGAATCGTAAAGTGAGAACTAAAAAATGGATTGTTTTCTTCGGAGTTTTATTACTAGTAGCAATCCTGATAATATTTACAATCTACGACAGAAATATTGCCGGTTTAAGTTGTAGATATAATTATACAAGCCAATGTGCAATTAAAGATGCTGCAAAGTTGCTTAAGCCCGAAAAGGCACAAGAGCTATATAAAGTAGTTTTAAAAATACAAAAAATAAAAAACTATCAGAAAAATCCAAACTTGTTATACGTTGAAATCGTGTACTACATAAACATTAGTGATGGTAAAAATGCTTCCATTTACTATAATATGCTCGAAAAAGTCTATAATCCAGATGTTGGCTTTAGTAAAAAACTAGGGGATCAAATACTAACTATTCTTCAGATAAGATCTTCAGTTGAATTCTTAAACACATGGTCCGATACAGTAAATCACAATTTTGAAAACACTTATGGTGGCGCAACTAGATGAACATTTTTGATTTGATAATTGGAAATAAGACATTAAAATCCGGAATTACACTACCGAGTTTGATTTTGCTTGGAGTGTTTATGATTGTCTGCGGGTTATCATTCCGTCCCACCAAAGCCTACGCTGCTTTAGCATTATCTCCAGACCCAGTTGCTAATGTGCCCGGTGGAGCTGGGGGCTGGTTATATGGCAGATTAAAATATTGTGACGGTGGTACTCAAAGCCCTTCATTAATAGGTTGGTCAGGTGATCCAGGTGCGCCCGCATCAATAACTTTAAATGTTCCATATGGGACAGCCTCTGTAGATGTAGGGTATTTTTGGTATGCCGCCCAATGTTTCAGTACCAATCCATATGTTACAAATACTAGACTGACTGTAACGAGTGTTTCACCGGGTGTAAATGGCCTTGCCGGTGATCAAATGCAAATGAATTGGGGCAATTCTCCTGGTCAGGTTAATGAAAATGCTGATCCTTGGGTGTTTGCGCCTGCTGGTGGCTTTACAACGTCTGGATCATATTATGCTGCTGCAAACGTGAGAGCAATAAATAGGTTCAGTAATGGCGTTTTCCTGTGCGTGGTGGCTTCAGGTGCAGCCCCCGCTGTAAGCAATTTGGATGATATTGGACCATGCCCTGATACTTTGATGAGATTAGATGTTAACATAAATGTTACTAGCGCTCCTTTCCCCATGGCTATATATAGTGGTTGTTCGCCAGCTAAGTTCACAGTCGATGCAAATAGGGGGAGTCCTGGAGGTACATTCACAATGCGATACAAGATTTGGAAAGTGGGTACATCTGAGCCAGGCGGATGGACAGCAGGGTCTCCACCAAGCAAAATTGGTCCTGCAAGATGGGTGATGCCAATCGGCCCTCCTGGCTACGATCTAACTCAGACTTGGCGTATAAAATCCGAAGTGACATATGGGGTTACTACGCAAACCCAAATTAGAGATTTAGGTCCGTGTGCCACACCTCCAACAGTTAGCTCCTTCACCGCAACCTGTACATTGGCGACTATTCGCGCCACAACTTCATCTGGTAGCAACTATGATGCGATGCTTGTAGTAGACGGTTCGGACACGATATCTCTCACTAACAACCCTAGTG
>JBBQAJ010000018.1:0-14966 GCA_038316195.1 Saccharimonadales bacterium (SeqCode)
GCTCTCGCTTTTGGTAAGTTAGGGTTGATAGAATAGGCCATGGTAGGCTCCTCTCTGTTTAGATTTAGTAACTCTTACAGTTTAGGACGCCTACCATTTTTAGTTCAATTTAGGTTGCAAAGGTGGTGAGTTATTACGTAATACTTTACATATATCAATTTTTATGCTACTATATATTTTACTGTGAGCAACATTAGTTTTGAAAGAACAGAAACTGAAGGTGTTTGGTTTGGTCAGAAAGACACAGAAGGACCAACCGTTGCTATTCTTGGTGGCGTACATGGCGATGAGCAGACTGGCATAGAAGTAGTTAGGCAATCTCTCGATACATTAGGCTTAGATACCGGAAGCCTAATTCTAATACTTGGAAATCTTGCTGCTATAGAATCAGACAAGCCTCGAAGGTTTATAGATACAAATTTGAATCGCAGTTTTAGGCCGCTAAGTCCAGAAGAAATGGAAATAGATCCGGTTGAACTACCTTACGAAGTACGCCGAGGACAAGCTTTAATTCCATATCTACGCAAATCAGAGGCAGTATTAGATTTACATGATTTTACAAACAAATGTAACCCATTCATAATCACTGAACGAAATGGCTTAAAGACTGCATTATCAATTGGAGCACCATTAATTTCGTTCGGATGGAGTGAAACTGAACCAGGTGGGTCAGACGGTTACATGGTTACTCATGTCAAAACAAAAGATGGACAACCAGCAGAAGGTTTGTGTTATGAATTAGGCATTAAATCAAAACCAATGCAAAATCTAGAGCGTGGACATGGGGCAGTTAGCAGATTCTTAATAGCTCATGAATTAGTTGAGGGTAATCTTGAACCCATGTATAAAAACCCTGATTTAGTCCAAACACGAAACGCGACCACAAGAACTGGTTCTTATGAATGGGCTCGTAATTTCAAAAACTTTGAACATCTAGAACCGGGTGAGCTCATTATGATCCACGATGACCAAGAAATTCGTGCAACCGAAGGTGATGTAATTATATTCCCAACTTTAAAACCAGACATTGGCGAAGAAATGTTCACACTGGGTTTCCAAGTAAATGGCTAGACTACAATTTTTGTCAACAAAGAACTAAGTATAGTTCGACCATCAGATTTAAATACAAACATTTCTGGATGAAACTGTAACCCTACAATAGGTAATATAGCGTGTTGCAGAATTTCTATGCCATCTTTTGAAATTGCAAGTTCATGAAAGTTTTTTGGAACTTTAGACACTACCCAACGGTGTTCTTCATAAACATCAAATGACATTTCTTGCCCAAGTAGTTTTTTACCGATTTCAGTCGGATGTATTGCGATAATGCCGTGTTCATTTCGAGACATTTTATGAACTTGTATGCCGAAAGTATGGGCTATAAGCTGGAATCCAAGACAAATGCCTAATATAGGCACCTTACCACGCAAAATCAGCCGCTTTTCTTTAGCATAAAATGCATCTGATTCCATGACTTCATGTTGATAGCCACCAGATAAAATAATCAAATCATAAGTTTCTGCCTTCTCGACATCTAAGTCGCTTGGCAAAACTACTCTAATATGGGCAGAACCACATAGATTTATCAACTTTTGTAAATAGTCAGAGCCATTATCAACAATTAGGATTGACTTTGGAAGCATGTAAAAAGTACCTTTAATTGTATTACGAAACTCAGTATTTGGTTATTTACTAAATGCTGTACTACTAGCTGATCAGACTGTCTAAGAGTTTTTGAATGCAATATTTCTAAAACACGCAAATATTCTTCACTCATTTCTAAAGAATACCACATCGAACCCATTAATTTTTTTTGCAAACAGGAACTAGATATTACTTATGAACGATGGCGTCGTTTTAAACCAGCTACTTGAAGTCTGACAGAACTTCTATCAATGAGAGTTTGAGCGTGCTCTAAACTAACCTGGTCTTTGGCCTCGGCCATCATTTTTTTAGCTGACTCATATGCTTTCTGAGCTTCTGCTTCGCTTATTTCTTCGGCATTATCAGCCTCATCTACCAAAACTCGAAGTGAATTATCAGCAACTTCAATCACACCTCCACTAATTGCAAATACATCCATCATGTCATCCTTGTCAGTAGCATTATGACGAACACTTACAATGCCATGAGTAGCTGCGCTTATTAGTGGCATATGGCCAGGTAAAACTCCAATTACACCATCAAGCGTTGGAAGTAATATTTCATATGCCTCAGTGTCTAGCTTTACTCCACCTAAACTAACAAGTTGAAAATGAATCAATCAATGTCTCCTTAACTCTTCTTGCTTGTTTCGGATGATTTTTTAGCAATTCCGGAGACTTCTTCTATACCACCCTTCATATAGAATGCGCTTTCTGGTAAGTCATCGTGTTTTCCATCTAGTATTTCACGGAATCCTGCGATTGTGTCAGACAAGGATACGTAACTACCTTTGTGGCCAGTGTAAACTTCGGCAACATGGAAGGGTTGTGTCAAGAAACGCTGTATACGTCGTGCACGGGCGACAGTCTGTTTGTCGTCATCAGATAGCTCTTCCATCCCCAAAATAGCTATAATGTCTTGCAAGTCCTTGTAGCGCTGTAAGACACGTTGCACTTCACGAGCAACTTCGTAGTGTTCTTCGCCGACAATTTCTGGGTCCAGAATTGTTGAGCTTGAATCTAGTGGGTCAACAGCTGGATACAATCCTAGTTCTGTTAATGAACGGTTAAGTGCGATAGTCGAGTCAAGGTGAGCAAACACAGTAGCAGGTGCAGGATCAGTAAAGTCATCAGCTGGTACATATACAGCCTGAACTGAAGTAATTGAGCCTTTACGAGTAGATGTAATACGCTCTTGCAATTGTCCCATTTCTTGAGCCAAGTTTGGCTGATAACCTACAGCAGATGGCAAACGTCCAAGTAGGGCAGATACTTCAGCACCAGCTTGGGTAAAACGGAAAATATTGTCAATAAAAAGCAGCACATCAGAACCCTTATCACGAAAGCCTTCGGCAATTGTTAGCCCAGACAATCCGACACGCAAACGGGCTCCTGGTGGTTCATTCATTTGACCAAATACAAGTGAGGTTTTATCTAGTACGCCTGAATCCGCCATTTCATTGTACAAATCATTTCCTTCACGAGTACGCTCACCAACACCTGCAAATACTGAATAACCACTGTGGAATTTAGCAATGTTGTTTATAAGCTCTTGGATTAGTACAGTTTTTCCTACACCGGCACCACCAAATAAACCAACTTTTCCACCCTTGGTTATTGGCGCGATAAGGTCAATAACTTTAATTCCAGTTTCTAGAATTTCAACGCCACCAGATTGCTCAGTAAGGCTCGGAGGGGCTCTATGAATTGGAGCCTTTTCAGTGAAATTTCCACCTTTGGCATCAATCGGGTCACCAATCACGTTGAACATACGACCTAAAGTTTTTTCACCAATTGGAACCTGAATAGCAGCACCGGTATCATAAACAATGGCTCCTCGTTCCAGCCCATCAGTTGTGCCAAGTGAAACTGCACGGACAGACGATTCACTCAAATGCTGAGCTACTTCAAAAACTACTTCTTTGCCATCAAGTTCAGTTGTTAACGCATTGTATATTGCAGGCAAGTGGTCTTTGGTAAATTCCACATCCACAACTACTCCAACGACTTGGCTGATAGTGCCTTTTAATTTAGTCTTATCTACTGTTGCTGTTGCCATTATAGTTCTCCTCTTTGGTCAATTATTGTAATCATGATTGTATGGCCTCCGCACCACCAGTTATTTCGGCCAATTCTTGGGTTATAGCTGCTTGACGAGCAGTGTTAAATTCAAGTGTCAAGTCGTCTATCAGGTCTGTGGCATTATCTGTAGCGCTTTTCATAGCCATCATTCGCATACTATGTTCACTAGCTAAACTTTCTAACAAAGCCTGCCAAACCTGCACTTCCAGTAGTCTTTCTGTAACACTGTCTAAAACGGCTTCAATAGATGGTTCAAAAGTAGTGTTATCCAGTGCATTTTTCGCTTCAGTAGTTTCTTCAAAACGAGCAGGAAGTAACAACATTGAAGTTGCTTCTTGAACTAAATTTGATTTGAACTGAGTATATAGAACCTTTACATCGTCAATTTCTTTTTCTTTATATGATTCAATAGCCGTATTTAAAACTGGACGGATATCGTTTGCACTGGGGTGATCCGGAAATTCGGTATAAGCCGCTACTAAATCTACTCCTTGTAATCTACGAGCAAATTTGGCACCTTGCTTACCAATTGCAATAACTTGACTTTTTACTCCAACTTTTTGATCTTCCAAAATTGCTCTCGTAAACATGCGAATTATGTTTGAATTATAAGCTCCTGCCAAAGAGCCATTACTTGTGATGACAATATACATGCGATTTTTTATTGGTCGTTGTACAAATAAAGGATGTTCGCTAACTTCAGTAATACTACTAAGTCGAGTAAGTAGGGAATAGGCAAATTCTCGGTAGGTACGGCCAGCTAGTGCATGTTCTTGGGCCTTTCGCATTTTACTGGCTGCAACAAGCTCCATAGCTTTGGTAATCTGTTTTGTGTTCTTAACAGAACCAATTCTTCTTTTAAGTACTATCGTGTTTGCCATGTCGGACTACTTATTCTCCGTCTTAACTTCTTCAGGTTTGTATGATTGGGCAATCTTGTTAGCTATATCAATAATTTGCTTTTGTACGCCTTCGCTAGCTTCGTCACCACCATTAATAACTTCCATTTCCTTACCTTTGTCATGTTTTAGCTCTATCATAAGGTTAGACTGTGCAATTTTGACTTTATCTAGAGGTATTTTATCAAAACAACCGTTACTTGCAGCCAGTAGCGTGGCATACATTTGCCAAACACTATATGGACTGTACTGTGGCTGTTTTAGTAGTTCTGTTAGGCGTTGTCCACGCTCAATTCTCTGACGAGTTTCTGCATCCAGGTCAGTTGAAAACTGACTAAAGGCAGCCAATTCGCGAAATTGGGCAAGTTCAATACGTAAAGACTTCGCAACAGACTTAACTGCTTTTGTTTGGGCAGATGAACCAACACGCGACACTGACAAACCGACAGAAATTGCTGGTCTTATACCCTGATAAAACAGGTTAGTTTCCATAAATATTTGACCATCAGTAATTGAAATAACATTGGTAGGAATATATGCTGAAATATCTCCGGCCTGTGTTTCAATTATAGGTAAAGCCGTTAACGAACCCGCTCCTAAATCATCACTCAGCTTTGCAGCACGTTCAAGAAGACGTGAGTGAAGGTAAAATACATCACCAGGATAAGCTTCACGTCCAGGAGGACGTCGAAGTAGTAGGGACATCTGACGATAAGCTGCTGCATGTTTAGTCAAATCATCGTAAATTATCAAAGCATGTTGTTTATTATCACGGAAGTATTCTCCCATTGCTGCTCCAGCATATGGTGCCAAATATTGCAGAGAAGCAGGGTCAGCTGCGCTGGTTGCTACAACAATAGTTTGATCCATAACACCTTCGCGTTTTAGACGTTCTACAAGCCTCGCAACTTTGCTTAACTTCTGACCAATTGCAACGTAAATATTAACTACACCAGTTTTTTGGCTATGTTGATTTATCATCGTGTCGACAGCTACAGCAGTTTTACCCGTCTGACGATCGCCAATAATTAGCTCTCTCTGTCCTCGACCGATTGGTACCATTGCATCTATAGCCGTTAGGCCTGTCATAAGAGGTTCATGGACACTTTTTCGGTCCAAAACACCTGGAGCATTTCGTTCTACACGACTGTTTAGTTTGGATTTAATTGCACCTTTGCCATCCAGAGGACGACCCAGAGGGTCAACAACACGACCTACAAGTTCCGGGCCAACAGGGACTTCCAAAACTTTTCCTGTCAATTTACAGGTCGCTCCGGCTTTGATGATTGTATCGTCACCCAAAAGTACTGCACCAATCTCATCTTCACCCAGGTTGAATGCAAAAGCAGTCATTGTTGTGCCATCAGTAGCCTGTATGTCGATCATTTCACTGTATCCGGCTTTCGTTAGCCCATAAATCCATACAACTCCGTCACCAACTCGAGTCACAATACCCACTTGTTCAATTTCTGGACGTTTTTTCAGTTCAACAATCGCTTTGCGAATGTCGTCTGATAATTCCTGTATCGAGATATCTTTCATGTTTTTCCTTATCCAGTTATTCGTTTAAAAGTTGCTAGTTTTGCGCTTAGGCTCATGTCTAATTGTTCGTTTGCCATATCAACACGTAGTCCTCCAATTATTTCTGGATCAATACGAGTAGACAGGTGAATTTTATCGGCTTTTGGATATGCAGTACGAAGTAATTGCTTAACATCAGTCATCACTTTATCGGTGATTTCATGAGCAGTTACTACTTCTGCTTCCAATATGCCATGGTCAATTCGATATTGCATAATATCTCGCAAAATTGATTCTATATCTGAAGTTCTGTGTTCAGATAATAAATATGCTGCAATCTCTTGTGCCAAAAGTTTTTCATCGACGACATGCAATGTTTTTTCAGCAATTGCCGCTGCAATAATGTGACGTGGCACTTTCACTATTTCTGCCCCTTGAGTGCCTTGTCAATTAGTTGTGCATCTTTTGTAGCGTCAACTCGATCTTCAACAATCGCCTCTGTAACATCTGAAACCATTCCAACAATTTCTTTTTCAAGTTTGCGTTTGGATTGTTCGGTTTCTTCAGCAATTCTCGCTTCTGCATCTGCAATCATGCTATCTACTTTTCGTACACCAACTTTTTCGGCATCTCGAATTATTTCTCGTGCCTCTTTTTGGCCATTGCCAATAATCTTGTCTGCTTCAGTTCGAGCATCTCTCATAATTTTTGTAACTTCAGCGTCCAACTTTTCTCGCTCTTTTTCCATTCTTTGACCCATTTTTACGCCGTCGTCGATAACTTGTCGACGTTCTTCAAGCATCTTTATTATAGGTTTGAATGCAAACCTTTTAAGCAAGGCCAATACAACAATGAAAGATATAAGTTGTATCAAAAAAGCGCTGAAACTTAGACGCAGTGCTGCAATACCTGTTGGTTCTGCTTCGCTTGCTGATGCAAGTAACATGTGAATCATAGCTGTCCTTTACTAAATTATTTAATGATGAATAGAGAGGCAAATACTAGAAGTGCCATCAGCTCTACAATTGCCACAAAAACCAAAATCTGACCCAAAAATTTGGCTGACTCTGGGTTACGACCGACGGCATTCATAAATGCGTTACCGATCAATCCGATCCCGATTCCAGGACCAATCATTCCGATTCCTAACATGAAGCCTTTTCCTATGACTTCTACGTTACCTGTTAGTTCTGCTAAGATACTAAACATAGTTTTAACTCCTTGTTTTTAATAAACATTACTTTAATATTTTCTACCACTTATTTAACAACCTGTTCTGCGGTCGTTTCCAGTGCTTCTGGCTCATCATGACCATGGCTAATCGCCAATGATAAATAAGTAGCCGAAAGCATAACAAATATATAAGCCTGAAGTAGAGCAACCCCTAATTCTAGAAACACGAACGGGAAGGCAGTTATAGGCGCTGCTCCAGCTCCTAAGTAAGAAAATACTGAAATAATTACTTCACCGATAGCGACATTCAAGAACAACCTTAGCGCTAAACTGAAAACTCTGGTAAGTTCATTGAATATTTCATAAAAACCAATTATGTAAGTAAACGGGTTCCATAATTTACCTGCAAAATAGTGTCGCAAATGTCCAACAAACCCAGACTCTTTCATTGCGAAATATTGGATTAGAGACATAGAAATAACAGCAGCTGCTAATGTTGCGTTCAAATCTGCCGTAAAAGCTCTGAATACTGGCGTTCCGTTGACTGTAATAGCTTCGCCTACGCCTGGGAAAAGTCCAATAATATTTGTAAGTGCTATAAAGAAAAATATCGATGTGAAATATGGCGCATATTTAAGTGCCTTTTGTCTGTCATGCAAACTTCCTTCAAGTAAATTAGCAATAAAGTCAGTTCCAATTTCTACAAACTGAGTAAATCCACCCTTGGGTCGTAGAGTCATTTTTTTAGCAACACTCGTTAGTAGGACAATTAATAATACAGAAACTATCCAACTAAATAGTATCGAATTAGTAATTGTAATCCCACCAATTTCAAAAAGCCTACCAGGTGCAATATGCACTACCGGTCCAGATTCAACAGCGGCTACCGAAGTAGTAAATGATGTCATTAAATTCTGTATCATTTAGTTTGATTTCTCCTTATCGCTTGAATTGGGTTGCTCCTTATTAACTTGTTTAATTGTATTACTGACCACATATACACTCCCACCTACAGCTAATATTAAAGCTGCTAGTGTGTAGGAAGGTGAACTTTTAAAGTAGTCGTCTAGTTTGACACCAATTATCACGGGTATCAATATCATACCGGCCATCTGCCACCCCATATTCATAGCCGATGATACGAATTGTTGCTTGGCACTAATCGCAGCCAAAGAGAGCTCAATATTGTCCTGAGCCACAGGGGCTTCAGACTTCCTCTGTATAGCTGGTTTAGCCATCTTGAGTAATTATAGCAGTTTCAAGATACAGCTCGCAACCCGAAAATTTCATTTTTTATTGTGTTTGAAGTCCCAATGCAGATTTAAAACGTTTCATCATACCAGAATCTTCGTTTCCACCACATGCTGCTGGATCAGACGAATTATTTGCTTCACGTGCATCAGTAGGGATTTTTTTAAAGTGTTCTTTAAGAACTTGATCACTATCTTTACCATAATCTATTAGTAGTACATCCTCAGTTTTTATAAGTTTATTTTGAATTGAACTTACTTTTTCGCCGTTCAGTAAAAATTTAAGTGAATTTCCATCTTGCCCATCTATATATGTGCCTGCATCCGTCGTAACTGCCTTGTTACCTAACGTGTAGCCTAAATTTGAAAAGAATGCTCCCCATGAAACACCATGTGCATGTACGTGAATTAATCCCGGATTATTATCATGCATGTGGACTCTAGCTTCTACATCATCAATATTATGAACATCACAGGCGGCAACTTCTTTGTAAAAAGAGAAGTTTTTAAAGTCGTCTTTTGTTCCATTTATATAAAGGGCAAAATTAGCATGAAAATGAACATCATCAGACTTGTAAGTAGTAAACCGAATTCCAAAAAGTGTCAAAACACCCAACATAAACAATGCTAGACCAATAATTGGGTATTTAAGTTTATTAGTCTTCCTGCTTGAATTTTTTTCATTTTTTAAATCTTCCATATGTGGTAGTTTATCACGTTACCAATTGGTTGAGTCAAGATTACTTGACACATCATTATCATTACTTGAAACTTGTAAACATGAGTTTTGAAGACTACAAACAAAAAGATTCTGTAGTTATTGTCTATACCGGCGAAGGTAAAGGTAAAACCAGCGCAGCAGTTGGGCTCATGGCAAGGGCACTTGGAAATAGATGGAACGTTGCATTTATACAGTTCATAAAATATTGGGGAGTTGGGGAACACGTATTTATACGAGATATTATGCCAATATATAATGACCAATTATTTTTTTATAAAGGTGGAAAAGGGTTTTACAAAGCCGGTGATTTGAGCGCTGAACAAGTATCTGAAGCGCAACACAAAAAAGCTGCTAAAGCGACTTATGAAATTGCACTTAAGGCAGTATCGGGAGGTGAATATAAACTTGTTATCTGCGATGAAATCAACAATGCTCATCATGATGGCCTCATAACGACACTACAATTTGAAAAACTTTTTAAAAATCGTTCACCAAAAACAAGTCTATGCGTAACTGGTCGTGATTTTCCCGAACAACTCTTAAAATATGCCGATATAGCAACGAATATGACAAAAATAAAGCATCATTTTGATGACAAATTCTTAGCCAACAAAGGAATAGATTTCTAATGCAACTTTTATTTGCAACTAGCGTAAAGGCAGCGGGACACATTAGCGTACCAGGATGGCATTGGCTAGTTCTTATAGCTTGGTTTTCTTTGTTACTTATAATAGATATTTTAGTCTTGCACCGAAAAGATCACGAACCAACAGGTCGCGAAGCAATAATTCAAAGCATTGTTTGGATAGGTCTCGGGGTTGGTCTGGGTCTTCTGTTTTGGCCGATTTATGGAAGCGCGGCTTCATCTCAATATTTTAGTGGTTATTTGATAGAAAAAAGTCTAAGCATAGATAACGTATTTGCATGGTCGGTTCTTCTAGGTTACTTCAAAATCGCTAAAAAATACCAGCATAGAGTGCTGTTTTGGGGAGTTTTTGGTGCCCTTATTATGCGTGCAATATTTATATTTGCCGGTATAGCAGTGTTGGAAAAATTTGAACCTACTTTGCTTATATTTGGTGGCATTCTTCTTTGGAGTGGGGCTAAAATTTTCATAAGTAACGATGAAGTCTCCTTTGACCCAACAAAAAGTCGTACGCTGAAATTCTTTAAGCGAATTATTCCAATCAGCCACCACTTAGATGGTCACAAATTGTTCACAAAAGAAAATGGCAAGCGCGTAGCAACAATGCTTTTTATTGCTCTGTTAGCAATTGAAATGACGGACGTAATATTTGCAATCGATAGTGTGCCGGCAATATTAGCAATATCTCGCGATCCATTTATTGTTTTTTCTAGCAATGCTGCTGCAATTCTTGGGCTAAGATCGTTATATTTTGTTTTCGATAAGATAAAAGAGCGCTTTTGGTTATTAAACAAAGCTCTTGGTCTTTTGTTAGTTGGAGTAGGTATAAAGATGATCATTAGTCCAACAACATTATTTGGACACAAGTGGCTAGGAATCCATATCTCAACTGGCATAAGCTTAATCGTGATTAGTACGACGCTAGTATTGACTGTAGTCCTTTCGAGCTTAATAAGCCCTCCAAAAAGCGACATAACTGATAGAATATAGACATGCAACCAACTCTATATTTAATGCTCGGTTACCCTGGAGCAGGGAAGACAACAGCAGCAGAGGTAATCCAGAAGCTAACTAGTGCAGTCCATTTGTCTTCAGATGCGCTTCGGACTAGCATGTTTGATACCCCAGTATTTAATCAAGCAGAACATGACAAACTTTATAGTGAAATTGACAGACAAACTGAAGCCATATTGAGCAAAGGAAAAAGTGTCATATATGATGCTAACCTAAACAGACTTGAGCATAGACTAGAAAAATACGAAATCTGCAAACGAACTGGTGCTCAATCAAGATTAATTTGGGTACAAACCCCAAAAGATATCGCTAAACTCCGAGCAACAGAGATAAGCAGGCAGCATTTAGTCCCAAAAGATGAAACATTGAGTGAAATGTTCGACCGCATCGCAAATATTATTGAAGTACCAGGTACAAATGAACCATTTATCCCGATCGACGGTACTAAAGTAACGCCAATGTATATAGCACAAACCTTAAACCTGCCTCCACCTAAGTAATTCACAAAATAAACATTTTCACACTGCAAAATTAGTTCATGAGGACATTGGATTTTTACGAGAACTGTGGCCTCTAATGAGCTGTCCTATTGTGCGCTTTCCAGTGCTAGGATTGTATGAACGCCTGATCGGCCAAAAAGATATATATCCTATTGAATAGGCAATGACTGCTACGTGTGCTCCAACTGGATTCATATTATGGTGCCGAAACGTTCTGGTCATCATAGTAATGTATCGTTGAAATTTTACAGGACTGTCGTCAAAACGTCTTGCTGAGGTACCGGCTCTAAGCCTAGAATCGTAAACAATTTTTTTATCTTGCAGGTGAAGGTGTATTGCTAGGTCAATGTCTTCATGTATTGTCTTAATTTTGCAGGTTTTTCCCTTAACTTCAGCCCAAACTTTATTTCGGATAGCCATGTTGTTGCCGGCCAGAAAAGGAAAATTCTTATCAAATTTGTATAGCCCTGATTTTATAATATGCTCTGCCAAATAATTGTCTTCTTTCAGTGGCATATCATAAAAGTACATCGGTCCTGTAACAGCTGAAACATCATCTTCTGAAAATAATTCCTTAACTCTTCTTACCCATGTTGAAACAAGTACATTATCTGCATCAATTCTGGCAATAATGTCATTTTTAACTGCGTCAAAACCACGATTTCTGACATGCAAAACGCCTTGTTTCTTTTCTGAAATTACGATTACGAAAGGGTAATTTTTAGCTATTTCAACTGTACTATCGGTGGAGTTATTATCAACAACTATAACTTCGTCAGGGGCGATTGTTTGGGCAGCAATACTATCCAAACATGCCTTAAGATGGACTTCTTCATTGAATACAGGAATAACTATGGATAATGTTAGTGCTTTTTTCATAAACAGATAGTAAACTTATACTAACAGATGGGTAATCATAAACGAAAATCTATAAGAAGTATAGAAAAAACACGCAAATTTTCAGCTTTTAGTTATAAATATTTTTCTCTTCAGTTTCGTCAATGGTGGAAGTCGCAGTTATGGCACAAAATTATAATATTGATTTCGGTCACAATATTTCTGTTTTTTATCGGTATGTTTAGTATAGGTGAATGGTATATTTACTCACAAAGGGGGAAACCCGTGGTGATGGGAGCAACCTTTGTACCAGAATATGCCGAACGACTTGGAGTTGACCCGAAGCAAACATTATATGCAGTATTCCATGAACTAGGGGTAAAAGATGTTCGTCTTGTTAGTTATTGGAACAGAATCGAAGCAACTCCAGGTAAATATGATTTCACAGAGCTAGATTGGCAATTCAAAATGGCCGAAGAATCAGGCGCTAAAGTGTCATTAGCTGTTGGCTTACGTCAACCCCGTTGGCCAGAATGCCATATGCCAACTTGGGCCATCCAACAACCAAAAGATTTTTGGTATCCTAAGTTATCTTCATTTATGACTGCAGTCATCGAAAGATATCGCAACAATCCTGCACTTGGTAGTTATCAGCTAGAAAACGAATATTTTTTGGAAGTTTTTGGCAAATGCAAAAACTTTGAGCGATCCAGACTAGTCGAAGAAGCAGCTTTGGTAAAGTCCCTTGATCAAAAGCACACACTAATTATAAGTAGAAGTAATAATGGCATAGGTCTCCCGATCGGTAAACCAACTCCCGATTTATTTGGGGTTTCTGTATATAAAAGGGTTTGGGACAAATCCATCACGAAAAGGTATTTCGAATATCCACTTCCTGCCTGGTTTTACGCCTCTTTGGCAGGAGGAGGCAAGATTGTCTCTGGCAAAGATTTAATAATTCATGAACTTCAAGCCGAACCGTGGACTCCAGAGGGTTACGATATCGTCGATGCTCCAGTTGCAGAACTATACAAATCAATGAACTCCGAAAGACTTAAAAATAGGTTTGAATATGCCAAAGCAACCGGAATGAAAAGAATAGATTTATGGGGTGTTGAATGGTGGTATCAAATGAAAATTAAAAGAGGCGAACCAAGCATTTGGAACACTGCCGTAGAAGAGTACGCCAAAACTGCAAAACAAAACTCAGAACTTTAACAAAAAGGTAATTATTTAAACAACTAAATTTTATGAATTATTTTTGATTCTCAATTACTTGCAAAGATCGCTTTGGCCATAGCTGGCAGGTAGTCCCTCAAAATATGGGTGTGCTCATGCAAAAACCAAACGCCTTTGCCAAGATGATGAAAATGAAAAAACTTGTTATTGCTGACTGCTAAAAATCCGAAGTTGACACAAATTAATTTGATATACTATATCAATCAAACTATTAGTAAAACAATATGAAATTCTGGCACCCATACAAGAAGTATGGGATTGTTTGACAAACGCAGAATTAATGAACATTTGGGGTGCAAATCCCACGGAGTTTGAAGCAAAATTGCATGGATCTTTCAAAATGTGGGGCGATTATTTAAATGGCAAAATTACAAAAATTGATGCTCCCAATTTACTTGTCGAAGACTGGTCTGTTGATGGCATGATCGTTCCAAGTAAAGTGGTCTTTAAACTTTCGAGTAAGGATTTGGTAACAACCATTAAATTAGAACATTCCAATATTCCTGACGAACTTGCCGAAGAGCTAAGTGATGGTTGGGATGAATACTATATGGGCAAAATAAAAATTTATCTAGAAAAATAAAAGGTCACGTTCAACTTAAGCCCTGTTGCTTAATGGGTATCTAGAGTTCGATTCTGAATTATTTAAATACTAGTCTTTGCCAACAATTATCATTAGATCTGTTCCTGAGGGCGTTTCGGAAACAGGCACAATACCACGTCTTCCGTTAATATCGTGTGCGAGTGCATCTACTAATTCATCTTTTTTGTTTGAGTTGTCTATCACTAATGTTGCAGGGAAATCTTGTTTGATGGTGTTCCCACCATCTATTACATTGAGCTTTGGATAGAGAGCAGATAATTTTGTAATAATCTGCTTTACTTTGTCGCTGTTATTTATGCCATTAAGTACGGTTAATGTAGCACCATCAGCCTCTGATAGCGCCGGATCTGCAAATACATTGCCTACTGCAACAATTTTATTTGCTTTCGGACGATATATAATTACAATTTTATTTTTGGCATAGATTAATATCTGGTCCCCATTGTCAGCTTTCTTTGCTATAAAGGGGTCTTTTACTGCATTCTTGTCTGTAACTGCTGCCAAGGTTGGATCTTCGTCATTTGGCAATATCATAAGTTGACCTACTTTTTGTTTGGCTGTATTTAAATCCTGCTGACCTATTTGTTTATGAGTTGGTCTTAAAAATATGAAACTAATGACAATCAAAACAATTGCCCCAATTAAAATCATAATGATTTTAATGTTTGAAATATTAAGTTTATTTTTAGATTTTATGGGTGGGCGAAGGTCTAGTATTAGTTCAGGTTTAGAAAATTTCTTTTTACTCTTCATTGTATTTTAGTGATCCGACTCAATGTATATCCTGTTAACACCGATTGCAGTAGTGCCAACGACCGTATTTGCCGTGCCGTTACT
>JBBQAJ010000011.1:0-24261 GCA_038316195.1 Saccharimonadales bacterium (SeqCode)
GTACACGAACTACCAGAGGTGTTACCATTACTATCTGTTGTTGTGGCGGAGGGTTGACTGACACTAACTACTGTGGCTGTTGTTGTCGCTGTCATTTTATTTATACCAGTCAGGTTTGTAAAAAAACCAATTCCAAAGACAAATAATAACCCCACAAAAATTCCTATAAGTGAACCAAAAATACCACTACGTTTTTTGCCTCCTAAAGGATTGTCTATACCAATGAAGCCATCCAAAATCATTAGCCCGCCGATTGCTTCTTGGGCAGCGGCGAATGTTGCTGGATTTTCTTGCTTATAATTACCTAAAAATTGCTTAGCATGATTTCTGATATTCTTAAAAAACATTTTATCTCCTGGCTATATTTTTGCTACGAGCTAACTTTGATCTAAACTTTAGTAACTATAACATAAACGTATTGGAGGGCCCAGCGAGGCTCGAACTCGCGACACGCGGCTTAAAAGGCCGCTGCTCTACCAGCTGAGCTATGGGCCCTCGTTGAAACTTTAGCCAGTACATAGTTGTTCCTTTGTTAGAATAACTTTGACTTTTGACTATGTTCTTCCTGTCAGTTTTTCAATTAGTCGCAATACGTCTTGGTTTGAAAAACTGAATTAGAATAACATTAGAGAAATTAACTCCTTACATTATCCGTATTTTAGTCAAAATGTCAATCTGATTACTATGACAAGTTTTTGAAGTATGCTAGTCAAAATGTTAAAATTACAGATGTAGAAGGGATTATTAATGTCTGGACACAGTAAATGGTCGACAATAAAACGACAAAAGGGCGTCAAAGATGCAGCTCGCGGAGCAGTGTTTACCAAACTCGGTAATGCAATTGCACTGTCTGCAAGGACTGGAATAGATCCAGATACTAATTTTTCATTGCGTCTTGCAATAGACAAAGCCAAATCTGCAAATATGCCATTGGCAAACATTCAAAGAGCAATTGATAGAGTAAGTGATAAATCCGCTGCTCAAGTACAAGAATATATTTATGAAGGATATGGACCAGGTGGAGTGGCAATTATGGTTGAATGTGCAACCGACAATCAGAATCGTACCTACCCAGAAGTACGTCTAGCATTCAGTAAACATGGTGGAAACATTGCCGAAAAAGGTGCCGTAGCTTTTCAATTTGATCATAAAGGCATCATTAGAGTTGTTGGTGGAGGAGATGAGTTGCTTCTTGTGGCTTTAGACGCCGGTGCTGAAGATGTTCAAGAAGAAGATGCCGAATCAGTAATCTACACAGAACCCAAACAACTAGCCAAAGTTCGCGATAATCTAAAAAATGCAAATGTACAAATATTAGAAGCAGAATTATCTTATGTTCCAAATAATACAGTTGCAATCACTGATACTTCAACAGCCGGTAAAATTATTCGACTTATGGACGCTTTAGACGATATAGATGACGTAACAGCAACCCATGTTAACTTCGATATTCCCGAGGAATTGATTGCAAACTAAAAGAATTCTGGGAATTGATCCTGGAACAGGGATTTTGGGGTTCGGGGTTATTGAAATTGACGCTAAAAATAAAGCTCATTTAGTAGATGCTGGTGTAATCAGGACTCCTGTCAAAGAAGATGATGCTGTTCGTTTGTATACCATCTATGAAGAACTACTAGATATTATTACTAGCACTAAACCCCAATTTATGTCCGTCGAAAAATTGTTTTTTGCCCAAAACGTAACTACTGCAATGACGGTTGCACAAGCACGTGGTGTAGTACTGCTTGTTGGGCAACAAAACGGCCTTGAAATCTACGAATATACACCACTTCAAATCAAACAAGCAATTACCGGTTATGGCAGAGCAGATAAAAAACAAATTCAAGAAATGGTACGAATAATTTTGGAATTAAAAGAGATACCAAAACCAGACGATTGTGCCGATGCATTAGCAGCTGCCCTCTGTTGTGCTCAAAGTATGAGATAATTAACTGATGATAGCGACATTGAACGGAGCAGTTGCAGAAAAACTAGCAGGAATTTTGGTCATTGACGTAAAGGGAGTTGGGTATGGACTTTTTGTCACAAATGAAGATTTTACTGGGTTAGCAATTGGCGACACTGTAAAAGTTTATGTATATGAACATATTCGAGAAAATTCACATGATTTGTTTGGATTTAAAAAATTAGACATTAAATATTTGTTTGAACAGCTTTTGGGCGTAAATGGAGTTGGACCTAAAATGGCATTAAATATTTTAGGGGTAGGAACAGCTGATGCTGTAAAAACCGCAATTGCCAGTGGAGATACAAAGTATATTCAGGCTGCCACTGGAGTAGGTAAGCGTGTTGCTGAAAGGGTGATTGTTGAATTAAAAGATAAAGTTGGATTAGTAAGCAGCGAAGGTGCAACAGATTTTCTACAAGGTCCCGCAATGCAAGACGAAGCCGTACAGGCTTTAGTTGCATTGGGATTTAGCGCCCAAGATGCATCTGCAGCACTTAAAAATGTAAGTGAAAATATTGAATTAGAAGATCGAATAAAATTAGCATTAAAGGGAACTGCCTTATGAAAAGTGGTAATTGACTATGGCGATTGAAAGAATTGTTCAGCCAATAACTCCAGATGATGATTCGGTAGAAGCAGAAATCGAAATAACATTAAGACCTAAAGATTTTGCAAGTTACATTGGACAAGAAAGATTAGTAAAAAACCTTAAACTGGCAATTGCGGCTGCCAAAAAGCGTGGTGAACCAGTTGATCATGTATTGCTTTATGGTCCACCGGGACTAGGCAAAACGACCACTGCTAGTGTGATAGCAAACGAAATGGGTGCTAACATACGAATAACTAGTGGGCCGGCAATAGAACGGGCAGGAGATCTGGCAAGCTTGCTTACAAATCTTCAGGATGGCGATATATTGTTTATTGATGAAATTCACAGACTTCATAGAAGCGTAGAAGAAGTGCTTTATAGCGCTATGGAAGATTTCAAATTGGACATTATGCTTGGTAAGGGTCCTAGTGCGCGCAGTTTACGTCTAGATTTGCCAAAATTTACGCTAATTGGTGCAACCACCAGAACTGGAGCATTAGCTGCTCCACTTCGTGACAGATTTGGCTTACAACACAGACTGGAGTTTTATACACGAAAAGAAATCGCCCAAATTATATTGCGAGCAGCGGGAATACTAAAAGTTAAAATAAGTCCTGATGCAGCCTTTCATTTGGCTGAAAGAGCCCGATTGACGCCTCGTATTGCCAATAGGTTGTTAAAACGTGTACGAGACTATGCAGACGTAAACGGCGATGGAGTGATTGACCATAACATAGCTAACCAGGCATTGGCGCTACTTGAAATAGATGAACTTGGATTAGACCCCGCTGACAGGAGAGTCTTAGAATCAGTGATAGAACATTATAAAGGTGGGCCTGTTGGGCTAGACACTATTGCAGCAATTACTGGAGATGAGCGTAGTACAATTGAAGATTTTTATGAACCATATATGATGCAAATTGGATTATTAGAGCGTACGCCACGTGGTAGAAAAGTGACGCCAAAAGCATATAAACATTTGGGTAAAAAACAATCCAGCCAAGATCAATCAAGCCTGATATAATAACAATTAATGAATAATGACACTGAACCCAGTCCTGATGGACCATTAAATTCTCCTGTAAATGAAGAAATAGTTGATCCAAGTATTCCTGAAGGTAACAGCGACCATGTGGTCATAAAAAGACATCCCTTTGGAATTATTGTAATTTATCTTGAAACATTTTTAGGGATTGGTGCTGCTTTTGGATTATTATATTTTTTTGTACCAAGTTTATTATCAGGAGACTCCAAAGACAATGCACTTCGTTTAGTTATGTTAATTGGCATATTTACTATGGCTTTGTTAGCCATATTTTTGCTACTCGCGACTTCGATTTATAGAAACAATAGCTGGGTTATTACTGATGATAGTATCACTCAAGTTTCACAAACAGGTCTATTCCGTCGTCAAATATCAGAGCTTTCAATGGCAAATATTGAAGATGTTACATCAGAACAAAACGGAATATTAGCTGAATTATTCGGTTTTGGCACTCTAAAAGCTGAAACAGCAGGTGAAAGATCGAATTTCCATTTTATTTATTGCCCAAATCCAAATAAGTATGCAAAAATTATTCTTCACGCCCGCGAACAATTCATAGAAGGCAATCCAGAAGATGCTAAGAGGGCAAACGATCTTCTAAACGTTCCCAGAACCTAGAGTAATTATTCGTTGAAGGGATTATTTCTAGCTTTGTCAAACAATGATCGTACCTCAACATTTTGGCTTTTAAGTTGTTCGATCTTATCTATAACAGTTTGATCAATTTTAGGTCGTTGAACATATTGAAGTTTCTCTTTTACAGCTTGGTCGGTCGGTTCCAAACTACTGATTTGGTTTATTCTAAATACAAAGAAACTAAATATTAAAAGAACCATTACTACGTAAATAAACACTACGTATTTTTTCAAAAAACTAAGGAAAATTTGAAATTTGGTGATAATGGTTTTGAAATTGATACTCATGGTTTTATATATAAAGTTATAGTTAACGAAAAATTAAGTAATGACCTGTTTTCAGCATCTGGCTGAATGGTAATCTGTGACACTTGAGCAGTTCTTCGGTTTTGTTCAAGTTTACTGAGAAAATCTATGAGTTTATCATACCTGACTGGCGCTGAAGCGTCGGAAATCACAGTAATATCTAGCTGGAAAAGTCCATTTATTCCTAACACTGATTTTACTTGAGTTTCTGTAGTTGTTGGTTCTGTTGGTCCAGTGATATTCGGGGTATCTTTGGTCGTTGCCTTTGGGGGTGCTTGACCAAGACTAGATGCCGGAAAACCTATACTAGATATTTTGACTCCTGACTGATTGGCTAGGCTTAAAATCTCTCTTGCAGCTTTTGCTTGATCTTTGTCTTGTGGAACAATTTGTTTTGCAATAGTTTCAAGTTCACTGTATTTTAAAATGTCTTTTTTGGCTTGTGCTAATGCCGTTTCTTGCGACTCGACCACTTGACTATCAATCTTAAGACTGACGAGCTTATTAGACTGTCTATTTATGAGCGTGATTCCTAAAATAATTGCCAAGACTACAAGTATGCTTGTAATCCCAAGTATCCCTAGCATTACAAAATAAACTTTTTTACTTTTCATTTATTACGACTCCCACTCAGAAAAGAAAGTGACTTGTTTTTAGCAAACAATACACGAATGTGTATAGTACAGGGATATGTTGTATTTGTCGTTGAATTTGCCCCAGCAACACATTTGGTATTAATAATATCAGCTTTCTCAAAAATTTTATTTTTGGGATCTTGTAAATTGACTTGTACTTGTGTGGCTGTCTGAAAATCCGTAGCAGACGCTTCTAGGTCAAGTCCACCCTCAAGTTTATTTATATTTAAACTAGAAAGAACCGAACCATTAGGAAGCGCAGACCCGATTTGGGTTAACAATTTTGAAAACAATACTTCACGTTGAAGTACTTGATCAACAAGTTTTAGACTATTTGTTAAATCTTGAACTTTTTTTTGAGTTTCATCGAGTTTCTGCGATTTCAAAGTCTCATTTCCTTTTTGAACATCACTGGTATATGTATCAATTGAATGCTGTAAATATAGAAAACTACCAGCAACAATAACCAATATACCAATAATTGTAATTACTAAAGCAATTGTCCAATGCCTAATTTGGGTATTCCGTCTTGCATAAATAATATTGTCTTTTACGTCGTTAGGTAGGAGATTAAGCATTAAACGAATATCTCCTTTGAATTTACCAACGATAGTCCAGCAACTGTTACGTACATGGATTTTTCAATTGTGTTGGGTGGTTGTAATCCATGAAAATTGATATGTTGCCACGGATCACACATTCGTACTGGCAAACGTAGCGAATTGGTCATATGCTCAGACAGTCCAGGCATGTTAGCACCTCCACCCATTGTAACAACTTGATCAATTTTACGTTGGGTATCAGAACGTTCTTCATAGTAACGAATCATTCGACGAATTTCTTTAAGCATCTGATCCAGAATTGGTGTTAGGCAATCGGAAATTTCTTTTTGTTTTTTACTTAGACCTAAACCGTATTTAGATTTTACTACATGTGCTTCAGCACGTGTTATGCCAAGCTTTGCAGCTATGGCTGTAGTAAAACTATCACCACCACCTGGTACTGTACCGGTTACAATCAATGATTTGTCGTAAATAGTTATATCAGAAGAAAGTGACCCAAAATCAATTAAGACAGTTGGTGTATCACTTTGTTCTGCTTGAACAAATAATCTACTTGCTGAACTTATTGTGGATTCAATTACAACTATTTCAAGACCCATCAATTTAGTTAATTCCACGTATGAATCAACAATAATCCTAGGCACGGCCACTACAAGAATTTCTAAATTTTTGTCTGATTTATTAATTACTGTATGATCAATGTATAAATTTTCTATCGGAACTGGAACGTATTGTTCTGTCTCGAGTTGAATCGCTTCGGCTAGATCCTTAGAATCAAGATATGGCAATGTCACAGTTCTAGTAAACGTTCGCGCCGCCGGTATTGCAACTGCAACTCGACTAGTGGTGATATCACCTACTAAATTTTTTTGAAATAGATCGAGTGCTACTTTTGCAATTTCTTCAGGCTGAACTATTACCCCATCTTTTATAGATTTCGAATCAATTGCTGCTGCCCCATATCCCGATACGTATTGTTTATGGTTTTGCTGGTATGTTTGCATAACCTTTAAACTCGAATACCCAACGTCGAGTCCAAATACGGGTTTATCTTGATAAAAAACACTTTTGTTCATCTGTTAATGCTTGCCCACTTAAGCTGAAACCATTAGAGATAACTATACCATACGGATCCATATTTTCTATCTTAAATTCGACGGTAAATTACAGCTCTCCAGGCTAAATCTACGGGGATTGAACTTATTGGAAAATTGGGATCGAGGCCCAAATCAAACGGCGTTCCCGGATTTGAAGCAATATATATATTTTTACCAGAAACACCTCCTAGGGCATTTGCTGAGCCGAACTTTGTTTTATCCAAACATACTCCATTCAAAGCTAGCATATATATTCCAGGCGCACTTGATGTACCACTATTGCCAAGGTAAGAGGCGCCCCCTAAGGGGCATACACTTGTTTTAGAGGCTGGATCTGCGCCATTTATTACAAATACTAACGGCCCGCTACCAGCAGCTGTTTGTATACTATCGAAATTTACAGTTCCTTCAATAAAAACAAATTTGATACCCGCAGCTCCAGAGTCTGGATTATAAAAAGTTGGCGTACAGCCTGAGGCAGCACAAAAATTGGCGCGAACATGGACATTATCTTTAATATTATATTGCCCTGTTGCGAGTGTTATGTCACCCGAGGAGCCACAGGAAATACTAATACCACTGTTACTATCTGGATAGTGAGTTTTTTTAGTGTTCCCAGTGTTTGGAATATTCCTAGGGAAACTACCCGTCGTCCAGTCGTTACAACCTCCAGGAGAATTCTGATAACTAGAATCCATAAATTGGCTATACGGTATTAGGGTGGATTGTATTTTAGCAATATTAGTTTGATTAACAAGCACGTCAAAATTTGAATTACTTAAGTTTGCCGGTGGAGAAATGCAGTTGTTATATGCACTAATTATTTTAGTTTTTGTTTGACCCACATGAGTAAAAGAAGATGGTTTTATAAGATTTCCGATCCCACCAATTGAGCAGTTTGATGCTCCGGTATTTTTGTCTGCTACAGTAATATTTTCGGCAATTAAGTCAGTTGTATTCTTGTTCATATTAATATAGCCATTCGCGAATATATCTACTGCTTTTACAGACTTTACGCCACTTTCAAGTTCGATAATATTCCTGCTAATTAATGATGTTGCTGTCGATGCGCTTGTTCGTTGTACAATTACCTCGATTCGTCTCGAGAAATTAGCTACTCCAGCAGTCTTGGGCGAATATACTTTTCCGGTAGATGTTACTTTTAGTTCTTTGGAACTTGATCCGGGAGAAACAGTCGTCACATAAGTAGATTTATATTTTGAGTTATTTAACACTTGAATTTCACTACCAGTCCCAATATAAGCGACATTGCCACTATTAAATATCGCTATTGCTGCATCAACTCCAGATTCGGCTGCATATTGTGCTTGTAGTAGAAATATTCTACTACGTGCACGAGTTAGGTTTGCGTTTGAAAGAACTAGTAAACTTGTTATGAGTGATATTAAAAAAATCATCATTATCAAAATTGACACAATGACGGAACCATTTTGATCTGAATTAGATTTATTGTGTATCATATTTCCCCCATCATGTATTACGGAGTGCCATTCGAATTATGGTACTACTATTTGTCGAGGTAGTTTTTTGGAATAAAGCTTTTTGAGTAATATTTAATGTAAATTCAACCACTTCAACCGTTGGAAGATCTGGTCCAATGTATTGTCCGGTTATGGGGTCAATTACAGAATTATGGTCAATTAAATTTCCAGATTTTGAGAAATATCTTATATTTATAGAGTTTATATTATTGGTAATAGTTTTATCTGCTGGACATGAAGCAGTGGCTATGTTTGGTGGACAAGACTTCAGCAGTCGGTTGTTTGAGGCTGCTGTATTTGCCAGTGTTCGTAGTCTTAACTCTCTTGTACTGCCATCTAAATATAATACGAACTCATCTTCAAAAGGTTGAGTGCCATTATATATAAGTGCTCCAGATTTGTTTATACTAAATCTTTTGTAGTACATCAACGGAGTTGTTGAACCAACAGAGCCTATTGGAACATTCTTTGGCACAGAATGCAAAGGTAGCCAATACAAGTTAGATGCTATTGCAGGATCGGGATTGTTGGTATTGCTATCTAGAATACTGTTTTGAATTATCGCCCCAGAAGAAGAGCTTAATGATTCTCGTAATATATCACCTGCATTTAGTCGGCTAACATATGTGCTTAAGTCTGCTTCCAAAAGAGCTCCATATCGCCAATAACTTATAGTAAAAAACAATATCAAAGATGTAAAAACTGCCGTAACGGCAATTGTTGTAATTAATTCTGGTAGGGTAAACCCGTTTTCACCCAACTTTGTCATAGCTGCCCAATCCCATTCCTAGTTATGAGCATTCTTAGTTCTAATGGCGCAATTGTGGGGTTTTTGGGATAGCCAACGCTAATATTTACAATTTTTGAATCAGGAATGACTTGAAGTGGATCACTACTCGGTAAAGATGTTGTATCCGTAACTGTAAGATTGGGAAAATACGTGTAAAGTTTTCCGGATCCTCCTTCGGTGACAAACGAATTATTTGGATAGCAATTCGTGCCACTACTTAATGATGAATATTCTAAAGCTCGATCAACTTCTGGACAAGCGCTCAGAACTGCATAAATTTCATTCAATTGCCGGGATATCGTGTATTGATTACGAACAGTGTCATAAGTGCTAGTTACTCCAATGACAATAATTGGAAATATAACGCTTGACATAACTAGTTCAACTATCGTAAATCCTGCATTATTAATTTTTTTAAACAAAACCATAATTTTTAGTTTCCGATATTTTTACTCAAACTTGCAATTGGTCCCATTACGCTGGCTGCAATTAGACCGACAATACTTCCAAGAACTACGATCATAAGAGGTTCAATAAGCGCACTCAACCCATCTATCATTGTTTCAACTTCTTCTTCATATGCCTCGGCAACTTTTACCAAAATTGTGTCAATTTGCCCTGTTTCTTCACCAACTGCTAACATTTGACTAACGATTGCTGGAAAGTGGGGGCTTTGGCTAAGTGGTTCGCTAAGTTGTTTGCCATTTTTCACTGCATTTGCAGCTTCTTTCAGTTCGGCCTCGATAACTTTATTTCCAATAGCACCACCGGTTACTTCTAGTGCTTCTAAAACGCTTACCCCAGCAGACATAAGAGATGCAAATGTTCTAGAAAAACGCGATATAGCAACTTTTATTATCAAAGTTTTTACAACTGGTATTCGCAGTAAAAACGCGTGAAAGTTATATTTTCCTTTTGGTGTTTTTATATATCGACGAAATACATAAACTACTGCAAAACCTATTACGGCAATGAATATAAAATTACCCTGTAAATACTTGCTAATATTGAGCAATACTTGCGTATATATAGGTAGTTTGGCGTCTGGGCCTCCAAGATCGAGCAAAATAGCTCCAATTTTTGGAATAACAAAAATCATAATTCCAAAAAACGCTACAATAGTAATACTTAAAATTACTATTGGATACATCATGGCACTTTTTATTTTTTTGCGCATACTAGCATCTTGTTCTAGCTGAGTTGCTAATCGTTTTAAAATTTCATCCAAAATACCACCAGTTTCTCCGGCTTTTACCATGTTTACATATATGTCAGAAAAAACTCCAGGATATTTAGCCAATGAATCCCCCATGCTTATGCCACCTTCGACGTCTTTTATCACGCCATTTATAACTTCTTTGAAGTGTTTACTTTCAGCTTGAGATTGCATGGTGGACAAGGAACGAGTTATGGGAACACCGGCAGAAACCATAGTAGATAGCTGTCGTGTAAATATTACCAACTCTTTAAGTCTGACTTTTTTTGTTCGACTTTTTTTGTTCGACTTTGTACCAGCAAGTTTGACAACCACTGGGTGTAGTCCTTGTTTATTTAGCGACACTATTAAGCTAGCTCTATCTGTGGAGTCTCCAGTCCCCTGAACTGTCTTTCCGTCGCTATTTGTAGCAGTATAGATAAATTTCATATCATTTCTCGCTCGTTACACGCAATATTTCTTCTATTGTGGTTTGGCCACGAAGCGCCTTAATAAGTCCGTCGACCTGCATAGTCACCATCCCGTCTTTTATAGACTGTTCCTGAATGTCGTCACTGGTACTGTTTAGTACTATTAGTTTTTGTACAGCCTGAGAATTGCTAAGTACTTCATAGATTCCGATCCGACCTTTGTATCCAGTATGACCACATGTTACACAACCATCTTCATGGGCTTTGAAAAGTCTTGTTATTTTTACTTCGGTTGTCGAAAGTACTGACGTATCAGCCTGACTTTTCCCAGAATTTCCATTGCCGATTCCACTCTCAAGCGCCTGCTGTTCTAATTGGTGGATATTCTTCATAACAGAAGCAGTTTCAATACCGAATATTTCATCAATTTGTTTTAAAATTGGTGCGTCTGGAGTTATCATTTCTCGACAGTCAATGCATACTCGGCGTACTAAACGTTGCCCAACCGATGCCCTGACGGTACTTGCAATCAAAAAAGGCTCTATGCCCATGTCTAATAGTCTAGGTAAGCACGTAGCGGCATTATTTGTGTGAAGTGTTGCAAAGACCAAGTGGCCGGTCAGGGCTGCTTGTACTGCAATATCAGCAGTTTCACTATCTCGAATCTCACCAACCATAATTACATTAGGATCTTGCCTCATTAGCGCTCTTAATCCAGCAGCAAAAGTCATTCCAGCTTTTGGGTTTAGCTGAACTTGATTAGCGCCCGGTATTCGGTATTCCACCGGATCTTCCACCGTTGAAATGTTTATACTTGGTTTGTTTAGTAGACTTAAGGTACTAAACAGTGTTGTCGATTTACCGGAACCGGTTGGCCCTGTAACCAAAATAAGTCCGTGAGGCTGCACGATAGCTTTGTTTATAAATCCTAAACTTGCACCCCAGAACCCCAATTCTTCCAAATTGGCGGCAGTTGAAGATTCGTTTAAAATACGCATTACAACTTTTTCGCCCTCAGTTATTGGAAGTGTCGACACACGCATTGCATATGTTTCGCCACCAAGTTGGATTTTGAATCTACCATCTTGTGGGACTCGCCGTTCGTCTATTTTTAAGTTTGAGAGTATTTTTATCCTTGATACTAGTGCACCATGGACTTTTTTGGGTAGTTTATTTGCTTCACGCAAAATACCATCTACTCTGTATCGCACGCTAATATAATTTTCTCTAGGTTCAATATGTATATCACTTGCGCCTGATCGTATAGCATATTCAATTAATAAATTCACAGTTTGGGCAATTGGTGAATCTTCTGCCAGGTCAGCTTCATCAATATCTTCGTCTTCAACTTCCTCGGCTGAATTTTCTGGTGATATTACTTTTGTAAGTTCATTACCAATAGTTCCTTTATACTGATCAAGCGCATTCTGTATGTTGGTGTTAGTCGCAACTGAAACTTTGATTTTATCCCCGATTTGTTTTTGCAAAAAACTAATTGCTTGAATGTCGTCAGGATCTGCCATTGCGAGCAATTTACTACCATCTTCTTCAACACCAAAAAGTACCACATTGTATTGACGAGCTATTCTTTCTGGAATTAGTCGCAGTACTTCGTGTTTTATTTCTTTGTCATTTAACTCGATAAAGGGTAAATCAATCTCAGCTGCGTAAAGTTTGGTTAATTCTTTCTCGGTTGTTAACTTTCCTTTAACGACCAAATCTTGAAGAGGCTTTTTTTCGGCGGTTTTTTCATCACGCAAAATCTTAATCTGGTCAGTTGTTACCTTACCAGTTCCAGTCAAAAGCTTCTCTACCAGAGCGTCAGAAATTCGCATTAATGTTTATTATAGTGTAACCACAAGCGTGACGCCAGAGTATACAGGCAATTACTAGCATAAGCAGTTTTTAAGCTCACTGCTTTTGCTATACTTATAGGTATTAGTTACGGATTAACAGGAGGATAAAACTATGGCAGCAAACAAGGATAAAAAAGAGGTAGCAACAACTGAAGCGACTGGCAAATCAAAGGCTCTCGGCCTAGCCCTGGAAACAATAGAAAAGCAATATGGTAAAGGTTCTATTATGAAACTAGGTGAAAAAACAAATGTGGACGTGGAATGTATTCCTACAGGAAGTCTGAGCTTAGACTTGGCACTTGGGGGTGGTGTTCCCAAAGGTCGAGTTGTAGAGATATACGGCCCAGAAAGCTCTGGTAAAACTACTTTAACTCTTCATGTCATTGCCGAAATCCAGAAACAAGGAGGAACAGCAGCATTTATTGACGCTGAGCATGCCTTAGATCCTGCATATGCTAAAAGAATTGGAGTTGATACAGCCAATTTACTACTCTCACAGCCAGATAATGGGGAACAAGCTTTAGAGATTGTTGAAACATTAGTCAGAAGTAATGCTGTCGATTTAGTTGTTGTCGACTCCGTAGCTGCCCTAGTACCTCGTGCTGAAATAGAGGGTGACATGGGAGACAGTCACATGGGACTTCAGGCAAGATTAATGAGTCAAGCACTTCGAAAATTGACAGGTGTAATTAGTCGAAGTAATACGACAGTGATTTTTATAAATCAAATACGTATGAAAATAGGTGTCATGTTTGGCAACCCTGAAACTACAACTGGTGGAAATGCACTTAAGTTTTACGCATCAGTTCGTATGGATATTCGACGAATAGCTCAAATTAAGCAAGGCGACGAGATTATTGGCAACAGAACGCGTGTAAAAGTAGTTAAAAACAAAATAGCTCCACCTTTTCGCCAGGCCGAATTTGACATAATGTACAACCAAGGTATCAGTGCCAGTGGAGATATCTTAGATTTGGCCACAGAAAAGGGAATTGTTGAAAAAGCAGGTGCATGGTTCTCTTACAATGGTGAAAAGATCAGCCAAGGTCGTGAAGCTGCAAAAACTTACCTTGAAGCAAACCCCAAAGTCCTTGCCGAAATTGCCAAAAAAGTAAAAGACGCTGCCAAGAAAGAAGATTAATAAGTAATAGATTTGACACTTTTCTTACCATATATTAAATAAAAACTAGCAAATTATAATGAAGATTTCTGACATAAAGCAACAGGTTAAACGGTCTGACAGATATTCTATTTATGTTGATGGAAAATATTCATTTCCACTCGGCGAATCAGAGCTTTTGAATACCGGGATTAAGGTTGGTAAAGTATATTCTAAAATGGAATTGGACCTGCTCAAAGAGCGCGCTGTAGTGGACAAAGGCTATGACAGAACACTGAACCTTATTATTAGGCGACCAAGAAGTGAATGGGAACTTCGAGATTATTTAAAGCATAAAGACTACAGTTTAGAAGCGACAGACGTAATACTTAACAAGTTAAGTGAAAGGGGATTTGTTGACGATGCGGATTTTGCACGTCGATGGGTAGATTCTCGCCGATTACTAAAATCAACCAGTAAACGACGACTGACTCAAGAATTACGTCAAAAAAGAATATCAGACGAAATAATAAGTCTAACTTTAGAAAACGATATAGCTGACGAACAAGAGATATTACGAGAATTAATATCTCGAAAACGAAAACAATCCAAATATAACGATAATCAAAAGCTTATGCAGTACTTAGTACGACAGGGATACAATTATGGCGACATAAAATCTGTATTAAATGAAGAATCTTAACCTGCTGGCACCGGTGCGCTAGCAGCAATTGTATCTTTTACTCCCTTTAAAGGTTCTTGTACAACAATCTTACGATCAGTAATTTCTACAATCTGGCTCCGATCAATACTCAGATTGCCACCCGTAAAACTTTTCAAAATACTTTGTCCTACATAAATTTTTTGCACATACAGTGCCACGTCATCAACAGCATAGTCGTTTATTTTTCCAAGTCGATGTTTGTTAACTGTTACAACTGGCTTTCCTATTAGTGAAAACTCCAATTTTAGAACCTTCTGTAACCTTACCAACTCTTCGGGATCTACTAATACTTCATGGTCATTAATTACAAATCCTCGATCAACTCGATCCCTGATATCCTGTGTGAGCAATATTAGCTGATTTTTATCAAACCTATCATCACAGTAAAAACCCTCTACTTTAAGATTATTTGGATTTATTATCGGCGCAATTGCTTCAGCAACCACACCTCCAGTGCGTAGAGATAATACAGACTGATTCAAAAGGGTAGAACTAAGCTGAAGCATATATATAAAGTATACTCTAGGGGCATTATTTTGTTGCCCTTGATTGGATAAAGACGATAATATGTTGGAATGAGTGTTCCAATGCTGACAACTTACAAAAGTGATTCTTCGAAAGCCACAGAAGTTTTTGGAGAACAAATTGGCAGAAATCTTACAGGTGGAGAAGTTATTGAACTTGTCAGTGATTTAGGGGGTGGCAAAACTACAATTACCAGAGGAATTGCTCGTGGTGCCGGTAGTAGTGATGTTGTCAGTAGTCCAACTTTTATGATTAGTAAAATATATCAAACCCAAAAATTTAGAATTTATCATTTTGATTTCTATCGATTATCAGAAATTGGTCAAATAGAGCATGAATTAAAGGAGGCCCTGCAGGATAAGAATGTAGTTGTAATCATAGAATGGGGCGAAATTGTAAAAAACGTTTTGCCTGAAAATCTTTTGACTATAAGCATTAAAAAAACTTCGGACACTTCAAGAGAATTAAAACTTACTTACGACGACAAATTAGCATACTTGGTAGACAAACCATGATAATTTTGACAATAAGAACAGATAAACCTGAAGCCGAAATTGGTCTATATGATGGACACAAGCAAATAGCATATGATATATGGCAAGCACATCGTCAACTAGCCGAAACTATTCACTCTAGAATTGTAAAATTACTTGAATCTCAGAACATAGATTTATACAAATTACAGGGATTAATAGTGTACAAAGGTCCGGGAAGTTTCACTGGACTTAGGATTGGATTTTCGGTTGCAAACTCGCTGGCATATAGTCTGAAAATTCCAATCGTATCAACCAATGCAGACCAAAAAGAGTGGCAAACGACCGGAATTGACCAATTAAAATCAGGAGACTCTGAAAAAAATGCGACTCCTGACTACGGTGCACCAGCCACAACTACAAAACAACGCAAATAACAAAGCGAAGGGTTTTATTAAGTAGATATTAAACTTGACAAAGCATAAGGGACATGTAAAGTATTAAATATGTATAAATTAAAGCAAAATCGAAAAAAAGTAAAAATCAATATAAAAGGGATTAACATGTTTAAAAAAATTAGCGCAACTATAACTACTATATTAATAAGTTTTATCCCATTATTTATAATGGTTCCAACTGTCCACGCAGCAGCACTTACTTGGAGTGGTGGTGGTGCAGACGACAATTTCAGTACGGCTGCAAACTGGGTCGGTGGTGTTGTTCCGACTAATGGTGATGTACTTACTTTTCCAACCAGCGTTGACTCAAATACAACTACTAATAACGAGCGTCAACTTAACAATGACCTTTTGACCTCAGTCGGTGGCATTCAGGTTACTGGAAGTTATATTTCAGGTGACTATGACTATTATAAGATTTCAGGAAATGCGCTCAATGCTTCTGGTAACATTTTGGGCAATGATGCGCTTGCCTCGTATCCAAGGTTATCACTAGGGTTAGCGCTTACCATAACTGCGAATATAACTATTCAATCAGTTCAATCAACAGGAAGTATAGATATTGGTGCAAATACGGTAACTTTGACGGACTCTACCTTCACAGGAGCATACTCTGGAACTGGTGGTTCGCTGGTCATAGACGGTTCACCGATAAACGGCAGTGGCGGAGGTGGCGGATGTGCTTATGTTACGGGTACCAGCAGCCCAAGTTTCGCGAGTCCAATATCAGTTAACCAAAGCGGAACACTATCGATTACTTCCAACACCCAAGGATTGGCTTATTCAGCAACAAGTTTAACACTAAATAACGGCGGTGACTTGAGTTTTCAATTACCATATGGACAAGACCTTTCATTCAACAAGGCAGTCACATTTAATGGAGGTAATGTTACTGCGAGCCAAAATCTAAATGATGCCACTGTTGACTGTGCATCACCAACTTTTAACAAACAACTGATTATTCCCGGGAACGTAACACTAACAGCAGATACTACATTTGGAATGTATAGTGCAGATATTAAGTTTACGGGCACAGTTACAGGCAAGCAGTTCATTAAGCCGTATTTTGCATCAACTGGAAGTGTATTGTTTAGCGATGGGAGCAAATTAGACCCCACGCCAATAACTACTAACTATGCCGCAAATAGTCCTGCTACTGTTATAAATGTTAGCAATAATGAAACAGCAATTGTGACTGGTACTTACGGGGATGCATATATTCAAAAAGGAGGCACATTAAAAGGGACTGGTACTGTCGCAGTACTTAGTGTGTTTACTGGAGGTATACTTGCGCCAGGTCAATCACCCGGTTGTATTACTAGTGGTAACTTAACTCTTGCAGGAATCTATAACGCTGAAATTGGTGGAACAACTGCATGTACAGAATATGATCAAACAACTGTAACGGGTACTGTGGACGTAACAGGAGGTACCCTGAATGTGTCAAGATTCAATAACTTTAAACCAGCTGTTGGACAGAAGTATACAATTATAAGTAATGATGCAGCAGATGCCGTTACTGGAACATTCGCAAACTTAGCAGAGGGTGCTACGTTTTCTGTTGATGGGTATGTAATGAAGATTAGTTATGTAGGTGGAGATGGCAATGACGTAGAATTGACGGTTCAGTCCGTGCCTACAGTTCCTAACACAGGCTTCAACATTCTTACAAAAAATCCGATAACTACTTTACTTGTAACAACATTTTTGGCTCTTGGAATGCTATTCTTGGCTCGCAAATATAACAAAACATTAGCGCGCTAGAAATAAAATAGGAATTTTCGGGAGTCGAAATTCTGAATCTATCAAAATAAATCAAAATCAAAATGGTAAAACAAATATAATATGGAACGAAATAGACGAACAAGCTTGGACAGTTCCAGTATATATGGCCGTTTTCGTGATTATAGTAATGACGTTGTTCGATCAAGGCCGCATGCCAGGGTGTCCATAGGAGGCTACTATGAAATGCCTAGCCTTCCTAAGAAAAAGCCTATACTTACCAGACAAGCTACAAATATTCCAAAACCAATCAGTAGCTTGAATATGGAATTTCTAAATCCAAAACCACCCCCCAAAATAGTCAACAGCATAAATCACAGCACTAATTTTCATAAATCGACATCAGTTGCTTTTGGCGAAATAAATCCAGGTAATATAAAAACTTCAAAGAAAAATATTTTTTCAAAATTCAAAACTGGCAATAGATTAATGCCAAACTTAATTAGTGGCTTAGCAATTACATTGTTTATTTTGGGAATTACAATCTCTGCTGGAACGCTTCGCTCAAACAAAGAGGTTGCAGCCCAAGTAAAAGGACTTTCTGCTAATAATGAAAATGGTACTGAAAACAGTACACCTTCCGAGGATTCTCCAACCGGAGACATTAAAGCTTATTCTGTTGCACCAGATTTGCCAAAGATTGTAACTATCAAAAAAGCAGACGTAAACGCACGAGTTTCAAGAGTAGGTGTTAATACAAATAACGAAATGACAACACCTAGAAATGTTTTTAATGTAGGTTGGTATGATGCCAGTTCAAAACCTGGCGAAAACGGGACGATAGTCTTAAATGGTCATGTATCCGGACCCACCAAAAAAGGTGTTTTCTATGGTTTGGGCAAACTAATAGCTGGAGATAAAATATCTATCGAAAGAGGGGATAGCAAATTATTCAATTACACAGTTGTTAAAATAGAAAAACAAAAATACACGGATGTAGATATGTCCAAAATGTTGATAAGCTCGATCCCTGGTAAGCCCGGACTGAACCTTATTACTTGTTCAGGAAAATTTAACTCAAAAACCAATAGTTTCGATGACAGAACTGTAGTATATGCAGTTCAAGATTGAAACAATATAAGTGTAAATCTGCTAGAAATAACAAACTTTAATATCGGTGAAATTAGTAGATATAAATATGTTTTTCGGCTAATACTTTTAAATAGTCTGCAGAAAGTTGTTATATTAGTTCAATACAAATACCGTTACTTGACAAAGCACTAGAATTATATATAGTAAGTTATGTAGTAAAAATAATACCAAAAACTACAAAACAAGATTTAAATAAGTTGGTCATATGATCCAGCACAACCAATCCACTGGAATTAACTCAGTCAGCGATGACATGCGCACTCTGTTGAGACCTGTCAATCGTCAAGAACGTCGAGATTTTTTGGATATTGATGTCAGGCCAAATAAATTTCATTCCGAAAGTCTTGTTGACGCTAGCATAGATACAGTAAATATAAATAATTCATCAATAATTAAAACAGCTACATCATTGAGCGGTATTAATTATCCAAAAAAACGACCTGATTTACCAAAACAGTCTAGGTCTCAAGTTCTTAAAAGAACGCATAGCAAAAAATCATTTGCGGCTGTACATCCAATTAAGCATCATAGACCCATTCGTCAGTTTTTTTATTTCGCAGCCTTATTATTGTTTATTTCGACTTGCACTGCTTTAGTATTGTATATATATTCAATCTCTGGAAAAACTCAATATCCAATTGAAGTAAAACCACCTGACTCCAAAAAAATTCTTATTTTAGAAAACTCATTTTACTAAAATCAAATAAATCATAATATTGTTGTACAACGCATCTCGGGGTATAATTTGACCTAGGATTACCGCTATTATTAATTGGAGCAGAATCCAAATTGTATAAAATGAATTTCTAAAGCGTAGATGCTGTGCTAATGAAGTGAAAGTGATTGCACAATGAACGCTTTGGACCTATAGAAAGACGAGGTTTCCAGGATGGATCCAATAACTATTGTTTTGGCATTAGTCGGATTAGGTATTGGCTTTGGGGCAAACACAATTTTAACAAAGCAAAAACTAGGAAGTGCCGAAGAAAATGCAAAAAAAGATTTACAAAAAGCTAAAAAAGAAGCAACCAAACTAATTGACGAAGCGCGAGAAGAGGCATTAAAAGCCGCCGAAGAGTCTAAAAAAGACGACCAAACTAGACGAAAAGAGATAAAAGAAATTGAGCAGAGATTATTAAATCGTGAAGAGTCTTTAGATAAAAAACTTGACGACATAGACAAACGGGCAGTGTCCTTGAGAAAAGGCGAAGATGAAGTAGAGGCGCTAAAAAACGAAATTCGAGACATACGTGGAAAACAACAAGAAAAGTTAGAAAAAATAGCAAAACTTACAAAGTCTGACGCTGCCGATAAGCTAATGCAAATGACTGAGCGAGACATCAGAAATGATTTGACAGGACTTGTTTCCAAATTGCAAAACGAAGCGAAGGATTTAGCTGAAGAAAAAGCTGGAGCGATTTTGGTTGGTGCAATGGAACGTATGGCTAGCGAAGTGACTGCGGAGCGAACAATAACCTCTGTAAAATTAGAAGATGAAGAAATGAAAGGTCGGATAATTGGCAAGGAAGGTAGAAATATCCAAGCACTTCAACGTGCAACGGGTGTCGACATTATGGTAGACGACACTCCAGGTTATATTGTACTAAGTAGTTTTGATCCAGTAAGACGTGAGGTTGCCAGACAGGCACTTGAGATGCTTCTGAAAGACGGACGGGTTCATCCGGGTAGAATTGAAGAGATAGTCGAAAAAGCCCAAAAAGAGGTTCAAAAGACAGTCATGAGAGCTGGCGAGGATGCAGCAAGGGAAGTGGGAATAATAGGTATACCAAAAGAAGTTTTGGAACTTCTAGGTGAGCTTAAATTTCGCACAAGTTACGGCCAAAACGTACTAAAACATAGCACAGAAATGGCACACATAGCTGGAATAATTGCCGAAGAAGTAGGAGCAAATGTAAAAACTACCAAATATGCAGCACTTGTGCATGATCTTGGTAAAGCTTTGACTCACAAAATGGAAGGCAAACATCACCATATAAGTGGTGAGATGCTTCGCAAATTTGGCGCACCAGAAGAAGTAGCACTTGCGGCTGAACAGCATCACGACGACGTCGAAGCTACTACCACTGAAGCCATTATTGTTAGGGTTGTAGACGCTATTAGTGCATCACGTCCAGGAGCCAGGAACATTAGTGCTGAAAACTTTGCTGAGCGCATGAAAGACCTAGAAAACGTAGCAAATGGTTTCCCCGGAATAGACAAATCCTATGCTATAAGCGCTGGTCGCGAAATTCGTGTGTTCGTAAAACCTGGCCAAATAGATGACTTGTCGGCAATTAAACTCGCCAGAGACATTGCTACTAAGATTGAAGCCAGTATGCAATATCCCGGAACAATCAAAGTTAATGTTATCCGAGAAACTCGCGCAATTGAATTTGCAAAGTAGGCTGACAATACCATGTAGTGTTAGTGTCAAACTGTTTTAGCTAGTACAATTCATATGTGAGAATTCTCTATATTGGCGACATTATGGGTAAAGCTGGACTCAAAATTGTTGAGCAAGTTTTGCCTGACCTAAAAAAAGAACAAAATGTAGATATTGTTATTGCTCAGGCAGAAAATGTTACCGATGGTAAAGGGATTTCCGTAAATGATTTTAAAAAACTCAGTTCTCTGGGGGTAGACTTTTGTAGTGGCGGAAACTGGACTTTGCACAACCCGGAAATTCACGAGGCCCTAAATGACCCAAATCAATCGATTGTCCGCCCTGCAAACTATCCGGTTGGAACGCTAGGACTAGAGTTCAAAATTCTTAAACACGCTGTTGGCAATGTATTAATAGTTAGTTTATTGGGTGATATTGTGGGTAAAGATTCAGGAAACCCCATGCAGAATCCCTTAAAGATTATCGATAAAATTTTAACAGAAACATCGACAAAGGATTTATCAGCAACAATAGTAAATTTTCACGGCGATTATAGTAGCCAAAAAAGAGTTATTGGGTATTACCTTGATGGTAGAGTTTCTGCTGTTATTGGAGATCATTGGCACGTTCCAACTGCTGATGCCATGATACTACCACATGGTACAGCTCATATAACAGACGTTGGAATGTGTGGATCACTGCACTCATCTTTAGGTGTAAAAACCAATGTGATTATAGATAGATGGAAAACTGGGATCGCAAGTAGAAACGTTCTTGATAACGATAGGCCATATCAATTCAATGCAGTTTTAATAGAAACCGATAATAAAATTGGAATGGCAAAATCAATCAAACAGATTCAAAAGTTTTCGAATTAAGATTTCTGAGAACCGTTAAATCCAAAAAAAGCAATGAATACACTTGTAAACATATTTATGACTATTACTTGGATAAATGGTAAACCATCACTCATTGCCAGAAGTGCAGCGCTACCAAGCCAAATGGTGGCAATTATAGCTGCCGTATAGGGGTATTTTATGAACAAGAAGAAGTCTTTAAGCATTTGGTATTTCCTTTACTTTCTTAATAGTATCACCGATTCTTATTCGATTCATGAGTTGCTTAAAAAGTTGTGGATCACGTAGAGCTATACGTTCTAGCCAATTGCTAATAATTTCTAGTGCTTGGCTTATGCTTTTTTCACTCAATGGGTCATCAACTACTTCGCTAAAATCTCTTTCAATTGCAGTCACGCTGCGCGAAAAAACGCTTTGAAGTACCTGGCTACGCCTATCTAACGACCCAACTAGCGACATATAAGTTGACATTGCCCGTGTGAATTCAGATGTCTCCAATTTCATGACTAATCCAAATCTGTTATCTTTATTTACTAATTTGTTTATTGTCATCATGAGTTGTGTTTCGTTTGCATCTTTTAATAGCGAAGTCAAAGTAGCCTTATCACCTAATTCGCTTGTAAACGCTTGCTCGGCAATTTTGCCGACAATTTTTGTAAAATCTTCATCAGATGGTTTTTTAGGTAACATGGTATTTAATTTTTTTAGAGCAGTGTACAAATCGGATACAAAAAATCTCAAAAACTGGTTGAACATATTTGCTACATCTTGCTGTCCTTTATAAAGCTTTCCATATTCATGAAGTAATTCCAAAAAAGCTGCTTTTTCTTTAGGTGTTCTGGCAGATATTCCAAAGTCAATTATTCCAACTCGGTTGTTAGTCATAAATCTTATATTTCCAGGATGGGGGTCGCCCTGCATTCTGTCCAAAGTGTAAACCCCATACATATATTCATATCCAACAGTTATTAACTGTTCATCAATGTCAGAGCCCAACTGTTCATGGATATATTGTTTTGGGTCGACTCCTTGGTCTTTCAGTGTCAGTAATTGCGCAGCGGAAATACCATCAATATATTCTTGGACAATAAGACTAGGTGTACAGAGGTCCAAATACGTTTTAGGTATGATTAATTTGGGGTTGTCTTTGTAATGTTCGTACAATTCATGTGCAAAATTGGCTTCTTCGACATAGTTTGTTTCACGTAGCGTGGCTTGTCGGAATTCTTCATAAGCCTGTTTTAGGTCTATGTCCATGTTCGTGTAGCCCTTTTTGATAAATCTTCTTGTGAATATTCCAATAAGTTTTAGATCATATCTAAGTGTCTCACGAATTAAGGGACGCATAATTTTTATGATAATCGCAGTGCCGTCGGCGTGTATCCCGTAATATACTTGTCCAAAACTACCAGCTGCAAAAGGTATAGGGTTTATGCTGGTTATTTGTTTTAGTTTTGTTGGACCTAAATGGTATTGAAGATATCTGCTTATATCCATAGGTTCGCTGTCTAGGTTTTCAAAAATGCGTAATTTATTAGCGTTTTTACTAGATTTTAATTTTGAGCTTTGCAGTAGTACTCCTTGAAGGAATTTTACATAAACGCCTCCTAGTTCAATGAAAGAATCAATAATAGTTGCTGCCATGCCATCCGTGTCACCCTTGCGATGTTGGTTGTATGCTTTGCTGGCTACTTGGGCGAGCTTAACAGTTCTCTTACGTTTAATTTGAGCTGCGATTTTTTTGATACTTTTTTGACTGTTTGTGTAGGTTATTTTTGTCATTACTAAACTATTTTTTACCAAATCCTATCAGGAACAGAACCACGGTGGAAGCCATAGTTGCAAGATATAATTGGAATATTTCTGAAGCGTTATGTCTGGTAAGGGCAATCAAAATTACGGCCACCCATATCATGAGAATGGTCAAAAAGACTGACGCGTATTTCATTTGATTATTATATCATCAAATTAAAGTATGAGCCACGTTACACTAGCAAAAAACAGATAGATTAGCTATAATCATCCAAGTCCAGTCAAGGCCCAAAAATTCAAAAATCAATCATTGTCGGGGTGTGGCGCAGTTGGCTAGCGCACCGCGTTTGGGACGCGGGGGTCGGAGGTTCGAGTCCTCTCACCCCGACCACGATCGAAATCACCAGTTTTTATGAACCCTGCCCAGGGTTCATTTAATTTGTGGGTGATAATCCACCTCTGTTTTTTACCCTTTGGCGCCGCCTTGATTGTGAAGTTCAAGA
>JBBQAJ010000004.1:0-69607 GCA_038316195.1 Saccharimonadales bacterium (SeqCode)
GCTCTCGCTTTTGGTAAGTTAGGGTTGATAGAATAGGCCATGGTAGGCTCCTCTCTGTTTAGATTTAGTAACTCTTACAGTTTAGGACGCCTACCATTTTTAGTTCAATTTAGGTTGCAAAGGTGGTGAGTTATTACGTAAAGGTTGACTATATTAACAATATGTGATACTATAATTAAATGTCAAAAGCTATGAATTCGGAATTTGATTCTAGTTTACCTAATCGCAAAAACCGTGGTTCACGTAAAGTTGTAAATACTGTTGCGTCAATGCTACTACTTGCAGCCTGCTCTGGCGATAACCCACACCTCCCAGCGACTGATTCAAAAAGTCACATGAAAGTGGTCGAACATCAAATGCCAGAAAAAACTAAAAGCAATCCTACCATTAACCCTGAACAAATTAAACAAACAAAAGACCAATTAAAAGCGCCTGCCCTAGTCCTAGCCTTAGGAATATTAAATGGACTTGATAATTCTACGCATAGTAGCGAGTTTGCATCTTCAGTCGTGTTAACAAATAGGAAATCGGTAAAAAGTTCCCCAAACTTACCACAAATAGACATATTGTATAGTGCTACGGAAAAAGTTTTAGAATTGTCGGCTACGTCTACGTCAAACAGCCTTATAGCTGGTGGACAGATTTATTCCTCAATTCGGTCAAGTTTCAGACTCGGAACCGGCAATCCCCTGGCCCGAAGTAAGAAATTTACTAAAGAGGAAGTTTTTGTTGCGTTATCAGATACAGAAAATTTGGAGGTTAGCCAACTAGCCGTCGCCAATAACCGACCACTGGAATATAATCCGGACCAAAGATTTCAAACCGGAACAGATGTTAGCATTTACTTCAGCCCCGATGGCCACGCCATATGCACAGGTGGTACACATGCCAAACCAACTTCCCCAGAAACAGAATTTTTAGCCCTACAGACTGACATTATTTCAATATCTGAAGTCCTGCCCCAACTAACTGCGCGAATGTTTAACCCACAACCAGAAAATTTGAATTAACGATAGTTCCATTTAATTCAAACCGATGGATTCATAAAGTACCACCCTAACAACTAAAAACTAGGTTTTTTCATAATCTATAAACTCTTAAATCGTGTCGAAATAATTGGGTTCAAATCCTATATGTACTAAGTTATGAAATTACTTTTTGATTGGGGATTTAATGTCTTCTTTTGAGTCAGGATGTTTAATTGATTCGCTGGAAATACTGGGCTTATCTAAGACTGGCTGTGTAATTGTTTCATGTACTTTTTCGTTCTTATCGTGAGTTATCGTTTTTGGACGGGTAAGTCGAATCGCTAACATGCCACCTGCCCCAAGTGCTATGTACGGTATTCCAAATAACAAAAGTACATGATTAAAGTCACCAACAAGTAACCTTCCCAAGGCTTGAGCTGTTTGCTCCAAATCACTACCATTGCCGTGTTTTATTATATTTGAATTGTTAATTATGTAATTTGATACCAAAATACCAACAAGTAAAACTAAGCCTACAACAAATACAGTACGACTTACTACCCACAACCCTCTACGTCGTTCATCGTGCAAAAAGACGACCCCGACTCCGGCTAAAAGGCCTAATACACTAAGTATATAAGGCAGTTTTACTAGCAATTGATAGGCTGTTGGGACTTTGTTTGCTTGGTCAAAAACGGTTTTGTCATCTTTTTTAGGTAAATTTTCGTTTGTAATCTTGGTGTCAGGCAGAAAGTCTTTACTACTAGACACAGTTGCAACATATTTATCTCGTTCTGCTTGTAAATCTATCCCTGGAGGTAAGCAGGGTAAATTGTTAACATCTACGTTATTTAAATTAAGTGTACGCAGCTGGCTACGCGTACAAATGGGTAGCGCAAGAGCTTTTTGATAAGCAACTTCACCGACACCAACTGCTAGCTGTTTTTTTGTTTCCGTAAGATCTATCGTAAATATTGGTTGTGGTGTCGTGCCTTTAAGCCAACCAAATACACCATCAATTACACCGTTGGCTGAATTTTCTAGAAAACTAGCAGGTAGAGCTTTTTTAATAGCATCTCGCATTCCAGGATCATCTAAAGATATATCTGCTTTTTTGGAATCTGGATTTTGATTTTTGTTTTGATCTTTTTTGACCTGGTCAATTATTCCGTTCACGGCTTTGTCATAAATTCCACTGGCTTTTATATCACTTTTTAACCTTGAGGATGTTCCAAGCACAACTACTATTGCAGTAGATACGGCAACAAATAGTATGCATATTTTGAGTAATTGAGAGCAAAGTATCCTAAAAATACTTTTTAAAATTTGCATAAGCGTATTGTACGACTACAGCGTTATTTCGGCTAGTGTGCAAAAAATACTGGTTCAGCAATGTCAACATTACCATCTGGCTTAATACGAATTATTTGATACCTAAGTGGACGATGTGTTTTACTATCAAATTCTACGATAGTACGTTCACCAGTTGCATCTGGCCGACCAATATTGAGTGCACCATTTTCAGTACCACTAGAGCTTGCGAGCATTATTTCTGGGTTTTTAATGTTAATCTGATGCTCTCCACGAACAGCAGACACTACCAGTTTGCCACAACTCCTCTGCTGTACTTGTTCGACAGATCGTGGTTCGTTAGCAACTATTATGTCAACTCCTTCTATGTCATTACATGCAACAGTTGCTAACTGATCACTTAATGCCGCTGTTGATGAAACTGAATCTCCTACTCGAGGCCTCGTACCAGCCAAAGGAATACTCTCTCTTGGATTAATTGCACCCAATACTCGTAGGCCATTTGCATCTACGGTTTTGCCATCTAATATTTCAAAACCATTATCATGCATTGCTTTTATCGCTTGGTCACTATCGTGGTTGCCAGGCGAAACGAGTTTCTTCCCTTTGATACGGAAGGCGAGCGTATCTATACATTGGCTATCAAGTGGCGTACCGGTACCAGCCAAGTCGCCAGCGCTTATAAACATGCTTGGTTTTGCGATTTTATATACGGAACCTGTGTTTTTGGCTACCACATTATTGCATTTCATCCCTGCTTCAAATAAAACAGTTTTTGTTTGTTGTGTTGGCGTGAGAAGAGGAATAATTTTCTGAGCAGCTTTTAGGTTTGTATCAACCTTTTGGACAAATTTATCACCTTCGGCAAGATAAGTGCCATAGGTGCGGATTATGTATCTCAATTCACTTCCATCTGCATATATATCACGCAGTCCCGTTTCCTTAAACGCTGCTCCCAGATTTCCAGTTCTCTGTTGTGCCTGATTCATTTGATGCATACCCCACCCGACTCCAGTTATTGCCGTTGCCAATACACCAAGTGCAATCCATCTAGATGATCCATTTTTCAGCTGTTCTGCACGTTGTTTTCGTGTATCGGGGCCCATAGCAACGTAAAATGATCCAAAGACTCCAATTCCTAAAAGTGCCCCTAGAGGTGCAGTTCCCTTTGCAAGATGGTTAATAAGGTCGGTTTGGACTTGATTTTGGTCGCGTTCAGGGTCAGAAATTAATTGAATATATTCTTTGGTTTTTTGTGGAGAAACTAGTTCTCCCCCACCTACGTCCTGGTTACGTACTCCTCGAATATCTACACGGACACCAAAGCCACCGAGCTGCACAGGTTTGTTGAGTGAACCCAAAAAACCTGTATCTAAAGACCCTACACTGTCAGTCGTTAAATATGCATCTGCTTCGTGAGGCCCGACATGGGTGTGTGCGGGCACAAAAACCATAGCTCCCACACCAAAAAATGCTGCTCCTGCAGCCCCAGCAAGTGCTAATTTGCCTGCCAAGCTACCTAACCTGCTACGTTTAGAAGGTTCGTCTTCGGCTGATTGCTCCATCGCATATAAATGCCGACTGCTGATTGTCAATTCTTCAACTACCATGTTAACTAGTATTGCAACAGAAAAGCTATATTAAAACTAAAACCAGCTATTTTACAACACGCGCTACAATAGAGTTGTGGAAGACTCGATATTTACAAAAATTATCAAAGGCGAAATCCCCTGCTCTAAAATCTATGAGGATGAAAAAACTTTGGCTTTTTTGGACATCCATCCACTCACTCCTGGCCATTCACTTGTAATCCCCAAACAACAGGTTTCGCATTTCGATCAATTAGACGAAGAAGATTATAATGCAGTTTTTGAAACAGTTAAAAAAGTTGCAACTAAGTTAAAACAAGTTACTGGTTGTGAACGAGTTTGTTTAAGGGTAGAAGGTTTTGACGTGCCGCACACTCACATACATGTTTATCCCTGTAATTCGCCAACAGATTTTTACGGTAGGACAGACAGACTGCAGGTAGAGCCTGACTATGAAGCATTAAATAACATGGCTAATAAATTAGCATTTTAGTACACTTTAGATATGGCTTCTAACTTTTTGATCGGATTTTTAACTGGACTAGGGTTTGCTGCGTGGATTTATAGTAAAATGATGAAATCTACAGGCGGTAATGTAAAAAACTCACTAATTGTTGCTGGGTTTTCTGGTTTAGGTGCAATGGCGGTAGTTTCTATATTTTTGGGTATTGTTTTTAAATAACTAGCCATTTGATACTAGTTTTTTGACGATAAAACTAGTACTCTAGTACTAACTATGGATGAGGTGGGATTAGGTAAGCAGTTACAAACTGTTCGCAAAAAAGCTGGACTTACACAGCAAGAACTTTGCCACAAAGCAGGGCTGAGTTACTCTACTCTTGCAAAAATAGAGCGTGGGGCTATAAAAGCTCCGTCAATATTTACTATTCAAGCGATTGCAGCTGCTTTGGGAATTTCACTCAACGAACTGATGGGGGATTTAGCCCCTGTTGCAAATACAATAAAAAAACATCGTTCAAAGTCTGGCATTCGGTTTGTGTATTTCGATATCAATGGTTGTTTGGTACGTTTTTTTCATAGAGCATTCACGGAATTGGCAGCAGATACAAGTGCACCAGCCGATATAATTGAAACAACTTTTTGGCATTACAATGATGCTGTATGTAGAGGAGAAATGTCCCTCAAAGACTTTAACCAGGCCATGGCCAAACAATTACGAATGGCTGAACTAGATTGGCAAAAATATTATCTAGCAGCTGTCGATCCAATACATGAAATGCACGAATTGGTTAAATGGGCTGCGCAGTATTACAACGTAGGATTGCTAAGTAATATAATGCCAGGTTTTATAGACTCAATGTTTGTCGAGAAACTTCTTCCGGACGTAAAATACGCTTCAATAATAGACTCATCAAAAACTGGGAGTATCAAACCTGAACCTGAAATATATGCCGTGGCTCAAAAGCATACTGACTGTGAGCCCAGTGAAATTTTGTTAGTCGATGATTCAAGAGCTAATATTATGGCTGCAGAAAAGTTTGGGTGGCATGTTTTATGGTTCGATGATTATCGCCCTGAAGAGTCAGCTGCACGTGTTAAAGACGCATTAGAAGTTGATACGTCTCTATAGTTCGCCCAAAGCAAAAATATTATCTTAGACTATTTTTTAAATCGATCGTATTCTGTAATCTGCTTATCTAAAAGTTTTATTGCTTCACTAAGTTGATTTTTGGTTTCACTTACGAGATCCACGGGTGCATTATCTATATATTCTTTGTTATTTAATCTGTTCTGTAAGTTTTTTATAGAAGTTTTTGTATTATTTAAATCTTCAAATAGCCGTTTTGTAAATGTTTCAATTGTTGTTTCGCTCAAATCCAGACCGCAGTTGTGGTTTGTTTGAGTTAGTCGTAGACCCGCATTACCACTTGTTAGAGCTATTTCTGATACCCCTGACAGCTTTTTGATAAGCATAGCGTGTTCAACCACAAATTCATCACCATTATGGATTAGACGAGGCTTAGAAGTCTTAGTGCTAGCACAGATGTAGCGAATTTCTGATACGATAACTTTTATTTCTTCGAACTCGTTTGCAAGTTCAGGATCTGAGTCACCTACACAAGGCCAGTTGCTGGTAATAAGCAGACTTACAGATGCAGCGTCATTAGTTTCCCAATTTAAGGTCTGCCAAATTGTTTCAGTTACAAAAGGTGCAAAAGGATGAGCAAGTTTAAGTATTACTTCAAGACCGTGTGCTAATAAGCCGATATTTGTCTCCGTTTTACTTGCTTCAATGTACCAATCAGCAAAATCATCCCAAACGAAATGATAAATCTTGTCGTATGCTTCGCTGAATCTAAAATTATCCAAATCATCTGTCACAGTTTTTACAGTACGTTGTAAATTACTCAACAGCCAATGATCTGCTATTGTCTTGGGCTTTGGATCTAGTTTTTCTGCATGTTCGGTACCTACTTTATCTTCTATAAATCTGGCAATGTTCCAAAGTTTGTTACTGAAATTTCTTCCAGCTTCAATACGTCCCCTACTCCAATTCATATCTTGACCAGGGGCTACTCCCATTATCAATCCCATGCGAAGTGCGTCAGTGCCGTATTGCTCAATAATTTCTAGTGGATTTACAATAGAAGCTGGTCGACTCTTGCTCATTTTTTTGCCGTCTTCAGCCCTAACCATGCCGTGAAGATAGACTGTCTCAAACGGTATTTGCCCTGTTATATACGTTGTTGCCAATATCATTCTGGCAATCCAGAAAAATATTATATCCCAGCCTGATTCCATAACAGTAGTAGGATGGTAAGTCTGAAAATCTACACTCTTTGCCAATAGATCTTCGAGACTTAATGAATAATCTTTTGCCAAATCTTGGTCTATTAGTGTACTCCAGGTCCACAATGCAGAGCTAAACCATGTATCCAGAGTATCCGGGTCTTGCTCCCAGTTACTATGACCTTTTTTGTTGTCGTTTTCGGGTGCTTGAGTGCCAACAAAAGTTTCTGTTTCGCCCTTAGCATTTGCCCGGTACCAAACTGGTATCCTATGGCCCCACCAGATTTGTCGGCTTATACACCAGTCACGAAGATTGTCCACCCAGTTAAAATAAACTTTATCAAACCTTGAAGGTAAAATCTGTACGTCCCCTTCCCTGATAACTGCCTGCATGACTTGTTTTAGACTTCTTTTTTTGCCTTTCCAATCAACCACTTTTTTGTTTACATCTACAAACCACTGTAACTTAATCTGGGGTTCTATTATTCCCTTCCCACGGTCGTTTACAGCAATGCTATGTGTATAGTTATCATCGATTTCAACCAAGAGGCCTTTAGATTTTAATTTTTCGACTATCTTCGGTCGTGCATCAGAAATATCCATACCTGCGAATTCTTCTGCAATCGGCAATAGTTTCCCGTGAAAATCTATTATTTGTTCTTTATCTAATTCATGACGTTCGGCAATTTCAAAATCTGTGTGATCGTGCCAAGGCGTTATTGTCATAACTCCTGTTCCAAATTTGGGGTCAACAGCACTATCTTTGATTACGGTGGCAGTTACTTTGCCGTTAATCCATTCGGCTTCAAAAGTATCACCCTGTTTGTATTTAGCGTAGCGCTTGTCGTCTGGGTGCATTACTACGTATTTATCACCAAATTTGGTTTCTGGTCGGGCTGTGCTAATTTTAAATGGACCGTACTGAAATGTATAGAATTTAGCTTTTTCTTCTATTCTTACTACTTCGTCATCGGAAACTGTAGTCTCCAAAACGGGATCCCAGTTTACAATACGGTTACCTCTGTAAATTAGCTCATCCTTGTACATTTTGGTAAAAGTTTCGTTTACGCACCGATTGAGCGCATCGTCCAATGTGTATCTTTGTCTGGACCAGTCAGCGCTGAAACCCATTGCTCGCATCTGATTGACCATTGTGTCCCTACTATCACTCACAAATTCCTTAGTTCTATGCAGGAATTCTTCCCTGCCGATATCATGTTTGGTAGTTCCTGATTCTGCTAGTTTCTTTTCTATCAGGGCGTTTACAGGTAATGCTGCATGATCAGTGCCAGGGAGCCAGAGTACGTCTTTTCCTTGAAGTCTCTGATAGCGAGCCATTATATCTTGCAATGTGTACATAGCATGGCCAAGGCTGAGAGTACCTGTTTCATTCGGTGGAGGCATGGATATACTGAATCTTTCGGCTTTTTTTTCAGGGTGTGCCTTAAATGCACCACTTTTTTCCCAGAGGTCATAAATGTCTTTTTCGTATTTTTCTGGTTCGTAAACCTTTGGCAGCTGCATAATCTACATGATACCACCTCTGTTATTAATCAACAAACAGTGGTGAATTTCACGTGAAAGATGAGTAAAACAAAATTTAAAATTCATTGGCTGGTTGGAATATCTTGACTTGAATATAAATGTGCGTAACATCAGACTAGATTCTAACAAGGAAAACAATGGCGCTAGAAGATAAATTGCCAAAATTTGTCGGACGTAATTCCCAGGATGAACTTGGTGAACAGGTTGATATGATTAAAACAAACTTAAGTATTCTTACTAGTTTTGCAATTAGGCAACAGCGAATTGAAGCTACGACAATAGAGGAATATTACGAAGACTATGCTGGGTTTAGATACCAACGATTCCCTGGTAGAATTACTCAAGCTGTAGGTGGTACTATGACTGTGAAGTCTGGTTTTATGCTCGGGGCAAAACGTCTTCGAGCAGAAGGACAAGATGATTGGTTTGCTCAAATATTTGTCCCAGATGACAGCATGCCCGTGGAAAGTGGTCCATTATTAAATCGTTATATCATGCACTTGTTACTTGTTAAAAATACAAATCCAATTCCAGAAAAAGTTATAACTGTTGACTGTTCGGACGGTATCGATTCAGAAGGTCCACGGATAGGCTTTTGGAACCCACATGGCTTAACTAACAATACGGTTTTCCTAGATAGTTTTGAAATTGCAGACAGTTACCCCATGCGTGTTGTTGAGCAGGTATCTGACCAGCTGAAAAGAGAAGCTGATGCACTTTTGGTCTTAGCTCTCGACGGCATCACTGCATAAAACAATTTAGTTTACTGATACAGAATATTGACGTAACTTGAAGTTTTATCACTTTTTTAGGAGAAGCATTTGGTAACAGGGGATTTTTTGATGGACGCAGCACTCGTCTGTTACGATCACATAGATAAATTTGGGGATATTTCTAATGAGTAGGGGTCTGACATTGGTCGGTTTTTTATGGCTTGGAAACACCCTAAAGCAGCAATCATAGCACCGTTGTCAGTACATAGTCTTGGGTCAGGATATTGAACAATATTTGGTAGTTTATCTGCTAATTGGAGTCGAAGTTCAGAGCTTGAGGCAACACCACCTCCTATAACAATACTTTTGGGATGAAATTCATTGAAAGCAAGCACTGTTTTATCTACCACTGTTTCTATTGCTGTTCGCTGGAAACTTGCAGCAATGTCAGCTTTTTGGGTATCATTTAGGTTCTCAGATAGCTTGTAACTAGGGAAATCGTGTGTTTCGCCAATTAGTTTTTGAGCTGTCCTTAAAACGGCAGTTTTAGGACCCGAAAAACTATAGTCATATTTGCCAGGCATTTTGGCTTTGGGGAATATGTATGCATTGGGATTTCCTTTTTCGGCTGCTTTAGCGATACTTGGGCCACCAGGGTAGGGAAGACCCAAAATTTTGGCGACTTTGTCGAAAGCTTCTCCAATTGCGTCATCTTGAGTTTGGCCAAGCAATGTATAGTCAAAATGGTCACGCCACAGCACTAATTGAGAGTGTCCTCCAGAGACTATTAACCCAAGCATTGGAAAGTTTGGGTCTGAATAGGGGAGTTTATAACTGTCAGCTATCAATAACGAATTATCAGCTATTTGCGTTAAAAAATTTGCATAAGCATGCGCTTCGACATGATTTACAGCATAAAGAGGCTTGTTTTTAGTAATCGCCAAGGTTCGAGCTGTCATGACTCCCACCAATAAACAACCTCCCAGTCCGGCACCATATGTAACTGCAATTCCATCTATATCATCCCACGTGCAGTTAGCTTGTTCGAACGCTTGCTCAATGACGGGTATGATTGATTCAATGTGACTTCTGGCGGCAATTTCAGGAACAACACCACCATAAACAGCATGCAAGTCCATACTTGAAAGTACGGCGTTTGCCAACAATATGCTACCATCTTGTACAATTCCACAAGCAGTTTCGTCACAACTGGTCTCAATTCCAAGTATTTTCATCAGTTACAGTATACTTCAGCCTGTGAAAATACATTTAATAAGCAGTTGCAGGCAACATGAAATGCAACTAGATTTTTCAATTAAATCTTAATGTTATCGTTTATGGCAAAAATTCATAAGTAGTGAGCAAAATGTTCTTGCACATGCATCAGATGCTCAATTAATTATAGGATGGTGTCTTTCGCTTAACTTCAGAGTATCTGAGTAGCTGATTTATGATTAATTTTCAAACGGGTCAAGTTAGAGTAATTGACATAAAGTCAAGTGTCTGCTATAATTTGTTTATTGGTAAAAAGCAGTAAAAACAAAAAAAGTGCAAAGGAAAAATAATATGACAAGCATCGCAGAGTTAACACCATCAACAGATATTTCAACTTCTAGTCACTCAGATGCCATTCAAAGTGGCGTTGAATTTAGGGATCCTTCATTCCAAATGGGTGGTGATCCCAAACTTACAAATGGTCATTTATACGGTGAGCAGTCAGCTGTAGAAGACGTTTTCATGCCCCCAAACGAAGCTCCGATAATTCCTTCAGAAAGCGCAACCTTCAACGTTAGCGAAAATTTTGTCGACAAAGCTTCAGTTGTAGAAACTAATCATAAAATAAATTCAATTGAAAGCGACAAAATTTTAGCTAAAGTTTCAGGTAATGAAGATAAGTCTGCTAGTACTGCATCTAATATTGCAAATCAATCGTCAGTTTTTAAACGTTTATACAGAGATACTTATGGCAAAGAATTCGAGCCTGAAACTAACGACGAGTCATACGAAAGACTTGTTGCAACACAAGAAATTATCGACACTGCACCAGAACGTCTAGCAGAACACGAAAATGGACAAGAGGAAATTGCTCGCGAAGCAAGACAATCCGAAGCAAGACAATACAAAGAAAACATAGCAAATCATGCTAAAAAAATAAAACAAATTGAAGATGCTAAAAATTCAATAAGAAAAGAAAAAATATTAGGATACACTTCTAAAGAACGCGAAAATGGCACCTTAGACCAGGCAGTTGAAGATGAGCTAGAAACTAGGGGTTATGATCTTAGTATAATTAAAGGATCTTCAGTAGACCTTGAAGACATTCACGCAGAAACAAGCGCTAGACGAGCAAATCAGGAAAAGCTTAATCGAACTCATAGCGAGGCAGTAATTGTGGCTAACAAAGCAATGCTAGAGGGAGCTACTTCTAGAGTCGAAAAATTAGCAAAACCTATAGTCGAAGAAGAAGCTGCTGTCGAAGTCCAAGAAGCTCAAGCGTTAAAAGTAGACGTAGGTTCCAGAATAAAACAAACTGAAACGACTTGGTTGCCAATAAAACTTCCAACGATAGGAAGTGACCCATCACTTATTATCCCTTCTGTCGATAAAAGAGAGCTTTTAGAAGACGACCAAATTGGTAATGCGATGAGAGCTCATATTAAGGATCAGATTAGAGAAATAAATAATAAAGATATCGCTGAATACTTATCTAATCTTGAGCCTGTGAATGATGATTTATTGCCAACTAGAACTACAAGATGGGCTAGAGTTAAAAATTGGGCAAGTGGAAAATTAAAAAATTCGAAAGATACGATTCTTTCGCCTAAAAATAATGAAATACGTGTCGCTTTTAGAGAAGCTCCGGATATTGGTAATGAATTTGGCGCATTAGGAGCGCTTGCATCGAGCTTTTTGATTTACCCAGATTCATACAGTGATGTAGCTAACGATAGATTTTTAGCACGAGATTCCTAAATCAATTTTGTTTGAAAAAAATTATTCATATTTTCAAAGTTTACTTAGTTGAAAAATTGTATACTTATTAATATGAACCCCAAGAAATTGATACGAAAAGTGTTGCCTGAAAAAAGCATATTGCTGGCCGAAGAGGGGTACCGTAAAGGTAGGATATATAGTTTGCAGGCTAGGTATGGCTTTCCATCCAAAGGAATGAGAGTTATTGCCGTTACTGGGACTAATGGTAAAACAACAACCTGCTGTTTTATTAATGAAATGCTTAAAGCTGCAGGGTATAAAACTGCGATGTACACCACGGCAATAATAGAGATTAACGGAAAATCAAAAGCGAATAAAACACATCTAACTTTGCCGCCAACCGAAAAGCTTTTAAGATTTTTACGTGATGCAAAAAATTCAAAAATTGATTTTCTAGTTCTAGAAGCTCCTAGCCAGGCACTTCAACAGCACAAAATGCTTGGTATTCCAGTAGAATTTGCAGTTCTGACTAACCTAACTCAAGATCATTTGGATTATCACAGAACTATGGAAAGCTACGCCGCAGCCAAAGCAAGGCTTTTCAACAATTATATGAAGCCATCTTTTTGTATATTAAATGCAGATGACGAAAGATATGACTACTTTATGATTCAGTCAGTCGGGCAGGTGGTAAGTTATGGACAAAATGCAGATAGTACTGAACGAATCTCCAGAGTAAATACAATAAAAAATGGTATGAGTTGGACGCTACTAAATGGCGAGCATCCATTAGATTTACGGATAAGCTTGCCGGGGCTATTTAATGTATATAACGCAAGCTCAGCAGCGGCAATTGGTCTAATGCTAGGGATTCCCGAAAAAACTATTATTAAAGGACTTGCAGATCTAAAAGTAGTTCCAGGTAGGATGGAAGATATTGATTCTGGACAGTCATTCAAAGTGTGGGTGGATTTTGCAGTTACTCCCGATGCGCTAGCAAAAGTGCTGGAGGCTGGCAGAAACTCTGTGACCGGAAATGTAAGTGTAGTTTTTGGGGCGACAGGCGACAGAGATAAAGGCAAAAGACCTATAATGGGTGAAGTAGCTGTAAAATATGCCGATAGAATATACTTAACGGATGATGAAACATACAAAGAAAACCCTGAATTAATTCGGAATGCTGTTTTTGAAGGCATAAAACGGGCTAGAGGTGAGACTAAGACAAAAGTCATATCAGACCGAAAGCAAGCCATAAAAACGGCATTTTCAGATGCCAAAAAAGATGACATAGTAATATTGGCCGGAATTGGACACCAAGATAGTCGCAATATGGCTGGAAAAAACATCCCATGGGACGAAAGAAAAATAGCTAAGAATCTGCTTACTAACAGATAGTTGACAGATAAACCATAAGCGTGGTATAATATATTTATGAGCAAATCCAAACCACAGTCAATTGGTCTGCCTTTCAGGACTGAAATTGGGCCTACATTAGGAAGAGGTCAGGATAATGCTGTTTTCGATATGGTTTTTCATGCAGAAAAAGCACACCGTAGACCCTCATCTGGGAAAGTGCTAAAAGTAAACCATGCCTCTGCTGGAGAGCATCGCGTTCGATATGCAGACGACAGGCAGGCTGCTATGGCGGGTTTACTGTACAAAAAGAATAAATATGAAATTTTGAAAAGATTTTTGGGCGATTTTGTTCCCACATCGTCATTCGTATTAAGTCAAGTAACGGAGGGTAGAAATACACGTTACGCCGAATTGACGGTTCAAGAAAAAGTCCCAAGATTATCATTATCTGATCTTACGCCCGAACAAGCACAGAGTCCGATACTAAGACAGCAAGTAATTGAATTAATGGCACGATTACGAAATATGTATCAGGTAATAGGTGAAGCAAATGCAAGAACTTCGAGTGGAATTTCTTTAGATGGAAAATTAGATCTAGGTGGTGTATCTGATTATGTTCGTGCAGAATCATTTGACCATGAATTTGATGAATCTGACGCTGAATCAATCATTAATTCTAATAAATCTCCAAACTTATTGGTAAATCCTGAAGATATGTCACTTTATTGTATCGATTTTGACCAAGGTCAATGGAAGCCCGGTATGGATGAGGCAAAAAATTTAGTTTTTGATATAGCAAATAGGCAAAATTCTACCGCGAGAATAGTCGGAAATGCAGCGCTTCAAGGTCACGATGACCCACAACTCCCTTTTAGTTCTGGTGTGTGACCAGCCTTGACAGTGTGGTTGGCAGTCAAGTATAGTGAGTGCTAACAGCAGGTGTTGTTTGCGAGGATACATCTGCTCTTTATAACTAACGTGGAGGAGTTTAAATGAGTGTACCTATTCAACCGTTGGCAGACTATGTCGTTGCTCAGCAAGAAGAGGCAGAAACCAAAACAGCTAGTGGATTATACATACCTGGTGGGGCGCAGGAGAAGCCAAAAGTAGCCAAAGTTCTGGCAGTTGGCAAAGAAGTTAAAGACCTTAAAGTTGGTGACCGGATAATTTATGGTGGCTACAGTACCGAGACTGTCAAACACGGTGGGCATGATTACTTACTTATTAAATTAGAAAACATTTACGCAACTGTTAAATAAAGGAGATATTACTGATGGCAAAAAAAGTATTTTATGACGATGACGCCCGTAGGAGGGTACTTGGCGGAGCTCAAGTTTTGTACGACGCAGTTAAAACTACTATGGGTCCAAAAGGACGAAATGTAATTATTAGTAAAGGCTACGGACATCCAACAGTTACTCATGATGGCGTAACAGTTGCAAAAGGCGTCGATCTGGCTGACGTAGACGACGAAACTTTGGGCTACAAAGTTGGTGCAGAACTTATCAAACAAGCTGCAAGCAAAATGAACGACGTTGCTGGAGACGGAACTACCACAGTTACTGTTTTGACTTACCATATCTTGAATGAAGCAAACAAACTGATTGCTGCTGGGCATAACCCAATGCTTCTACGGAAGGGTCTAGAGATGGCATCAGTTGAAGTTATTGCCAAACTTGGTGGATTAAGCGAGGACATCAAATCCAACAAAAAACGTGTGGCTGAAGTTGCTACTATTTCTGCAGGCGACAGCGAAATAGGTGATTTGATAGCTAATGTTATAGAAAAAGTTGGTAAAGACGGCGTTGTAACCGTAGAAGAAGGCCAAGGGTTGGCACTTGAGAGCGAAGTTGTCGAAGGATTTACGTTTGACAGAGGCTTTGTGAGTCCTTATATGGTCACAGATACATCACGTATGGAAGCAGTATATGACAAACCAGCTGTGGTTATTACTGACAAAAAAATCAGCTCAATTCAAGAATTTTTACCACTTCTCGAGAAGCTTGCACAGGCTGGAAAAAAAGACTTAGTTCTTATTGCTGAAGACGTAGATGGTGAAGCACTCGGTACATTGATTCTTAACCGTTTGAAGGGCGTTTTCAACACAATCGCTATCAAGGCCCCAGCTTTTGGCGATCGTCGAAAAGATGTGCTCAATGACATTGCAATCTTGACCGGAGCTGAAGTGATAACTGATGATCGAGGAATGACATTTGAAAACGTTGAAATGGATGTCATAGGAACTGCTCGGAAAATAATTGTCACAAAGGACGAAACTACCATTATTGAGGGCGCTGGTTCAGTAAGCGAAGTAAAAGCTCGAATAAGCCAAATCTCTACACAAGCAAAAGCTGCAACAAGTGAATATGACAAAGAAAACTTGGATAAGCGTCGAGCTGCACTTGAGGGTAAAGTTGCCGTAATCAAAGTTGGTGGTGCTACCGAAACCGAAATTGAAGAAAAGAAATTCAGAGTAGATGATGCTGTCGCTGCAGTAAAAGCAGCGTTGGACGAAGGAATTGTAGCTGGGGGTGGCGTAACGCTCATTAACCTGACGAGCACAATCACTACAACGGCGAGTGACGAAGATTCAGTAAAAGCTGGCAAAGAACTACTTAAAAAAGCTCTTGAGCAACCGTTTAGGATATTGCTTTCAAATGCAGGCCTGAATGCTGATGAATGGTTGCCTAAAGTAAAATCTGGTAAATCAGGGCAGGGAGTCGACGTAAATAACCCTTCAAAACTCGTAGATCTTAAATCAGTTGGTGTAGTTGATCCAACTCGCGTAACCAAAGAAGCGCTTCAGAATGCAGTCAGTATAGCTGGAACAAGCATGACTATGGGAGCACTAGTAGTAGATGTTCCAGAGCCAAAATCGGCTCAAGCTGGGGGTGGTGGTATGGACCCTGGCATGATGGGAATGTAAAAACTCATATCTGATTTCGTCCTACCCTAAAAAAATAGACAATCACAGTAGTTAAATCTAAGCATTAACTCTTTGAAAGATTATTGATTAAGTTGCATAATATGTTTGTTTGTACTATGGTATATGTATATATGGAGTATCTGACAGATGGCATTTTTTAATCGCAACAAAACAAATCAGGCAGGTATGGCACCGGAAGTGCGTGATTATTATCAGGCTGAAGGTCGCGAACGAACATGGATTGCTTGGCTAATGGCTTTTGCAACTTTGCTTGTAACAATATTTGTAGTACTTGGATTATTTTATGGAGGACGTTGGGTTTTTCGTAAATTCAAAAATAATAAATCAACGCCAGTTGCTGTACAAACAGAATCGCCAAAAGCTGATGAAAATAAACCAAAAGACAAAAGTACTTCAAACACAACACAAAACTCTAATGAGCCTGCAACAACCCCAAACTCAAGTTCATCTTCAACAACCCAAACAACCCCAAACTCAAGTTCATCTTCAACACCCTCAACTACTACGCCTCTACCAACAGATACAACTACTGCAAGTAGTTCTAATTCAAAAGATTTACCAAATACTGGCCCTGGTGATATATTTGCAGTTTTCGCAGTTGTGTCAGTTTTGGGATATCTAGCCCATCGTCGATATCTGGGAAATATCTAATTTCTGTTAAGATCTAACTGTTATTTGAGCGCTGAGTAAAGTAATTAATCTCATTTATAACGTCTAATAGAGCCTGAGCTCGAGCTTTGTCGTCTGTTATTTTTTGGGCCGCTTCAAATGCGGACTTTATTAGTGACTTGTCGTCGCTAGCTTGAATCATCATCATAGTTGTTCTAAATTTTTCTTCTGGTGTCTGCTCTAAGTGGCTAACAAGTGGACTTAGTTGTTGGAGTGCTTGTTGTTTAAGACCAATCAAATCATCTGAAGAATCACTTTCAATATCGGCAATAATTGGCGTGCTGTCGTCAGCCATAGGTTGTGTTTGCAAATCAAGAGGTGCTAAATCTGGAGTATGTTCGGGTAAAACTGGCTCAGTTGTTGTCGATAATCCTCCGGGATTAGGATTATCAGTCGAATCTGGGACTTCCGGTGCACCGGTCGCAGACCCAAAAACTGAATTTACTGCACTAGCTGATGGAGAAATAGGGCCATTTATAGGGTCCGGCATAGCTGCACCTAGCGCTCCACTGCCGTCGATTGCTGGTTTTTGTAAATCGTTATCGTCACTGCCAAACATAAATCCACCCCCTTATATGTAATTCCTATATAGTATATATATGAAGTATAAAGCATAATCAAATTGGGAGGCAATAATTTGTTAGATGATTTAAAATATATTCACGAAAAAGACGTCCAGGATGCACTTGGAGTTGTAGAAAAACAGTGGCAACAGTTGGTATATTCATTTAATGTTTCTTTTGAACCTAAGTCAGAAATTAGAAATATTGTATTAGGTGGAATGGGTGGCTCGGGATGGCCAGCACTTTATGTTAAAACTTGGCCAAGCGTAAAAGTTCCTTTTGAGATAGTTAATAATTACAGTATTCCGGGTTACGTAGATGAGCATACTTTGTTTATTGCTTCGAGCTACTCCGGGAATACAGAAGAAACTCTTTCTGCTTTATCTGAAGCCGAAAAAAAAGGTGCTCAGATAGTTATATTTACAGCTGGAGGTAAACTAGAAAAATTAGCTAAAGATAAGAATCTTCCAATCTTCCTAATTCCACAAGGTACACAGCCCAGAATGTCATCTTTTTATTTCATCGCTGCATTTTTAGAATTATTTATTCCACTTGGTCTTGTAGACACATCTAGTAAAGATGAGACCAAAATGGTTTCAAAATGGTTAAGTGAACAAATTGAAATTTGGCGCCCAACGACGCCCATAAAGGATAATCCAGCCAAACAACTTGCCCTAGAAATAATGGGTAAAACACCAATTATTTATAGTGGTCCTTTACTTGCACCAGTAGCCAATAAAATGAAAATTTGCATGAACGAAAATGCGAAAAATTTAGCTTGGTGGAATCAATATCCAGAATTCAATCACAATGAATTTATTGGTTGGTCTAGTCATCCAACAAATAAACCATTTGTAGTCATAGAAATTCAAAGCAACCTAGAACACGAGCGAGTTCAAAAAAGATTTAAAGTTAGTGAGCGGATGTTGTCTGGCATGCGCCCAGCACCTCATGTGATTGAACCTCAAGGGGATTCGTTGGCCCAGCAAATATTCTGGGCAAGTATGTTTGGTGATTTTGTAAGTTTGTACTTAGCTCTGCTAAATGGACTCAATCCAACGCCAGTAGACTTGGTTGAAAAGTTCAAACAAGCTCTGGACGAATAAAAATTGTTAGATTGGTTTATCTTTTAGGTTTAACAAGTAGGCTAAGTATGAAACCACTAAGTGTAGTCCAAAATATATAACAAAAATGGTAATAATAACCCACAGTGGTAATTCTACGAAAGGTAATATTAGAATCAGTCCACCAAAAATATAGTCGGTTTGGTCAAAAGGGAACCAACTCTGGCCTGGTACGATATCTCTCTGTCGTTTGAAGAAACTTTCTACGGCATCTCCAAGCAGAGCTCCAAATCCTAACAAACAGCCTACCCAAAATGGTTCAAGCGTCACTACTGTGTTTACATTTAATTTGCTAACAATTAGTGAAGTAAGCCCACCCATTAGCGTTCCGAATATAATTCCACGAACTCGCTTATTGTCACCCAAAATTCTTTTTCCATGCCACTTTTTACCAAAATCAATCGGCGTATTCCAATCTTTAATTATCGGCAGCTTATTTGCTAAAACCGGACTCATGTTTGCTACACCAGCTGGTAGAAAAAATAACATTGCCGCTATGTAGTCGTTCATTTTTTAGTGAGCCTTTTTCGGATTTTGTGATATTTGGGATATAGCAGTGAACGTACTCCAGGTCGACTTGTTACAGGTGTTCCAGATGCAATTATTTGAATCAGGTCATCACGTATGGGCAATTTTTTTACACGAGTGTAAGTTTTGCCGAGACCTTTTATACCGTGAGCATCACTGCTGGCTACTCCAATTTTATGATTTAACTTTGCCCATATCACAGTTTGAGCGCCATGGTTTTGCAAAAATGCACGACCGTTACATACTTCCACAATGTCCAAATAATCGATGAGTTCTTCCATTGTACTTGGATGTAGTCCTTTTCGAACACTTTCAAATGGGTGTGGAATATAAACCAAGCCCCTCTGGTCTTTAATTTGCCTAATTGTTTCGAGAGGACTGTGTCCAGGTCGAATTTTGTGTGTTAAATAAAGCCCGATTATCTCACCACCAGTTGTCATGATTTCTTCACCAACAATTATTCTGTCTCCAAGCATTTTCTGCAATCCTACAGCAAAATCTATGGTGTTATGATCTGTTACAGCAATCACGTCCAAAACATTTAAACTTAAAATTTGGGAATACTGATCAGCTGTTATTCCTCCGTCATGCGAGGCTATTGAATGAGTGTGGAGGTCTATTTTATACATTTTTCAGTTTACTCACAATATTCAAAAACCTTTGAAACACAGTTAATGACCCAAATACCAATATTATGCTTAAAACTACAACTAATTTGTCAAAAAGTAGCCCAATCACAAGCAAAAACATTCGAACCTCAAACCCAAGTAAACCACTGCGAAAAGTCTGATTTATTACATGTTTTTTGCTACGAGAATAGTGCGCCAATACAACTTCACCCCAAGCATTCAAATAAGTTGTAAGTAGAGAAACACCAAGCGCTCCAACTAATATAAAGATGGCTATTCGCGTATGAGTAATTTCTAAAAGATAAAAAACAATCCCACAATACAGAATTATTTCTTTCATCCTGTCAGTGGCGGAGTCAATAAACATACCTGTTGCAGAAGTTTTGTTCTGTAAACGTGCAAGTTCACCGTCAAGAGTGTCAAATAGCCCAAAAAATATCAAAAAGATACCCCCTACAAGTAGTTGCCCAGTTGCAATTAAAAAAGCAATTGGTATATGTGCCATTAGTCCAAAGTAAGTTACAAAGTTAGGAGAAATCCTTCCACCAGACACGCTATTCAATGCTTTTGCAACATAACGCATGTATTGCCTGACACCTCCCTTGATGGATATATCCAAACTCATTGGACACATTATACCCTATATCTGTTATGCAACATCCGTGCTGTGAATGTTAACTAATTATTTATTTTTATATTGTTCAAAATTCTAACTTTTGTCTGGTACTATAAGTTCATTACAAATTAATTCCTTGGGTGGCGTGTAATTCGCCAATCGGACGTATAGCCGTCGATCCACCAACGCGTGGAATGATCATGTGAAAATCATGAGCCGACCGTATAGTCGGGATCTCGATAATTCGAGATGTTGCAAATGCAGCAGAAAGGGGAACCAGTATGAAATATATTAAATATGGCTCGGTAGCCGTAGTTTTGGCTGCGCTTTTGTGGAGCTTGGACGGTCTACTACGGAGGCAACTATATAGTTTGCCTGCACCAGTTATAGTTTTTTGGGAGCATGTTTTTGGGTTCGTAGTTTTATTACCATTCATTATTTCATCACTTAAAGCTTTTAAAAAACTCACCCAAAAGCAATGGACAGCTATCATTGGCGTGTCTTTTCTGTCTGGGGCAGTGGGCACAATTCTATACACAGCAGCGCTTGGAAGGATACAGTTCATTCCATTTTCAGTAGTTGTGTTATTGCAGCAACTTAATCCAATTTTTGCTATTTCTGCCTCTGCTATTTTACTTCGTGAACCCCTTGGTAAACGGTTTTTCGGTTTATCAGCAGTTGCTTTAGTCGCTGGGTATTTTGTATCTTTTCCTAACCTCAGTGTAAATTTTTCTACGGGCTCGGGAACATTTATAGCGGCTTTATTTGCTGTTGGTGCTGCGTTTTGCTGGGGTACCTCAACAGCATTTTCAAAATATGCTCTTAAAGACACTTCCGCAATGCACATAACAGCACTTAGGTTTGGCTTCACTCCCATTTTTGCATTGATATTTGTATTTTTGTCAGGAAGTACTCGTGCGCTGGGAAGTCTTAGTTTTGTTCAGTTCAAATACATCGTGGCAATTACATTTTCTACTGGGCTAGTGGCGCTAATTATTTACTACTTTGGCTTGAAGCGTGTTTTGGCATCTAGGGCTGCAATATTAGAGCTTGCTTGGCCGCTTTCGGCAGTTATTGTAGGCTATGTTTTCCTAAAAGAAGGACTTACTGTTACGCAAGGTTTGGGGGCGATCGTAATGACTTGGGCAATTTATACAATTGCCAAAGATGCAAAACCTAATGCTACTACTAGTAAGACAAAACTCAGCAGAGCCACTACTTAAATTAGCTAAGTTGCTATAATAGATTTACGATGATGGCTAAGACCCCTATGTGGAGTGTTGTCAGGGTAATAATATTATCAAACTTTGTTAGTGTTGTGCTTTTTGGGTTGAGATTTATAGGTACAGACAAAACGCAATATTGGTTCATGATTTGGAACCTAGTGTTGGCATGGGTTCCTGTTTTTTTAGCTTTAGTTTTAGTCAAAACACTAAAAAAATATAGTTGGAAAGAACCGTTGCCAATGCTTCTGACACTGCTTTGGGTTGGTTTTTTGCCAAATAGCTTCTATCTTATGACTGATTTGATTCATTTAAAAAGTACTGGCGATATTGGGATACTTTTTGATGTGGTATTTTTCTTGTCATTTATTTGGAACGGGCTACTGGCAGGGTTAATAAGTTTAATTTTGGTTCACAGACAATTAATCAAGCGTCGTGGCACAAATTTTGCTGGGTTTGTGGTTGGAATTTTAATATTTCTAAATAGTTTTGCGTTATATCTTGGTAGAAGTTTACGATGGAATACCTGGGATCTTTTGGTTAGCCCAACTGGATTACTATTTGACATATCAGAACGCATTTTAAACCCTCTTTTGTACCCACAATCGATAATAACCACTCTAACTTTTTTTGTTCTAATAGGAAGCATTTATGCCGTAATTTGGAACTTCGCACAAATTTTTACTAAAAAAGTTTATAAATAGCATTGACAAGATCCATTATTCTTCTACAATATTTATATTCATGAAGCTATTTGAGTTTACAGTTTTAGCACCCCGTCGAAGCCCAAACTAAGGGACGGTGCTTGTATACTTCAAAAACAGCCTCACGCCAGTCCCCACTAATAGAGGGGGCTTTTTAATAAAGGAAATATTATGAATAAGACAATTAACGGAATCGAGCTAGTAAGTACTAGAAGCGACATCTCTGGAAGTATTGATATTGGTAGAATAACCACGGGAAGTGCAGCGATGCAATGTCCACTTACAAGAGAAGAACTTTCTGAACATGAATTTGGGTTTTTTGCAGTTCCAAGACTAAAATACGGTTCGCCAGCCGTAGGATATGTTGCTTGCAAAAAAATTGAGGTTGGAAAATTGCCTATCAATGATAATAGTACTGAAGAGTGGACTGCGATTGTTGGAGGTTTATATCTATTGCCTGAACATAGAAATATTGGCATAGCATCAAGATTGGTACGAACTATTACCCAAGAAATTTTTGATATAGAACCAGATGTTTCAGCATGTATCGCACAATGTAATGAACTTAGTGCTCCCGTATTTTCTAGATTAGGTTACGAATCGGAGGAAACTTTCGTAGACACAAAAGTACCTTATCAAGTCACAAGACTTCAATGGCAAGTTTAAATTTAGCAATATATCTCTGTTATAGTTAATGTAATGAGACAAGAAATCGAACAAGCTTTTGCTAATGTATGCAATGAATTATTCAATACTGTCCTGGAAGTTGAACTAACACGTCCTAATGAACAATTTGGCGATTATTCTACAAACGTCGCTTTGCAGTTGAGTAAAAAACTTGGTAAATCACCTAGAGAACTCGCAGAACAAATAACCAGTAATTTACAAAATCAACTTTTGAACATAAAAGAAATAAATGTGGCAGGTTCGGGATTTATTAATATGCGATTAACGGATGACGCATTATTAAGTTTAGTGAATGCAATACCAAATCAGTCTTTGGCCGGCAAAACAGTTGTTACTGAATATTCTGACCCAAATCCGTTCAAGGTTATGCATGCAGGACATTTATACACGAGCGTAGTTGGGGATGCTGTTTCGAAACTGTTAGAAACTGCAGGAGCAAAAGTCTATCGAGTCAATTTTGGTGGAGACGTGGGCTTACATGTTGCAAAGACTATGTGGGCGATTTTGCAAGAAATTGGAGGTGAAAATCCGGAAAAATTGAATAAAATTACCGAAAAAGCCGAGTGGCTTTCGGATTGCTACGTGACGGGTACGGCGAAATACGATAGTGATAACATCGCAAAAAACGAAATAATTAGTATAAACAAACGTGTATACAAAATTTTTGATGACGGAGATAAGGATTCGCCATTTGCTCAAATATACTGGGAGTGTAGAAGTTGGAGCTATGATTATTTTAATGAATTTTACAAAAGAATTGGCAGTCATTTTGACAAATATTATCCGGAAAGTGAAACTGCAAAGTTTGGTTTACAAAAAGCTAAAGAACTTCTCGAACAAGGTGTTCTAGAAAAATCGAATGGTGCTGTTGTCTTTAAGGGCGAGAACCATGGTTTGCACACGCGAGTTTTTATAAATTCAGAAGGATTGCCAACATATGAATCAAAAGATTTGGGTCTTACAATTGCCAAAATAGACGATTTCCATCCAGACAAAATGGTCATTATAACTGGAAATGACATTGTTGAATATATGAAAGTTGTATTAAAAGTGCTTGAACATTTTGACCCAGTTCATGCACAAGCAACAAAACATTTAACTCACGGGATGGTACGTCTTGCAGGTGGGACAAAAATGAGTAGTCGAAAGGGAAACATACTAAAAGCAGTAGATGTGATTGACGCAGCACAAATGGCTAACGAAACAGCTACTGGACAAAAATCTGAATCCACTGCACTAGCTGCAGTCAAATATGCTTTTTTGAAAAATCGAATTGGAGGGGATATTGTTTACGACCCGGCAGAATCCGTTGCGCTCGAAGGAAATAGTGGACCATACTTACAGTATGCTCACGCTAGGGCTCGGAGCATTTTGAATAAAACTCAATCAACTGACAGCCGTCAAACAACGATTGGTAGTTTTGAAAAAGATGAACGAAGTCTACTTAGGAAAATTGGGGAGTATGCCGAAACGGTAGATAAATCAGTTCAAGAACTTACACCACACCATATATGTACGTATTTGTATGAACTTGCACAGGAATTTAATAGGTTTTATGAGCATAACCGAGTTATAGATGATCCTCGCCAATCTGTGCGCTTATTTTTAACTAAGTCGTATGCTGATACTTTAAAAAATGGTTTAGAATTATTGAATATACTAGCTCCAAATAGAATGTAAAACATGAAGAGTAGTGCTAAGACAGTTGATGAATATTTGGCAAGCTTGCCGGTTGATAGGCGTGATGCATTGAAAAATATTCGACAAGCAATCCTTAATATTTTGCCAAAAGGAATAGTTGAAACTATGAATTGGGGGATGATAAGCTACGAAGTTCCTTTGAAGGTTTTCCCCAATACACACAACCAACAACCACTTATGTTTGTTGCACTAGCGAGCCAGAAAAATCATATGGCAATATACCAAATGATCACTTACGGCGAGCAATCAAAAGAAGATTGGTTACGTAATAAGTACGAAATAGCGGGTAAAAAATTGGATATGGGTAAAGGATGTATTCGCTTCAAGAAGCTATCAGATCTTTGGTTGGATCCAATATTGGAATTAATTTCTAAATCAAACCTTGAGGGTTATATTAAAAGATATGAACACGCTCAAGCAGATAGAAAAAGAGCTAATAGCAGACGCAAATCCAGTTAGAGCACATCATGCACTGAGATATTTCAAAACTGCTCCTGGAGAATATGGTTATGGTGATAAGTTTTTAGGAGTTTCAAGCCCTGATATACGAAGGATTTCTAAAAATCACTTTAAAAAATTAAGCTTGAATCAGACGATTAATTTATTACATGAAACATGGCATGAAGCGCGATTATGCGCATTATTTATACTTGTTCTAAAGTACCAACATGGTACAGAATTAGCCAAACAACAAATAGTGGAGTCTTATTTGAAAAATACTAAGTTCGTAAATAATTGGGACTTGGTTGACTGCAGTGCTTCAAAAATTTTAGGGAACTGGCTATTGGGCAAACCTGATCAATCAATTTTATACAATTTTGCATCATCAGATTTACTTTGGGAGCGAAGAATTGCCATAATCAGTACATTAGAATTTATTCGCAACATCCAGTTTGTTCATACCTTAGCGCTTGCTGAGATTTTACTTGGTGATTCACATGATCTAATTCATAAAGCAGTGGGTTGGAGTTTACGCGAAGTTGGAAAAAAAGATCAAAAACAACTTATTATTTTTCTGGACAATCACGCAGCAACTATGCCTCGAACAGCTCTGCGATATGCTATTGAAAAGCTGGATATTAGATTACGTCAGCACTACATGAGCTTAAAAAACAAATAAGTTCTATAATGTATCTATGGCTTATGTAGTTTTTGATTTTGATGGCACTTTGGCAGATATGAAAATGTTATTTTTGGAAATTGGAAATGAAATCTCTGAAAAAAGGGGATGGCCAAAAGTTGACGAAAAAATCTATCAAGAACTACGAAAAGGTAACATTAAAGATGGTCTAAAAACTCTTGGAGTATCGTTCCGTGAAGTACCATTTGCCTTAATACAAGCTAAGCGAATGCTGGCTTTAAGAACAGGTGAAATTCAACTTTTTAAAGGTATGTCTGAATTAATAATAAATCTCCATGCAGAAGGCCATGAACTGTTCGTACTCAGTACAAACAGCAAAAAAATCATCACATCAGTTTTAGAAAGATATAATTTACTAGATAAAATTGACGTGCTGCCATCTAGTGGTTTGTTTGGAAAAGCTTCGGCTCTTAAAAAGTTTTTGAGGGCTAACAAAGCAAAAAATGAAAACGTTTGGTATGTTGGAGACGAACTTCGTGATATTGAAGCGGCTAAAAAAGCTGGAATTAATTGTATAGCCGTGACCTGGGGTCTGCAACATCCTGATACCCTGAAAGCTGCGCAACCGACACAAGTGGCCGACAAACCTGAACAAATTAATAAGTACTTACTTTAGTTCTAATTAGTTTGCTACAATAACCATAACAATTATGAAATCAGTACTGCTTTTATATCCTCATCAGTTATATGCTGCATCCGACTTGCCTAAAGTTGAAACTGTGATAATTGTAGAAGATCCAATGTTTTTTGGGATGGACCAAGAATATCCCATACGCATGCACAAACAAAAACTTATATTGCACCGTGCAAGTATGCGTAGATACGTTGAAGAAGTATTGTGGCCTGCAGGTTACAAAACAGAATATGTTGACCTTGATGTTCTTATGCAGAGTGGGGATGTCTTAGAAAAAGCCAACAAAGCTGAACAATTATTTGTAATAGATCCATCTGACGATATTTTGACAAAACGCTTATTACAGGCTCGCCGTGAGCGTCCAGAACTTTCAAATCTGACATTTCTGTCAAATCCGAGCTTTTATTTAAAAGAACAGGAAATACGACAATATTTTGATGAAAAACGGAAACACACGTTTTTAGATTTTTACCAATGGCAACGCGAAAGATTCAATGTTTTAATTGGCGATGATTACAAGCCAGTAGGTGGTAAATGGTGTTTTGAAACAGAACACCATCGCAAGCTTGCAGAAGACGCAGTGTTGCCTAGTTTTAGGGTATTTGGTGACAATAAATATGTTCAAGATGCAGTTAAATGGGCAAACGATCACTTTCCCGAAAACCCAGGCAGTAGTGAGTTTATTTGGCCCACAAACCACGCGGAAGCCAAAATTTGGTTAGATGATTTCCTAGAAAATCGCTTAGATGATTTTGCTATTTACCAGAATAATCTGGATGTTCGATCGCCTTGGTTATATCATAGCTTGTTGGCCAGTAGTCTAAACATTGGTTTACTAAAGCCCCAAGAAGTTGTTGTGGCAGCACTTGCTAGACATGAAAATAAACCTGTTCCACTTGAAAGTTTGGAAAACTTTATAAGACAAATTTTAGGCTGGAGAGAATATACCCGAGGTCAATATTTGCATAAGTCTACAGAACTGCGAAACCTAAATGTATTCAGTAGCCATCGTAAACTTACTAGCGCATGGTACAACGGAAATACTGGTATACCACCATTAGACGATCTTATAACTAAACTCAATCAACACGGCTATGCTCATCCTAGCGAGCTACGTAATATAGCAGGAAACTTAATGTTGCTCAGCGAAATCCAGCCAGATCACATAAATCGTTGGATCAGTGAACTTTGTTTGGATTCTTACGATTGGACCAATCTACCAAATGTGAATGGTTTAAACATGTTTACAAACGGTACCATTGAATCTCAGCCACCCCTGTTACTAAGCGATGATATACTAGAAATAAGTAACTACGAACGTGGTGATTGGTCGGATGTTTGGGATGGTCTTTATTGGCGATTTGTAGAAAAACATCAAACAATATTATCTAAAATTCCACACACTAGGGTTTTAATCCAGCGACTTAAGCATTTAGAAGAAGACCATAAACGAATCATACATTATCGGGCAGAAGATTTTTTGAACCAGCATACAAGTGCCTAACTCTTGTAAAGCTGTCTAAAGATGTTACAATAACAGCATAAAGTGGGCTAGAAATTAAGGTTTTTGGAGGATATATGGCATTACGTAAAAGCTCAGTCAAAAAAGTTGCCGGTACCACAGAATTAACTATTGTTCTGCCACCCGTAAAAGCACCCAAATGGTTACAGGGTTTTACTGATTTTGTTCGTGAACAAGGAGTTGTTGGACTTTCCGTAGGTCTTATTTTAGGTATTGCTGCAAAGAGCGTCGTTGATTCGCTTGTTAATAATATTTTTAACCCCATGATTGGGTTGTTATACGGTGGCGGTGATTTTAGTACCAAATATCATTGTTTAAAAACTACTGAAGGCGTATGCACAAGCAAGCTGGGCTACGGTAGTTTTATGAATGCTTTAATTAGCTTTTTTATTGTTGCTGCGTCGGTTTATTTTGTAGTCAAAGCCCTGAAGCTGGATAAGTTAGATAAAAAAATAAATAAAATCTAACCTTCTCCCATCACAAATTATAAAAAACTGATAGACATATGAAGTTTTAGTGGTGGTCAATGTTGAAATTCACATAATTAATTAAAAAGTTTCTCGTAATAAAAACGACTTCAATGTTCGCTACCTCAGAAACTTTCATTATCTTGATAATGTCTAAGAACTGAAAGATTTTTGTATTATCGGCTATAATTAAAATATGGAATTGAGTGATGAAGAGTGGAAGAAAAAATTAACCCCTGAGCAATATCGAGTTTTGAGACAGAAAGGTACGGAAGCGCCTTTTTCTGGAGAACACACAACCAATACCAAAACTGGTGTCTATAACTGTTCTGCCTGTGGGGCAATGCTTTTTAAAAGTGAATCCAAGCATGAATCCAAAACTCCTGGTTTGCAAGGCTGGCCGAGTTTTGCAGAAATTGCAGAGGGTGGATCTGTTGATTTGGTAGAAGATAAATCTATGGGCATGAATCGAATAGAGGCTGTATGTTCAAGCTGTGGAAGTCACCTAGGCCATGTGTTTGATGGTGTCGATGACACGCCAACTGGAAAACATTACTGCATAAACTCTGTCTGCTTGAATTTTGAACCTAAATAGACGTAAACACAGATCATGATAAAAGATCATTCTCACCGGCTCAATGATTACAATTGCAAGATTTAATCTTGGTTTCTCAATGGCTTCCTTCGCAAGTATAAATACTTACGGCTACTTATATATGAATGGTGGCATTTTTCGACCAGAAGCTGTAGAAAAGAATCCAGAACTTTTTAGGTTCGAGTGATATTTATACTGTTACAATAGTACGACATGGATGATGATATTCGGGATCGGTTTCGGGGTGCGAGTAGAAGGGACCCAACCCCAACTAGTTATGGTCGACAGGCGCGACCAGCTAGACCTTCCGCGTCTCAATCAAATTCACGGCAAGATCCCGTAGAAAAATCAGCTTGGCCATCTATACTGGCAGAAGATGCTAAAAAATCATCACAACTATCTCGTACTCCACCTTCTGATAGGTCAAACAAACGTGCTAAAAAAAATAAACGTAAATTTTTCAAACGTAATAAAAAACGTTTAAAGAAATCTAAAAAGAAGATTATATTGATGGCATTTCTACTTATAGTGCTTTTACTGGCAGGTGGTATGTATTTTATTTTTCTTAAAGGCAAAAAAAGCGACAAAAAGTTTGAGCAATCATTAAAATCTACGAACGATACGTCTGCTGTAGAAACGCCAAAACCAACAGGAACAATTCGGTTTATAGCTGTTGGCGACAGTATGGCATTCGACTCCATAAACAGTGCAGCCAAGCAGCCAGACGGGACTCATAACTATCTACCAATGATGTCTGGGTTTAAGCCATTCTTCGATAAGTCAGACATTAGACTTTGTAACGAAACCACTCCTGGTGGTGGAGATAAAGACGGTTTGGCAATTAGCGCATATCCAACTTTTAATGCTCCAACGGAATGGTCGTCAGGGTTTGCGGGATTAGGTTGCAATTTAATTGACCTAGCCAGCAAAAATATAAATGATAAAGGGCAGCCAGCAATAGATTCAACTCTGAAAGTTTGGGATAAAACAGAAAAAATTTTAGCAGTTGCAGGAGCTAACAAGTCAGCTGAGGACCAAGCAAAAATTCGTTATTTTACTGTTAAGGGTATTAAATTTGCATATTTGGCATATACGACAAGAAGTCTGAATACCCAGCTAACCCCATATGGACTAAATATTTATAGCGACGACCTAGCCACTAAACAAATTGCTGATGCACATAAAAATTCCCAATTAGTAATTGTAAGCATAAATTGGGGGACTGAAGACAGTAATGACATAAACCCTGATCAAGAACACATTGCTAAGCTTTTAGCATCTCAAAATGCAGACGTTGTGCTTGGAAGTGGCCCGAACGTGCTTCAGCCAGCCAAGATAATAGACGGGAAAGATGGTCACCAGACATTGGTTTGGTTTAGTTTGGGAAACTTTTTGGGTTCGCAATTGCCTTTAAATAATTTGATAGGTGGAATGGCAATCATGGATTTCGACGTTGCTACACAGAAAATACAAGACCCGAAAATACTACCTGTGTATATGCACTACGAATGGACTGCTGCTCAAAAAGCCTCAAATCAGGTAAACGCTAGACATGATTTTATGCTATGGCCACTCGACCTTGCTACAGATGCGTTAGCCAAATCCCAAAATAACACTACTGTGGAGGCTCAAACTTCTAGAGTAAATGGGATCATAACAAAATTTATTCCTATAAAAGTTATCAAAAGTACCGAATTTTGAAAAATTAATGTTAATTTAAAGAGCTTGATGATAAGTCAGCATTCTTTTTCGAGAAAGGATCAAAAAAAGATCAAAAATTTCTTCATATGTAAAGTTATTGAATATTATTTTAGTAGGGTTGGTGGTCAGGGATTGCGTTGAAAAATTCTTCTAGGGTTTGAATATTTTGATTGTGCATCTCGGTAGCTAACTCAATGCCGACATAACGGAAATGCCAAGGTTCAAAATCATACCCAGTAATTTTATTTTTTCCCTCGGGGTAACGAACTATAAAACCATATCTATAAGCGTTTTCAACTAACCACTTACCCTCTGGCAGATTTGCAAAACAGACATCCAGTTCGCATTGATTTGAAGTTGTTCCTAAATCCGCTGCCATACCAGTCTGGTGTTCGCTGGTGCCAGGTCTAGCGCTAACTTTATCTGCACCAGATTGACCAAGTTTTTGCACATAGCCGTTATATACGGATACCTGAAGCTGGTAAGATCGATAACCACTTACGAGTAGGAGGTTTATATCTTGGCTTTTTGCTGTTTTCACCATATTTTCTAAAGAGGTCGCTGCTTCTTGGCGTATTCTTGATTCACTACTGTTTGGGGAACGCAGTCCAATGTTGGGCACAATCAAATCTGACGGTGCATATGTTATGGGGTTTATAGGATGCTCTTTATTAACAATCCACCATAGACTGTCTGGCGTATCAAGTGAATATTTTTGTTTGTCAAAAGTTGAAGAAGAAGATTTTACGGGTGTGTTTTTAATTAAATTATCGCTTGGAGCGCTTGCATTTTTGGTAAAAAGTAAAACAAAAGCTGTAAAACCAAATACCACAAAAATTGCAAAAATTGACTTCTTCATACCATTATTATACTCAAGTGATGCAATCATGGCGAGGTAAGGTATAATTCCAGAGATATGATTGATAAAAAAGCAATACCTACCAAGCTTCTATGGGTAGATTTAGAAATGACAGGGCTGGATGTTGAAAATGATGTTATTTTGGAAATTGCAGCCGAAATAACAGATTTTAGTTTTAAAACCCTAGGTAACTACGAAGCAATTGTTAAACAGAACCAAGACACGGTAGTATCACGTATGCAGAACAACATATGGTGGCGTGATTATCCGGCAAATCGTGATGAATTTATTCAAAATCTGCCAAATGGAAAAGAGCTAAGTAAAGTTGAACAAGAAATGATTGCTTTAGTACAAAATAACTTTGGCGATGAACCAGCAGTGCTAGCTGGAAATTCAATTCATAATGACCGAGCGTTTATCAAAAAATGGATGCCCAGCTTAGACCTTAAACTACATTACCGTATGTTGGATGTCAGTAGTTGGAAATTAGTTATGCAAACAAAATATGGAGTAAATTTCGAGAAAAAAGAAGTCCATCGTGCCTTTGACGATATTCAGGCATCGATAGCTGAGCTTCAAAGTTATCTTGAGCATTTCAACCAATGATTAAGGCAGTTATCTTTGATCTTGATGGAACATTACTTGATAGTGAAAAATTAGTGATTGGAGCTTATAGGCATGTGTTTGCTAAATACGGCATGGAATTTGATGAAAAAATTATTAGAACATACATTGGTAGAACATTAGAACATACTTATGGTCGATTGATTCCAAGTAAAGATTCAAAAAATTTAGCAATTTTGCATCGTGATTGGCAAATAGAAAGAATACATATTGCCAAAGGCTATAGTGGACTTAGGATTTTTCTAGAAACACTATCTAATAAAGGGCTCAAATTGGGAATTTTTACAAGTTCTTCAAGGATGAGAGTTAACGCAATTTTTAATTCCCTTGAACTAAGCAAGTTTTTTGATGTAGTTTTATGTGGTGATGAAGTTATTAACGCAAAGCCACATCACGAAGGAGTTTCTAAGGTTATGAATCAATTAAATGTTCTGCCAAATGAGACGATCATGGTTGGGGATGCCGAGCACGATATATTGAGTGGTAAAAATGCTGGCTCAACTACTATTGGTATAACGCATGGCTTTGGCACTAAACAGTCTTTAAAAGATGCCGGGGCTGATTATTTGGTTAACGATCTTAAAGAACTGCTGATATTAATACAAAAAATGATTAAATAAAACGGTTTTGGATATATTTTTTACAGATCTAAATGAGTGTGCAATCATTTTTTATTCTGGGTAGTTAATTAGAATATTGGTTGTTTTAAATTATTCATTGCAATCTATGTCGCGTTATTAATAATATAAGCTGGAATTATCAAACATTACATTGTAGCAATACGCTGATAGCCAATTTGAAGTATCCCAGAATATCATTCAGAGGTTTAACACTTTTAATATCGATTTAGGCGTCAACTGGTACAATTATTTTAATGAATCATAAACAAGTAGAAGAATATGTGCTCAGTATGCCGAATGCATGGATGGATTTTCCATTTGGGGAAGAGGTTGCAGTTTATAAAATAAAAGAAAAAATGTTTGCGCTAATGCCGGAGGGAAAAGATCCAGTGAGTATAAGTTTAAAGTGTGACCCAAAACTATCTGAAATTTTAAGAGAAAAATTTGAAACTGTGTCGCAGGGGTACCATTTGAATAAAAAACACTGGATAACGGTGATTCTGACAGGACAATTGCCATTTGAAGAAATTCAAGGATTAATACTGCATTCGTATAATTTGGTTAGTGGTGAGGGCGACCAGTCTGTGCCTGAATTAAACTACTCTTCAAAGTAATTACTTATGTATTATTCGGTTCTATTACTATTTAGATTCTTCATTTTTACCAATCAGAACGCTTATCGCATTGTAATTTTTGGATAAAGTATCTTTCGATTTGGTGTTAGTGCTTGCATTGTAGACATTTTTGAGCGATTTTTGATATTTTGCCAGATTGGCAGACATAAGTTTGATAAATTCCTCGTCAAAATTATTTGATTGGTCTGCACTTGTTAGGGCAGAGTCGGTTTTGGGATCTGCACCAGCTGCTATTTTTTTAGGATCAGTTATAGCTCGAGCTTTTTTAGCCAATGCAAGCAGCCCTGGTTGTTGTGAAGTTAGACTTAATTTTGAAGTTATGGCTAGGTTTTTTGCCGTTGATTGGCGAGATTTTTGTATCCCAATATCGCTAACTCTTATAAGCTCAGCTTGTTGTTGTACCAGATCAGAATAATCATTTTTTAAAGACGTTGAATCACTATTAAAAAGTGAAAAAGCAACCAGTCCAATAATGAAAAGTATAACTACACCTAAACTGATCACGATTAATCTACTAATAAGGGAATTTCCACCTGGGAATAATCTTTTCTTAGTCGGAGTTGTCGGATTGGTTATAAATTCATATGGATTATTTTGGGCGGTGATTGGTTGCATTGGTGGTGGCGCTGGTGGAGCTAGAGGTTGCGAATCAGAATTGTCACTAGTTTGATCACTATCTTTTTTTAGCAGAAGTCCGGCTAATTTTTCGTTAGGCATAAGCAATATTGTAACAGCCAAATGCACAGACCTGAAAATAGCCAATATAGATAATTGTCAATTCAGTACAATCACGACACAATAGAGCTTGTTTTAATATTTGTAGAAGACGCACTAATTGCCCTTGTCGTGGTTATTGCACCTAAGGAACAAGCACTTGTCTGTTTTATGTAATTGCTTGTGTATAGAGTCTAGTGCGTAGCGTACAATTATACTGTTATGGATGCAGTTGATGAGGTAAAAAATCGGTTAAATATAGAAGATATCATAGGTGAATATGTTCAACTTAAACGATCAGGTCGAAATTTTAAAGGTTCAAGCCCGTTTAATGATGAAAAAACACCTAGCTTTGTAGTTAGTCCAGAAAAGCAAATATGGCATGATTTTTCGTCTGGAAAGGGTGGAAATGTGTTTAGTTTTGTCATGGAAATGGAAGGATTGGATTTTAGAGCTACTTTGGAACTTCTAGCACGTAAAGCTGGCGTAGATCTTGAACAGTATGGAAATAGAACAGCTGGCAATACAAAACTTAAAGAACGATTGTATCAAGCTCTGGAAATGGCTTCAAAATTTTACCAAGTTCAGTTCAGCAAAAATAAAACAGCGTTGGACTATGTACTAAAAGATCGTAAATTTAGCAAAGAAACTGCTCTTAAGTTTCGCTTGGGATACAGTCCAAACAATGGATCTGCACTTATAGATTTTCTCTTAAGAAATAAATTTACAAACGAAGAAATACAAAAATCAGGTTTATCTGTAAGACGTTACAATGGAGCAAACGATATGTTTCGAGGACGATTAATGATACCTCTTCAAGATGCACAAGGTAGAGTTATTGGGTTTACGGCTAGACAATTAGATGATGATAAAAATTCACCCAAATATATAAATACTCCCCAAACATTGCTGTATGATAAATCACGACATGTTTATGGCTTACATTTGGCAAAAGACTCGATTAGAAAACAAAATTTTGCTGTTTTAGTGGAGGGCAACCTGGATGTAATTTCAAGTCATCAAGCAGACGTGACAAATGTTGTTGCTACAGCCGGGACTGCTTTAACGGAGCCACACCTAAAAACAATAAGTCGTTTTTCGGGGGATGTACGTTTGGCATTTGATTCAGATAAAGCAGGACTAGCAGCAACAGAAAGAGCAATTCCTATCGCCAGTAGAGTTAAAGTATCCTTGAGTATAATAACCATTTCTAGTGGTAAAGACCCAGATGATTTGATAAAAAAAGATCCAAAATTATGGGAAAAAGCGATTGCGGACAAGCAATATGCTTTAGATTGGCTAATTAAACGTTATCAAAATAAACTAGATCTTGGAACCGGGCAAGGCAAAAGGCAATTCAGCGACATTCTAATTCCCACTATACGAGGCCTTCAAGATGCCGTTGAACAAGATCATTATTTACAAGTTATTTCTAAATTAACTGGTATCAGAGTCGAAGCATTAGACACCAAATTATCACTTGACGAGGTGCCTAAAAGATTAAAAATAAACCAGAGTAAAAGGAGTGTTCAAACTGACCAAATGCAGTTGGAATGGGCAAAGACACAAGATCATTTGTTGTCGCTTGCTCTAATGAGACCGTATTTGCGAGATCAATTAGAAATGATTGATCCCGAAATGATGCCTCAAGAGACTGCTAGAACTTTGCTTACCTTTTTACAGTCTAACCCTGAATTTGAGGGCGAGTTGGCAAAAGCACCTCTGTTGCATGATATTGTAGACTATGTTAAAATAGTGGCACTACAATACGAGGCGTTATTTATTGATCTCGACGAGCACGAAGCACGTTATACGGCCAATCGACTCCGGATCCGCCTCATAGATATGTTTGTCAAAACCAAAAAATCACAAATTGGCGAAGCTATGAAAGATGCAGATGAAGAAATGAACAATAAATTACTTGAGCGCGCCAAAACATTAGATAGATTATTAAACACCAGTCAGGAGACTTTTTAAATGGCAGATGAACCACAAATTACAGATGAAAGTGTTATTTCAGATTTGGAACAAGCCAAAACAGACTTAGTTACTAAAGCAAAAAAAGACAAAAAAATTGATCAACGTGAAATTTTCAAAGCAATATCTGACACTCCTGAACACGTAGACATTCTTGATCAACTATATACCGAACTCGCTGATGCAAGTATACCTATAACTGGAGTTGAGCCTAGCACTGTAGGTGGTGATTCTTGGACGGCAGATGACGACGAAGAAATTGTTATTGATGAAAAAGTTTACTTAGATGACATTGCAGATGACTCAGTGCGATTGTATTTGCGTGAAATAGGTAAGATTCCTCTTCTGACTTCACCTGAAGAACTTGCGCTTGCAAATGAAGTTGTTGCTGGCGTAAAAGGTGCTAAAGACAAAATGGCTGAAGCGAACATGAGACTGGTTGTTAGTATTGCAAAACGATATGTAGGGCGTGGATTAGATTTATTGGATCTAATACAAGAGGGAAATACTGGATTGCTAAGAGCTGTAGAAAAATTTGATCCTGACAAAGGATTTAAATTTAGCACATACGCTACATGGTGGATTCGACAGGCTATAACGCGAGCTATTGCCGACCAGGCACGTACTATACGTATACCAGTACATATGGTAGAAACTATCAACAAATTACTTAGAACACAACGACGATTAACCCAAGAACTAAATCGAGAACCATCCAACGAAGAAATTGCCAAAGAAATGGAAATTGACGTTGAAAAAGTAGAACATATAATGAAAATCAAACAAGATATATCAAGTTTGGATGCATCTGTTAGAGATGACGAAGAAGATAGTGTCCTGGCTGATTTCATTGAAGATGAAGACACAATTTCCCCAGAAGAGTCGGCAACAAATCAACTACTTAAAGAACATGTAAAAGACATGTTGGGTGCTCTAACAGAGCGTGAACAAAAGATATTGAAACTTCGTTTTGGTTTAGAGGATGGCAAAAGCCACACGCTTGAAGAAGTTGGACAAGAGTTTAGCGTCACGCGTGAACGAATACGACAAATAGAGGCTAAGGCATTAGCAAAACTTCGAAAGCACAAAGATTCCAAAAAACTACACGACTATATCAAATAAACGCCCATCATTTTCATGCGAGTCACCAACTAGGTATTTACAAGCAGTTAAAAATGCTTGTATTGGTAAAAATGTCTCGACAGTAAGCGATTCGCAACGGGTGGCATTTAACATTTTGTTGATACAATAGGGTTATATGATGATTATTGGATTGGCAGGTACACATGCAAGTGGCAAAGATACTTTGGCAGATTATTTGTCGAAAAAACATGGTTTTTATCATGTTTCTACTGGGGATATCGTACGCGAAGTTGCCATCGGTAAGTATGGATCTGTAGAACGACCAGTATTGTATAAAACTGCAAATGAAATTCGAACTGAATTTGGCCATGGCGCAACGGGTTACATGGCATTGGATAAATTTGAAAAAGTAAAAGATGAGTATAAGGGACTAGTCGTGAGTGGCTTTAGGGCAATTGCAGAAGCCCAAGCTGTCAAAGACAGAGGGGGTATATTAGTATTTATCGACGCGCCTGAGCGAATTAGATTTGAGCGACTTAGGGATCGAGCCAGAGTAGAAGAAGGAGATTTGAGTTTTGAAGAATTTAAAAAACGAGAAGATGCTGAAAATGGTGGCATAGATCCTGCATTTGATATAAGTGCTATTAAATCTATTTCAGACTACGTTATAACCAACGAAGCTAACGACAAAGCTGGTTTTATTGAAGAAGTTGTAAAAACACTCGGATTAAGCTAAGTATTGAAATTTTAATTAGAAATAATTCTATGTACCCAAAACACTTACTGATCTTGCAATAAGTAACGCGAGAGTGAATACGGAGATTAACGCCTGAGTCGCCATAAGCATTTTAGCTTCCAAACTAACTGGTTTTGCATCAGCAGGTGCAAAATTTACTGCATTTGTAATAGAAAGATATAAATAATCTCCAAACTTTGGCTTCCATTCCGGAAAATCTTTAGTCAAATTTTGTTGGGTAAAATGAAAATCTTTATCGTTTTTTGACCATCTCGAGTTTGTTAATCCAGGGCTGTCTATTTCCCAATACCAGAGTGAAAAAATAATAATATTAGTCAAAAATATTGTAAGAGCTGAAGCGAGTAATTGTTTTGCATTTAATGAACCGTGACCGACAATCAATGAATTTAACACAAACACAATACCGGTCACGTTAGCGACCGAAATTAATCCCAATAGACCTATTGCAAATACACGATGTATATCCCACGAATGAACGCCACGAATTTTTATACTAAATGCTAACAATGTTGCAAGAACTAGTTCTGTAAATATAATGAAATAGTGCGCACCTGGTACAACATTAGCACCAAAACGAGCTGTTAAAATTTGTAAACTTAATGCACCTAATAGAGCAAACAGGGCTTGAAAAATTTCTGATTCGCTAACATTATATTGTTTCATTAATTCAGTGTAACACTTTGAAACTATAACCACTTATATTTCTATCTCTCTGGCGTATACTATTGTTAAATGGCGGAGCGAAAAAGATTAGCAATTATTGATGGAAAATCGGTATTTTATCGTGGCTACTACGCCATGCCAAATTTGAGTACTAAAGACGGCACTCCAACTGGTGGTGTATTTGGGTTTGCCACAATGGCTCTAGAAGTTATAAGACGACTCAATCCAGATTTTGTTTGTGTTGCGTGGGACAAACCCAAAACAAATATACGCAAACGATTGGCAATATATCCTGAATACAAAGCAGGGCGTAAACCACCCCCACCAGATTTTTATGAACAAATTCCTGTTCTTCATGATTTATTAGAAGCATTTGGATGGCCATTGTATGAATTAGATGATTACGAAGCAGACGATATCATGGGTACATTGGCTATACAGGCAACAGCGCAAGATATTGAAACCATGCTCATAACCTCTGACCTTGACATGCTTCAAATGGTAGATTGGCACGTGAGTGTGTATGCGCTCAAAAAAGGTTTAAGCAACATTGAGCTTTATCATCCAGAAAGCTTTGAGGCCAAATACGGAATAAATGCTTCGCAATTTTTGGACCTCAAGGCCTTAAAAGGGGACAGTTCAGATAATATCCCAGGGGTTCCGGGAATTGGGGAAAAAGGTGCAGTCGAACTACTAAAAGCATATGGCACTTTGGACGCGATATATGATAATTTAGTTTTGATCAAAGATTCTACTCGCAAAAAACTAGAAGTAGGTAAAGACCTAGCTTACATGAGTAAAAAACTTGCTAGTATATGGACCGATGCGCCAATAAAACTAGACTTAACAGATGTAGATGGTACTAAAGCAGACCCTTTACGTATTCGTGATATTTTACAAAAACTAGAGTTTCGAAGCCTAGTCAGACAGTTGCCAGATGTGATGCAAATGTCTGGAACGCCACAGCCATCTCATGTTCCTGAGACTGTTACAATTGGTAAGCAAGAGATTATCAACACAGAAAAAAAGCTTAATGAAATTCCAATCAAAAATGCAAAAAAGTTATATTTACATAGTTATAGTGCTGGCAAGCATGGTAAGAAGCCATTATTTTTAGCATTGAGTGAGGATGCAGAAATTACGTACGTGCTGGATATTTCCAGTCTAAAAAACAAAATTTCTAAAAAATTATCAGAAATTATAACAAATAATACTCGTATCATTGGACACGATATAAAAGCTACATTGCAAATATTATTAGGTCTAGGTGTTGAAATCCCAAAAATTGAACACGACATTCAGGTTGGTGCTTTTTTGATAAATTCACTTAGGCGAGAACTTTCAATTACTGAACTTGCAACAACGGATCTTGGTTTTGAGGGTAAAGGTTTTGAAGATCTCTTACCAGAGGAAATGGCTACAAGTGAAGCTGAAATAATAGCTTTTATAAAAACCCTACACGAACAACAAACAATCGCTCTAGAAAAAACACCAAAATTGGCTAAGTTAGCTAAAGAAATTGAATTTCCTGTGATTGAGGTGATAGCAAGAATGGAGTATGAAGGAGTTCTACTGGACACTGGTTATTTGGGTGTCATGGCAGAACAATTAAACGATGCTGTTAGTGATCTTGAACAACAAATTTATGGTTATGCAAACCAGGAGTTTAACATTGCTTCACCTGCTCAACTTGCAGATATTTTGTTCAATAAACTCAAACTGCCGACCGGTGGCATTAAAAAAGGAAAAACTGGTTATTCAACAGCTGCAAGTGAACTTATAAAGTTGCGTGAAATACATCCAATTATAGACTTTATCACTCAATTTAGGGAAGTTACAAAACTCAAAAATACATATGTGGATACATTGCCAAATCAAGTTGATGAAAATTCTAGAGTTCACACAACCTTTGCTATGACAGTAGCTCAAACTGGCCGCCTAAGTTCAAATGACCCAAATTTACAAAATATACCAGTCAAAACAGATCTTGGTAGGCAAATTCGAACTGCCTTTGTAGCAGGAAAAGGAAAAATGTTTGTTAATGCTGATTATTCCCAGTTTGAGTTACGAATTGCTGCCCATTTGTCGAATGATCAACGACTTATTGATATGTTTAATAGGGATGAAGATGTTCATTTAGCTACTGCTGCCGAGGTCTATGATAGAAGTCCAGAAGATGTTACTAAAAACATGCGCAGGGAAGCAAAAGTAATCAACTTTGGGATTATGTATGGTGTTGGTGCTCATGGGTTGGTTCAACAAACCAGTATGAACTATGATCAAGCTAAGCATTTTATTACCAAGTACTTTGAAATACGTCCAAAGCTTAAGGCTTATATTGATTCAGTCAAAGACCAGGCCAGTAATGATGGCTATGTAGAAACCTTGTTTGGAAGACGTAGGCCTACGCCTGATGTCCATTCGACCAACTTTGCAGTGAGGGAAGCAGCTTTCCGTGCTGCCATAAATGTACCATTTCAGGGAACTGCAGCCGATATAATGAAGATGGCTATGATAGATGTAGACAAACAACTCCGGAGTGATACATGCAAAATATTGCTACAAATTCATGACTCACTAATCTTAGAATGCAATGAATCAGAAAGCGATGATGTTGCAACAAAACTAAAAGAAATCATGGAAAATGTGTGTAATTTACCAGTTAAATTGACTGTTGACACAAGCTCTGGAAAAAATTGGGGCAATCTTTAATGTCTGATGAGAGCCTCAAAGTTTTAAAACTAATCTCATTTAATAGTATCTGGAGTGATGTTCTTATTTTTTGCTAAGTGGTTTGTGCCTACTTTTAATCTTTCAATATTTTTCAATTTAATAATTGCAGTTTCTTGCGCTGGATTTTTATTACTGTTCTTAACATATTTTTTGCCACTCCAACTATTTCGCAATTTGTGATAATTATGTCTTTAATTTTTCAACTTTGTTCTGAAGTGGTTTTCTCATCGATGAAAAAAGCAAATATATACCTGCTAAATATTCAGGCAGTCTATTTTTTTATTGTTTGATTTATCAATATTATCTGCAACATACATTAGATAGCATACAAGTATAGCTGTATAATAGTGGGGCAACTAGTAGATTTATGGCGAGCGTTACAATTGTTTCAAATAGGTTACCGATTAGTGTTAAAAAGATCGGTGACAGACTAGAATTCTATCCAAGTTCGGGTGGGCTAGCGACTGGTTTGGCTAGTTATACTGAAGACAGTAATAATAAATGGGTTGGTTGGCCAGGAATTGTTACTGATGATTTGACAGATTCTGAAATGGAACAAATAAGTAGCGAACTTGCCATGTCAAACTGCTACCCAGTTTTTCTTTCGCAAAAAGATATAGATGATTATTATAACGGTTATAGCAACAGTATTTTGTGGCCATTTTTCCATAACATGTCGTTTGTTGAGGAAAATCATAACAAGCTCTGGAATGTTTACATGCGCGTTAATCAGCTTTTCGCAGAAATAGTCCTAGGTTTAAGTGAGCCCGAAAGTACCATATGGGTTCATGATTACCAGTTAATGCTTGTACCTGAAATTCTACGGCAGGAAAGACCATATAATTTAGTGGGATTTTTCCTACATATTCCTTTTCCAGAGAGTCATACATTCAAAAAGCTGCCTCATGCTAAAAGTATTTTGAAGGGTATTTTAGGATCAGACCTAATCGGCTTTCATACTGACACTTATGTTCAGGATTTTCTAGACTCTTGTAAGTTGTCTAATATTGGTAAACGTTCAGGGAGTGATTTATTGGTGGGTGGTAGGGCAGTTAAAGTTACAGATTTTCCGTTGGGAATCGACTATACTAAATTTTCTAAAGCAGGGAAGTCAGATGAAGTCAAAAAAAGAGTTAAATCATTTAAGAAAATTTATGGTCGCAGACGAAAAATTATATTAACAGTTGATAGGCTGGATCCTACAAAAGGTCTTGTAGAGAGATTATTGGCGTACCAAGATCTATTAAAAACCAAGAAAAAAATGCGAAAAAAAGTTGTCATGGTTATGTTGGCAATTCCTTCAAGATCAGAAATAGCTACGTATAAAAAACTTAAAAATGATGTCGAAAAGTTAGTAATTGAAATAAACGATACATATGGCACCAGACGCTGGCAGCCAGTTCATTACATGTATAAAACGGTTTCATTTGAGAAGTTAGCGGCAATGTACAGAATGGCTGACGTAGCATTTATAGCACCAATTAAAGACGGCATGAACCTAGTGGCAAAAGAATATATCGCAAGTCATTCAGAAATGCAGGGTGTTTTGATATTAAGTGAAACAGCCGGTGCAGCTAATGAACTCACAGCTGCGCTTTTGGTAAACCCAAATAGACCAAAATCTATGGTTGACGGGTTGTCAAAAGCGATAACAATGTCACCAAACGAACTCAAGAAACGTGTAAAAGACATGCGACACAAGCTTGCAACAAATACAGTACATCATTGGAAAAGAGCTTTTATGGGTGCTTTAGAATCATCTCATTTAGATATGAACGTGCGAACAAAACAACTCTCAAACGGAAATCTTACACAAATGATCAAAGAATTTCACGAAGCCAAAAATCCATCAATTCTAATAGATTACGACGGTGTATTAGTAAATTATTTTGATAATCCTGACGATGCTAGACCAAGTCCTCGAATTTTAAATCTACTTAAGAAGCTCGCTAATATAACCACAGGTGGAGTTATGATTATTAGTGGTAGAAGCAAAAACGATCTAGAAAAATGGTTAGGAAACTTGCCCATAACTTTAGCTGCAGAACACGGAGCAATTCAAAGAGCAAGTAAGCTAAAGCCATGGATTAAAGTTACAAACGTATCGCCATCCTGGAAAGCAATTATAAAACCGACATTACAAAAATACGCCGACAAAACTGCCGGTGCATTTGTGGAAGAAAAAGAATGCTCACTGGTATGGCATTACAGAAATTCTCCAACCTATTACGCCCAGAAAAATATGACAATTTTACGTCGTGTTTTAGCACCAATCCTAAAAACAATGGGGCTCAAAATATATAGTGGAAATATGATACTGGAAATTAAATCACCTTATGCAAACAAAGGTGCTGCAACCAAAGAATGGATAAAACCAATGCATGACTTTATCTTGGCTTTCGGTGATGACTATACAGATGAGGATACTTTTACAGTGCTACCTGATAACGCGTATACAGTAAAAGTTGGTAAAGGTAAAACAATGGCAAGGTATCGCGTAAGTAATGTTGAAGAAGTACATAAAGTCCTGGAAAAATTAGTAAAATCTAAATCATGAAAACATTTTATGTTGGTGTTAAGGGGGTGATTGTACAAAATAGCAAAGTATTGCTTGTTCGAAGTAATCCTAATCATGAAAATAGTGGAGATAGATGGGAAATGCCAGGTGGACGTATGGACAATAACGAATCGATCGAACAAACATTACGTCGTGAACTTTCTGAAGAATTATTGAATATCGCAGATATAAAAATCGATAAATTGTTAGGTGTTCATCGGGTGCACAAAGACGTAAGTGGTGAAATAAGCTTAGTACTGATCTACTACAAAGTTACAGCAAAATTTGATAGTGAACCAAAATTAAGCATAGAGCATACTGAATATAAATGGGCAGACAAAACAAGCATTTTGCAGCTAGTCCCAGACGCAAGTCAGGTTTCAATACTCAAAGCTTTAAACTAATTGTAATTATGACCATAATGTGGTATTATTAGTAAGTTATTTGAGGAATTATGAAATACGGAATTACGGTTTTAGTTATAACGTTCTTAGCCATTGTTGGTGTTATTATTTTGATGGGCAGTGGTAATAACAAAAAAACTAGTTCAATTCCTCGGAATACTGTATTAGCACAGTATGGCGACAAAGATACGTCAAGTGTTAGTTGGACAGATTATGGTCGTTTAGTAGGTGATGATCAGCGAAAAGCTATCAGAGTAACGGTAACTAAAAATAAAAGAACCGTAGAGCTGCTTAGCAATTATGACGAACATATTGAGAAAAGCACTGAGTACATCAATAGTCCAAAAGCATATGAGTCTTTTATGCTGGCACTAGATAATATCAACTTCGGAAAAGAACGCAACGTCGCCAAGCCTGACGATCGTGGAATGTGTCCAGTTGGATATGTTTTCGTATACAGACTAACAGATACGGGTTCAGAAATTATGCGCACATGGTCAGATACTTGTAATAGATCCGATGGGCCATATGGTGGGATTTCGGCAGCATTAATTGGCAAACTTTTTCAAGCACAAATTACTGATTACAATGCATTTGTAAACGGTGTAAAGCTTTAAATTCACACTATCTGTTAGAGTAATAAAGTGATAAAAGCTATTATTTTTGATTTTTTTGGTGTCATCTGTTCAGATGAGTATTGGCGTTTTGTAAAACTTGATAGGCAAACTAATTCCGTTTTCCATGAATTCGCAGATGAAGTCAATCTAGGTGATATACCTTGGCAAGTTTTTGTACAAAAAATTGCGCTTGCTACAGGTAGTTCCGTAGAAAAGGTAAATAATATGTACGAGGCCGAGCAATTAGATCCAAGAGTCATTGGGCTTATCCAGGAACTCCACAAGACATACAAAATAGCGCTTTTAACAAACGCACATCATGATTTTATTGACGAAATTTTAAAAACTAATAATCTAAGTAGACTGTTTGATGAAGTAATTGTATCCTCACGTGTTGGGGTTATAAAACCAAATCCAATAATATTCGAAAAAGCATTGGAAAAGCTTGGTGTGCTTGCAGAGGATGTGGTCTACATAGATGATCTTGATAGACATGTTCAAGCAGCAAAAGTAGTTGGCATGAAAAGCCTTCAATATATAAGTTTTGAACAGTGCCAACATGATTTAGCCAAAATATTATCTCATTCCTGACGTTAAATAGGTTGTGTTTATGTTTAATTTAACAAATTTTCGTAATTCTTGACATAAGCGTTTATAATGAAAGCTAGCATACAAATATAAACAAAGGTATAAAAATGACAGTCGTCGAAAGCTCACACTTCGAATACACTTACGGTAATAGTGCTGAATTAGCAGATCCAGAACAAGATGCAGAGGCAGATGCTCAATTAGAATATTTCCATGATCAATTAGTGTGGCATAGTTTAAATACCAGAAGTGATTTTATCAAAGGAATCGGAGCTTTTGATGATGATCCAATAACGAAAGAAGCATTGTTGCAAGAACGAGCACAAGCGTTAGTAGATGGCATTAATAGTGGTGAAATTCCCATAAGAAAAGAAGAACTAAGGCCAGCCGTACCATTTGCTGGAAGGACAGCACTTCGTTTAGTTCATTCGTAATTCAGTTTATCCTAATTATTAATCGCTTTTTAGTTTGACATAGTTCTTGTAATTCATGCAGTCGCAGCCTTACTGTGCCTGCAAGGGAGGCTCCATTAAGGGCTATAATTATCTGTCTCTGGTTGGTAGAAATCTGGCAGTCTGCTTGATAATTTTCATGTAGAAAAGTTCGAATTACAAGAATCTCAGACGGTTCGCGTAGATTTTTCTTAGCTAGTACATCTCCTAAAGAATCTGCCATGCCACTATTGTACAATAAGTGGACTATGCCCGAATTGCCAGAAGTAGAAACTATTGTTCGTGGACTAAGCCAATTTGTTGTTGGTAAAACTATATCTGCCGTAGATTATGATTGGCACAAATCATTTCCAAATGGTAAAACTGACGTAAATGCCTTTTTGATTGATGCCAAAATCATAAATATACATCGAAGGGCAAAAGTATTACTTATAGACCTCTCAACAAAATACACGCTTGTGATTCATTTAAAAATGACTGGACAGTTAGTATATGTTGCTGACTCAACCGTAAACAAAGCTGAAAAACGTTTTGGGGCTGGACACCCAAGTGTGTCGCTAATTGGTCATCTTCCCGACAAGAGTACAAGAGTAACTTTTACGTTTTCGGATAATTCAAGATTATTTTTTAATGACCAACGAAAGTTTGGCTGGGTAAAATTATTTCCAACAGTGGAAGTACCAAATATCGATTTTTTCCGCAAACTTGGTCCAGAGCCTTTGGATACAAATTTTACTAAAATTGCATTCCGACAGCGTATATTTCGAAGACCGAATACAAATATTAAGGCAGCATTACTCGACCAAACGGTTATTGCTGGCGTAGGAAATATATATTCAGACGAAAGTCTATGGGGTGCTAAAATTCACCCAACTACAATGGTAAAAAATTTGACCAGAGCAAATACAGATAAGCTATTTATTGAACTTCGATTTGTCCTGAACTTAGCAATTGAAAAAGGTGGTTCTACAGATAGGAATTATGTAAACGCAGAAGGCAAACGTGGAAGCTACATGGATTTTGCAAGAGTTTTTCGACGCGAAAACCTGACGTGTCCCAGATGTGGATCAATTATAGTCAAAACTAGAGTAGCCTACCGAGGCACACATACTTGCCCCACGTGCCAAAAGTTGACAAAATAGGCAAAACAAGTTACTATATGTAATATGGTAGATCCAAAAGAAATAAGAAATCAAAATATACCTTCGTTTGAGCTGGTCAGTGATGCGTATAGTGATGTTGTAATGCATAACAAAAGTCACACTGGATTCGGAGGTATATTTGGTGCATTAATAGGTGGCTCTCTTGAAGGTGCAGACGTAATTGGTGCTGTAGATGATGGTACCTCTGATGATATATACAAGAAAATAGGAGATAAGCTTAAGGAGCGTGTCTTAGAGGGAGAGATGAACGCCGAGTTGCAGGATATGTTTCATGCAGATAAATTTATTCGTGTCGGTCTGAGAATAGTACCAAGTGGGAGTCACATGGAAGACGGTGCAGGAAACCGAGTATCTAGTAATGGTTTAAAACTTTTAGTTGAAAATACACAACTTTTTGCAGATTTCTTAGAATCAACATCTCCTGAAGAAGCGCAAACTCAAGAAGGATCTGAACTCCTTATGGATGCAGCAACAAGCATTGATCGTACGATTAAAAGTTTTGTCGGTAGTGATGATGCACATCATGATTTAGGGATAGATATAGATGTTGCAAATGAAATTCACGAAAATGCACTAAGAAGTTGGGATGAGTTATCTGATGAGTACAAAAGATTGGGTTATTCTTCAGATGCAATACGTGAAAAACTCGCACAAGTTGATATTGAAGATGCTAATAGCTTAAAGCGTCAGTTACAAATATTAGGTGGACTTGAACAATACGTTGAATATTGGGGTGAAGGCTTACTCCCAGAATTTTTGGAAGCTTGGGAAATGGGTTATATTACCCCAGAGGAAGAGTACTATGCTTGGCCACCTGCTAGTTGGGCGGAAGATATGCGCCCAGAGGAACTCACCACTAGATGGGAAAAGTCTATGGATTTTATAGATAGTTTAAAGAAAAAGCCAGCAGCACAAGGGTTAGTAAGGATAGTTCGTAATAATTTACATTTGTCGTTGGATAGTTCGCTGAAACGCATGCAAGAGGGTGAATCAAAAAGTGTACGGCATTATGAAAAAGAGGCCAAAGACTGGAAAGATAATGGCGAAAAGGATTATGAAATCGTTAGTGATGACGGCATAAAGCTTACTAAACGTAAACCATACGATACATCACTTTATTTTAGGGATAATAAAATTGTGCTGGAAACAGCAAAGTTACGTTTCCAACAGATCTAGTTTAAAGCTATAATCCTATTAGATGTTAATCACACTTACTGGGAATAATTCTTTCCTTTTGAAAGCTGAACTTAAAAAGCTGGTTGATTTGTTTGTAGAAGAATATTCGAATTTGGGGTTGGATAGGTTAGATGGTGAAGAAGTAGAATATGATCAGATTCGGGAAAGTTTGGAAAGTCTACCATTTCTAGCTAGTAAAAAAATGGTTGTATTACGTGTGCCAAGTGCAAATAAAAAATTTATAGAAAAGTTTGAACAACTTTTGGATGCTTTACCAGTAACAACGGATCTTATAATACACGAACCCAAGCTAGATAAACGTTCCAGCTACTACAAATATCTCAAAAAAAACACAGAGTTTAGTGAGTTTAATGAACTTGATAATTATGGACTTTCAAAATGGCTAAACGAAAATGTCGAAATCAGCATTCAAGATGCAAAATATCTATTGGAACGTGTCGGTCCAAATCAGCAACTACTCAGCAACGAAATTGATAAGCTTACTACTTACAATCCCAAAGTGACTAGAGAGTCTATAGATTTACTGACAGAACCTAATCCTAGGAGTACGATTTTTGAACTACTTGACAGTGCATTTGCAGGGGATACAAAACGGATGATGAAACTTTACGATGATCAACGTGCGAATAAGGTGGAATCACAACAGATAGTTGCAATGTTGGCTTGGCAATTACACATACTGGCAATCATAAAAACGGCAGGAGAAAAAACTAGCGCACAAATTGCAAGTGAAGCCAAAGTTAATCCTTTTGTGATTGGCAAGAGCAGAGATATTGCACGAAAAATAACCTTAATAAAATTAAAAAAACTTATAAATGATTTGTCAGAGTTAGATTTGAAATCAAAAACTTCGACTATAGATGTCGACGAAGCTATCCAAAATTATTTATTGAAAATCTAATTAATTCTGTTTATTTCTTCTTTACGGGAGATTTCTTAGCAATGGCTTTCTTAGCAGTTGGTTTTTTAGTAACTGTTTTTTTCGGTTTAACGGTTCCTGAAGTTTTGACACCAGCTTTTTTGGCAGCTGAAGCTAGTTGTCGTTTTTTTCGAGCAACTTTGTTTTTGTGAAGCAAGCCTTTTTTGCCAGCTTTATCTAGGGCACTTTGAGCTTTGCTGTGGCTGCCACCACTTATGGATGACTGGAATGATTTTAGTGCAAGCCGTAACGTACGTTTAGTTTTTGCATTTCGAACAGTAGCTTTTCTTGCCACCTTGACGCGTTTTTTGGCAGATTTGATTATTGGCATGATTTTTCCTCTAAAATTAATAATTGCTTAGAAGCACAACTATACAGGGGTGAACAGCGTTTGTAAAGGATAACGAATCACGCTGAGTGTACTGTATTAAAAAAATAAAACAAAAACAGATTGAGAAGACACAATTTTCTAATTGCTTATTGCTTGTGTTTATGGTAAGATTACAAACAGAGGAACAAAAAAACAAAAATGGACTCTGCAAAAAATCAGATTACTGACAGATTAACGAAGGCTACAAATGTGCTCGTAACTGTTAGTGCAAACCCCTCATTGGACCAATTAGCTTCAGCGATTGGTATGACTTTAATTCTCAATAAACTTGGGAAACACGCAACTGCTGTATTTAGTGGCGAAATACCTAACACTATTGAGTTTTTGCAACCTGAAAAGACTATCGAAAAAACTACCGACAGCTTGAGGGATTTCATAATTGCACTAGACAAATCCAAAGCCGACAAACTTAGGTATAAAGTTGAAGATCAAATGGTCAAAATTTTTATAACCCCATACCGTACATCCATTTCAGATAAAGATTTAGAATTTAGCCAAGGTGATTTTAACGTAGACGTAGTTATTGCTATCGGGGTATCAGAAGCAAAAGATCTGGATCAAGCAATAACATCACATGGTAGAATTTTGCACGATGCAACGGTTATAAGTGTTAATACTCACGACGGAGCAAGTCTGGGTAGTATAAACTGGGTTGAACAACAAGCAAGTAGCCTATGTGAAATGTTATTAGATATTGGGCTTAGTCTCAAAGAAGATGTTTTGGATGGTCAGATGGCTACAGCATTTCTAACAGGAATAGTTTCTGAAACAAACAGATTTAGTAATGAAAAAACTACTTCTACCACTATGCAGATGAGTGCAAAACTAATTGCAGCTGGTGCCAACCAACAGCTTGTAGCAAGTAAACTACAACCTCCTGTTATTGAAAAGCCGATTGAACAGCAACCTGAGAATCTAACTAAAACAGAAGATGCAGAGCTACCAGAAGTTGAAAACGTCACAAAGACTGCTTCGCCACCAGTAACAGTTGAAACTGCTAATAAACCTGACAACGGCACAATGCAAATTGATCACGGCGAAAAGAAGCCACTTATAGATATTAATGAAGTTTTAGAAAATGATGAACTAAAAGAAGATCCACTAGAGCAAATCGATATAGACAACAACGGAATTATTAAATCTGCTGGCGAAATAGAGGCTATGAAACAAAAAGTCTTAGACCCACTACCATCAGCCGAGTCGGATAATGGAAAATCTGAATCGAGATTAATTACACAGCCACCAATATTAGGTGGTACCCTTACATCAAATACTCAGCCAGAGGGTGAAGGCTTAGAGCCTAGCAATGATCTTCTGGGTGAAGCACAACCTCAGGGTCTATTGTTATCACATGACTCTAAGCCTAGAAAAAGCCCACTTGCAGCTCCTGCTGCTGGCATACAAGCACCAACTGCCCAAGAAATAATTGCTGCCACTCCTCAGAAAGCATATATTCCAGACAGTATCTCGTCAGTTGAATCAATTCCTCCAACTCAAACGTCACCGATTACAGAACTGCAAAAGCCAGCTGACACATTATCAGATCTAGAGAAAGTGCTAGATAGTCCACATGTCTCTAAGCCTGAGCCCAACACAAGTCCAACGAACCCAGTGATAACAGCAGAAAGCATTGATGGGGTTGATGCAGCACGTGATGCTGTAAACAGCGCTGTTGCAGGAACTACTCCACAAGTAGTTGAACCTATTCAGTCTCTTAACGCTCAACCAATGGATTTAAATTTAGGTGATATGCCTGCGGTTGCTACATCTGCAGCATCGGCATTTATGAATGATAAAAACATGATAAACCCATCACTGGCAACCCCAATTGCTTTTCCCGATCCATATATAGCATCAAATACAACTATGCCAGCAAATCTAGTTCCTCAAAATCCTAGTTTACCATATGATAACACTGGTGGAAGTGTGACGGACCCAACTGCGCCACCCCCAGTTCCTCCTCCTATGATTCCTCCTATCATGCCACTTCCAACAGATACAAACATATCTTCATAAGCTATACTGACGTTTGTGGACGGAATTTTACTTATCAATAAAGCTTCTGGATGGACTTCGTTTGATGTTGTTGCCAAAATTCGTGGGCTGGTAAGGACTGAAACTGGCCTGAAAAAGCCCAAAGTTGGACATGCCGGCACTTTAGACCCTTTGGCCACAGGACTTTTAGTTATTCTTGTTGGAAGTTATTGCAAACGTGCTTCGGAGTTTAGCGAATTGGACAAAGTTTACGAAGCTACCATGAAGTTGGGGGTTACAAGCACTACGGGCGACGAAGAAGGAACTAAAACAATAGTTGGTGGCCAAAAGGTGGAAGTAAGTAAACTTAAGGAATCATTAAACAAATTTACAGGCGAAATAATGCAGGTGCCACACGTGTTTAGTGCAGTTAAGGTAAATGGACAAAGGGCATACAAATTAGCTAGAGAAGGCAAAGAAGTAGTCATAGAACCTAGAAAAATAATAATTCACAGCATATCAGATGTAACATATATTTATCCAGAAGTGTCATTTACCACCAAAGTATCTTCAGGCACGTACATTCGAACATTGGTAGAAGACATTGGAAAAGTATTGCAAACAGGAGCATACATGACTAGATTAAAACGAACTCACATAGGGTTATTTGATCTAAGTAATGCTATAAATATGGATGATTTGGATAGTACGAAAATTAGAAACAATTTGATGGAGATTGCCGAGACCATAAAGTGATTGCAAACGTTAACATCGAAGAAAAAACTTTCGGCAGCAAGGTACTTTACAAAAACCTCAGTTTGCAACTTCAAGCCAAAGAAAAAGTAGGCATTATTGGGCGCAATGGCACTGGCAAAACAACGCTTTTTAATTTAATGACAGGTGTGGACCAAGATTATTCTGGCAATATTGATTTTAAAAAGAATTTGATAATCATCTCGTCTCGTCAAGAGCATCAAGATCATGAAAATACTCCCGTTTTAGAGTATATATTGGATGATTTACCACAATACGCTGACTTAAAGCATATTATGGATACTTTTCCTGCCACAATGGGTGACAATAACAAAAAAATATCTCAGTATAGTGACGCATTAGAACATTTTTCTGCGCTTGGGTACTTTAGGGTGGAAGAAGAGATTATACAGACACTTCAAAAGTACGGGTTGGATAAAGCAGAGGAAGAAGGAAATATTGGTAATTTATCTGGTGGCCAGAAGCGATTCGTTGAGCTCGCAAAAGTACAGCATGCCAAAGCTGACATTGCACTTATTGACGAACCCACCAATCACATGGATTACATTGCAAAGCAGCGATTTTTGGACTGGTTCGGTAGCACACCTGAAGCAGTGGTGGTAATAACACATGATCGCGACGTTTTAAGCCAAGTAGATAGAATAGTTGAGATAAGGGATGGTAGGTCAATTAGCTTTACGGGCAATTACGATGCTTATTTACGCACCAACACTTCAAAAATAACTTCCGAAGTTAACGAATACGAAGTAACTCAGCGAAGAATAGTTAACCAAAAAGACAATTTAGTGCGCTTTCGAAGACTCAAAGAGAAGGCACGAGACCCCGGCACTATTCACAGGTTTAAGTCGTTAGAAGAACGAACTAAAAAAGAGTTAGCCCAACTTCAAAAAGCAGACAAACCGTCTTTTTGGATTGACCAAGAATCCGTTCAGGGACTCAATACCAAGATGAGCGCAGCTTATGATGAGCACAAAACACGGAATATAAAAATACGCACTCATACGGCTGTCAGTAAATCTAATAGAATACTTATAGAAACCACCAAACTTTCACTCGGATATGGCACAAAAAGCTTGTTTGAAAATGTTAACTTTCAATTGCGTGAGGGTGACCGGATTCGTTTGCATGGTCGCAATGGTGCAGGGAAAACTACGTTAGTAAAAGCTATATTAGCAAGGTCAAATAATGTTAAAGGCGCCAGTAGGATTTTGTTTGGAGACATAACATGTGAGCCAGAAATTAAAATCGGAAACTATGAGCAAGAAATTGACTCAAAACTGCTCTCAACTTCTTTGGAAAAGGCGATTGAGCGTGTTTATTTGGACAAAGATGTCAAGATAAATGACCAAAAAATAAAACAATTACTCAGCGACTATCTTTTCAATCCAGCTACCGACGGGGCTATGCCTCTTAAATTACTCAGTGGTGGTCAAAAAGCTCGATTTCAGTTAATCAGTATGCTCGCAAATGATCCAATGATCCTAATACTTGATGAACCAACAAATCATTTAGATTTGCCGAGCATAGAAGAGATGGAAAATGCGCTCCAACAATATCATGGTGCAATCCTGTACATTAGCCACGATAGCTATTTTGTGAAAAACCTTGGTGGCACACAAGTAAAAATTGGATTATAGATACTTGCATAACGGGGGTGAGTGTGTTATTATGAAATCAACACTCACAATTCTCTTCATTAACTAACAGATTGGGAATACGAAATTCATGATTTCAACAGAGAAAAAAAGCAAGATTGTTTCTGAGCATCAAACCAGTAAAACTGACACCGGATCGCCTCAAGTTCAGGTTTCCATACTTACTGAACGTATAAAAGAACTCACTGAGCATTTAAGGACTCATAAACATGATTTTATGGCTAGACGAGGGCTTTTACAGGCCGTTGGCAAACGTAAGAGGTTGCTAAAATATCTAGCTGAACAAGACGGAAAAGCATATTTGGACTTAGTAAAAAAACTCGGTCTTAGAAAATAATCTGAACAGATTACTCCACCAACTGGTGGATAAACTTGTGCACATTAAATAATCAGAAATCGGGCTATTCGTATGCAGAGACCAGATATACTCCATCACAGCACAAGGGAATTGGTATATTTGCACCTTGCTTGCGAATATCCCATATGAAAGGCAATAAATGGCAACAATAAATCCGTTTGGTAAAGAAGTTATAAAAGTTAGTACCGAGTTATGTGGTCGTACACTCAGCCTAGAAGTTGGTCGAGTAGGATTTCGAACTACTGGAAGTGTACTCGTGAGTTATGGTGACACTGTTGTTTTAGGCAGTGCTCAACTTAGCGATAGATCTATACAGGGTATGGATTATTTTCCACTTAGCATAGATTATGAGGAAAAAATGTATGCCTCTGGAAAAGTAAGTGGTAGTAGGTTTATTAAAAGAGAAGGGCGCCCATCTGACGATGCAATTCTTATCAGTCGTTTGATTGACCGTCCAATACGACCACTTTGGCCCAAAGGATATAGGCAAGAAGTTCAGGGCGTTGCGACAGTTTTAAGCATGGATCCAGAATTTCGTCCTGACATGGTTGCTATGATTGCAATGAGTACTGCATTTATGCTAACAGGTGGACCATTTGATGGTCCGGTCGCTGGTTTGAGAGTTGGATTAGTTGATGGAAAATACAAAGGATTTCCAACTATCTCTGAACTTGAGGGCGAATTAGATTTGGTTGTTGCAGGCACTAAAGATGGAATTATGATGGTAGAGGCTGGCGCCAGTGAAGTGAGTGAAAAGCAAATCGTAGAAGCCATGGCCTATGCATTTGAAGCTATGCAGCCAGCTATAAAATTACAAGAAGAATTGATTAAAAAAGTTGGCGTTAATGAGCGAAAATACGAATTAGTTTTACCAAATGAAGATGTACAAACAGAGGTAGAAAAATGGGTAGACGGTAAATTAGGTGAAGCATTAAGAACTGAGTACCCGGAACGAAACGAACTCATAAAGACTTTAAAAGATGAGTTTCATGCCAGTATGGAAGAGAAATTTGCAGAAGAATACTTAGGCAAACTTCGAGCAGATTACGACGAAGCATTTGTCATGGCACTTCATAAAGATGTTCGTAAAGGAATTGTATCGGAACAACTACGCCCGGATGGTCGCAAATTGAACGAAATTCGGCCACTTTCCAGCGAAATAAGTATATTGCCTCGCACGCACGGATCATCTTTATTTACGCGTGGAGTTACCCAAGCCATGAATGTGGTAACCCTAGCCCCTCTTAGTTATGTCCAGCTTGTGGACACCATGGAGCGTGAAGGTGAAAGACGATATTTGCATCATTATAATGCACCGGGATATACCGTAGGTGAAGTGAAACGAATGGGTTCTCCTGGGCGTCGAGAAATTGGTCACGGATTCCTAGCAGAAAGAGCCCTAACGGCTGTTTTACCTTCTGAAACAGAGTTCCCGTACATGATACGCTCAGTTACTGAAATTATGAGTCAGAACGGTTCTACTAGTATGGCGGCCACTTGCTCTAGCTGCTTAGCTCTAATGGACGCTGGAGTTCCTATTAAACGCCCAGTTAGTGGAATAGCGATGGGACTTATGATGGATGGAGATACTCCATATGTACTAAGTGATATTGCCGATGCTGAAGATTTTGCTGGTGATATGGATTTCAAAGTTACAGGTACATCAGAGGGCATAACTGCACTGCAAATGGATATGAAAGTACACGGTTTACCAATAGAAGTGTTACAAAAAGCACTTGAACAAGGCAGAGAAGGTAGATTGCACATTTTAGAGCATATGTTGACTACAATTGCAGAACCTAAAAAGGAAATGAGTGCTTACGCACCTCGGGTTGAAGCTATTAAAATCAATCCTGACAAAATTCGTGAAGTGATAGGAAAGGGTGGTGAAACTATCAATCGCATTATTGCTGAAACTGGTGCCGAGATCGATATAAAAGACGATGGTACTGTCATGATTGCAAGTCCCAATAAAACATCAATAGATGCAGCGATAAAAATGGTACAGGACATAACGGTGGAGCCAGAAGTGGGCACAATATATGAAAAAGTTCCTGTTGTAAGTGTTTTGGATTTCGGTGCATTTGTACAGATTTTGCCTGGAAAAGATGGACTTGTCCACGTAAGCGAAATGAGCGAAGAACGCATCTCAAACCCACGTGATGTAGTTAAAGAAGGCGACCTTGTGACAGTAAAATTAGTAGCAATTGACGAAAAAGGGCGACTTAACTTGAGCATGAAACAGGCAGCTAGGGAAATGGCAGACAAAAAATAGTAATGAATAATTTGCACACTCCTGATCAATTCAAAACACCACCAGCACGAATAATTATGGGTTCAGTAGGTCTAATACTTACTTATTTATTAGTCACTCGCGCAATTGATACTGGTAGTATTTTGCAATATTTTGGTTCGTTTTTACTAATTTTTATAAGTTTACGAATGTTATTTCGTGGCATCACTAATAAATAAATGAAAATTACCAAACAACAACAATTAGACGAACTAGCCGAACAGATTACTCAAAGTGGTGTTTGTTCTAGTTTGGCGAAACAAGCATCTCAACTTGTATTTGGTGTTGGAAATGCTGATTCGGAAATAGTATTTATCGGAGAAGCTCCTGGAAAAAAAGAAGACGAAACTGGTGAGCCGTTTGTTGGCGCGGCGGGCAAATTTTTAAACGAGATGCTCGACTTAATAGGACTCAAAAGAGCTGCAATTTACATTACAAACATAGTAAAATACCGTCCACCCAACAATCGTGACCCTCTCCCAAGCGAGAAATCGGAATTTATGCCATATTTGGACAAACAACTCGATATAATTAAACCAAAACTTATTGTCACCCTAGGCAGGCATAGTATGGATGTACTTCTGCCTGGGTTGAAAATTAGTCAGACACATGGACAGCCTAAAAGATACAAAAATAGGGTAATATTGCCTTTGTTTCATCCTGCTGCTGCCTTATACAATGGAAGTCTTCGACAAACTTTGTTAGACGATTTTGTAAAAATCCCATTAATTTTAAAGAAAATCCAATAATTTACTCATAATTTCAGAAAGGAATATATGAATCCAAAACAACATAACCAAAATAAACCATCGGCAAATAATGCCGGGGGATCAAACAACACTCCTCAAACTAAAAGTTCAAATTCATCTAGTGGAAATGGACGTAATTCATCTAGAGGTGCTGCAATACGAGCTCAACGACGTGCCCATGATGACGCTTCGAGGTTACTTAATCAATACGTAGATTTGCCATCGCAAGACGACAAGCCACGTGCTAATTTCATAGACGACAGCCCAAGACTGAAAGTAATTGGACTTGGTGGTATGGACGGAGGTGGTTCCAAAAACATGATACTAGTTGAATATTTGAATGATGCAGTAATTATGGATTGTGGTAACGATCTTGGTATAGATTTGCCGGGTATAAACTACGGTATTTGCGACACTACATATCTGGAATCTATAAAACATAAACTTCGTGCCTATCTAATAACGCATGGTCATTTGGATCACATTGGAGGATTGCCCCACATTGTGCCTAAATTTCCTGCACCAATATATGGTTCAAAATTTTCTATTGGACGGGTAGAAGAAATCTTTGCCAACTTTGGCTTGCCAATGCCAGAAGGCTTCGAGCTAAGAACCGTAATGATGAACGAAAACACTCACGAAAAGCTAAAAGTTGGACCATTTTTCGTGGAGCTGGTTCGTGTTACACATTCAATCCCAGGTAGTACCATCATTGTCTTAGACACTCCTGTAGGTCGCATCATCAACACAGGAGATTTCCGATTGGATCCTAATCCACTTGACCACGAACGTACTGACACAGAACGTTTAGAACAACTTGGAAAAGAGGGTGTTTTGGCGCTTTTAAGTGAAAGTACCACTACGGAACGACCTGGAAGAACTCCTTCTGAAAGTACTATTGAGCAAAGTTTTATAGATATCATGAAACAAGCCCCAGGTAGGATCTTTGTTGGTCTTTTTTCGACTAACATGAACCGTGTACAGATGATAATTAATGCGGCTGTACACAATAACAAAAAAGTAGCTATGGATGGCAGAAGTATGGTTAGTACACTTGAAATGGCTGTTCGTCATGGATTTGTAAAAGTTCCAAAGGGTACTTTTGTGCCAATCGCTGCAACGGCTGGCATGAAAGATGAAGATTTAGTAGTCGTATGTACAGGAAGTCAGGGTGAACCTAACTCTGCTCTAATGAAAATGTCCAGTGGCGACCATCGAAACGTAAAACTCAAAGAACAAGACACCGTAATTTTGTCTAGTACACCCATTCCTTATTCTGGTAATGATGCAAAAATTCGTGCAATGGTGGACGATCTATATAAAAAAGGCGTACATGTTTTTCGTCATGAAACACGAGAAATTGATGGATGTGGACCTCTCCACGTTTCTGGGCACGCCAGTATTGAAGAATATAAAGATATGATTCGTATGACCAAGCCAAAGTTTTTCATACCGATTTATGGTGATTTCACAGCCAAACGCCAGCATATTGAGATTGCAGTTGAAGAAGGAATCCCTCGTAAAGATACTTTAAACGCAGATAACGGTGAAGTAATAGCTCTTACCCAGGATAAAATGGAAATTATTGGCGAAGTTCCAACTGGTACTATTTTGGTTGATCAATCAGGTACTTTAGTGAGTGGTGTGGTTATAAAAGACAGATTAATGTTGGCTGAAGAAGGTTTAGTTGCAGTCGTGCTAACACTTGATAAAAAAACTGGACAATTAATGACAAGCCCTGACATTATTAGCCGTGGTTTCATTTATATGCGAGACAATGAAGAATTAATGAATACATTTAGAGTAGAGCTAAAAAGGGCCGTACAGCAGAGATTTAAACGCATAGACATTGATAGGTTCAAAGCTGAACTCAAAGACCACATTACGCACTTTTTGTTTGAGCATACAGGAGGCAGTCCAATAGTCATTCCAGTAGTAAACATAATCAGTGGAGGAGGTGGTGGAAGGCCTCAAGCTAACCCGAATAAACCCAGTTCTAGCAGTAATTCAGATCAATCACAACAAGCATCGACACCTCCAACGCCTGAACAAATTGCTGCCGATCAGCAGAAACGATTCGAAGAAATGCGCTCCAGACTATTAGGTCAAGACGCCCGAACAGACTAGTGCGTTTATCGTAAGCGGTATTGACAAACGTTGTAATAATTGCTATAATACATCCATGAATCCAAGTAATGAATTTGCAGATCTACCGTATCCTTCTGATTTTGCCGAATCTGAAGCTCATCGTTTATTACTAGATGGAGCAATTCAGACAATTCCACTAGGATTACAAGACGAAATAGCTTCTAGAAGTGGGGGCGATTCTGAGTTATGGGAAAGCGTGATGATAAATTGTAGGGGCAACTCTAGACTTGCAGAATTACTACTCGATAAGCATGAAAATATCCAGCGACTTCAGGATCCAAAATATACTAAAGACGCAGTTAAATTAGAATTAGATAGAATTGAAGCTCAGATTGGGCATGCATATGAAGTAATTGACAGTAGTGAATAGAAATATGATAAATGTTATAATTTAAAGTGAACAATATGGCTAAAAAGAAAAAACAATCTAGAAGTAGAAAAAAAGTACAAATTCAAGACAGTACTGAACGGTCAGCATTTTGGCCACTAGCTGGCGCTATTCTTATGTTTTTGTTGGCAATTTTTGTATTGCTTGGTGGTTTTAACACTGGTGGACCTCTGCCTCTAGGTTTGTTTCACGGAGCTTACTGGGCACTTGGGTGGGGTGCATTTTTGGTGCCAGTTGCATTAGTATTTTTTGGTATTTTAAAATTCAACAGTGATAGCCGTCGAATCCCATTGGCTAAATTGATAAGCATGCTTGCGTTCATTGCTATGAGTGCTAGTTGGCTTCAAGTAGCTTTTGCAAAACAAACCACCACAGCCACAATTTCTGGTGGGCACGGAGGTGTAGTTGGTAAACTATTTAGTAATATGGCGTTGAACGCACTTGATCAAACGCCAGCAGCAATTATGTTTTTTGTATTTACTACCTTATTATTTTTCTTAACGTTTAGTATTTCTCCTAAAATAATAATTTCATTTATAAGATTATTATTGCCCAAAAAATCTGCTGATACTGATTTAGCAGATTTAAAATACAAGGAACCCACTTTTAAAATGAATGAAGGCGTACCAGTGGAACGACATGGCAATAAGGATCCATCGGTTCGCCTAACCAGCTTTAAAAACACAGCTCAAAAATTAACTCCTCAAGAAGCTCACAGCGCTCTCATAACTGCGAGTGATCCTGATTGGAAATTCCCTGGAGTTGATCTGCTAAATCAAAAACAAGACAAAGCAGACGCAGGTGATGTAGAGGGAAATGCCCAAATTATAAAAGAAACATTGTCTAACTTTAATATGAAAGTAGAAATGGAGGGTGCCAATATTGGTCCTAGAGTAACTCAGTTTACTCTAAGGCCACCGGCAGGGGCAAAACTAACTAAAATTACTGCCTTGTCAGATAATCTTGCATTAGATTTAGCAGCACAGTCAATTCGAATCGAAGCTCCAATACCCGGCAAAAGAGCAGTTGGAGTTGAAGTTCCAAACCTTAAATCAGCAACAGTTCGAATAAGCTCAATTTTGCAGTCTCGGGAATGGCAAGACGCTACAAGTCCTCTAACATTCGTAATTGGAAAAGACATCTCTGGTGCTCCCGTTTTGGGTGATTTGGCCAGAATGCCTCATCTCCTAGTCGCCGGACAAACGGGTTCTGGTAAATCAGTCATGATTAACGGTATATTGACCAGTCTTTTGTACAGAAACAGTCCAGCAGACTTAAAACTGATTTTAGTTGATCCAAAGCTTGTGGAACTAAAGCCGTATGACGACATTCCACATTTATTAACACCAGTTATAACTGAGCCAGAGAAATGTATAAGTGCTCTTAAATGGACAGTAGCTGAGATGGAACGACGATATAAAGCTCTAAGTGAGGTACATCGAAGAGATATAGCTCAGTACAACAAACTTAAACAAGAAGAAGGTATGCCTTATATTGTTGTTGTAATTGATGAACTATCGGACTTAATGATGGCTGCTGCAAGAGACGTTGAGTCACTGATAGTTCGAATTGCCCAAAAAGCTCGAGCGGTTGGTATACACCTTGTGCTGGCTACTCAAAGACCAAGTGTTAATGTTATTACAGGTCTAATAAAAGCTAATGTACCAGCTAGAATTGCATTTACTACAACTAGCCAGGTGGATAGTCGTACGATTATTGATCAAGTTGGTGCAGAAAAATTATTGAGTATGGGGGACATGTTGATAACTACGGCTGACAGCCCAAAGCCACGTCGAGTTCAGGCGGCCTTAATAGAAGACGACGAAGCACTAAAAGTAAACGACTTCATACGTATGCAACGTCCTCCAAACTACGACGACGAAGTTGTAAGCCAGCCAGTACAGTTGAACGGCAAGGGTGGCATAGTAGCGGACTATGATGGTCAGGATGTTGACGATGATTTATACAAAGATGCAGTTAGCGCTGTAATTGATGGCAAAAAAGCAAGTACCTCACTACTTCAACGTAGATTACGTATTGGCTATGGGCGTGCAGCAAGACTGATTGAAACAATGGAAGAGCAAGGAATAATAAGTCACGCTGATGGTAATCGACCCAGAGAAGTATTGGTTAATAGTATGGATGATGTTTTTGGTGGTGTTACAGAACTGGAAGATGAAGATTATGACGAAAATGAAACTACAGAATAATGAAAAAAAATGCATCACATCCAAGATCGAATCAAAAATTTAGGATCAATAGCCGGCCACTTTTGGGCGCAGTCACAATATTGTTCATTACATCCATAAGTTTTATTGGTTACCAAAGTCAAAAAACTTCTCTTGCAGCAACAAATGTATCTGGAAGGGTTACAATTAACGGACTTGGTGTAAAGGATGTGTATATTGATGGTTGTGCTTTTAATGTTCCAAATTTTGGTGTGGCTGCAATCACAGACGCTAACGGGAACTTTACATTCATAAATCAAACTTTCACAAACCAGGGTTACTGTGTAAGGGTTTTTAGTACAAGCAATAATCCTGCAACAAGTACAGCAGTCAAACACAATAACGGTATACTTTCAAAATATAATGGTCCAAGCGTAGTTCAAAATCCTGGAATTTCAAATTCCAGTTATGAATTTCAAATATTTGGAAAGGCATGCTATAAAAACTTGACTGACAGCATATGCCGAGCTGCTTATGAACAAAAATGGGACAAGTCAAGCGACACAAATTTTACATTTGCATATAGCTCACCACCCATTCCGACACCAACTCCCACACCGACTCCCACACCAACTCCCACACCGACTCCCACGCCCACACCGACTCCGACTCCGACTCCCACGCCATCTCAAACGCCTAGGACCGGCACTCAATCTTCAAATTCAACACCCCGAAATACTAATAATTTTTCAAATTCTTCTGGTGGTGACACTGTTGTTCAGCCTGACTCTACACCACCATCAACACCTACTAACTTTACGGCGGTTGCAAATGATAGGGAAAAATCAGTAGATTTGCATTGGGATCCCGCTACCGATAATGTGTCCGTACAGGGATACCAGCTTTCTAGATCAAAAGATCAACAAAACTGGGATATTATCTCAGATACTATAAATCAGCCAAATTACCAAGATAGTGGTGTAAGTTTCGGGGACACATTTTACTATCGATTAGAGGCATTTGATGCTGCTGGTAACAAGTCAGATTATGCAAATTCACAAGTTGTTACAAGTTATTTTGTTGCAAACGTAAATGTTGATAGTGGAGGTACCATAAATTCTGAGGATAATAGTATAAGTATTGTCATTCCAACAGGAGCGCTCAGTCAAGATGCTTTTTGTAATATCAATGTACGAACTGATCAACTCCCACCTTCCATAAGCACATATGATCCAGTCAGTGGTCCGTATGAATTAATTTGCCGGAACGCCACTGGAGAAATACTTAGCAGTTACAGCCAGCCACTTCGACTAATAATAAATATTGGAAACCCATTTTTCAATAAGACTGGGAAGCTATATTATTTTGGTCAAAAAGATTCTAGTTGGGAAGCATTAAAAATCCTATCTAAGGACAAAAAAGCTAAAACATACACAGTTGATCTTGCAAACCACAACGTAATTATGATAATGAAAAAACAGCACAAAACATCTATATTTGTTACTTTACTCAAAATAATTCTAATTGCTGGTGCAATACTAGCAATAGTATTATATTTTTTACGGAAGCGACTAGTGGGTGGATTAAAAAAACAATACGACGACTATATGAGAAATTCAAGAGGCTATTAAGCAGTTATTTCAATTGACTAACAGAGGTGAATGGTGTACTATATTTTTGATACAAACTCAGCCAACATCCATTGTGTGAGTGTAGGCAATAACCAAAGGAGATTCTCATGAATCAATATGAAATAGCGGTGTTATATCACCCGGATCTGGAAGTAGATCTTTCCAAAGCTGAAGAAAAAGTTACAAAAATTATTACAAGTAACGGTGGTAAAATTACTGCTACTGACAACTGGGGTAAACGCAAACTAGCATATACAATCAAAAAACAAGAGCATGCAATATATGTTATTTATACAGTAGATATGCCTGGTGATGGTGTAAAAAAATTAGAAAGTACTTTGAATATTACAGATGAAGTAATAAGGTATTTGATAACCAGACCAGACCTAAAGGCTATTGCCAAAGCTGAAGCAACTAAAGCAGAAAAAGTAAAGAAAAACGCCGAACGTGGTGAACACGCAAATGATGACGACGATAATGACGAAAAGGATGAGGAATAAAAATGGCTAAAATATTTAAGCACCGAACAGATGTAGCATATTTTGATTACAAAGATTTTAAAACTCTACAAAGATATGTAAATGGGTTTGGTCAGATTGAAACTCGCAAAAAAACAGGACTAAAGGAACACGAACAGCGTCGCTTAGCAATCGCTATTAAACGAGCACGTCATATTGCGTTACTGCCATTCGTTGCTTCAAACTAAAACTTGACTTGATAATTCGGGTGGCGTAAAGTAGCAATACAAATAATTAATCGAACACATAGTTGTTCTAAGGAGATTAAGATGGCTCGAAGTTTTAACCAAGTAATATTAATGGGAAACCTAACTAGGGACCCAGAATTACGTCAAACCCCAAATGGTCAAAATGTGTGCAGTTTTGCTTTAGCACTGAATCGAAGTTTTAAGGGTAGTGACGGTGAATGGAAAGAAGCAACAGACTATGTAGATATAGTGGCATGGGGACCATTGGGTGAGCGTGTAGCGCAATATTTATCCAAAGGTCGACCTTGTTTGGTGAATGGTCGTCTGCAATCAAGTAGTTGGGAAAAAGATGGCCAAAAACGAAGTAAAGTAGAAGTAATAGCAAGTGATGTTACTTTCCTAGGTGGTGCAGGTGGTGAAGGTGGCAGTTCAAGAGATTCTGGTGGTAATACTGAATCCGAAAATTCGTCATCGAGTAATGTAAAGGCATCAAAAACTTCTAAAAAAGATGATATTGTCATAGAAGATATTGGAGATGAGCCAATTAATTTGGATGATATACCGTTCTAAATAGTTAAGAGCTAACAGCTCAATATTTTGGAGAAATTTTGTAATGGCATTTGGACCGACAGATTTGAAAAAAGGACAGATCTTTCAACTTGAAGGAGTGCCTTACAAAGTTGTTGAATATGGTCAGAAAGTTGTTGGGCGTGGAGGCTCAATAGTAAATGTCAAAATAAAAAGCTTAATTGATGGGAAGGTTTTAGACAAAACATTCAAAGGAAATGACTCAATAGAGCCAGCTGATGTTACGAATAAGAATGTTCAATTTCTATACAAAGACAGCAAAACCTATTATTTTATGGACGATGTTTCATATGAGCAGTTTGAACTTCCAACTATTCTGTTCCCTGAATTGTCATGGTATATGAAAGAAGGTGACAAAGTGCAGGCACAACTATTTGAAGGACGAGTGATAAACATTGAATTACCCAAAAATGTTCCATTAAAAATTATCTATACTGAAGATGCTGTAAAAGGAGACACAAGTTCATCGATTACCAAAGATGCTAATGTAGAAACTGGTATTAATGTCAGAGTGCCAGCATTTGTAAAAACTGGAGATGTTATCTCGGTAGATACATCAAATGGAGCTTACAGAGAGCGAATTAGATAGGTATCATGAAAAATCGACTTGATAAAGAGCTGCTTAAGCGAGGGCTAGCTGGTTCTCGTTCTCAAGCAGAAGACATAATTCGACGGGGGTTTGTAAATGTGAATGGTATTTCAGTTACAAAAGCTGGATATTTGGTGAGTGATACGACAAATATTGACGTTAAAACAAGAGTGAGTTTTGTTTCAAGAGCCGGCGAAAAGCTAAATTCAGTATTGGAATCGTTTCATTTAGACTTTCAAGAAAAAACGGTGTTGGATGTAGGATCATCTACAGGTGGATTTACAGAACTCGCACTACGAAATGGGGCAAAAAAAGTCATTGCCGTTGACGTGGGAACTGAGCAAATGCACAGCAGTTTGCTTGGTGACATTAGAGTTGAGTTACACGAAAAAACTGACATTCGTGACTTTAAGCCTCACCAAAAAATAGATATTGTGGTTGCAGACGTTTCATTTATAAGTCTACGTAAAATATTGCCTCACATATTTGAACTCGCTTCGAAGGATACTCATATTGTTGCCATGGTAAAACCACAATTTGAAGCAGGCCCGGAAGTTAAACACAAAGGTGTGATTAAAAACGACTCTATACGTCGTAAAATATTTAAAGAATTTGAAATTTGGACTCAGAAATATTTTGTAATTGTAAATAAGGCAGACTCTGGAGTGAGTGGTGCAAAGGGCAATTTGGAACGATTTTATTTACTTAAGAAATTAGCCTAGAGATACGCCTTTAGCTTAGTCTTATCTAAAATCGTAATATATTGAGAAGAATTTTTAATCAAACCTTTTTTTTCTAAACCTGATAACTCACGACTTGTGGTTTCACGAGATGCGTTAATAGAACTGGCAATGTCCTGTTGGCGCAAGGGAACGTCAAGCAACAAGCCTTCATTAGTTTCTTTTCCAAAACGTCGTGACATGGTTAGCATAAAAGATATTAATCTTTCGCGAACTGTTCGATATTCTAAATTTATTATTCGTTCACTATGCAAGCGATACATTTCTACGCTCATTGCTAATAATGCTGACATTGAGTCAGGGTTTGAGTCAATTAATTTCAGATATTCTTCTCGTGATAATCGCCATAAAGTGGTTGGTACCATGGTTTGATATATTATTTTTCTTTCAGAGCCGGTAATTGCCCATATAAGTGGAAATATTTCATGTTTTTTACGTATTATAAGAAGATTTTCTTCACCGTATTTAGTAATTTTGTATGCTTTTATTAGTCCAGATTCTATAAAAAAAACGCCCGATGGGGCGTCTCCTGGGCGAATGATAAATTCTCCTTTGTCATATATAAATTTTTTACCACGTCCAAATATGGTAACCCACGCTTCTGTATATGCGTCGTTTGCCAACATGAGTTAATTATGACACAAATTTATAAATATTGACAGTCAGCCAGATTTTTTCAAAAATACATTTGTGACAAAAATCGCATTTGTTAGGTGATGAATCGTACCGACAGATTTTTAAATTTCAGATATGCTAGATTCGTAGGAAGGAGGAGTAATGGTAGATGCAGACAAAGTTAGCAGACAGCTAAAAAAATTAGGTGTAAAGTTCCAGTTTTGGTGCAGACCAGAGATTAACGAATTGCCTAAAATTCTTTTTGAAGATGAGCAGTTAGAGCATGTTCTAATTGGTCATTATGAGGGCGGTTTTGCTCTTATATGCGCAACTGACAAAAGAGTTCTACTGGTAGATAAAAAGCCCTTCTATTTAACTATAGAAGATGTTCGTTATGATATGATTTCGGACGTGCAGTATAATCACAGACTTTTAAATTCTACTGTTCGGCTGGGAACTGTACATAAAACTATATCTTTTACAGGTTATAACCATGTCAAAATGCGAAGTTTTACGAGTTACATTCAGGAGTTGGTGATGGTTTATAGACAGCAACAAAACTCTCCTACCCAACCAATTAAGCCATTTAACAACTTGGTTAACACACCTTTAGAAAATTCTTTGAATTCGGCAATCAATATACCTAGTCGAAAAGTTATGAATCCATACAATATGCCAGTAGTCATCAGGCGTCGAGTTTCTAGGTTCTACTAGATAAGACATTCACTTAATTAATACTCATTGTTCATAAAAAATCCTATATACTAAGTATATGTATTTTAGGAATCGCGCTGAAGCTGGCAGACGGCTAGCTCTTAGGTTGCGCAATTATAAAGATGACCAGTGTACGGTTGTGGCACTAAATAGTGGTGGAGTTTTGGTTGGAGCTCAAATAGCAATGAAATTACACACAAACCTTATGGTTCTAATGAGTGATGATATTATTTTGCCTGGCGAGACTGAGCCATTAGCTTCTATGACAACCAACACAGTAACGTATAACAGTAAGTATTCTCAAGGTGAAATAGATGAATTTGTAAGTGAATATCATGGATTGATTGAGGACCAGAGGGTACAAAAATACCACAAGCTTAATAAACTATTGAGTGATGGAGGAGAAATTAATCCAGACTTGTTACGTAATCATGTAGTAATTCTGGTGTCTGACGCATTTCAGACTGGAATATCACTTTCAGTTGCTGCTGATTATTTAAAATCTACAAAAATTAAAAAAATTGTTGTTGTTGCGCCAATTGCTAGTGTAAATGCTTTAGATAAAATGCATTTAGTCGGTGACGATGTATATTGTTTGGGTGTTACAGAAAATCTAATGGAAAGTAATCATTATTACGAAGATAACACTGTTCCAGAGCATAACGAAGCATTTAAGATTATTCGAAATATTAGCTTGAACTGGGATATCAGTACAGCAAGAGTTAGGTAATTTTTATTTCTATACGTTGAAGCGAAATTCGACGATGTCATTTTGCTTCATAACATAGTCTTTTCCTTCGGTGCGAACTTTTCCTGCAGATTTTGCTTTAGATTCTGAGCCTTCAGTAATTAAGTCAGTGTAATCAATTATTTGTGCAGCAATAAAACCTCGCTCAAAATCTCCATGTATTACACCAGCTGCTTGAGGAGCAGTTGCGCCTTTTTTGATTGTCCAAGCTCTAACTTCTTGTTCGCCAGCAGTTAAATAGCTTTGAAGTCCTAACGTGTCGTAGGAGACATGAGTTAGCTTAACCAAGCCTGACTCCGTTACTCCATAGCTTTCAAGAAGTTCAATTCGATCGTTTTTATCTAGGCTTTTAAGTTCACTTTCTAATTTTGCACAGACAAATATGGCTTTTGCAGGAGTCACAAAACTAGCTAATTCTGCTTTTTTGGTTTTGTCCGATATGGTTTCTTCATCTATATTGAAAAGATAAATAGTCGGCTTTGCAGTAAGCAATTGAAGTTGCTCAATCTGAGCGCTAAGTGCTGAGAGTTGAGAGCTGGCGAACAAAGGAGTTCCAGTATCTAGTATTTTTTTGGTTTCTAGCAGTGCTTTTACATTCGGCAGGAGTTTTGGATTAGCTCTGGCTTCTTTTTCGAGTTTTGGTAAATACCTTTCTATAGTTTGTAAATCTGCTAGGACTAGCTCCGTATTGATTACGTCTATATCTTTGCTAGGATCATACTTAGCATCTACATGTAAAACATTGTCATCACTAAATGCACGGACTACATGACATATGGCGTTGCAGGTACGAATGTTTGCCAAAAACTGATTGCCAAGCCCTTCACCCTGACTTGCTCCGGACACAAGACCGGCAATGTCTACAAAAGTTACCGTAGCTGGAATGATTTTTTTACTCTTATATATATCAGCAAGTTTTTGCAGGCGTTCGTCAGGTATTGGAACAATTCCAGTGTTTGGTTCGATAGTAGCAAAAGGATAATTAGCTACCAATATATCATTGTCAGTGAGAACATTAAACAATGTAGATTTACCAACATTTGGTAATCCAACAATTCCTATTGATAGCATTTAAACCAACCTTTCGGTCTTTTGACAGGTTAGTTGACCACTGCTTTGAAAAGTTAGATTCGTGTAGTTGTTTTGTAAAGTACCCGTTGCTATCGTTAGCATAGTACCCAACTTGTTCTGTGACTGG